>NZ_JBBEWC010000016.1:0-110768 GCF_037860775.1 Emticicia soli | reverse complement strand
GACCTTCTGGTAAAAATTTGCGTTTGTAGTGATTCACAAATTTAACCAGAAGGTTCTTTTTTTTCATAGCATCCTAAAATTCGGGATGACTCATGTTAATAAAGTTTATTGCTTTACAATCAAGCTAAATCAAATCTATCAAGATTCATAACTTTGGTCCAGGCTGCAACGAAATCTTTTACAAATTTCTCTTGTGCATCTGAGCTACCATATACTTCTGCAATAGATCTTAATTCTGAGTTCGAACCAAATACAAGGTCTGCGCGCGTCCCAGTCCATTTAACTTCACCTGTTGCACGGTCACTTCCTTCATATATTTCTCTTTCTTGAGATGTAGCTTTCCAAGAAGTACTCATGTCAAGAATATTTACAAAGAAATCATTTGTCAATGAACCCGGAGTTGAGGTAAACACACCATGTTTAGAGCCATCAAAATTTGCTCCTAAAACACGTAATCCGCCTAGTAATACAGTTAATTCTGGTGCAGTAAGTGTTAATAATTGAGCCTTGTCTATTAGCAATGCTTCTGTAGAAACACTTGATTTGAATTTGCGGAAATTGCGGAAACCATCTGCAAGTGGCTCAAGGAAACCAACCGACTCAACATCTGTTTGTTCTTGCGAAGCATCCATACGTCCGGCTGTGAAAGGAACAGTAATTTCATGTCCTGCATCTTTAGCTGCTTTTTCAACACCTACGCCACCGGCTAAAACAATTAAGTCAGCAATTGAAACTTTTTTGCCACCTTGTTGTGCGGCATTGAAATCTTTCTGAATACTTTCTAATACAGCCAATACTTTTTGTAATTGAGCCGGATTATTTACTTGCCAGTATCTTTGAGGAGCAAGGCGGATACGAGCCCCATTAGCTCCACCACGTTTATCAGAACCACGGAAAGTTGAAGCCGATGCCCATGCTGTTGAAACCAGCTCAGAAACACTCAAGCCCGACTCTAGTATTTTTGCTTTCAGGCTTGCAATATCGTTATCATCAACCAATACATGGTCAACTGCCGGAATTGGGTCTTGCCAAAGCAATTCCTCCTGAGGAACATCTGGGCCTAGGTAACGTGCACGCGGACCCATATCACGGTGAGTCAGTTTAAACCAAGCACGAGCAAATGCATCAGCAAAAGCATCCGGGTTTTCAAGGAAGTTTCTTGATATTTTTTCATAAGCCGGATCAAACCTTAATGAAAGGTCTGTAGTAAGCATAGTCGGCAAATGCTTTTTGTTAGAATCATAAGCATCAGGAATAATACTGTCCGCATTTTTTGCAACCCACTGATGTGCTCCTGCCGGGCTCTTAGTAAGTTCCCACTCAAAGGCAAAAAGATTTTCGAAGAAATTATTGCTCCATTTAGTAGGCGTCGTTGTCCAGATTACCTCAAGACCACTCGTGATAGTATCAGCTCCTTTACCTGAGCCATAACTGTTTTTCCAGCCTAATCCTTGCATTTCAAGGTCGGCAGCTTCTGGTTCTTTACCCACATTTGTAGCAGGAGCAGCACCATGCGTTTTTCCAAAAGTATGTCCACCTGCTATCAAGGCTACTGTTTCTTCGTCGTTCATGGCCATTCTGCCAAAAGTATCACGAATGTCTCTTGCGGCAGCGATTGGGTCTGGATTTCCATCTGGTCCTTCAGGGTTTACATATATTAAGCCCATCTGAACAGCGGCAAGTGGTTTCTCCAAATTACGAGAGTGGATTTGTCCATCTGCATTATCATCTGACGATACAACGCCATGAGTTTTTGCTACACCTTCCGACCCATGTGCATAACGTAAATCTCCGCCTAGCCATGTCGTTTCCGAACCCCAGTAAACATCTTCATCTGGTTCCCAAACATCGGCACGGCCACCTGCGAAACCAAATGTTTTGAAGCCCATTGATTCTAGAGCTACATTACCAGTAAGAATCATTAAATCGGCCCAAGAAATTTTACGACCATATTTTTGCTTAATAGGCCAAAGCAACCTGCGTGCTTTATCTAAGCTCACGTTATCAGGCCAGCTATTTAATGGTGCAAAACGTTGTTGGCCTGAGCCTGCACCGCCACGGCCATCTCCTACACGATAAGTACCTGCACTGTGCCATGCCATACGAATAAATAGCGGGCCATAATGACCAAAATCTGCTGGCCACCAGTCTTGCGAATCAGTCATAAGTGCATGAAGGTCTTTTTTTACTGCTTCTAGGTCAAGGCTTTTGAAGGCTTCTGCATAGTCAAAATCCTCCTCCATCGGGTTCGACAAAGAAGAGTGTTGACGAAGTATATTTAGTTTTAAATGATTTGGCCACCAATCGCCATTTCTGGTACCGCCACCACCAACATTTTGTTTCATAGTGCCATTATGAAACGGGCATTTACTAATATCGTTTGATCCGTTTTCCATTTTGTGAAAGTTTATAGATTTATTAAATATTTAAGTTGTAATTCAAATCTGATGTTGTAAAGGTATGAGCTTGTGCCAAATAATCAAAATCGAATAATTCTATATTTGTATAGATAAAATCTATTATGTATTGGTTAAGCGCTAAGCTAATCAAGCTTACTCGTAGAGTAGGGGCTTGGTTAAGGGTTTTGAAAGAAAAAAGTTTTGTTCAACTATTCAATGAAAATATACAATAGTTTTGTGTTTTTTAATAATATTTTCTTCTCTGAAAATAAAACGGTTGATAACTTGAACTGTTATTCAATTATTAACCTTGAGCCAGAGTAGAGTATATAAGCTTTAAATATATAATTAATCAAAAAATCAATTTCAATGAACATTCCTTTCAATAATAAGGGTTGACTATGTAAGATTCATGATTGATAAACGGAATTGTATACATATGGGCCATAATAGCAAAAGTGAAGTTACTAAAGAAAATAATTTAACACATAATTAAAAAAGCGTATTATTTGGAATAATCTGCCTCCTTGTTTAGCTTTGCATTTCCAAAAGGCGATGTGGTGGAATTGGTAGACACGCTACTTTGAGGGGGTAGTGGGCGTTAGCCTGTGCGAGTTCGAATCTCGCCATCGTCACACTTAAGAATTAAGTTTAAGTTGAACATTTGTTATTTGAAAAGCCTTTCCGTTTTGAGAGAGGCTTTTTTTTATGCATTTACGCTTATTTTTTGAGGTTTTCAATTATAGTTGAAAATAAAGTATTATCTTTGCAATTGGTTTAATATTCATTAAAATCTAAGTTAACATCAAATGTATTTAACTACGGAGAAAAAGGAAGAAATCTTTGCAGGCAAAGGCTTCCAAAAAAAAGCAACTGACACTGGTTCTGCGGAATCTCAGATTGCATTATTTACTTATCGTATCTCTCATCTTACAGAGCACCTTAAAAGTCACAAACACGATTACTCTACAAGAGCTGGTTTGTTGAAATTGGTAGGTAAACGTCGTCGTTTGCTAGACTATTTGTATAAGAATGACATTGCGCGCTATAGAGCAATTATTGCTGAATTAGGCATTCGTAAGTAATTTTACTAGACAATCAGAGAATGAGACATCATTCTCTGATTGTCTTTTATAAGCAAAACTAAAAAACTTATATAGTTTCAAGGCTTTGAAAGTGAATTTTAAAGATTCTTGGAATATCCCCGCGGAATATCGGATATAAAATTACCACGTCGAAAGCGGAAACGTGGTCTAATACTTAAACTAAAAATGTTTAACATTCACTCGAAGACCATCGAAATGCCTGATGGCAAAGTGATTAGCCTTGAAACAGGAAAACTAGCAAGACAAGCCGACGGTTCGGTAGTAGTAAGATCAGGAAATGCTATGCTATTAGCTACCGTTGTTGCTGCTAAAGAGCACAAAGAAGGTACTGATTTCTTACCACTTTCTGTTGACTACCAAGAAAAATTTGGTTCTGCAGGTAAAATTCCAGGAAGTTTCCAACGCCGTGAAGGCCGTTTATCTGACAACGAAATACTTATAAGCCGTTTAATAGACCGCGCACTAAGACCTATCTTCCCAGAAAACTATCATGCCGAAGTACAAGTAAACGTAATTTTAATCTCTGCCGATTCTCAGATTCAACCTGATGCACTAGCAGCATTGGCGGCGTCTGCAGCTTTAGCTGTTTCAGATATTCCTTTTAACGGGCCTATCTCAGAAGTAAGAGTATCTAAAGTTGACGGAAATTATGTAGTTAATCCAACAACTACTGAAATTGCAAAAGCAAGCCTTGATCTTATTGTTGCAGGTACGCTTGATAACATTATTATGGTTGAAGGTGAAGCCGATCAGTGTTCAGAAGAAGAAATGATTGAAGCATTGCGTATAGCGCATGATGCTATCAAGATTCAGGTAACTGCATTGAAAGAGTTTGAAACAGAAGTAGGTAAAACTGAAAAAAGAGAGTACAATCATGAAGTACATGACGAAGAGTTAAAAGAACGCATGTATAAAGAATTGTATGACAAAGTATATGCTGTTTGCCAGCTAGGTAGTAACCAAAAAGATGTACGAAAAGAGAAGTTCGGAGCAATTTTAGATGAGTTCTTGGCTACTTTTACAGAAGAAGAATTAGCAGCGAAAAAGGGCTTTGCTAAAACTTACTATGGCGATATTCAATATTATGCTTCAAGAAATCTGGTTTTAGATGAGCGTAAAAGACTTGATGGACGCCAGTTAGATGAGATTCGTCCAATTGTTTGTGAGGTTGACTACTTGCCATCTGCGCATGGTGCAGCTTTGTTTACACGTGGTGAAACGCAATCTTTGACAACTGCAACCCTAGGAACCAAGCTCGATGAAATGATAGTAGACCAGGTTATGACATCTGGTTATAGCAAATTCTTCTTGCATTATAATTTTCCGGGATTCTCTACAGGAGAAGTAAAACCAAACAGAGGTCCGGGACGACGCGAGATTGGACATGGTAACTTAGCCATGCGCTCACTGAAAAAAATCCTTCCGCCAGATACTGAAAACCCATATACAATTCGTGTAGTTTCTGACATCCTTGAATCAAATGGTTCATCATCAATGGCAACAGTTTGCGCCGGATGTTTAGCCTTAATGGATGCCGGAGTACCAATTAAAGCTCCGATTTCAGGAATTGCTATGGGCTTAATCACAAATAATGAGACTGGTAAATGGGCAGTATTGTCTGACATTCTAGGTGATGAAGACCATCTTGGAGATATGGACTTTAAAGTAACCGGAACAGAAGATGGTATTACTGCTTGCCAGATGGATATAAAAATTGGTGGTTTGTCTTTCGAGGTTCTTGAGCAAGCACTTATGCAAGCAAAACAAGGCCGTATCCATATTTTGGGTAAAATGAAAGAAGCCCTTGAAGCACCAAGACCAGATTTAAAACCTCATACACCGAGAGCATTTACTATCGTAATCGAGAAAGAATTTATTGGTGCGGTAATTGGACCTGGCGGTAAAATTGTTCAAGAGATTCAAAGAGAGTCAGGTGCAACAATTACCATTGAAGAAAAAGACGGTAAAGGTTACGTTTCGATCTTCTCATCTAATGGCGAAAGCATGGAGAAAGCAAAGAAACGAGTTTACGGTATTGTAGCACAGCCAGAGGTTGGTTCAGTGTATGATGCAAAAGTAAAATCAATTCAACCTTTTGGTGCCTTTGTTGAATTCTTGCCTGGTAAAGAAGGTTTATTGCACATTTCTGAAATTTCGTGGGATCGTCTTCCGAGTATGGATGGTGTTCTTGAAATTGGAGAAGAACTACAAGTAAAACTTCTTGAAGTAGACCCTAAAACAGGTAAGTTCAGACTCTCAAGAAAAGTACTTTTACCAAGACCGCCTAAAAGTAATTAACCTCTAAGTATAGGACGAAATATGAACAATTAATTGCGTGAAACAGTTATTAACGTAGTAGAACCGTTAACAAAAATTAATTGTTCATATAATAAGAAAACAATAGATTTTAAGCGTTATTAAAGAAATCGTTTCTTGTTTTGATAAGTACCCTTAAGATTAAAGTTTTATAAGACTTTTTAACAAAACTGTTCACTAACTTAATATGCGCCAGCTAAAAATTAGTAAGCAAATTACCAATCGGGAGAGTCAGTCTCTTGATAAATATTTACAAGAAATTGGAAAGGTTGATTTGCTAACTCCTGATGAGGAAGTAATACTTGCTCAAAAAATCCGTGATGGAGACCAGCTTTCTTTGGAACGTTTAACAAAAGCAAACTTACGTTTTGTGGTGTCTGTTGCAAAACAATACCAGAACCAAGGACTTTCGTTAGGTGATTTAATTAATGAAGGAAACTTGGGTTTGATTAAAGCCGCTCAGAGATTTGATGAAACACGTGGATTCAAATTTATATCTTATGCAGTTTGGTGGATTCGACAATCGATACTTCAGGCGTTAGCCGAACAGTCACGTATTGTTCGTTTACCATTAAACCGTGTAGGCTCGCTTAATAAAATTTCTAAGACTTTTTCAGACCTGGAGCAAAAATTTGAGAGAGAACCATCACCTGAAGAGCTAGCTGAAGTTCTTGAGATTACAGCTGCAGAGGTGATTGATACATTGAAAATTTCAGGACGCCATGTATCTGTCGATGCGCCATTTGTACAAGGTGAAGAAAATAGCTTGTTGGATGTACTGGAGAATGATAGTGAAGAAAAACCAGACCAAGGCTTAATTAACGACTCACTTCGTAGAGAAGTAATGAGAGCTTTATCGACACTTACCCAACGTGAAGCAGAAGTAATTACTTACTACTTTGGCTTGAACGGTGAGCAAGCAATGACTCTTGAGGAAATTGGTGAGAAATTTAATCTTACTCGTGAACGTGTACGCCAGATTAAAGAAAAAGCGATTCGTCGTTTACGCCAAACATCAAGAAGCAAAGCTTTGAAGGCTTATTTAGGATAAGATATATTATATACTCAAAGAATAATTTAAAAAGGTACGATTCTCGTGCCTTTTTTTGTAGACTCCTATGGCTATTTTACAAGCTATACACAATATTGCCGAAATCTGCGCTCAAAAAAATGTAAAGACGGCTATTCTTTGTCCGGGTTCAAGAAGCGCTGCGCTTACTATTTCGATGGCTCGGCACCCAGAAATAAAAACATACAGTATAAGTGATGAGCGCTCTGCCGGATTTATAGGTTTGGGAATTGCTCAGGTAACTAAAGAGACCGTTGCGCTTATTTGTACTTCTGGTACCGCCTCTTATAATTTTGCTCCTGCTGTAGCCGAGGCTTTTTTTCAAGAAATTCCCTTACTCGTTTTAACTGCCGACCGCCCGCCAGAGTGGATACATCAATATGATGGGCAGACTATTTATCAGGAGAATATTTTTGGAAAACATGTAAAGAAGAGTTTTTCATTGCCGGCGGATTATAACCATGCTGATGCTGTATGGCAAGTAGAGCGAGTTGTGAACGAAGCCATTAATCTTTCCCAATCATTTCCGAAAGGTCCAGTGCACATTAATGTGCCAATTCGTGAGCCATTTTATCCAACGGAGCATGAGGTAGTAAGGTTTGATAAGCAGGTCAGGATTATAGAGAATGCATCTACTGTAAAAAAACTGCCTAATGAATTTTTTGAGAAGTTTTATGAAATATGGCAGAGCTGTGAGCGTAAGTTAATTATTGTTGGCCAGCAGCAAGAATCACAATTATCGAAGGTGCTGAAGAATATTTCAGATGAATTTAGTATTCCGGTCTTGAGTGATATAATTTCTAATGTCTCGTTCGAAAATGTGATTTCAGCGCATGATGTTTTTCTATCATCTAAAAATGAAAACTTCTTAGAGTCCTTAGCGCCAGATTTAATTGTTACTTGTGGCAAGTCAGTCATTTCTAAGAACTTAAAACAGTTCATAAGAAAGTACCGACCACGCTATCATTTTCATATTCAAGAAAATCCTGAGCTGATAGATCCTTTTCAAACCTTAACGCATAAGGTAGAAGTTTCAGAACAATACTTCTTTGAGACAGTATTCGGCGATTTAGACTTGATGAAGTTTAAAGAAGGTGACGACGAAGACCAAAATGATGCGTATTTTGCCCTTTGGAAGGCCGCAAATCAAAAATCCGTATTGAAATTAGATAATTTTTTATTGAATTCGTTATATTCTGAGTTCAAAACTGTAAAAAATGTACTTGATAAAACGCCTGAGAATTCAATATTTCACCTAGGGAACAGTATGAGTGTCAGATATGCAAATCTCATCGGATTGTCAGCCAGCACAAATATTGAAATTTTTGCCAATAGGGGAACAAGCGGGATTGACGGTACGCTAAGTTCAGCAGTTGGTAATGCCTTATCGACTAATAGATTAGTTATATGTTTGATTGGTGATGTTTCTTTCTTTTATGATAGAAATGCCTTTTGGAATACTTACCTACCCGGTAATTTGAGAGTAGTATTGATTAATAACCAAGGAGGTAATATTTTCAGGATTATTGATGGCCCAAACAGGCAAGCTGAGCTGAAAGATTATTTTGTAACCGAACAAAATTATACAGCTAAGCTTACCTGCGAAGAAGCCGGAGTAGAATACATGCAAGTTAGCAATGAGCAAGAATTAGAGAAATCTCTTGAATCATTTTTTAAACCTGATAATCAAGCCAAACTTTTGGAGCTAATAGTAGATGGCGAAATCAGTGCTGAGGTTTTTAGAGAGTATAAAAAGCTATTTGCACATTTCGTTTAACCTTTTAATAGATTTTTCTTCATTCAGCTGCTTGCCGATATGCCAGTATTGGCAAGCTTTTGTTTTATTCCCAATGGCTAAGTTAGTTTCGCCAAGATAGTAATTCAGTAACTCAACATTAGGGTCAAGTTTGTCCGCCTGCTCAAAGTAAGTTAAAGCCTTAGCCGAATTTTTACTCAAAAGCTCAAATACGCCCGAATTCCTGATTGCCCAAGCATTGTTTGGGTTTTGTTCTAGTGCTCTATCAATTAGTTTTTTCCCTTCAGCCAACTGGCCAGTATTTAATAAATAGAAACCTTTGTTGTTTTCGTATAGTATATTTTTGTTTTTACTTAACGCTTTATTTACTAATTCAATAGCTTTTCCATAATCACCTTCTTGAGCGTAGACTAAGCTAAGGTTATTCAGGGCAAAATCCTGGTTAGGGTTTAGACTTATGGCCTTCTCAAAGTTTGTTTTTGCTTCACTATATTTTTTTTCTTGGTACTGAATATAACCTAGATTAGTAAGTGCCTTGTCATTTTTGATATTTAGATTAAGTGCTTTCTGCAAAACTTGCTGTCCTTCAGAAAAGTTATTTTTTTGAATATAAATATTACTCAGGGTAACAAAGTAGAAAGAGGAATCTTTGTATTTATTTTCAATTGTCTTAAGTAATGCAAGCGATTCATCAAGCCTATCTGTATGAGTTAGGGCATCGGCCAAATTGTATTTTGCCAAGATGAAGTCATTATCCAATGATGATGCTTTTTCAAAATCAGCTATTGCTCCGGCTAAATCGTCTTGAGCTAATTTGGCTGAGCCTCGGTTGTTATAAGCATCAGCGAATGAAGGAGTTTTGTATATCGCTTCCGTGAAAAAGTCAATAGCTTTTGAGTAATCGCCCTTGGTATAAGCTACATTGCCTTGGATAAAAAATAATTCAGCGTCTTTTTCACTGCGGGAGCAAGATGCCAAAAAGATAGTATAAATAGTACTTAATGTTAAAATATTTCTAAAAGTATTAAAAGTATTTATCATTATTAATGTATAGTTAGTTTGGTGTGATTTTTTGATATTTATTTTCTGAATCCACAAATCTTCCGTAAAATTGTATCAGAAAAAACAAACTTCATAGCAACAATGAAATTTATAAAAGAAATTCCCAATAATTATTGTAAGGCATCACTTTATGGCTGGAATAATAAATTTATAATAAAGTTTGAAGCAGGTATGTATGAGCAAACTTATAAAGTGAATGAGTATGATGTTTCGGGCGAAGATGAAATTGAAGAGATGCTTGGAGACACTTTTATGGAAAAAGTGATAAAGCGCTTCAAGGAAATGTCAGAGGATTTCGAGTCAATACTAGATTCAATAGATTAGGACAAAAATAAGAGGAGTATAAGATAAATGCGCTAAAACATTTAAAGTTATTGTACTTTTTTGATATTCTGCATTGTAGAGATAATTAAATCAAAAGGGTTTTGGCATTACTTCTCTTGATAGAATTACGATTCGCCAATTTTTAGTAATTTGATTTAACTTTAGGAGCACTTCTTAAGAATTTTAGCCGATATTTTTTAAAGTAAAATAAGATAAAAAAAAGAAAAGGGTTTTGTTTGTGCGGCAAAACCCTTTTTGGTGTTGTACTTTTTTAATATTTAACTTATTTAATGAAAAGCCATTTTTTGTATAAGGCTTCTTGTTGAGGGCTTGGATTTTCAACTCGCTCTAACTTGATTCTTGTTGACGGATTAGCCATTAGTTTTACATCATAACTAAATTCACGACCAGATCTTTTTACTTTTACTTTAATTACATCGCCCACTTGTTTATCCGAAATATAGCTGCTGGCTATAGGATATTTATTTCCATCAATTTCCAGAATCTCATCATTTACATTAAGTCCGCTTGCATAAGCAGATGCACCTTTGAGTACAGTCGTAATTTTATTGTTAATTACTGTTGCACCTAAGAATGGTGTTTTGGTATCATACTCTTTTACAGTCTTCACGCCAACGTAATTAAAGAAAGCGTCATAATCGATAGCATCAGTACTCCAAACATATTTCTGAAAGAAACTATCCATGCTTTTACCTGCTACTTTTTCACATGCTGCCTGAAACTCTTCGTCTTTGTACCCACGACCTTGTTTCTTGTAGTATTCAGTCCAAAGTAACTTAAACACATCATCTAAAGTCTTTTGTCCTTTGGTCTCTCCGATAATATAAAGGTTTAATAAACTACCAAGTACACCACCTTTATTGTAATAAGAAATTGTACTATTAGTAGAGTTTTCATTCGGACGATAATATTTAATCCAGGCATCCCAGCTTGCTTCTGCTACCGATTGGACTTTTTGACCTGGTTGGTTTTCAATGCCACTTATTGAAGCAGCCACTTTTTTCTGATATTCATCAGGAGTGAGAATTCCTGCTCTCAACAAAATATTTTCCTGATAAAATGAAGTAAAACCTTCGGCAACCCATAGCATGTGTGTATAATTCTCGTTATCATAATCAAATGGCCCAAGTGCAAAAGGTCTGATACGTTTTACGTTCCACAAATGAAAATACTCATGGGCAATTAAACCCATAAAACCTTTAAAACCTGCATCAGTTGTATAAGCTAGCGGAGAGGTCTGGCAAGTTGTTGAGTTCAAGTGCTCAAGACCGCCGCCTATACCCGGCAAATGGTGAATAATAAACGTATAGTCTTTGCAGGGATGTTCACCAACAACTGTTGAGGCTGCTTGGGTCACTTTTTTGTAGGCGTCAATTACTTTTGCTTCATCATATTCAACAGGGCCATTGCTATACATTGCTATTGCGTGAGGAATATTCTGAATTTCAAAGTTTAATACCTTATGTGTACCAATTTCGATAGGACTATCAACCACAGTATCAAAGTCGGCAGCAAAATATGTGTTTTCAGCATCAGCTACTTTTTTCAATCCTGTTGAAATTGAGTTCCATCCCTGATAAGGCTTGATAGTAATTTTTGAAGCAGAATTTTTTAATTGAGGTACATACATAAAAATGCTTGCACCGTTTAGGTAACCATGCGTATCGTCTAAGAAACTGGTTCTTACTGTAAGCTCATAAGCATATACTTTGTATGAAATCTTAACTTCATTTGCTCCGGCAGAATAAACCCGCCAGGTGTTTTTGTTTATTTTCTCGGCACGTATTTTTTTTGCTCCTGCCGATGCCTCAAAGCCTTCTACATTTTTAGCATACTCCCTTACAAGGTAAGAGCCCGGCGTCCATACCGGCATTTTGAAATCTACGTATTGTTTTTGTGGAAGCTCTTTTATCTTTTGGATATTACTCAAAGTCATTGATACTTCGAAGTAATGAGTCCAGGGTTCATTCATTGAAAGCGAGTAGTTAATATTGGTCGATTGTGCATTTAAGACGGAGACCGAGAAGAACAAAAAAAGAAAAAAGAAGGAATAAGTTTTTTTTAGCATTTTGTTATCGGGGAAAGTGATTTGTTGATGTAATAAAACAATTTTTTTTGAAAACAAACGTTTTTTGCTTGAAATTACTCCATTTTTTCTTCTTTACCAAAAATGGCATTCCCTTTGAATTAAACTTTTATCTTTTAGATTGTTTATTTTTATTTCCAATAGCTACCTTTGGTTAAAAGTGGCTTAAGTGCTTTTATAATCAATATTACTAACCCCAAATATTGACCCCCTTTAAAAATATTCCCCTTGGGGTTGGGGATTCAAGACCCAATGAAAAAGACGATTATTATCACCACCGTCTCTAGCTTACTAAATATGGGCTTTCAATCTTATGCCCAAAACACAATTGCGTATACCGATCCTGAATCTTTTTACCATAAAGGTATAGAGCTCTTTCAGAAAAAAGTGTATGCGCCTTCACGAGACGAATTTAAACATTACATCAATGCCACACAAAAGTCTTTGAGTGCCAATGAGTTTAATCTCACCAATGCCGAGTATTATTCAGCTTTGGCAGGTTTGTATGTGAAGGCTCCAGATGCCGACATCGAAATAGAAAGATTTGTTATTAACCATTCTGACCACCCAAAAGCTAAAGTAATCTATGGCGACCTGGGGAATTACTTTTATGAACAAGGTGATTATAACCGAGCTATTCAGTATCTCGAAAAAGCTGTTAAAGCTAATTCTACATCACTAACAGCATTAGAGTTTAAATATAAACTTGCGGTATCGTATTATCAGACTAATGACTACACTAAAGCTTTGCCTTTATTTAATGAAGTAAAAAGTGTGGCGTCTGATTATTCGATTCATGCTTACTATTATTCGGGGGTTATTAATTATAAAAATGCTGACTACAATGCTGCTTTGTCTGACCTAAAGAAAGTAGAGAGCGTAAGCCCTTACAAAACAGAAATTCCGAATTGGATTGCCAATATTCTTTATGTTGAAAAACGATATGATGAACTTCTGGCCTACACCGAGCCAATTATTGAAAAGCCAAATGGCCGCAAAATAGACGATATGTGCCTGGTTACAGCAGAGGTTTGTTATTTCAGAGATGATTTTGCAAAAGCGGCTAAATATTATGATAGATTCCGGACTTTCAGAAAAGGAACTGTTTCTAATCAGGTAACATTCAGACATGCCTATAGTCTTTACAAAACTGAAAACTATACCAAGGCAATTGAAAACTTTAAGAAAATAGCAGGACAAAACAATGAATTAGGTCAGCAAGCCGCTTATTATTTGGGGATTTCTTCCTTACAAGCAAATGACCTGAATGCGGCTCTTGCTGCATTCGAAAGAGCAAAAGCTGCGACATTCGATAAAATCATTCAGGAAGAATCTCAGTTTAATTATGCCAAAGTAGCCATTGATTTAGGCAATAGCCAGCAAGGTATAACCGAACTCGAAAGTTATCTAAAGAATTATCCTGGCGGGAAATACGAAGATGAAGCAAGTGAGGTAATGAGCGATGTAATGTTTGATGCCAATAACTATGCGCAGGCTATTACATACATCGAAGGTTTGAAGAAGCGCTCGCCAAAACTTAATGCTGCTTATCAGAAACTGGCTTATAGTCAGGGTGTTTTAGATTTCAATGCTGAAAGATACACAAGAGCAATTCAGTATTTTGATAAATCGCTTACGCAACCTATTGATAATGAGTTAAAACAGAATGCTACTTTTTGGAAAGCTGAGGCAGCTTATGCCGCAAAACTTCCGGAGGCCGGAGAATACTACAGAAGTATTATTAGTAACAGTAGCAGCGAAGCTTTAAAACAAAAAAGTAAATACGCTCTGGGCTACCTAAATTATAATAACAAAGACTATAAACAAGCCGCAAATTATTTCAAAGATTTCATAAAGGTTCGTAAAGATGAATCAAATCTTCAAAATTATGAAGATGCAATAGTGAGAATTGGAGATTCTAATCTGGCCATTAAAAATTACGATGAAGCACTTAGATATTATGATTTGGCCATCAAAGAAAATAGAACTGAGAAAGACTATGCCATGTATCAAAAGGCTCTTACACTTACATTCTTAGGCAGAAACCAGGAGGCTTTACAAATCTTTGATAGAATAGGTACACAGTATCCTAATTCAAGATTAGTTGATGATGCATGGTTTCAGAATGCCTCTCTGGAGCTCGATAAAGGCAATTACCAAAGTGCGGTTAATCTATTAAGTAAAATGGTGCGTGAACGCCCTAAAAGCAGCCTTATTCCACAGGCATTATTGAAGCGAGCACTAGCCTATGGTAATCTTAAAAACTACGAAGCGGCATTGACTGACTACAAGGTTATTGTAATAAGATACGGTAAAACAGATGTGGCCGAAAACGCACTTTTAGGTTTGCAAGAAACATTGAATACATTAGGACGTTCTGAAGAGTTCTCGTCGATTATTGATGAGTATAAAAAAAGCAATCCTGATAATGGTTCGGTTGAAACACTTGAGTATGAAACAGCTAAAAATCTTTATCTAAATGAAAAATACGATAAGGCTGTAACTGCTCTTTTAAAGTTTATAAACAATTACCCGAGAACGTCTAATATGTATGAAGCTAAATACTATCTGGCTGATTCTTATTACATTCTTAACGATAAACCAAATGCCTTGAAATATTATAATCAGGTAATTAACGATAACCGCACAAGCTTTGTTACAAAATCGGCGTTAAGAGCTGCAAGTTTAGAGGCATCTTCTAAAAACTATAAGAATGCAATTACAAACTACCGTGCAGTAATCGTTTCATCTGCCAATAAGCGTGATATAGTTACAGCGTGGCAAGGGCTTACTGATGCTTATTATTTCTCAGGTAACCAGGATTCAGTAATTGTTTATGCAAGAGAAATTATCAATAACGGAGGGAATATTGTAATGGGTGCTTCTAATAAAGCACAACTGTATATCGGTAAAGCTTACATGGCAAAAAATGATTTTACCCGTGCCGAAGAAGAATTCAAGAAAACGATTGCAATGGCTAAAGATAATAACGGCGCAGAAGCCCAGTTTTTCATCGCAGATATGCAATATCGTTCTAAGAAGTATAAAGAGTCAATCAAGACAGCCCAAGAGCTTGCACAGCAGTTTTCTGACTTCTTGTATTGGTATGAGAGAGGGTTTATATTAATTGCAGATAACTATGTCGGTCTTAATGATTATTTCATGGCGAAAGCAACGCTTAAATCGATTATCGAGAACTCTGAAACACCGGAGACAATTGATTTAGCTAAGAAAAAAATGAAAGAAATTGAAAATAAAGAGTAATTGACAAAGATGCTTTTCTAGTTATTTTCCAGAACATTTAAAATATTTCTCTATGAAATTCCCGATTCAAACAAAACATAAAAAAACAATATATAGTCTTGCATTAATTTCTGGTCTGAGTTTAGTAGTGTTTCCGTCGTTTGCACAAATTGATGACGATATCATTATCACGAAAGACCGTAAAGTTGAACTACCTCCGGCTAACCGCGTATTTGAGAAAATTCCACCCATCAAATCAAATACTGAAGGCAAGCAAATGAAATATACTTTTTTCGACCGTAAACCTAAAGGTGTTGAAGAAGTGAAGTTTAGCCCTAATGTAGTTGCACCTGATGGCGGAAAGAAACCAGAGGAGACCGAAACTTATAATAATTATGTAACAGTTGGTGCAGGTAACTATGGCCGCTTACTTGGAGAAGTTTTCTTGAATACAAATCAGGAAAACAATATGATTATAGGTGTCCATGCTTATCATAATTCTACAGTTCGTGGTCCTGTTGATGGTAAAAACTCTGCAAATATGTATGACAAAGCCGAAATTACAGGTAAATATTTGGGACAGAAAATTCAGGTAAATGCAGGGATTAATTATAATAGAGACCAGTACTATTTTTATGGGTATCAACGACCACGTGAAGACCTAGACCGTAAAGATATTCGCCAGGTATTGAATATCGTACAGTTTAATGTTGGTTTTGAGAATACTGCGCCAAATCCGAAAGTAGATTATTCTGTAAAAACAAGTTTAAAATCCTTAAAAAATATCTACGGCGCACACGAAACAGATTGGGCATCAAACTTTAATGCTTTCTTCCCTATAATCAACGATAAGTTTGTAGCCGTAATAGAAGGAGATGCTTTTATTACACAAAGAAGTGATTTAGAAGTAGATAAAAGAAATCTTTTCAGAGTAAAACCTTCTTTCCGTCTTAATTTCAATAGTTTCGGAGCAAGCATTGGTTTTAGAGCTGTAAACGAATTTGACCAGATAAAAGGAATAGACCGCACTAAAGGTTTTCCGACTTTGGAGCTAACGTATAAATCACCAAGTATGTTTTATATTTTTGCAGGGATGGATGGCGACATAGTAAGAAACACATTAGGTACAATGCTTACGGAAAACCCTTATCTTAAATCTCAGGTTAGATTAATGAATACCGAGAAAAGTCAGGAATTCTATGTAGGTGGTAAAGGCGATATAGGAAAAGGATTTAGCTTTAACCTGAGAGGTGCAATGGGTTACTATAAAGATTTATATTATTTTAACAACTATACCCCAGACTTTGGTGAGGCTTTAGGTGATACGGCAAAGTTCAATATATTATATGATAGCCTTAAAACTCAATATTTCAATGTGGTTTTACAATTGAATTATCAACCTGTTGAAATGTGGCGAACATACCTTAAAACCGATTTTAATCACTATCAGAGAAGAAGTTTCGAAAAACCGTTCCATCGCCCTCTTATTACAGCCAAATGGGGTAATACTCTAATTGTTTCTGATCGTTTGTTGGCTAATCTTGACTTGTATTATTTTGGCGATACCTATGCCAGAAACCCAACAACACAAGAGATAGTTAAGAATAAAGGCTTCGTAGACATAAACGCAGAATTTGATTATCTATTTACAAAACAGTTTACTGCTTTTGTTAAATTGAATAACATATTAGGGAGGAACTACGAAAGATTTCTCTATTATCCGCAACAAGGTTTAAATTTTCTTGTAGGTCTCAATTTTTCATTTTAACTTAGCATAAAGATTGCTCCCAAAATCATGTTAAGCCCTATGAAGCCTGTTGCAGAATACATCAGAACACTACTTTATGAGCATGATTACGTGACAGTTCCGAATTTCGGAGCTTTCATTGCTAATTACATGCCATCAAGTTTTAATGATATCAGTGGTTCGCTCATGCCTCCTCAGAAACGAATTGCTTTTAACGAGATTTTAAAGCAGGATGATGGCCTTTTGGCTACTTATATTTCTAGGAGAGAAAGTGTAACAATTGATGAAGCGAAAAGAACTATTCATAATTTCGTTAGTGAAATTAAAGTTTCGCTGGCCAACGAGAAATCCTTCCATTTCGACAGAATAGGAGACTTCTCATTGAACGAAGAAAACAATTTAGTTTTTGATCCAGACCGTCGGAATAATTTCTTTAGTGAAAGCTTTGGCTTTGATAGTATATTTCCACGGAAAATTGAAAAACAAAACTATACCTTAAGTCACACGTTTGAGGGAGAAGAAGAAGACTTGCTAGTGCACAACAATGCATATTCAACTACGGGAACTCATTCAAAATGGACTTACGTTCTGTATTCTTTGCCAGTACTACTGTTATCGTCTGGCCTTTTTCTTGTTTTGTTTTCAAACTCTAAGGGCAATGAAAATGCAACCAGAAGTAGCTTTAATCCTTTAGATTATATACCTAAGAGAGAAGAAGCAGTAAGAAAAGTTGAAGCTCAGGATAAAGTTAATTCTTCTGAGTACGATATCATTAAACCTGTTTTTGATAAAAAGGAAGGTTTAGAAGAAAAGAAAGAAATAGCAAAACCTAAAGCTGAAGTTGTTACTAAAACTGAGGAGCTTGTTCCGGAAGTAAAGAAAACAGAAAAACTAGTAGAACCAGTACCAAGCAATGAATCTGTAGTAACAATAAATAATTCAGATAAGCGTTATTTGATTGTTTCAGGGATTTTTAAAAGTAAAGAAAACGTAGAAAAGCTAAGTGCTAATTTACTGAAAAATGGTTTCTCTCCAAGAGTTGTTCAGTTTGGTGAACTTATGAAAGTGATAGCAGCAGACGCTGATTCTTTTGAAGAGGCTCAAATAATTGCTCAAAGACATAAAGCACTGATTGGCGAAAAACCAGCGATCGTAAAAAGTAAGTAATAAGTTTTCTATATAATTAAAACCTGTAAGCAACCCTTACAGGTTTTTTTGTAAGCTAATATTCACAAAAAAATATTTTCTTTAATGCAAACCGCAACTCTCACCGAAGACAATAAAAAAACTCAGCCACTTGCTTTTGCGATAAGTATAGCAATTTATGGTGTTTTTCTAGCAGTTCTTTTTTTTCTGAAATTAATGTACACACCTCCGGAAGAGCCTGAAGGTGTAGAGTTAAACTATGGAATTGATCTGGTAGGCTCAGGAGATATTCAGACCACAAACAAGGCAAATCCCTCTCCTAATAACTATGATGTAAAACCAGCAGCGAAAGAGGAAGAAGCGAAACCTCTAAAAGTAAAACCGGTTGTAACACCTCCACCTGTAGCAGAGAAGCCTGTAAAGGTTAAAGTAAAAGAGGCTCCTGCAAAGCCGGTTATAACATCAAAAGTTGAAAGCCCGGTAGTAGAAAAAGAAGTTGAGAAGCCTAGCAAAAAGATTGAAACAAAACCAGATGTAAAACCTTCTCCGGTAGAAACAAAAACGAAGGCTGAAACGCCTAGACCAGAAACACCAAAGCATGAACCGCCAAAGAGAACCGTGGATGATGGTTCGTTATTTAAAAAAGGCACTAAAGGTTCAAACGGTGCAAATGGCTCAAACTCTAATTCTAACGGAACGATAGGAACAAGAGATGGTATAGGAGGAAATAACAATGGTGATGGAAAGAAAGGTGAAGTAGGAGATAAGGGAGATCCAAGAGGCACACTAGATGGAAAAAGCTTATATGGTAATCCTGGTAAAGGCGGAGGTTCAGGAGCATCAATCGGTGGTTTGAGTGGTTGGAATAAAAAGAAACTTTCTCTGCCAAATGATGGTTCAAGCGAAACTGGTAAAATTGTTTTCAAGGTTACAGTCGATGATTCAGGTGATGTGGTAGGTATAAGCGTAATAGAATCAACAGTTAGCCCGGCAGTACAGAATTTCTATAAGAACTATATTCAACAAAAATTAAGTTCGGTACTAACTCCGGCAGGTACACCTCCACCACGAGCAAGTGGTACTATTACAATTAATATTCAGTCCGGCAATTAATAAAGAAGTAATACCCAAACAAGAAATTAACGAATCTTTATTAATTTTGTAATTAAACATTAAGGTGATTGTTTCAATCACCTTTTTTTATTGGTAATGACTTACGAAGAAACAATCGATTATTTATACGCAATGCTCCCTGTTTTCCATAGAGAGGGGGCTAAAGCATTTAAACCGGGTTTAAGTAATACGCTTGCTATGTGCGAGTATTTGGGTAATCCTCATAAAAAATTTAGAAGCATACATATAGCAGGTACAAATGGTAAGGGGAGTACTTCGCACTATATGGCGGCTATACTGCAGAGCGCGGGTTATAAAACCGGCCTGTACACTTCTCCTCATTTAAAAGATTATACCGAAAGATTCAGAATAGATGGTGTATCAATTGAAAAAGCGAAGGTTGTAGCATTTGTTAAAGAACATAAATTGTTTATAGAAGAGTTAAGACCCTCTTTTTTTGAGCTTAGCGTTGCAATAGCTTTCGATTTCTTTGCTAAGGAAAATGTAGATATAGCAGTTATTGAAGTTGGGCTAGGAGGTAGGCTGGATTCTACAAATATCATTATGCCAGAGCTTTCTATGATAACTAATATAGGCTTTGATCATATGGATGTTTTAGGTAATACACTTCCTAAAATAGCGACAGAGAAAGCAGGTATTATCAAACACAATATCCCTGTTGTAATTTCAGAAAGTCATCTTGAAACAAAATCAGTATTTATTCAAAAGTCCCAACAAGAAAAGGCTCCTATCTTTTTTGCAGAAGATGCATTCAGAGTGGTTGAGAATGATAAGAAGTTTTCTGATAACTTAAGTTTAACTGTAGATGTATATAAGCATGATAAGAAAATATTTGATGGACTACGGTCTCAGTTGATTGGTATCTATCAGCTTAAAAATCTGACTGGGGTTTTTCAGGCAGTATCAATTCTTAAGGAAATAGGATTTGTTATTAGTGATTCAGCCTTAGCGAAAGGCATAGAGGAGGTAGTTGCGCTTACCAGGTTAAAGGGACGTTGGCAAGTATTATATAACAAGCCACTCACCATATGTGATACAGGCCATAATGAGCATGGACTCCAGATTGCACTCAACCAGATAGATAAACTATTTGACAGCGGATACCTTAACGGAAAGAAGCATTTTATTTTAGGGTTTGTAAAGGACAAAAATGTAAAGGAGATTTTGCAATTATTCCCTAAGGATGCAAGTTTCTATTTTTGTGAAGCAAATTCGCCTCGTTCTATGCCCGCTGAGAATTTAATAAAAATAGCTGAGTCGATAGGTATTACTGGATATTCAATTCTCAGCGTTAATGATTCATTGAAAAAAGTAAGAGAAATTGCCTCTGAAAACGACTTTATCTATGTCGGCGGAAGTACATTTGTAGTGGCTGAACTAAATGAATTATAATAATAAAACATTTAATACTTTTAATAAATAAAATAAATTTTAATAAATAGGATAGTGGCAAGGCAAAAATTACCCCGGTTCATACATAATGCTCAGGCAGACAATGTAATAGAGAGAGGCAAAGAACTATATACGACAATTAAAGGCCAATGGCGCGAAAAGTATTTTAAAAATAATAACCCAATTGTATTAGAACTCGCCTGCGGAAAAGGAGAGTATTCGGTAGGATTAGCAAAGAAGTTCCCGGAGAAAAATTTTATAGGCATCGATATTAAAGGCGATAGAATTGCCCGAGGTAGTAAAAGAGCAATAGAAGCGGGCTTAAGTAATGTCGCTTTTCTTAGAACTCCGATTACTTTTTTAGAAGAGTTTTTTGAAGAAAACGAAGTAGATGAAATCTGGTTGATTCACCCGGATCCTCAACCAAGAGATAAGGAAGAGAGGAAGAGATTGACCAATGTATCATATTTAAATTTGTATAAAAAAGTATTAAAGCCAGATGGAGATTTCTTTTTTAAAACAGATAATAGTGGTTTGTTCGAGTATTCTCTAGGCACTTTTGTAGAGGCAAATTATACTATTTTGAGACATACTACAGACCTTTATAGTTCAGAATTTCTTTCAGAACACTTTGATATTGTTACACATTACGAAAAACTTTTTGTAGAGAAAGGCTTTAAAATTAACTATTTAGCTGCAAAGCCATAAAACTAAAAGGCCTATTTCAAGATTTTTTAATCCCGAAATAGGCCTTTTGCCATCTACACAAATACTATATTAGCGTAGCAAAATATTTAACGGTTCTTACTAGTTGGCTTACATAACTCATTTCGTTATCATACCAGCTAATAGTTTTTACCAATTGTTGATCGCCTACAGTAACAACTTTAGTTTGAGTTGCATCAAACAAGCTACCGAAGTTAATACCAATAATATCGCTACTTACAATTTCATCTTCGTTATAACCAAAGCTTTCGTTGCTTGCAGCTTTCATAGCAGCATTTACTTCATCAACAGTAACTTTTTTCTCAAGTACAGTTACTAATTCTGTCAAACTACCTGTAATAGTTGGAACACGTTGCGCTCCGCCATCAAGTTTACCTTTTAACTCAGGCAATACTAAACCGATAGCTTTTGCAGCACCAGTGCTATTAGGAACGATGTTAGCAGCTGCAGCTCTGGCTCTGCGTAAATCACCTTTTGGATGCGGTGCATCTAAAGTATTTTGGTCGTTAGTATAAGCGTGAACTGTTGTCATGCTACCAAGAACAATACCAAATGAATCGTTAAGCGTTTTAGCCATAGGAGCAAGGCAGTTAGTTGTACAGCTTGCACAGCTAATGATAGTCTCGCTGCCATCAAGTATTTGATGATTTACATTAAATACAATAGTTTTAAGGTCACCAGTTGCTGGAGCACTGATAATTACTCTTTTAGCTCCGGCAGTTAAGTGAGCAGCAGCTTTATCTTTATCTGTAAAGAATCCTGTACATTCTAAAACTACATCAACTTCATGTGCTCCCCAAGCAATTTCAGCTGGATTTCTTTGAGCGTAGATTTTGATTTCCTCTCCATTAACAATAATGCTATTATCTGTAGATTTTACATCTGCATCAAATCTACCTTGAGCACTGTCATATTTTAGTAAATGAGCTAGAACTGATGGACTTGTTAAATCATTAATTGCAACTACATCGATTCCGTCCATGTTATAAATTTGACGGTAGGCTAGTCTACCAATTCGGCCAAATCCATTAATAGCTACTTTTATTTTTGACATTGTATAAAAAATTGGTTTAAGTGGTACGATCATGCAAGTTAATAAGTTTTATTCATATAAGGTAACTATACTAAATATAATATAGAATAATTATATACTAAAGATTAACACACTAATATTTTTAGTATTACTAACTAAATAAAGTAGTATAATTTAGTAAATTCTACTAAAAATATTAGTTATGTAGTGGCTATATAGTCTTAGTACTCTTGTTTTTACTTATTAGTATTAGTATGATAGCAAATAACTGTTATGGTGTTATAAATACACTTGTTATAATGATGTGTTAATGAATTTAATGTCGTAAGGATGCTAATGAGTCTGTATGTTTATTCCTTTGCTAAATAGAGATCATTGGAAGGGGTAATAATAGATAAGTCTTACTAGTAATGTTACTTTAAAGAAATTTCTAATGTCAAGCCATAATAGTAGGAGGGAGAAGCTCTTGCGATTGTGAATATATTACCCTAAATTTGTTTTTAATGATTAAAAATCAGTAGATATGAACTTAAAATATCCTTAAACATATATTATAAGTCATTGACTATAAGTACATTAAATTATTTATATTAATACTTTTAATTAACAAAAAATGTCGTTAAAAACAACCATTGAAGCCGCTTGGGAAGATAGATCATTACTTAATGATCCAGCCACTAAAAATGCGATAGAAGAAATTATTAGTCAAGTGAATGATGGAGTCCTCCGGGTTGCTAGTCCAAATGAAGATGGAAGCTGGACAACTAATGACTGGGTGAAGAAAGCTATCATCTTATACTTCCCTCTTCAACAGATGAGCATTCAAGAAGTAGGAATATTTGAGTTTCATGATAAAATGAAATTGAAAACAGGATACGATAAAATTGGAGTACGTGTAGTACCTCCCGCTGTGGCCAGATATGGCTCTTATCTTGCTAAAGGAGTTATCTTAATGCCTTCATACGTTAATATAGGTGCTTATGTAGATTCAGGAACAATGGTTGATACCTGGGCTACAGTAGGTAGTTGTGCACAGATAGGTAAAGATGTTCATCTTAGTGGTGGAGTAGGCATTGGGGGTGTATTAGAGCCTGCTCAGGCCTCTCCAGTGATAATAGAAGACGGAGCATTCATTGGATCTCGTTGTATCGTTGTAGAAGGCGCTAGAATAGGCAAACGAGCTGTTCTAGGTGCAGGTGTAACAATTACCAGTAGTTCAAAGATAATCGATGTAAATACAGGCCAGGAATATACCGGCTATATACCTGATAACTCTGTTGTGATTCCTGGGATGCTTCCTAAAAAATATGCTGCCGGCGAATTTGGCGTACCATGTGCTTTAATTATTGGCCAAAGAAAAGCAAGTACAGATCTTAAGACCTCTCTTAACGATGCTTTGAGAGAAAACAATGTATCAGTATAAATACACTTGCATACAAATTCTTAAACAAAAAAGCAGAGATGTCTCTGCTTTTTTGTTTAAGTTTAAATATAACCTCAGTATCTTAGATTAGACACCTCTCAATACTTTCTGTATTTTATCTCGCACAAGGCCACTACAGAATTATTACATTACTTCTCAATACCTTTTCCTTATTTCATTTAATGAACGCTTCTATGAGCATTTAATGGCTATCCGTTCTTTGCATTAAAAAATTGACTAGGACTGTCTTTTAAATACTCCCATTAAGATTCCTTTACAGCTCTACACTTTATCCCATAATCATTAAAATTAATCATGCTTATTAAACGAAACCTTTCCAATATATTATGACACTCATTATTACGTAGGTTTATTGTATCCATTATTTAGTGATATTAAGTTATTCTTTCTATACAAGACAATATGTCACCTAATCAGAGCACTACTAAAGCTATTATAAGATAAATAGGGGATAAGTTAATATGTACAAATTTAAAAAACTCCTAGTCCAGATTTGCCTCCAGCAATTTCTAAAAAGCGCCCTTATCTTCGGATTCTCGCCTCTCAACATTGGTTACTTCACCTGAACTGATATGTTTACTTCTCTTATGGAACTCATGAGAATCGCTTGAGTGAAAAAATTCTTGGGAAGAATGAGATAGATTTAATTCTGGGAAGGGCTGTAAAATAAAAAAAGCCCTATCTAAATGAAGAAAGAGCTTTCTGACGATTGAATCCCAAATTGTTGGCATTTCTACCTACAAATTAAACCTTTACTTAAAATATCGTTTTACTGTTCTAATTGAACAATGAATTATATGTGAAAAGCACGTAAGCCGTAAGCGGTGATACAAAGTTAAATGACAAATACACTGAAATGCAAGCCACTTTTGTAAATATTTTTCATCTTTTTTGTAACAATGTTAAATCAGGTTGATTCTCTCCCGATAAGCTTTTTTTATATATATAAGATTTGCTGCTCCTCAAAAAAAACGAAACATACCTTATTCTAATTTCTAATTCCTGACTATAGATAAGTTTAAATAAAACCTCTTTAATCTTCTTTTATTATGTAATTCTTTGATAATGAGAATATTAACATTTGTATTCTATATGTAAACAACCCTGTATTTACATTAGTTGAATATATTTACAAAAGTATTTGATTTTCAATTCTAAACAATTTATATTTGTAACATATATTTATAATTGTTAATTAACATTTGAAATCACTTATTTACTTTTGTCTATATAAGTATTTACAAATATAACTGTAAACTGTTTATGAAATTAAATGAAAAAATCCGTCGATTTATAAATGACAAAGATTTAACCTCAACTAAGTTTGCTGATGAGATTGGAGTGCCTCGACCTAGTATTTCTCACATTTTATCTGACAGAAATAAGCCTAGTTTAGAGATTGTACAGAAAATTTACAAAAGATACCCTGAATTAGGGTTTGATTGGTTTTTGGAAGATGAAGAAAATGAAACTCAACTAACAGTGCAATCGCCTAATAATCAAGTCATTACAGCCCAAAAAAGACCAATTCCTGCGCCTCGAGAATTGAATGAAAAGAAAACGCCTGAGAATCCTACCGTTCAAACAAATCTCAGCGGCACTTCTTTCCCTAATTTTGGTCAAGGTAACGTTGCTCGCATCATTGTGGTTTATACTGATGGTAATACTCAAGTTTTTGAGTCTAGCGCAATATGACAATTTGTCAGTTTTTATTATAATGAATCTAAGATACTTTCTAGTGTATTTTTAGTGTCATCTTAATTTGGCCATCAAGCGAATAGAAAGACACATATAGTTTTTTGAAATGTTGAAGAATTAAAAACCAGAACTTAGGCTTTGTTGCAAACGTTAGCGCTCTTGTTAAATAACTAAATAACGTCTTTCAAATAATCAATGATCAGCAGTTAAGTTTTTGTATACTTATAGTATTTATACCGAATCAGAGTTTATGAGCCAGTTAAAAAGTTATCTATTAAAATCCTTATTCGGTATAAATACTAATTGCTTAGCCTCTCTTTCTACTATATGTGCAAAAGCGGTTGTTCAATTAATTTAACCCACTCTACTATAGTCATTCAATAGTGAACTATGGAGCAGAGTGAGCTAAATTAATGTAAACTCAAAACTTGGGTTTGCTTCCTTATCCAAAGCACTTTTCACACTACCTCTTGTCTATTACGTTTAGAGTAGTGCCAACGTTTCGAATGAATGATCTCTCCAATACAAGCTCCTATTTTAAACTAATATAACATGCTTTGTATTTTTTTTTACATTCTGTTTAAGTTATTCTATTATAAGTTATCGATTCCCATAACTCACAGTATAAGCCAAGATTTACTTTCATACTAAAGGAATAAAATCTTACGGGGGCGCACCAGCCAGAGCAGTGCTTTTATAATATATAGACGACCGCCACGTGACAGAAAAAAACTACCTACGAGCTAACTGGGTAGTACAGATGTATTAAACCTTAGAGCCCAAACAACTCAACAGGTTTTATACTATATATAATCACTAAATCCTCACCCGATAAGCAATAAAGACCAACTCCTTCAATTAAGCTCCGTCGCTCAATTTGACCACTACGATTTAAACTCTATTGAAATAGTTATCTCCAAAGGCTTTCTTCTATTATATTATATTACAGCTAATATGCAATAGCAATCTATGCTGTCCTCTTGTTTTAGATTGTAGACATACTTAGATATGTTTAATTGAGAATTAAACATCTTCTCCTTTATCAGTTAAACATAGAATCATTTATGAATCTATTTCAACTACTTACAATCTCATGCTTGAAGTTAATAGTTCCTAGTTTTATATCGCATAAGAATTAACATTCTGTCTTACTATCAAAATTTGCTTCAGTCATCTACACACAAAATTCATTTTACTATTACATAAAGTGAATCTAACCTTAAGAATTTCCCTTAGTACAATTAAACATTCATCGTTACTTTTGGTCAATATCATTTCTAAAATTTAAGACTAAAAAGAAATTCTCGTAACGAACAACATTTTAGAGTAAGTAAAATCGGTAGCCTCTTTTTAGAATGATAAACAATTCAATTAGTTCGGTAACTCCATCACCGCATCAAATTAAGAAGCATTCACAATTTTTTCAGAATGCACTACCTTAAATGTCGTCTGCATTTCTTTCTGATAAAGGCAATTTATTTTTTAATTCTTCATACAACTTCAAAGTATTTTTAAAGATTCTGACTACACTTGCAACTGGCTTCAAGAACCAACAAGAAATCACAAGGTGATGTCTCTAGTAAAGCCAAAAAGACAAGCATATTTTAAGGCACCAAACAGCCTGCGTAAGAAACTTTATACTACTAAATAGGGTAGTTGCCCATCAGACGAATAAAACGCTCAAATAAGCCATATTTAAACAATTGCAATAATAAATATACTATTAATACATATAGAAACTTATTAAACTACTTATATTACATATTATTATTTTACATATATTAAATACAATACTTTTAATATATATTTTACAATATGAATAAATATATAAAAATAAGACTTTTAAATATCAATAATATTAATCAATGATATTATATATTTATATATAATTAATACTAAAAATAAGTATATATTATATATAACTAACAATAATATTTAAATTAATGATTACATACAAACTATTAGATATTACTATTAAATAAGTATTTACTATTAGTAATAAATTTTCTTAAAGAATAAATTAATTATTACTAATATTTATATATATACTTTAAATTTTATTATGACTAATAATACTAAACATAATATTATATAAGATTAATAATTTATTATATATAAGTATTTTTTAATATATAAATACATATAAAATTATCCTGTACTTATAATAAAGTTATTATTTTTAATAAAACTTAATATTTTAATATTGTTACTACGGATGATTTGTTTTATATTGCCGCACAATATTATTAATATAACAATGACTATTAGTATAGTAAACAACAAAGGGGGAGTAGGGAAAACTACATCAACCCAGAACCTTGGTGCCGCCTTCCAGAAATTTGCTAATGCTCGAGTGCTCTTTATCGACCTTGATGGCCAGGCGAGTCTTACCAGATGTTTTGGTGTACAGGAAGCGCAAGTGGGGAAGAATCATGTAGGGAATTATCTCAGTGGTGAGCTTCCATTTGATACTGTTGTAATTCATACAGACATTGGAGATTTGCTACCAAGTTCTTCTGAGCTTAATACAAAAGAAGACTCAATCAAAGCTTCTCCTGTATTTCCCTTTAATCTTAAATTACTACTAGATAAGGTTAAAAAGAACTACGATTATATTATGGTCGATTGTCCTCCGACACTTTCAGGTATGACCAGAATCGCTTTAATTGCTTGCGATATTTATCTTGTACCTCTACAAGCTGAATTCTTAAGTTATGAGGGTCTTCGAAACTTTTTGAATTATTCTTCAGAGTTACAACTTATTAGTCCACAGACCAAATTAGGTGGTGTATTTGCTACACGCTATAATCCTAGAATTAATAAGAAACTAAGTAACGATATTATAGAAGCCACAAAACAACAATTGGGTGGGGCATTCTTTAGTACAACCATCAGAGATAATATTGCTATATCTGAAGCTCAAGCTAATGGAAAAGATATTTTTTCATATTCGCCAGATAGTAATGGTGCAATGGATTATTATCAATTAACTAAAGAGATTTTAGGTAGTATGAACAATTAATTGTTTTCTACAATCTCTGTAATTTAAAATCTTAAGAAAATGGCAAAGAATAAAAATTTCACCTTTGAGAGTTTAGTTCCAACAAAAAATACTGAACAAGCCAATACGGCTAATCAACCGGCAGCGATAGCTGCTTTACAAGACAGCGGTACATCAACAAAAGTTACATTCGATTGTCCGAATGAATTAGTTGAAACAATGAAAGATTACGGGTACTGGGAAGGTATGTCTCAGAAAGATATTATTATAGAAGCATTGGGAGTATTTTTTGAAGATAAGAAAATTAAGGAACGCCCTGAAAAAGTTAAAATGCGTAAAAAAGTAGGTAGAAAACCTAAAGCATTAAAAGCATTCCTTAATTAAGCTAAATTAAGGCTTTCCTGAGATTTGAATGAAATAAAATTTCCGGGCGCTAATACAGTATATTCAAATGTCAGCAATCATGTTTTTCGGAAAATTTAAGCTATAAAATGAGTTTCTCTGAAATCTAACTAGATTCTAACAAGCCTGAGAGATTATTAATTAAGAAACAGATAGTGGGCACTGATTTTTTAATAGCCTCGTATTTCGCAAAAGCAATTACAAAATATTTTTCAATTGCTTAGTTAAGATAAGGATAGCGGCTATATAAACATTTTATCAACAAATGTTCCACGTGGATTTTTTATTTTCCACACCTTTTTCCACTCAGAAAAAGCTTTAAATACAAGTTATATAATTTATATTATGTTAAATAGAAAAAATATAACTCCCCTTCATACAGGTAATTCATATATTATTTCCATTAAAAAGCCCCTCAGAAATATTTCTGAGGGGCTTTTTAATATTTTTCTGATACCTATTCAGTTCTCAGAAATTACTTATTTGCGTTTTGCACATTGCTCAAGAACCGAGTTAACGCTAGTTAAGCTGCTTGTAAGATCCTCTTCCAATGCTTTACCTTCTTTTTCTCTCACTGCTTTACAAGTCTCAAAATATGGTTTCGCTTCAGCGAATTTAGCACATGCTTTGTCTTCTACCGCTTTACCATTCTTTTGATATTCTTTCATATCCATTTTATCCACCTCATTTTTGATTTGTACTGCCTGGTTGAAATAATATACACCAAGGTTAAAGTTACAATCATAATTATTTGGATCAACCGCCAGTGCCTTTTTATACCACTCTAAAGCTTCTTCTTTCTTGCCACTATTATCATAAAGAATAGCCAGGTTAAGTATATTATTTACATTAGTAGGGTCTCCATCTACTAATTTTTTAAGCTCTGCGATGGCTTCTTCAGAATTACCACTTGATAACTGAACATTTACTAATGAACCTTTAAGGTCTTTATCATTAGGATTAGCCGCTATTCCTTTTTTCAAAACATCTACTGCTTGAGCTGTGTTTTTCTCTCCTTTATAGATTTCTGACAAGCTATAAAATACAGCTGGATCTTTACCTCCTTGTTCAATAAATTTGTTGAAGAAAATCTTGGCAGCATCAATATCCTGAGCCTGTTGACCTACGATACCAGCATATAATGCAGCTGTTGTATCTTTTGGACTTACTTCTGAGGCCAATCTGAATAATTTAAGTGCGTCAGCGAAGTTTTTAGAATTATAAAAACCTGCACCTTGTTGCATTAGCGCTGAATAAATTTTTTGACTGGTTAAGGCAGCTTCTATATCTTTAGTCCCCTTTCCCCCAGCCTCTACTTCTAGAGCCTTTTTATAGGTATTGTAAGCTTTTTGTGATGCTAAAGAATCTTTGCCACAGTTAATTGCCATATCTTCGTAAGCAGCGGCAAGTTTAACCCAGGTTGATGACTTTGCACCTTTCTTAGCATCTAGACTCGCCTTTTCTCCTTTTGTGATTTCATCAGTAATCGACTTACATTGAGCATCACGAAGTTGATTATCAAGTCCTTGTGCAAATACGCCCGTCGTAACCAATGATAAGACAGACACAAAAATGGTTTTTTTCATATTTTAGTTGATTTTTAAAATACTTAAACGTTTAGGGTTAGACAATATTATTTCCCGAAAAGTATGTATTTTCGGGAAATTAACAAAGGATTAACATTTTTTTTCTACGTACTCCCCTACTCTACTATCGGTTCTACCTCGGTTGATGCTTCGGTATTATCTCCAGTTCCATTTGTTTCTTCCTCTTCTTCTTCACGGATAATACGCGTAACAGAAGCGATTCCATTCGATTCGTTCATACGAATCAAACGTACTCCTTGTGTATTTCGGCCCATTACTCTTAAATCAGACACTTTGATGCGGATAGCTATTCCGTTTTTCGTGATAATCATTAAGTCGTCATCATCCGTAACTTCTTTAATAGCCACCAAAGTGCCTGTTTTATCTGTAATATTAAGTGTCTTAACACCTTTAGCACCTCTTGAGGTAATTCGGTAGTCTTCTATATCAGAACGTTTACCATAGCCTTTTTCAGATACTACAAGCAATTGCGTATCAGCTCTTGAAACACATACCATACCAATCACTTTATCTCCTTCTTCAAGACTAATACCCCTAACTCCTGTAGCTGTACGGCCCATAGGGCGTGTGCCCGACTCATGGAAACGCACTACTTTACCGTTCTTAGCGGCTATTACTATATTGTTATCTCCGTTGGTAAGTGCTACGTCTAAAAGGTTGTCTCCTTCGTTGATATTAATAGCTATGATACCTCCCTGACGTGGACGAGAATAAGCTTCTAAGAGAGTTTTCTTTACAGTACCATCTTCTGTACACATTACTATATAATTGTTATTGATATAGTCTTCGTCAGTAAGCGTAGTTACATTTAAAACCGCTTGTATTTTATCGTCAGACTCAATGTTGATTAAGTTCTGAATAGCACGTCCTTTTGCAGTTTTGCTTCCTTCAGGGATTTCAAATACTCTCAACCAATAAAGCTTTCCTTTTTTTGTAAAGAACAATAGGTAGTTATGGTTCGTAGCTGCAAATAAATGTTCCGTATAATCTTCGTCCTTGGTTTTGACTCCTCTAGAACCTGTACCTCCTCTTCCTTGTGTTCTGTATTCTTGTAAAGCCGTACGTTTGATATAACCTTGATGCGAAATAGTAACAAGCATTTCGTCATCAGGAATCATATCTTCTATACTGAATTCTCCGGCAGCCATTTCAATTTTCGAACGTCTTTCATCACCATAACGAGCTTTTAATTCAGCCAACTCATCTTTGATGATTGTGCGCTTTCTTTCTTCAGAAGCTAAAATGGAACGCAAATCATCAATAAGATTTTTGATTTCTTCAAACTCAGCATTTATCTTATCTCTCTCTAAGCCTACCAAACGTTGCAAACGCATATCCAGGATAGCTTTTGCCTGTATTTCGCTTAGAATGTTTCCGTTTTCTGATTCAGCTATAAAGGCATCTGCTATCTGAAGACGTTTTAAACCAACTGTTAAAAACTCTTCTTTCTCTTTAGCAGTCATGAAATCTCCCTGCATCAAACCACTTCTTGCTTCATCAGCATCTTTCGATCTACGGATGAGTGTAATAACTGCATCTATATAGTCAAGCGCAATTAATAGACCTATTAAGATATGGGCCCTTTTCTCTGCTTCCTTGAGATCAAATAGTGTACGTCTTGTAACGATTTCCAGGCGGTGCTCTACATAGTAACGAATCATATCTTTCAGGTTCAACGTTACCGGGCGTCCTTTTACAAGCGCTACGTTGTTAATACTGAAAGAAGATTGAAGCTGTGTATACTTATACAGATTATTTAATACAACATTTGGCACAGCGTCTTTACGTAGGTCATATACGATACGCATACCTTCTCTGTCTGACTCATCTCTGATATCCGAAATCCCTTCGATTTTCTTCTCGTTAATCAACTGGGCTGTTTTTTCAATCATCATGGCCTTATTAACCATATAAGGGATTTCCGTAACAACAATCTGGTCTTTACCAGTTTTTGATACTTCAAAATTAGCTACCGAACGAAGAACTATACGCCCTCTACCTGTTTCAAATGCCGATTTTACACCACTATAACCATAGATGATTGCTCCCGTAGGAAAATCAGGAGCTTTGACATACTGCATTAGATCTTCTACAGTAATCTCCTGGTTATCTATATATGCCGTAATACCATCTACTACTTCTGATAGGTTATGTGGAGCCATATTAGTAGCCATACCAACAGCAATACCGGCAGAACCATTAAGTAATAAATTAGGTATTTTTCCGGGCATTACTGAGGGTTCTTCTAGGGAGTCATCAAAGTTTGGCTGGAAATCAACAGTTTCTTTATTAATATCAGACAATAACTCTTCAGCTATACGTTTCAAACGTGCCTCTGTATAACGCATTGCCGCAGGTGAATCTCCATCTATTGAGCCAAAGTTACCCTGGCCATCTACCAGTGTGTAGCGAAGCGACCATTCCTGAGCCATACGTACCATGGTATCGTATACTGATGCATCTCCATGAGGGTGGTATTTACCAAGCACCTCTCCTACTATACGAGCTGATTTTTTATAAGGGCGATTGTGATACACGCCAAGTTCTGCCATACCGTACAATACACGGCGGTGAACGGGTTTCAGTCCATCTCTAACATCAGGTAGAGCACGTGAAATAATAACAGACATTGAGTAATCAATGTATGCGCCACGCATTTCGTCTTCGATGTTGATTGGGATAATTGTGCCGTTGTTGGAAGATTCTGGGATTAGATTTTCTGTTTCCTCAGCCATTAGCCTTAAAATTTACTTTTTTTTAGAAGGATAAATATAATTATTTAACTATATCGTTGCACTATTTTTAATAGTAGTTATACAAAAATAATAAATTTATAATAGACTAACAAGGGTTTTGAACATTAATATCTTAAAAGCAGTGGCGTATAATTATTTTTATACGAAATGTATTTTTAAAAAGTAAAATACATTTTATAAGACAATACATAAAAATAATATTAAGAATATACCCCAATAAAAAAGGCTTAAGAGTCAGCTCCTAAAAATTAAGATACTGAGTCCTAAGCCAAATTTTGTTTTTATCGAAGTTTATCTTCTCCAGTACCCTCTTCTGTATGCGTATCCTCTCGATGTTTTTACATATCTACTAGGTACCCATACTTTTCTATAGCGAGGTGCTGGCTTGTAATATCCGTTTCGCCAGGTATAAACGCCTCCTCTGGAAGTATAATACCCAGGAATCCAGACATAATCAGGACGCGGCGGTGCAGGTACTGTCTCAACTACCGCTACAGGCGGTGGCGTAGTAACAATCTCGCCTGAGCAACTGGCTAATCCTATCGGAATTAATATTCCGAACAGGAATATTTTTTTAATCTTTTCCATGTCTTTCATTTATTTTGACCTGGCACTTCAGTACACAAATCAATTATAATATATGCTTTACTGGTCGTCAGAGTCTGAATCATCTTCCAATAAATCGCTATTTGTCTCTTCCAAATCAGAATGATTATCTCCGCCTAAACTATAGTAGTTATTCTCCTCGTCCTCCATTCCTATCTCTTCGGCTTCATCATCATACTCAGAGCCGGGTATATCTAAGTCTTCTCCGGTACTCCGGTGAGCATAATCACCCTCATTCCATTCATCCCCTTTTTTATCATTTGGCTCCTTCGAGGTACTTACATCTTCGGGATTAACATTGTCTTCTTTAATACCTTTGCTATAAATATCTTCTGAAGCAGGATATAAAGGATAGCCAGGAAATTCAGCTTCGGCTTCTTCTTTCTTTCTCCCTTTGGGGTTTCGACTAGTTTCCATAGTATTGTGCTTTTAAGTGTAATTTATTACAATAAAAGAATTAAGAGTAGAATAACGATCAAAGCCCCGGCTGATATATATACGCCGCCACCAAGCTGAGCCATTTGTGTTTTAAGAGTTCTTACCTCTTTACGTAATTGTCGTTTTTCTTTTGATGTCATTTCTGACTTATCCATTGCTTTAATCTCTTCTAGCCTTGCCATAATAGCTTTAGCTTCTGCAGACTCAACTTTTTCTTTCTCTGCAATTTTGGCTGGGGCTTCTGTAGCGGTTGTTGGATTAGCAGCACTTACATTAATACTCATAAATAGAGCTAAAACAAAGGCTGCAAGCGGAAAACAGATGTTCTTTTTCATGGTTTAAAAATATTTAAGTTATTATGGATATTAATTATTTACTAGGTGATAGCAATTTTATTTTTGCTCTATAAGCATTCTGTTAAACCTACACCTACAGGCAAAAAAAATGAGCCATAGGCCCAAAATAGATTTTATTGATTTTTAGAATAAATAATGTAGAACAAATTACCCAAAATAAATAAGATTCTTATACAAAACTGAGAAAGGATAAATGTGGCCTCTTGGATAGAGGCCATTTGTAGTAAAGCCAAAAACTATTTCAATAAATCAGGTCGGCGTTGTTGTGTACGCTTAATAGATTGCTCCAGACGCCAATCGTTTATTTTTTTCTCATGGCCTGACAGTAAAACTTCCGGTACTGTTAAACCTTCAAAATCGGCTGGGCGAGTATAAACCGGCGGTGCCAACAAATTATCCTGAAACGAATCTGTTAAAGCTGATGTTTCATCGTTCAATACTCCTGGAATTAACCTTATAATAGCATCAGAAACAACGGCTGCGGGTAGTTCTCCGCCTGATAATACATAATCGCCAATTGAAATTTCTTTTGTAATAAAATGCTCTCTTACTCGCTCATCGATGCCCTTATAATGTCCACATAATATTATCAGATTTCTGGTCATCGACAAACGATTAGCTGTCTTCTGTTCGAACACATCGCCATCGGGTGTCATATAAATGATTTCATCGTAATTTCTGAACGACTGCAAATAACGAATACATTTAGCAATTGGCTCAATACCCAATACCATTCCTGCACCTCCACCAAAAGCATAGTCATCAACCTGGCGGTGTTTATTTTCAGAATAGTCTCTAAGGTCATGAATAACAACCTCTGCAAGACCAGCATCTTTCGCTCGTTTCAGAATTGAATGGTCGAAATAGCTATCTAATAAACGAGGCACGCATGAAATAATATCTATACGAATCCCATTTTCGCTCAATTGCTCGGTATTTATTTGTGTATCTATTGCCATTTTACTTACATAGATTCAGAGTCATCGGCATCATCTGGTTCTTGCGAAGTATTCTCTTCCAAGTACACTTCTAACAAGCCATTTGGCAGATGCGTATAAAGTTCTTTTTTCTCTCTATTTACAGTCTTTACAATGTCATCATCAATCGGAATCAATATCTCTTTTCCTTCATATTGCATTGCAATCAGGTCTTGTCTCTCAGATGTATAAACAGCCAGTACTTTCCCCAATTTACCTTTTTCTTCATCTATCACATCAAAATCAATAATTTCATGGTAATAGAACTGGTCGTCGTCTTCTAGCTCCGGTAAATTATCGTCTGGAAGATAAATATCACAATTTACCAGTTTCTGAGCTTCTTCAATAGTATCAATATCTTCAAACTTTATAATAGACTTATTAGGTCTAATCTGTATCTCTTCTACAAAATGAGGAACCAGCTGTCCTTTTACTTCTAATAGCACAGAATCTAGCTCTTCATAATCTTCCGGATAATCAACATCCAGCCAGATAGCCAATTCTCCCTTAAGACCGTGGGTCTTGGTTATTTTTCCCAATAGGTAACAATCCTCTTTATTCATAGCTTTATTTGTTTCAATATAAAAATCCTCGCTTTTGGGGCGAGGATTTTTTATTGTTCCATTTAGATTATTAATCCAAACACTTAGGTCTTGATTATGCTTCTGCTGTTTCTTCTGTAGATTCTGCTGCTGGAGCTTCTTCAGTTGGCGCCTCTGCTGCTGCAGCCGCGGCAGCTGCCTCAGCTTCTGCTTTTTGTTTAGCAGCTTCCATATCAGTACGTTTTTTACGCTCTACTTCAAATGCTGCTTTCTTGATAGCATCTTTACCTTCTGTAAGCTTAGCAATTCTAGACTCACGTTTTTCTTGTTTGTCTTTCGACCATGACTCGAAACGTGCATCTGCTACTTCTTGCGTAATAGCACCTTTGTCAACACCAATTTGTAAGTGTTTTTTAAACAATATACCTTTTACAGACAAAATTTTGCGAGTTGTATCTGTTGGTTCAGCACCAACCATTAACCAATACAAAGCTCTTTCGTCTTTTAAAGTAATACCCGCCGGGGTAGATTGAGGATTATACTGACCCAATTTCTCAATAAACTTACCATCACGTGGTGAGCGAGCGTCAGCTACCACTATATCGTATAATGGTGCTTTCTTACGTCCTCTTTTTGCTAATCTGATTTTAACTGCCATTGTTTTTGTTTTTTAATGGGGAACCCGTCCCCTTTCCGCATTTTTTGGGATTGCAAAATTATAAAAAAACCTCATGAAATCAAACTTTCACGAGGTTTTTTATAAAATAATATGTATTTAGGCACACAAATGGATATGTATGCTAGCTATCAAAAAAATATAAATAAGAAGAAGCAAGCCTATAAGCCGAATTCTGTCTCTTAATGCTTATCCCGAAAGATATGCATCAAGGTCTTATCATTTATCTGGAACAATAGTCGCCTATTATTTCTATCAATCTACCCTCCGACTCAAGCGAGCAGCCTTTTAAACAATCATAAGATTGCTTTTGTCGGTTTATTTGATCTTTCAGTTCATGAGGTTTACCATGCCTTGTTTGTCACCAAACAAGCGGTAGTCTCTTACTCTACCTTTTCACCCTTACCCTAAGGCGGTATATTTTCTGTGGCACTGGCTGTAGATAATCAATCTCTTAATTATCCCCTACCCGTTAGGTAGCATGACGCTCTGCACTGTTCGGACTTTCCTCAACTTCATCGGGTTTCCCCTTAAAGCAGCGATAAGACAGCTTACTTTTTCTTGTCACAAAAATAGGCACTACCTATTTATGATGCAACACTTTTTAACAATACTACCACTTAATAATTTTTATACTGATTAAACGGATACGATTAAAACTTCGCTAAGCAATAAGTATTTAATTATTATACGAATATCACAGGCCATCAACTTTCAAATCAACTTTACCTTTGGCTAGTACAACAGCCACTAGGCTTGATGGAGTAAGGTAAACTTTATCCGGCAAAATGCTTTCGATCTTTCCACTCAGCTTTACTCCTTTTCTGTATTCGCTATTCATTGCAGCTTCAACATTTTGTTTGGCATAGCCTAATAGTTCATCTACCGGTAGGCCATACTCTTCTTCCATCATCTTCACCATTTTACCTTCCAGAAGCCAAGCTGCTGCTTTGGCCAGAATATTCTTTGTCTTTATATCAAACTGTGTATTACTTAAAACAATACTTTTTCTGGCCGGACTATACACCGGAATACCTTTGATAAAAATTGTTCCTTTCAGACTTCCTTTGATACCGGCTTTAATCACAAGAAATTCATTACTCCCATAAATATCTAAATCTGTAATTTCGATTTTATATTTACCATCTCTGAAATCATAGGTCTGGCCTATAAACATTTTTTTTGCAACCGCAGCAGCTTCAACAAATGGCACATCACTCATTAAGCCCACCTGAAAATCATTCGGAATAGAAGATACTAGTTTAAGGTTAGGCACAGTATTTACAGCCAAAGGCGCTAATGGTTTCTCGCCTGTAATGGTTTCTGTATAACCTTTAAGGCCCAAAACAGATTTTACGTTTCTACCAACTGTAACCAGCGGAGTCATATAAATCTCTAATGGCGTAATCTTCACCCAGGTTCTATATTCTTCCGAAACAAGGTAAGGTTGCAAGGCTGCATTCCATGCCTGTACTACGTAGGGTTTTATGGTAAGGTTCTTTGCTACTGCATCATCTATCGACTTCGCAAATCGGGCATGGTTATTATCAATAATTTTACCTACAATAAAATCAAGCGGAACATCAAAGCCTATATTCACTTTTGGTTTTGTTATCCACTCATATCCGTTAGGTGTAGTGAAGGTTTGTACGACCCAGTCTTGTCGGATAGTAAATCGGGTTGAGAATTTCAAATTCATCTCAAACTCTACCGGAACATACTTCATAATCCCAAAGGCACCTATTCCTTTTTCAGCCCATACTTTAATAGGCACTGTAAAGTCGAATACATCGTTGGTAGCTGCAGTGATTATAATATTTGATTTTTTCCAGACCTTACATTTAAAATTATCGTTTCCTTCGTCTGTATAACTGTTGTCTTCGTATATAAGTCCCGTTATAGACGCATTGATTTGCCTTTCGATATCATTCATCGAAATATCAAAAGGAATACTGATATTTGAAAAGACTTTTTGCACCTTAACTGAATCTTGTAAATACTTTTCTTCCGGGCCTTCCGGATTTGCTTTCTGAGCACTAAGTTTTAAAATCGGACAAATAGATGTAATTATAAATAACCCAACAGAGATTGTGAACTTTTTCATCAGGATTGTTAATTGTGAATCTTGTGCAAAACGCACAAAGCAAGAAAAAATTATCAGTTTATGTTTTGAATCTTATTTTATCTTGATACGAGTAGCTCCATAACCAAATTTTTCTTTTTGGGCGTCTTCAAACCAGGCTACATTTTTATGGCCAGATAATCTTCGTTGTATTTCTTGTCTTAAAACGCCATTACCTACACCATGAATAAATGTTATTTCGTCCATACCACTAGCAATGGCCTGCTCAAATTTACTCAGGAATGTATTCATTTGAAGCTCGAGCATTTCTGCATTATTCATCGAATAATGATTCTTAGTCAACTCTTCAATATGCAAGTCTACTATATGAGAAGGCTTTTCATAATTTTTAGGCAAAACCTCTACAGGTTTCTTCTCCATCATTCCCTCTTTTAACTTATTCACATCTATTACAAGCTTCTTCTCATCCTCTTTAGCTTTTTCATGAGCTGCTTCTATCTCATCAGAATCCAGTTGATACAAATAGGCTTCTTTGTCTAATATGGGAGCTTTCTTTCTATAATTAGCCCAAGTGCTGGCTCGCACTCGCATTTTCTTCGACAAAGGTGTACGCTCATCAAAAGGGCCATCATTATAATAAAATGCCTGAAAGGTAAAACTACCCCATTCTTCTACATCTTTAATAGCTAAATCAAGGTTCGATTTCTGAGCACTCTTTGCTTTAAGCACTCCACCCAATAAGCCGACATGAATTCTATCTGTATTTAATGTTAATGAGAAAGGAAAATTCCAATCACTATTATTCACCAGGTAGATTGACACGAGTTTATCATTGATTGGCAAAAAAGCCAGAAACACACCTTTGTCGGCTTTTATAACAGGCTTTACTTCTTTTTGTTTGGCAATGTCTTGTGTCGGGACAGTCTGCACAGGTTTAAAAAACTGTTTCTCATTTGTTGACACCACTGCTAACTCTCTTCTAAGCACAGGTAGTTTAAAGCCTGCTTCAATCTCTACCTCTACTACATTATCTTTCAAAAAGCGTGTAATGATGCCTTCTTCTTTTGAGTGTATGAGTCTTACCTTATCTCCGATATTCATAAGTTTGGTTGTATTAAATAAAATTGCGTTTGTCTTAAATTATTTCGACAACACCTATAACAGTATAATATCTAAATTAATTTCATTGATGGCTTTTGTAACGAATTTATTCTCTAAGAAAAATCCTATTTTGAATCAACAGCGTTTCTATCAAATATACAAGTATTGACGATGATAAATCTGTGGGTCGAATTGCTCAATAAAATTAAGAAAAAATAAATTAGCGCTAAAATCGAAATTCAAAGGTTTTTAGAAAATTCACATAAAGCTTCGCATTTTAATTTTATCTAAAATAAAATAAGAAAAGTTTAAAAGAAAATTTCTAAACGGTAGCATCCGATATATCTTTACTTGCAGGAACTCCTTACGATATAACATTTTTTCAAACTAAGCTCAAATTGATAATTTAAAAACTCGCTGAAAGGATCAATACTATATAACTATACTAGCACACCCAACCAGAAAAAATACAACAATCAATCTTATTTTTATGTTGATAAAGTACAAAAAAGCCTGATTTTATCGAAAAACAGAGCAAAATGCTACCGCTTATTCATAAAACCAGGCTAAAATATCGCATTAAAACTAAAAAACCTTTTTATTACGAATACAAAAATCAATAACTTCCAAGGTATTTTCGGGTCACCCACTCAACTGAAGCCAAAATAAGAAGCACAAAGAAAATCCATTTCAGATTGATAAACTCATTCATTTCTTCAATGCTCATTACCTTATCAGGACTTTGATTTGATGATAAATACTCCTTCAATTTATCTAATTGAGCAGGCACAAAAAACTTACCATTGTTTTGTTGAGAAAGCGTACGCAACATATTAAAATCGGCGGTATTGCTTAGTGCTTCCAGATCGGTATTTCTAACTATAAACTGTCCGTCTACTACTTCGCTCTTACCTAATACCTGCGTTGATGCCTTATAACGATATACACCCTCGCCAAGCCCTGTTATTTCGAAACGGGTATTCTCTTGGCTAACAGTGTAATTATAACTCTTAGTAGTGCCTTTTTCGTCGGTAATTTCCAGTTTGATATTCTGGTTATAAATGCGCTCATATATATCATTGTAAGCTTCATTTTCGAAGATAACCTTATCATCAATAGAAAACTCAGGCGAGATAGGATAAACTCTCAGCTTGCGTTTATCGTCTTTTACCGAAATCAATTGTAGTGTTTTCATTAATATTTCATCTACAACCTCTTGTTTATCGGTCAAAGCAAACTCTTCTAAACGCCATTGCCATAGCCCTTCACCTGCCAAAACTGCAGATTTACGTGCGTTGGCAGTATTAGCTATCAGAAGCGGCTTAGGTGTTACTAATGAACCAACTCTTTGGTACAATATGATTTCGCTCCCGGTAGCAGGCCTGTAATCACCGAAAGGCGATAACATTGGGGGTAATTTCTCCAGAATATTTAGTTTCTCTCCATCAAGATTAAATAAATTAAAACTATTATTAAACTTTGCAGTTACCTTATCGGCCCTTCCAGATTGCGATATAATACTTAGTGTTTGTTGAGTACCATTGAAACTGGCGATATTCGACTGATTGCCTAAAATAAAAAGGGTTGGTTTTTGTTGCGCTAGCAAACGACTCACTACATTTCCACCAGCTCCGTATATATCAGGTAGTTGGTGTAGAATAAGTACATCATAAGGCTGGTTACCTATTTCACTAGCATTATCACTCTGGAGAACCTTAACCGTCAACTCATATAATTCGTTCTTTTCTATAATTGCCTTGATAGCCTTAATATCAGGGTGTGGTGCAAGTGCAAGCAGCAAAATCTTCTCTTTGCCATCTACAACGTCGATATATACATCACGTGCATTATTTTTTGGTGAAAACTCGCCTTCGCTTGCTACTACCTCAATCGTAAAACGCTGCATGCCTTTTTGTTCGGCTGTTGTATAAAAAGTTACTTGTTTTAGGTCAGTAGCTTTATCAAAACTTACAATTTGTTTTTCTAATACTTTACCTCCTTGTTTCAATAATACTGATGTTGACTTACCTTGGTACCCAAAACTAGATATTTCGGCCTGTATCGGGAATTTATTGCTTAAATAGGCTATTCTATTTGCGTAAACGGCATTCAGTTTTACATCTTTCTTCTGGGTTGTATCACCAATACCAATAGAATGTATATTAAAATTATATTTCCCATAGGTAGGCGATATACCTGCATTGGCTATTCCATCAGATACCAGAATCACATCTGTAAGGTTTCTGCCCTCATAATTATTCTTTATATTGGCTAGTAAACCCGATAAATCGGAAGTTTTTTCTCCGAATGTAATGTCGTTTACCTGCTTTGTATCGTTGGTTTCGGCAAATGTCTTTATTTCAACACTTGTTCCTTTCGATTCTATATCGTCTTTCAGTTTCTGTAGTTCATTTTTCAATTGAGTTATCTTTTCTTGCCCTCCTTGTGCCATAGAAGTCGAGTTGTCAATGGCTAGCACAACTGTAGGCTTTTCAATAGTTGTTTTATTACCTCTTAACAAAGGATTTATCAACATAAAAGCCAGCAGTGCTACTAATAGACCTCTCACAATAGCAAGCACTCTGTTTTGTAATACCGAAAAATTTGTCTTTTTCTGGTATAATACAAACGCATAAGCCGCTCCGGCAAGTAAGCAAAGTATAATAAACCACGGTGAAGATTGAAAGATAAGTTCGGACTTCATAAACCCCTCGATTCCGTTTCTACGGATGTTTTTATTGAGAAATAATACTACTAAAACAACACCTTAAGTGAACAAATATTTTGCCAAGATACAAAAAAAATATCGTCAAGGGTAACGATTGTTCTCCCTTGACGATAGAATATAGTGAATATACGGCAGAAGCTTACATTAGCATACCGCCATCAACCTGTAAAACCTGCCCGGTAATGTATTTTGACATATCAGAGCCTAAGAATACACAGGCATTAGCAACTTCGTCGCCTTGGCCAGCGCGCTTAAGCGGAATGTTTTTCAACCAATCTTCAAGTGCTTTTTCATTAAGCTCTCCGGTCATTTCGGTTTCAATGAAACCCGGAGCTATGGCATTCGAACGAATATTTCTTGAGCCTAGCTCTTTTGCTACTGATTTGGTAAAACCAAGAATACCGGCTTTAGAGGCCGAATAATTAGCTTGTCCGGCATTACCCATTAAGCCTACTACAGAAGTAATATTGATAATTGAACCTTGTTTAGCTCTCATCATTGGCTTTGTAGCAGCTTTTGTAAGATTAAAAACCGATTTCAGGTTTACTCTTAACACTTCGTCCCATTGTTCTTCCGACATACGCATCAATAGTGTATCACGGGTAATACCTGCATTATTTACTAAAATATCCAGTACACCGAAATCGCTCACTACATCTGTTACTAATTGGTCAGCAGCAGCATAATCAGAGGCATCAGAGCGGTATCCCTTTGCCTTGATACCATAAGCTGCTAGTTCTGCCTCCAGTGCTTGACCTTTTTCTACACTTGATAAGTAAGTAAAAGCGACATTTGCGCCCTGTTCTGCGAACTTTTTAGCGATTTCTCTCCCGATTCCACGTGATGCTCCGGTTACTAGAGCAACTTTATTTTCAAGTAATTTCATGTATGATTTGAATTGTTAATAATATTAAACTGATTCAGTTAATTGTTCAACAGTGTCTTTTTGTGCCTTAAGTTCGGCTCTTAACCCTACGCTAGTCTTTGTACTACCATCATGCGACCAGCCCGGAGGCATAAATATATACTTAATTTTTGTAAAAAAGCCAATTGGCCTTTGCATATCTTTACCGATTTTCACCCATTCATGAAACACAATGTTTACTGCATTTCGGTTTTCAAGTGGCGAAACCAAGCCATATTTAATAGGCAAATCATCTATTTCTTCCTGAAAAGTACCAAACATTCTGTCCCAGATACTCAGGCACATACCCATATTTTTGTCAAGATACTCCACATTTGAAGCATGATGAACCCTATGCTGCGAAGGCGTAACAATTACGTATTCCAACCATTTCAAAGGTTTTTTACGAAATTTTGGTATATAGCTTGTATGCACCATTATGCCGTATATCTGAGTAATAGAATACATTACCGCTATATCAATGGCTTTGAAACCCATTAAAGACAAAGGTATAAAATATATGAATCTGTACAAGGGCTGAAATACCGAGGAGCGGAACCCTACTGTAAGGTTAAATTGCTCAGACGAATGGTGTGTAACATGCGAAGCCCAGAAAAACCTTGAGTAGTGGTCAACCACGTGTAAAATATAGAACACGAAGTCTTCGGCAACGAAGAGCACAAACCAATAAAGAATCGGATTCTGGATTTCGAAGAGGCGATACTGGAAGAACCAGGCAAGTATACCCCAAGTGATGCCTCTCGATAGTAAATCGATTCCACCATTTAGCAACATCAGATAGACGTTAGTAATCGTATCTTTGACCGTATAAAAGTGTCGGTCTTGTATATTGCTTAATATTATTTCTCCAAGAATCAAAAATGTGTATAGAGGTGTAGAAAAAATAATAACAAGCTGCTCGATAGTGTAATTTTTAAAGATTTCGAACATAAAAATACAAACAATTAAAATGCAATAAATTTCTTGTAATCAGGCCATTTGGGCACTTCTATTCAACCACATCCTTGTAGGACAATAACAATTTCGCCTTTTACGGTTCTATTCGCAAAATTTTCAATAATTTCGGCTAATGTTCCTCTCACATTTTCTTCATACATCTTACTAATTTCACGAGAAACGCATGCTTGGCGCTCTGGCCCGAAGGTTTCTGCAAAATTTTCTAGTGTCTTCAGTAATCTGAAGGGAGATTCATAAAAAATCATGGTTCTTTCCTCATTAACAAGAGATTTTAATCTCGTTTGTCGGCCTTTCTTTACAGGCAGAAAGCCTTCAAAGGTAAATCTATCGCATGGAAGCCCTGAATTTACTAAAGCAGGTACAAATGCAGTAGCTCCGGGCAAACATTCTACCTCTACCCCACTTCTTATACATTCTCTAACCAGTAAAAAACCCGGATCTGAGATAGCCGGAGTACCGGCATCTGACACAAGAACGATTTTTTCGCCCTTTTTAAGGCGTTCTACCACCTTACCTACCGTTTGGTGTTCATTAAAGGCGTGATGGCTCTGTAATGGCTTAGAAATGCCCAGATGTTTTAGAAGGAAGCCCGTATTTCGGGTGTCTTCTGATAATATCAAATCAGCTTCTTTCAGAACATTAATTGCTCTTAGCGTAATGTCTTCCAGATTACCTATTGGTGTTGGTACAAGAACAAGCTTCACTATATTTTTTTTCGACAAAAGTACAAATTTCAGCGCTGAACTGGAAGATTATCTCAAATTAAAAGCTTATTAAGAGGATTTTTCTAGCAAAAAAACACCAAAATAAGCCGTTTAATAAAAAACTATCGTTCATTTGTTATATTATTTTCAAAAAATTCTGAAAATACTTGACATACTAATTTTAAATACATATTTTTGACAAACAATAAACCTTATTTTATTAGCCATGTTATTAGCCGCCATTGCCTTTGCCGTAGGTGGTCTGATGATGACCAAATTACGTGCCAAATCCGAGTTATATGCTCCTAAAGATTACATGATGAGTCTACAAGCTCGCCCCCGTAATGTTTATGCCTATTAATTAATTTCAAAAATCTGTATCACAACTTAAATATCCATTTTCAATACAATTTTTGAATGTTTGTGCTTTTTTTTAGCTGAAATTACCATAAAAGTGTCATATTTTAGGAAGAAAAAATCCAATTATTGACATATACTTTTTTTAGCTATTGCTTTATTGCAAGTATTTTTAGAAAATTGTACCAATTAAACGTGCTTAAAACTATGTTACTACTTACTATCGCATCACTAGCTTTTGGTGGTCTATTAATGACCCGTATGAATGAAGAAAAAGAATTATATGCGCCAAAAGGATATTTGGCTCGTTTACAATCTCGTCCTCGTTCAGTTTACGCTTGGTAATATCTACTGTTTTTACAGATTTACGTTGCTTAGAATACACAAAATGTGTGTTTGATGATGTTGTTTTGGCCTCCCGGACGGCGAGAAAAAGCCCACTTTTAAAGCAAAAACAGGTTTTTCTCTAAGTCTTCAATAATATAGTCTGCCTCTTCAAGGCCGATGTAGAATCGGATCATACTTGCTTGTGGGTCTGTCTCATGAACAAATGCACATTTAGGCATTATTAGAGACTCGTGTCCTCCCCAGGAAACCGCAATCAGAAAACTCTGTAATGATTCACAGAATTTTTTGATTGAAGATACGTCTTTGTTTTTAAGAGAGATAGTAAACAAACCCATTGGCATTTTCATTTGCTTATTAACAAGGTCAATTTGAGGATTAGATTCTTCAAACGGATACCATATTTTGTCAATTTTAGGTGACTTTCTCAGAAAATCAAGCACTTTTAATGTACTTTCTGAAGATTGCTTCAGCCTGATGGGCAAAGTACGGAGACTACGTAGCATAAGCCAGGCATTTTGGGGCGAAAGAATATTTCCAAAAGTCATATACTCGTTATAGAAGATTTGGGTTATCTTCTCTTTTGAACCACAAATAGCGCCTGCTACTACATCACTGTGCCCATTATAATATTTAGTGGCAGAGTAAATTACTATATCTATTCCATACTCCATCGGTTTCTGACAAAGGGCCGTGCAGTAACTATTGTCTATAATAGTTGTAATGCCTTTTTTTCTGGCCAAGTCAGCAATCTTTTCTAAATCTTGGATCTCAAATGTCCAGGAAATTGGTGATTCTAAATAAATTACACGGGTTTTATCGGTGATAGCATTAACAAAGTTGTTAATATCAGTGCCATCTATAAATGTAGTGTTTACACCAAAGCGAGGTAACGTATTAGTCATTAAGCGTGTGGCCCAGTTATACACATTTTTAACCGAAACGATATGATCGCCAGCACGTACTTGCGACATAATAGCGTTTGTGATAGCTGCAGCACCACTACCAACCATTAGGCAGTCTTCTGCACCTTCTAGTGCTGCCATTTTCTGGCTAAGCATCGCTACCGTTGGGTTATTTCCTCTTGTATAATGATGCTCTTCTTTTGCATGCGCAACTGCATTAGCAAACTCATCAACTGTTGGATATGCAAAATTACTGGTTTGTATAATCGGTGGAGCAACCGCATGAAAATACTGCTCACGTTTTTCGGCGAGATGATTGATAATATAGGAGTCATTCATAAGGTAATTTCTCGATTTAGCTTAAAAAGTGTAGAAATTAACAGTGTTTTGCTTTTTCTTAAAGAATAAATAAAAAATAGATAATTTTAAACTTAATTTATTATCCGTAGATACGGATATATCACTTAGTACATACTTATCATAATAGCTTTCATATTGCTGACATACGTCTTGCAATAGCCAAATGTAAGTTAAAGCCACATAGAAAAAAAAACCTTTTCTTCAAAACCTACTAAACAATCAGATTTGAGAACGTTCCTGGCAAATATGGTAGAGAATAACCTATAAAGATTATAAAATTATAATTGGGTAAAGCATCTTGTAACTATAATATAGAATCGCTCATTTATCTTAAAAACGATATTAATTTTCGACAAGTACTAGATTGCTATTTCAAGAAAGGATAGTAAATCACCGACCTACAACTAAGACTTAAAGAATTAGTAAGTTGAGCTATAGCTTAGCTAATATTCTTTGGGATTATTAAAACGCTTTATCTAATTTCTAATACAAGATACTTACTCAAACAGCCGATTTTCAGATTTTTTCATACACTTTTGTGCTTTTCATAATGCCTGAGAATCTAACATACTGTACAATATATCAAGCACGTCTCAAATATTCAATTCTCAGGCATCATATTTTAGCACAGAGGTAGCTTTTTTAGGGAGTTTCGTATAAAAAAATCTAATTTATTGGAGTTTTGCTCTGTCTGGCAATAAAAACCCATTTATAACTCATTGATTATCAATACTTTATAAACGCATATTGTTGCACCGAAAAAGCAATTAATCTACTAGTTTATCAATAGCATCTGCTAAATTACGATCTTTCTCTGTTATTTTATTCCCTGCATCGTGCGTGGTAAGGTTAATTTCCACTTTATTCCATGTATTTGACCAATCTGGATGATGCGCATGTACTTCTGCTAATATAGCAACACGGGTCATAAAAGCAAAAGCTTCCGAAAAATCCTTGAACTTAAAAGTTCTACTTAGTTTGTTGTTCTCTTCTTTCCACATAGTTTTATTCTATTTTAAATGTGTGTATTAGAAACGCTAATACAATATACAACAAAAAAAAGCCGAATCAAATGATTCGGCTTTCGCAGAGAGAGAGGGATTCGAACCCCCGGACCTGTAACAGTCAACGGTTTTCAAGACCGCCGCATTCGACCACTCTGCCATCTCTCTGTTCCCTTATTGTTTTGCAAAGGTACACCTTTTATTTATTAATGTCAACCCCTATGCAAATATTTTTTTAATTTTTTTTCGCTTTCATAAGCCCCTGAAAAAGCGTAAATTTGTGAAATATTTTACGAATACTTCTTTTTGTGGAAACAATCGAACAACTTCCAACTTTCGAAACAGCCAAAAAACTTGGCCTATTGCCCGAAGAATTTGAGAAAATCAAACAAATCTTAGGACGCACTCCCAACTTTACTGAACTATCTATTTTTTCAGTAATGTGGTCGGAGCACTGCTCATACAAAAACTCTATTGTATGGCTTAAAACATTACCACGTGATTCTGACCGCATGCTTGCAAAAGCAGGTGAAGAGAATGCAGGGCTTGTTGATATTGGTGATGGTCTGGCATGTAGCTTCAAGATTGAATCACACAACCACCCATCGGCGCTTGAGCCTTATCAAGGTGCAGCTACAGGAGTGGGTGGAATCAACCGTGATATTTTCACAATGGGTGCTCGCCCTATAGCTCAGCTTAACTCTCTCCGTTTCGGCAATATCACTTCTCCTAAAACACAACGCCTGTTGAAAGGTGTAGTGAAAGGAATTGGGGATTATGGCAATGCATTCGGGATTCCGACAGTGGGTGGAGAAATTTATTTCGACGACTGCTATAATACTAACCCATTGGTTAATGCCTTTTCGGCTGGTATTGTAGAAGTAGGTAAACAAGCATCGGCCACATCTTATGGTGTAGGTAACCCGGTATTTATTGTAGGTTCTGCTACCGGAAAAGATGGGATTCATGGAGCTACTTTTGCTTCTGAAGATATTACTGATAAATCGACTGAAAAACTTCCGGCTGTTCAGGTAGGTGATCCTTTTATGGAAAAACTACTTTTGGAAGCTACTCTTGAAGTTATCAGCACCGGATACGTAATTGGTATTCAGGATATGGGAGCGGCAGGTATTATCTGCTCTACTTCTGAAATGAGTGCCAAAGGCGAACACGGTATGATTATAGACTTAGATAAAGTACCAACTCGCCAGGCAAATATGCATGGTTGGGAAATTCTGCTCTCAGAATCTCAGGAAAGAATGTTGGTAGTTGTACAAAAAGGTAAAGAAGATTTAATCAATGCTATATTTGATAAATGGGACTTGCATTGTGCACAGATTGGTGAAGTAACTGATACCCAAAGACTACATTTCTACCAACATGGCAAATTAATTGCTGATGTACCGGCAGAAGATTTAGTGTTAGGTGGTGGTGCACCACAGTATCATCGTGAATACCGTGAACCAGCTTATTTTCAGGAATTCAAAAAATTCGACATCAATACAGTAGAAGATATTGCAGGTTTTGCAGAGTTGCAAAAAGTAGCTGAGCATTTATTGTCTCATCCTAACATTTGTTCTCGTAAATGGATTACCGAACAATATGACTCTACAGTAGGTACTGCCAACCGTAGCACCAACAACCCTTCTGACGCTGCTGTAGTAAGATTGAGAAACCCTGATAAAGGAGATTTGAATAAAGCAATTGTAATTACAGTTGACTGTAACGGAAGATATGTAAACGCTGACCCAGAAGTTGGTTGCCAGATTGCTGTATCTGAAGCAGCTCGTAACATTGTGTGTACAGGTGGTGAGCCTCTTGCAATTACAAACAACCTCAACTTTGGTAATCCTTATAACCCAGAAGTTTACTGGCAGTTTGTTGGAGCAGTTAAAGGTATGAGCAAAGCTTGTATCAAATTCAGCACTCCGGTAACAGGCGGAAATGTAAGTTTCTACAACCAAAGTTCTGATGATGGTCCAGTGTTCCCTACTCCAACTATTGGTATGTTAGGTTTACTTGAAAGCCCAGACAATCAGATGACATTGAACTTTAAAAATGTCGGAGATTTGATTTATCTTGTTGGTGAATCGAAAGATGATATTGCTTCTTCAGAATATTTGTATTCTTACAGAGACGTAAAAGCATCTCCTGCTCCTGCGTTTGATTTAGATACTGAGTTCAATGTACAAGAATCTATCAAAGAATTGATTCAAAACAAATTAGTTGAATCAGTACACGATATTTCAGACGGTGGCTTGTTTATCACTTTGGCAGAGTCTTCTTTCCCCAATCAATTAGGGTTCAAGATTTCGACAGATGCGAAATTAAGAACAGATGCCTTCTTGTTTGGAGAGGCTCAAAGCCGAGTAGTGATCTCAGCGAATAATTCGCAAAAAAATCAGATAGAAGATTTATTACGAAGCAAAAATGTGAGCTTTACTTTATTAGGTGAGGTAACCGACGGTAGCTTTATTGTAGATGGCGAAGTAGTAATTACTACCAAAACTGCCAAAAATCTTTATGATAATGTAATCGGAAATATCATGAATTAAGATTCAAGTTTATACTATATAAAATAAGGGCCTCTTTTCAGACGCCCTTATTTTTTTATCATTACTAAAAACAGTGAACTCCCAAAACCACCGTTTTTAAAAATCTTCTCTTCCAGCTTTACAATCTTGTAGAGCGTATTGTTAACGAAATTCCCCGGTACACTTACGTCTGATATGATTTCAGTTTTATTAATTAAATTGAATTTTAACTGAAATTGTTGAAGTAAGCGAACCGATAAAATTAACGGAGATAAAAACAAACTCCAGTAAGAATGGCGCAGAATTTTCAATCCGGTTTGTTGTAGGTATTTATCAAAATCTGCCTTGGTAAACCTTTGTAAACCTCCCACAGCAATATCATGCGTACCATAAAAAACATCGAAAGCATTATTGTTAGAAATCAAAATCCCTTCCGGCTTTAATTTCTTTTCCAGATTTCTTATTGCCCTTACTATAACTGCATCTTCAAACTGATATAGCACATCATCGTTAATAATAACATCGAAAGATGCATCTATAAACTCTGAATCAAAATTCGTAACATCAATTTGTTGTACTTTCAGTTTTCTTTCTTTACAAAAACTCACGGCATCTTCTGAATAATCAAAGCCTTCGATATTGGCGTAGCCATTCTGAATCAGAAAACTCATCAATCCACCTGTGCCACAACCTGCATCGAGTATACGTATATTTTTATTCTGGCCAAATCTGGCAAGAATCTCTTTCAGAATTTTCTCGTGTAGAATCTTATACCACCAAAGTTTTTCTTCAGAGTCATACATCATCTGGTATTCTTCTCTACTACTTAACATTGATCGAGTTATATTTTTCTACGAACTGAGGTGTTCCGTTTTGAGTTAAAAATAATTTACCAATATACTCTCCGATAATACCTGCCGAACTAAGCTGGATTCCACCGAAGAAAAGAAACATAGGTATCTGCCAGTTTTCTGTAATATTTAGCAAATACAAGAACATGAGAATTATGGATAAAAAAATCGAGAATATACCTGTTCCAAAGACGACACGAATCGGCAGAAGCGAATAGCCGAACACGATAATCATAAAAAGTCTGATCAACTTTTTTACGGTATAGTTCGATTCTCCTTCCATACGGTCATTATGCAAAACCTGAATTCGGCCGACATTGGTAGTAGTTCTGAAAATCAGGGCATCGATATATGGGTATGGCCCGGTGTACTTAATAATCTCGGCAATAACTTCTTTGCTTATCAGTTTAAAACTTGATAGATATAAATCGGATGGTTTATTAATCAGCCATGTTGTGAGGCGGTTTACCAACCAACTACCCAAATTTCTAAAAAAGTGATGTTTCTTTTCGGCGTAGTAGCTATATACTACATCACGGTTTTCCTCCTGAGCTTTATTAAGAAGTTTGAGAATTTCGGAAGGAGGATTCTGAAAGTCATCATCAATGATGACTGCATACTTCCCGCTTACATACCTGAGCCCACATATCACGGCATTGAACTCTCCGAAATTTTTACGAAGCGAAATAAAATGTAGATTTTTGTAACGTTTGGCAAGCCCCATACAAACCTGCTCCGAATTGTCAGGGCTACCGTCGTTTACCAATATTATTTCAAAATCATATTTATGCAATTCGTCCTGTAGTTTTTCTACAAGTTTGGTAATAGATTTTTCTCCTTTATAAACTGGTATAACTACAGATAAAAGCATGCGTTATTTATACAAATTAATTTTTTCAATAATATAACTTACCTCTTCTTCGCTTAATGTTGTATTTAATGGTAAGCTCAATATCTCTTGATGAATTTTTTCTGAAATCGGATAAGAGTCATTGTTCAACTCTTTATAGGCAGCCTGCTTATGTGGCGGAACCGGATAATGAATATCGGAGCCAATTTTATTATGCATCAGATATTCTCTGAATCGACTACGGTCTTTGGTTCTCACTACGAACAAATGCCAGGCATCTTCTTCAACGGTTTCTGCAAATGGTAAAACTAATGACGTGTTACGTATTTCAGTCAAATACCTTTTGGCTATGGCTTGCCGGATTTTATTTTCTTTATCCAGATTCGGTAACTTTACATTCAGTATAGCCGCTTGCATTTCATCAAGACGACTGTTGATGCCTTGCTCTTCAAAAATATATTTTTCACCTGAGCCATAATTTCTCAAAGCCCTTATCTTACCTGCCAAATTATCATCATTAGTAGTAATCGCTCCGGCATCACCCATTGCTCCCAGGTTTTTTGTTGGATAAAAACTAAATCCTGCGCCATCTGAGAGATTGCCTGCTTTTTTTGTTTGATACTCGGCTCCATGAGATTGAGCTGCATCTTCAAAAATTTTCAGATTATTTTTCTGAGCTATTCTGCTGATGGGCTCCATATCACAACATTTGCCGTAGAGGTGTACCACCAAGATTGCTTTTGTATTCGGAGTAATTTTCTCTTCAATTTTTGCAGGGTCGAGCAAGTATGTGTTAAGGTCTGGCTCAACCAAAACAGGAGTAAGACCCGCCAAAGAAATTGCAAGGATACTCGCAATGTATGTATTTGATGGAACGATAACTTCGGAGCCTTTCGGAAAATCAGAAGCTTTTAATAAAAGTACCAGTGCATCGAGCCCGTTGGCTACTCCTATGCAATGTTTTGTTTCGCAGTATTCGGCAAATGAATTCTCAAAAGTTTTTACTTCTTCACCTAATATAAACCAACCCGATGAAACTTTCCTAGATAAAGTTTCATTGATTAGCTTCTCATAATCTTGATTAATTAATTTTAAATCCAGAAATGGGATAGGCTTAGTACGTGTGTTCAATGTATTTTTAAAATTTGTCATTCTATCTTCCGCAAATTCCCTTAAAATCACACCTTTCGCAAATCGTCATATTGTTGGTTTGTATGAATGGTGTTTCAGGACTAAGCATTTCTTTTATTAAATCGGCTAGTATCTGTTCAGATTTTTCTATGAAACCAAAGATACTTGGGTTATCATTAAAACTCAAATTTACCTCCAGATTTTCTTTCATATTTCTGAAAGAATAAATTTTAGCTTTTACCTCATGGTTTTCGGGACTTTCGCCACCTAACAAAAAGCTCTTATCTTGCGTAATGCTCTTGAGCATCAGGTATTGATAAAGCCAAAGTTGACGAAGTTTTTCTTTATCTGGGTCAACGAGAGCTTCTTCCAGTATTTGCTCTCTCGATTTTTCAAGCTCTTTCTTCGCTACTCTGCCAGTTTTGTAATCAATTACTTTTATTGTATTGCCTTCTTTTTCTATCCGGTCTACTCTTCCGGCAATTTTTACTTTTTGTACTTTTCCGAGAATGTTCACATCAAATGCTACTTCAATTTTCTTCTCGGTTTCTAAAACCTGATACGGAAAAACCTGGCTTTCACGTTGCTGTTTAAAGAAATCTTCCAGCAATTGTTCTGCTACTTGTTTCAACAGGTAGTTCATTCCTGAGTCAATCACATATCCGCCAAATTGTTCGAGATAAGCAGTTTCCAGCCTTTTCGGAATTTCAGTAATAATCGAATCTATTAATTCTTTTGTAATTTTCGGGCCGTGGTCATAATCTATTTTCTCTAGCGTATTGTGCAGCCATGTACCAAAAATATCGGCACCAAAATTTTCGTCTACTTCTTCACGCTTCGATATTTTGGCAATTTTATTAAAATAAAATTTCATGGTACAATGTAAGTACTCATTCAGATAGGTCGGGTAAATCCCTCCGTCGGAAATCAACATACTTATATTGTTTAGTATATCAGGTGTTTTCTGAATTTCTATTTTACCAACCGACTGTCTATCAGCGCTTTTAGCGTATTGAATCTTCGGATACGAAATCTCTATTTTCTTATTTTCGTTCGCAAGCTCATTTTCTATCTGCAAAATAAATCGGCTTTTTTCGGTTGCGCCCCCTCCTACGCCTTCACCCGTCGGGATCACATAGAGCACATCTATTTCTTTGGCTCTTTGTAAAAGTCTGAAAAAGTGATACGACATAACGGCGTTCTGATCTGACTGAACAGGTAAATTAAACTCTATTGAGGCATCGAACGGAATCAGCGAGTTTAGATGTCGGGTTGATGGCAGGATGCCTTCGTTGACCGAAAGGAAAATAACTCTTTCGAAATCGAGGCAACGGGTTTCGAGCATACCCATTATTTGCAGGTTGGCTATAGGCTCACCACTAAATGGAATTTTCTCTTGTTTGATTAACTCATACAAGAAATGCTTGAAACTTTTGAGGTTTAGTTGTCTATTGTTAAATAGTATTTTTTCAAGACGGTTCAGAATCGTAAGGAATAAATACAGATACTCTGTTTCAATAGCATCTTTTGATTCTCTATATATACTGCGCAGCTCATCTATCAAATCATAGAAAGCTTGTAATACCTTCAGAGAATTATCACCCCAACGGCTAAAGAGTATTCTGAAAAGTTTATCATCGTTTCCAAATGCTAACATTTCTTCTTCACTCAGGTAAACGATATTTCCCTGAACAATTTTCCGTAGGGTTTCACGAAAAATATTTATTTTGCCCGACTCCTCTTGGTTAATATAATTCATCTGCTCGTACTTACGGCAGAATGGGTGATTGAGTACTTTAAAAATATGACGATGACTAAACTTCTGTACTCTTATTGTTTCTCCGGTTTTGCTTTTAAACTCTGCCACATTTTGCTGTAACTCAAAAATAGCGTCAATCAGTGTAAACAACATTGAGCCCCGTAACGACAAACCCATTGTGATGTTGAAGTCGGACACCACACTATCAAGTGAGTACATGAGCGGGTAAAGCAAATTTTCATCGCACAAAACGATGGCGGTTGGCACATCCGGATTTTGAGCCACCACTTCAGCATAAATTGCCCCAGCCACTTTGGTTTGTAAAGTAGCGTTTTCAACACCAATAATTCTAATTTTCTTGTCGTCGGTCAGCAAATTATTGGCCTGCCAGTTCCATGCACCAAACTTACCGCTGGCTTTATAGCTCCTGAGCAATTTGCCACCTTTATGGTTAAACTTCGGGTCCATAAAGTACTCGTCCGAATCCCAGAGCATTTCGGCAAGATTTGCCTTTACCAGTTTTTCAATTACTTTTTCTTCCGACTTACTAAAGGCATTGAATCCTACGAAATAGAATTTCTCAAATATCTTTTTATCGAGCAAGAGAGAATCAACTTCTTCGGCCAGAAGCCTATAAGCCATACCCCTGTATGCATAACCCTTTATACGTAAATCGTCGTGAAGGTCTTTATAAACATTGTAAATATTTTCAAAAAGCTTAAAGTACCTATCGGTACTTGGGGTGCTTTCAATATTCGGCTTAGCCAATTTCCCAAGTTCTACATTCCAGCGGTCAATAGTTTTTGCTTCGCTTATATAGTCGAACAATGCTTTTGGGTCGCCGATCAGGTATTGGTCTATGGTATCAAAATCTCTCAGTAATGTTGGAGCCCAAGAAATAAAACGGTCGAAGTCAACCTTTGGGTCATATTTTCTAAATGTTTCGTAGAGTTCAAAAAGCAATCCAACTGCATCAATCTGATTGAAGCCCGACATTTTGATTACGAAATCATCAATAGCAAAAACCTGTGGCGCAAGAAAAGGCACTTTTGAAACACGAGCCAGGTAACGCTTAAAGTAATAAACGGCTCTTCGGTTAGGCAAAATAACACAAACATTTTTTAGCTGTGCCAACGAATGTTTGTCAAAAATATACCGAGCCGATTGTTCCAGAAATACCATTGAAATGATTATTACTATCAATAAATGATTTGGAGCATCTATTTATTGTAAAGTGTAGAAACAGTTTATTGATAAGATAGATAATCTTTATGCAAATTACAGATTTTTATCAACTTTATTAAATGAAAGTTATTTTAAGGGAAGATATGTGCTAAATGCACTCAAAACTAAAATTATACTTTTCTAATCCATAAGCTTCAGTTCTAACTTTAATATCAGGAAACAAAATTGTATTTTTCAAATATAAACAAATAAACAAAATTCGCACACCTCGCACGATTCGCACACTTCTGATACCGTGCGATTCGTGCGAGGTGTGCGATTTGTGCGAAATGATTTACCTTAAATATTATTTATTATAATTTGAAAATAGATGAATAGATAACTCGCACACCTCGCACGATTCGCACACCTCTTATACCGTGCGATTCGTGCGATTGATTATTCGTTATAAAGTAATATATTATAATATTACTAATACTATACCTATTTCAATTCGCACAATCGCACGATTCGCACGGTATCAGAAGTGTGCGATTCGTGCGATTGATTATTAGTTATAAAGTAAGATATTATAATATTACTAATACTATACCTATTTCAATTCGCACAATCGCACGATTCGCACGGTATCAGAAGTGTGCGATTCGTGCGATTGATTATTAGTTATAAAGTAAGATATTATAATATTACTAATACTATACCTATTTCAATTCGCACAATCGCACGATTCGCACGGTATCAGAAGTGTGCGATTCGTGCGAATCACAAATTTTAATAAATTATATATTTCTAATATTTCAAATAATTAATTAAGACTAACTAAATTATCACAAAACCAAGAAACAAGCTCTTAGGCACTCATTTTTTATCTAATGCTGTTTTGTAAGCTTTTAGCACTCGCTCTCTGGCAAAGGTGTGTTCTACTATTGGTTCGGGATAATCAAAATTGCTAACTTCGGGCACCCATCTTTTTACATATTTTAGCTCAGGGTCAAATTTCTTTGTTTGAGCAGTTGGATTAAAAATCCTGAAATACGGTGCAGCATCGCAGCCACTACCTGCTGCCCATTGCCAACCTCCATTGTTAGCAGCAAAATCGTAGTCGAGTAATTTTTCGGCAAAGTAGGCTTCGCCCCATCGCCAGTCAATTAAGAGGTGTTTCACCAAAAAACTTGCAGTAATCATTCTTACTCTATTGTGCATAAAACCAGTTTGGTTCAGCTCTCGCATACCAGCATCAACAATGGGGTATCCGGTTTTTCCCTCGCACCATGCCTGAAACTCTTCTTCATTATTGCGCCATTCAATCGCATCATATTCTCTTCTGAATGCTTCGCCCTCATTAATATGTGGAAAATGATGTAGGATATTCATATAAAAATCTCGCCAAATCAATTCATTCAACCATGTCTGATTTAACTTAATTGCTCTCTGTACCAATTTTCTTACACTGACAGTACCGAAACGTAAATGCACACTCAATCGGCTAGTGCCTTGTATCGACGGAATGTCTCTTAGTGTATCATATTTTTCAATCAGTTTTTCGTCAATTATCTTTTTCGGAAAATCCTGCTCTGTTTCGAAAAAACCTATTTCGTTTAACGATGGAATTGGCTGGCTTTCAATTTTCAGAAAATCGGTAAAGTATTTTTCTGTCGGATACGATTTCATATAAAAATCATTCAACTGCTCTTTCCATTTCCGGCTATAAGGTGTAAAAACTGTGTAAGGAGTTTTGTTTCCGGTAAGAATCTCGTTTTTCTCAAATATTGTCTGGTCTTTATGCGTATAAAACCCTATACCGTGTGCGTTGAGCAACTCTCCTATTTGCTTGTCACGCTTAATGGCATAGTTTTCGTAGTCGTGGTTAGTATGCACTTCGGCAATCTCAAATTCTTCTACCAAGCTCTTCCAAACCTCCAGAGGTTTTCCGTATCTTACAATAATTGATGAGCCTAACTTTGTTAGTTGCTGCTGCAAGTCGAGCAAGGTTTTGTAGATAAATTCAACACGGGCATCGTGTTTATTACCTAAATCATCAAGTATTTCGCTATCAAAAATAAAAATCGGGAGTGTCGGGTATTTACTCCTGAGCGCATAATAAAGGCCGGCGTTATCGTCTAATCTTAAATCTCTTCTATACCAAAATATACTCACTTTTTGCTTCATCTCCATTTATTGAGTTTTTATCTTCACTAATATTTTTTTAATCTACATATTAAAATAAAAACTTTACTTTTAGCTTAATTGTTTGTCTAATCTAAAATCAAATCGCTCTTAAAACTATTACTACAATGAAAAGAATTTTTGTTAGTCTTTTTTCATTTATTGCACTGGGAAGTTTTGCCCAGAGTACCCCAACTGCTGATGCTATTATTGATAAATACGTAACAGCGATTGGAGGCAGAGAAGCAATAGACAAAATTAAGGATATTACCATCAGCACTACAAGCGAAAACCAAAGAGGTACGTCTGAAACTGAAGTTAAATATAAGTTTCCGGATAAATATGCCATGAGTATGTATTTTAATGGGAATCCGGGTATGACCACCGTTTATGATGGCAAAACCCTGAAAACCAGTGGTGGTTTTGGTGGCCGAGGTGGTGGTGGCGGTGCGCCAGGCGGCAATCGCCCGCAACCCGAAGGTAATGCAGCTAAGATTCAGGCTATGCGTTCAAACCCATTCTTTGAACTCATGTACAAAGACCTTGGTATAACAGGCACTGTGCAAGGTACCGAAAAAGTAGGCGATAAAGATGCTTACAAAGTAGAGTTTTCGACAGCCGATGGCAGAAAATGGACTGATTATTTTGATGTAGCTTCAGGCTTGAAACTAAAAACTTTTAGCTCAAACGAAACCCCAAGAGGAAAATTTGAAAGCACGGTTTTATATGAAAACTACAAGAAATTTAAAGGAACCGAAGTTTTAATACCGGCTGTAAGCAAACGTAGTGGCGGACAAATGGGAGAAATAACATCAGAAGTACAATCGGTAAAAGTAAACAAGGGTCTGAAAGATTCTGAATTTGAAATTAAAGAATAATTTTTGACGTGTACTGAATAACCTGAAAGCAGATAGTTTTGTTAGCTATCTGCTTTTATTGTTGCTATTATTTAGATGAGCATTCTTTTAAATTTATTTCTAGTTGTTTTTCGCAGAAAATTCCTTACATTTTCGTTTATTCGCAAATAAATCATTCTTTTAAATCCCTCACCAATTGATTTGCATACACATGAAAAAAACCTTTTTCATATTTCTATTACCCTTGCAGCTAGCTGTTATCGGTTTTATTTTTTGCAATAATTCTTTTTCGGATTCAGCTCCTAACGTTAGGTCTACTCCAAAACCTAAAGGGATAATCACCGGAGCCGACCAGTTATCAGAATATTTGCCATACCTAAAAGGCAAGCGCATTGGCATGGTTGTGAATCAGACTTCTATCATTGGCAATAAACCAAGTGTCGACAGTCTATTGGCATTGGGTATAAAAGTTGTAAAAGTTTTTGGGCCTGAGCATGGTTTCAGAGGAAATGCCAGCAATGGTGCAAAAGTTGATGATAACGTTGACCCTAAAACGGGGATTCCGATTATATCGCTTTATGGTAAAAACAAAAAACCATCGAAAGACCACCTGGCTGATATTGACCTGATGGTTTTTGATATTCAGGATGTTGGTGCTCGTTTTTACACTTACATTAATACGCTCAACCATGTGATGGAAGCCTGCGCCGAAAACAATAAAGAGTTGGTGATTCTAGACAGACCAAATCCGAATGGGTATCTGGTAGATGGCCCGATACTTGAAGACAATCTACATTCGGGTATTGGCATACATCCTATTCCGATTGCTCATGGCATGACTATGGCCGAGTTTGCGCAAATGATAAATGGCGAAGGTTGGATTCCTAACAAAATGAAATGCAAATTGCACATTATAAAAGTAGCCAACTATAAGCACGATATGGAATACGAGATTCCGGTCTTTCCGTCTCCTAACTTAAACTCACAACAATCTATTATACTTTACCCAAGTATCTGTTTATTTGAAGGCACTATTATCAGCCAAGGTAGAGGCACGTATATTCCGTTTACGGTATTAGGTGCTCCGGCATTAAAGGGTAAATATGATTTTCATTTTAAGCCTGTAAGTATAAAAGGTATGAGCGAAACACCTCTGCACCAAAACGAAGAGTGCTATGGCATAGACTTAAGAAATTATGACTTAAGTTTATTAAGAAAATCAAAAAAGCTGAACCTGAAATGGATGATGGAGCTATACAAAGCGTATCCATATAAAGATAAATTTTTCGACATGAGCCAAAGCAAGCAAATGAATAGCATTGATAAACTGGCTGGAACGCTGAATTTCAAACAACAGATAATAGACGGTAAGTCGGAAGAGGAAATCCGTAAAAGTTGGGAGCCGGGTTTATCGAACTATAAAATCATGAGAAAAAAATATTTGTTATATCCTTAAGTAAAGCGTTTTGAAAGAGATTCTGGATATATTTGGTATCGTTGGAAAAACAGAACGCTTATCAGGTGGACAAGGACAATCGGTTCGTGTAGGCGACTTTGTGGTAAAACCTATTGAAGAAGTACAAAAATATAGTTGGGCAGGTTCAGTGCTTGAGTCTTTGCCAACGCATAGTTTGGCAATAGCCAAGCCGATACGCTCAAAAAATGGCAATTTTGTTGAAAACGGCTATGGCGTTACGCATTATATAGTAGGTGAGTTTTCAAGGGGATATATTTCTGAAAAAATCGCCGCTTGCCAATTACTTAACCAATTGTTTAAAAATATTGAGCAACCCGAACAATGGAATAGTTGGCATTCGCCTTGGCAATGGGCCAATCGGGTAGCATGGCAAGAAAACAATTTGCCTCAAAACACAGATATTCGCTCAATTGATTTAATTGAAAACATTAAAAGCAAGTATGAACCTATTGATGTGGCAAATCAATTAATTCATTCAGACTTAGCAGGCAACATTTTATTTGATGGCACAAAGCCTATCATTATAGATTTTAGCCCAGAATTTCGGCCAAGTACTTATGCAGAAATTTTACTAATTACTGATTCTATAGCCTGGCACAATGAACCAACAGAAAGTTTGTGGCTTACAAAGCATAGAAAAGAATTAGTGATTCAACTTGCTTTAAGAGCCATTGTTTTCAGGTTATCGGTAGTAATTAATTTCTATCCGACAAACCATGAAGCATTTCGGAAAGAATTAAAAAACTTTCAGCCATTATTAAACGTGTTATTGGATTAGGTGTCTAAAGTTCATGAAGTAAAAATATTAGAACAATTAACACTATTATTTAAAAATTAGAGCTATGAAAAATTTACTCTTTGCCTTAGGCATACTATCATACAGCATGACGGGCTGTGTAGGAACACAAGGTGCGAGCAATTCGAACCAGCAAACAACAGAAGCACTTAATGCTCCTTTAAAACTTAACGGAAGTTGGGAACTCGCTGAAATTCCCGGAGCCAGGGTTTCGGTAGTAGGTTTGTATCCCGAGAAAAAACCTGTTATTACTTTTGATGTAAACGATAACAAATTCGTAGGGAATACAAGCTGCAATAATTTCAGCGGTCTTTTAGTTGTTTTTGGCAACAAGATAAGTTTTAACAAATCGATGGCCATGACCAAAATGATGTGTCCGGGCGAAGGTGAATCAACTTTTATTGAATCACTAAAAAAAGTTGATACCTACACTATTAATGCCGACAAATCGCTGAGCTTAAATATCGGAGGTGTTGAAACCCTACGAATGAAAAAAGTTATGAAGGAGTAAATATTAATCTGCAATATTGGTTAATACATTTCTTTTATCAAACTTAAAGTCTTTGGTAAACAATACCTGTATTTTATTGGCGTTCTCGAGCTTAATGTTTATTTTTTCTTTGCCATCAATATAACCAGCAACTGCCGGATTACGGCTATCAGTTAATTCTGAAGATGCATCATATTTATTGGCATAAATAATAGTACCTTGTGCATCAATATAATACAGGTTGCCTTTATGTCTTACAGCGGCCATGCCATTGTCGAACGAACTGGCTTTGTCGAACATTGCAGGTAAAATTTCTTTCCCTTCATTATTAATAAAACCATACTTGCCATTAATCTTGAAGGTTGCAATATTATCTCTGAAATCATCTAGCAAATCATATTTAGGCTCAACTATTTCTTTACCGTTTCGGTCTAAAATACCATATTTATCAGCTTTCACCATTACGGCTACTCCGTTCTCAAAACTTCCGATATTTTCGTAAATCGGTTCAATAATCATATTTGCTTTCTGGTCTATTACACCAGTTAGGTCTCCTACTTTCACAGTGGCTAGTCCTTCATGGTACGAACTTGCAATATCATACTTACACGGAATTACTTCATTACCGGCATGGTCGATATACCCAAATTTTCCGTTGCTCATCACAGCTGCATAGTTTTCAGAAAAAGGCAACGAAAACTCGTATTTATAATCAATCACCAAATTTCCGGTGGTATCAATGTAACCATTTTTTCCGTTTTTGCTAACCAAAGCTTTACCATCGCTAAAACCCATTCCGAAATCATATTGAGGATTCACAACTACTTTTCCATCTTTATCAATAAATCCATACTTACCATGAATGCTCACAAGGGCTAATCCTCCTGAAAAAGGTTCGCAACTATCAAATACCAACGATGAAAGCAAAGTACCATTTTTACGAATGAAACTATATTTATCTTTTTGTCTGACAATGGCTAATCCATTATTAAAATTCTGAACCATGTCATATTCACACGGAATCTGTACAAATCCCTGACGGTCTATAAATCCATATTTTCCTCCAATATTTACTTTTGCCATATCGTCGACAAAGTAAAGGCCGATAGTTTCGTTTGAAAAAATGCCATTTGTAGAATTTTGCTCTTGTGCCTTAAGCTGAGCAGAAAACAAAATTATAATGCTGAATAAAATAACGTTTAGAGTAGAAGTCTTCATGTTTTTGGGTTTTATATAAAATATTTACCAAACATTATGCCAAAGAAATCGATTATAACAATACATTCTACTTATATTTGATTTACTATAAAATATCCTATGGCTATCAGAGTGCTCCTTGCTGACGACCACGAAATTCTACTCGAAAGTCTGGCTACATCAATCAATACAAGCGATACTATTGAAGTAGTAGCAACTGCTATTAACGGCGAAGACGTAATACGAAAACTAGAAGTCCATGAGGTAGACGTATTGGTTTGTGATATGCAAATGCCCGTAATGGATGGCATAAGTACAGTTTTACAAGTACGGCAGTTGTATCCGAACATAAAGATTCTGATGCTTACCATGCTAGATGATGTAGAACCCATCACAAAAGCAATTCAGGCAGGAGCATCAGGGTATATACTAAAGAAATCTAAAAAAGCTGAGTTAGAAAAAGCTATCCTGGCAGTAGCATCAGGCAAAAAATATTTTAATGAAGAAATTATATCGTCATTAATGAAAGAAGAGAAAGGTGTGGTTAACGATTTTCATCCTCAATCACTTACCGAAAGAGAACTTGAAATTTTGGTTCTGATAGCACAAGAAAACTCAAGCCAACAAATTGCAGATAAATTATTTATAAGCCTTAATACTGTTGAAACACATAGGAAGAATCTTTTCCGAAAACTAAACATTAAAAATCTAGCTGGCATTATCCGCTATGCATTTCAGCATAAACTCATTCATTGATTAACTCTCGAAGACTAAATCTGTCGGAACCGATACTACAAACCGAGTACCCTTATTTGCAGTATCAACAAAAAACTCTCCGCCAATATCATTTAGTCGACTTTGGATATTCTTTAAACCCATACCCTTTTCTACATTTGTCGTCAAGCCTCTACCGTTGTCGCTTACTTCAAGCCATAGCACTCCAGCTTTTTCAAAAATAGAAATACTTGCCTCAGTAGCTTGTGAATGTTTGATAATATTCTGAATTAACTCAAGACAAATGGCATACATATTTAATTCTATACTACGGCTCTGACGATTCAACTGACCAGTTTTAATAAAGAATTTTATTCGTTGATTATTGTTCAATTTATTGATTAATCGTTCTAAAGCTGTTTTAAGTCCATCTTTTTCGAGTTCTTCCGGCAATAAATTATGAGAAAGCAACCTTATTTCAGCATAAGCGTTCTCTGACATATCCATAATTCCGGCATAAATCTTTTTTTCTTGCTCTGTCAAATTCTCAGGATTAATAGTATCAAGCGAAATATTAATAGCTGTAAGCAAACTGCCGAGATTATCGTGTAAATCGGCAGCCATTCGTTTCCGTTCGAGTGTCTGTCCTTTTTGCATAGCATCTTTTATTTCGTCGTATGCTCTCTGCAAGGCAATTGTACGCTCTTTTACCTTCTCTTCTAAACCCGAGTTTAACGTTTCAATCTCCTTTTTTTGTACCTCAACAATTGTACTTTTTTTAGTTAGTAATCTATAATAATACCACAAAAACCCTAGCATTATCAGCAATATTGCAATACCTAAAAACAAAAAATTGCGTAATTTTTTATGTTCTCTTATTTCGTTCTCTTCTTTCTGAATCTGCGCATTTAACTCTGCATCTTCAATTCTCTTTCTCAGAAACGACATCTCCAAAGCATTCTGCTGATTAAAACTTTTTTCTTTGGCTTCTATGTATTTCTCATAAAACATAAGTGCTTCATCAGGCTTATGTTTAGCCTTATAGCATAAATATAATAATTCATAGGCATTCTTAATTATCCGTAGTGGAAGCGTGTTTAGGGGTACAGCAAGTGCCTTTTTTGCATATTCTATGCTGTTATCGTATTTTTTTGTTTGATAAAATATTTTCGCAGCTAAGAAATTGGCTTCGCATAAAGCAAAAAAATCATTGGTATTTTCGAAAAACTTAAGCGAGGCTTGAACATAACTTATCGCTTTTTGGGGCTGATTTACATCCAGATATGTACTCGCAATTTCATTATACAAGTACATTTCAAGTTCGGCCAAACCAAGCTTTTGTGCATCAGCTAGCGCGTTGAACAAATACCGCTGCGCCTCATCAGTTTTTCCTTTCACACTCAGAGTTCTTGATAAATCTATCTGATAGTCAATCAAATCTTCAATATGATATTTTTTAGATTTTTTCAAGAAATCAATTGCAAGTAAATTCTGTTCAATTGATTTATCATTATCACCTAAAATTCTGAGATTAATCGCATAATATAAATGCAATTGCGCATGATAAAACTCAAAGCCTTCGACCCCGACAGAGTCGGCATACTTCAAGCCATTTACACAATACTCCAAGCTTTTCGGATAATTATGTGCATCGCTCATAGCATCAATTTTAAACAGCAAACCGTCAAACACAGCATATTTATCATTGTTTTTTTTACCGAGGGCAATCAATAAATAAGCATATTTTAAGGTAGAATCAGCGTTTTTTTCAGGATTTGTGTTCGATCCATACAGCAAACATAATTCTCTTATAGCCTTACGCTTAAGCGAATCGGGTATTTGTGGAGATTTGTAATAGACTTTGAGTAAATTGAGCAGGCTATCTGAATTAATTTTCTTATGCTGCAACGAAGCTTTTTTTATTTCGGAAGAAACATTTGGGAAGGTTTGAGCAAAAACAGATACCGAGCATATAAAACTCAGAAAAAAAGCAATTACTTTTTTAGGTATCTTTTTTTTCATTTGGCTCAAGCATTCTTTTAACAAATATAGCAACATCTACTAAAAAAGATGTGTAAATCGGTTGATTCTTGCAGATACTATTATTTCTTCACTTATCTTTGCAAAAAATCTTCATTAGTGCGATTCGATAACAGAAAAAAATTAGGCATACTCGGTGGCGGGCAATTAGGCAGAATGCTTATTCAAGCCGCCATTGATTTCGATTTAACTATCAAAACGCTTGACCCTGATAGTGATGCTCCGTGCAAATACATTTCTCATGAGTTTGTAACTGGCTCTTTAAACGACTATGATACAGTAATGGCCTTTGCCCAAGACTGTGATATAATTACGATTGAGATAGAAAATGTAAGCATTGAAGCCCTTGAAGCATTAGAAAAACAGGGTAAAGTTGTTTTCCCTCAACCTTCTGTGCTTCGCATCATTAAAGACAAGCGTGTTCAGAAACAATTTTATCAGTCACAAAATTTACCAACGGCCGATTTTGTACTTACTGATAATCAGGCACATACCAGTACATTCAGTGATTTCCTGCCGGCGGTACATAAACTTGGACAAGGTGGCTATGATGGCAAAGGGGTACAGGTTGTAAGAACGGCTGAAGACTTCCCGAAGGCATTTGATCAACCTGGAGTACTCGAAAAAATGATTGACTTCGAGAAAGAGCTGGCAGTTATTGTAGCCCGAAATCTGGAAGGCGAAACCAAGACATTTCCGGTAGTTGAAATGGTGTTTCACCCAGAGGCTAACTTGGTAGAATACCTTTTTAGCCCGGCCAATATTTCAGCAGAAATTGAACAAAAAGCCGAAGCAATAGCCGTACAAACTGCTGAAGCAATGGGCATTATTGGCTTGTTGGCAGTAGAAATGTTTTTGACTAAAGATGGACAAATACTTATTAACGAAGTAGCGCCACGTCCGCATAATAGTGGGCACCAGAGTATTAGAGCTAATGATGTATCTCAGTTTGAGCAACACCTGCGAGCTATACTCAATTTGCCATTGGGTAGTACAAAAGCATATTCAAAAGCTGCAATGGTAAACTTACTAGGTGAAGATGGCTACACAGGTGAAGCGATATATGAGGGCATGGATGAGGTGCTTGCCGTTGAAGGGGTTCATCCTTTTTTATATGGTAAAAGGTTTACAAAACCATTCAGAAAAATGGGACATATCACGATTATCGACCAGGATTTTGAAAAATTAAAAGAAAAAGTCATTTTTGTAAAAGAAAAATTAAAAGTAATAGCCAAAAACTAATAATATAGATTTCTTTAATATTAGTTAAAACACACGGAAATGGTTGGAATAATTATGGGCAGTTTCTCTGACTGGAAAATAATGGCAGGGGTTGCAGAAATTTTAGAAGAATTAGAGATTCCTTACGAAAAAGAGGTTGTTTCGGCACATCGTACACCTCAAAAAATGTTCGACTATGCTCTTTCAGCTCGTCGTCGTGGGCTAAAAGTAATTATAGCAGGTGCAGGCGGTGCAGCTCACCTTCCGGGTATGGTGGCATCAAGCACTACGCTACCTGTTATAGGTGTACCTATTAAATCGAGTAACTCGATAGATGGTTGGGACTCAGTACTATCAATTTTACAAATGCCTACCGGCGTACCCGTTGCTACTGTTGCTTTAAACGGATCAAAAAATGCCGGAATTTTAGCGGCACAGATACTAGGCGTTGGCGATGAGGAAGTAGCCAAAAGATTACGTAATTATCGTGAAGGCTTGAAGGATTTGGTGGAGGATATGAACGAGGAATTGAAAAAAAGTATATAAGTATATACAATTAAGTAGGGCGTCATTTTGTTAATTGCAAAATGATTGTATCTTTATGTCCGATACAATATGTGTATTAAATAAGAATTTGTTTTCCTAAATAATTAACTAAATTTCCTAATACCATGCAGTTCGAAGACCGCGAACAACGTAATGAACGTCCTAAAGAAGCCTCACGAAATCTACCAATGGCAGTGCTTTTGGTGCTAGTGAGTATTATTTGTGCTTTGCTTTACATCGGTTGGAAATACATGTCTGACGACACATCAACTTCCGATGATTTAACCGCTGCTCCTGCTGACTCTGTAGCTAATGCTATTAAAACACAACCTTCAGAAGAAGAACCAGTAAGTGATGACATCGAAGCTACTAACCCTGATGCTTTACCGGATGTTTCGATGCCAAAAGTAGGCGATAAAAAAGAAGCTGCTACAGCCGAGACCAAGCCAGCAGAAACGAAACCAAAAGAAGAAAAACCTAAAGAGGAAAAACTGAAGGAAGAAAAACCCAAAGTTGATATTCCGACAGGTGGTGAAACATACTCACATACTGTTGGCGAAGGAGAAACCTTTTTTGGCATTGCTAATCGTTTCAATGTAAAAAAAGAAACATTAAAAGCAATGAATCCGAATGTGGAAGAAGGAGGTATTAAGGTTGGGGTAACCAAACTGAAAGTACGCATAAAAGCGATTCATACAGTTGGGCCGGGCGATATTCTGCGTGTAGTGGGTAAGAAATATGATGTTCCTGTATCTTTAATTATGCAGGCAAACAAAAAGACCAAAAACTTTGCCGAACGAGGAGAAAAACTAATTATTCCTTATGGTAAGAAAGAATAGCAGTAACAAGAATAAATGACAAGAGGGCTAAGCCCTCTTTTTTTATATCACTAGTTTGTAAATGTTTAACAACAGACATAAATAAAGCGTTGAACAAACACAGAAACACTAATTGAGCAGCTTTTTCTCTGGGCTTATGCAACGCTTTTCTAAAAATGATTAGTTATTACTTAAACCATAAAGTTTACAATCAGTAGGAGAATAGTAAAAAATATTAATACCCACGCCTGGATCAAGTCAGTTTTTCGGTTTCTGTTAGGATCTACAGTACCTAAATTAAGAAATTGAAGCAGTAAACAAATTGTACCTAATGTACCTAATGTTGAATTTCTCAGTAGCGGTGATGGCATCATTGCAGGTAATATAATGATTCCTAAGAAAGTCAGCACAATAATCCATCTAGAGGTTTTCTTAGATAAAATTGCCATAGTTTATTATTTTTGATTGTAAAAGTTTGGTTGTCTTATTTTGATTCTTCTCTGAGTGTCTCTGAATCGTTTTCTATTTTATGATTCACCTCTGTATCAATATTATCTTCGCTTGTTTCAGCTTGAGTCAATTCATTTTCATCTGACTCAACATTCTTTTCTGTAAACCTATCTTCTGGTTGTTCAGACAACTCTTTTTCGTTGCTTACAATTGGTCTTAAAGAGTTTTCTTCATGTATGAAAAAGCTCTTCTGAAAAAGCAGAATACTTACTACTCCACAAAAGATACAGGCATCAGCAAAGTTAAATATTGGTGTAGTGTTATATTGACCTCCTAAAAAAGGAATCCAATCAGGATAATTACCGTCTAAGCCATAAGTATAAAACATATCAATCACTTGTCCATGAAACCACGGAGTTGGTGAGTCGAGCGGAGCATTGTTTAACCAAACACCATAGAAAGTACTATCGATTACGTTACCAATAGCACCACCTAAAACTGCCGCAATAGACCATAACAAACCACTATGTGCGTTTTTGCGGGCAAGGTAAACAAGATACCAACATATACCCACCATAGCACAAAGACGAAAGGCCGTTAACAATAATTTACCATATTCTCCGGCTAATGTCCAGCCAAAAGCCATTCCTTTATTTTCTACGTAATGTAATTTGAAAACACCTGGAATCAAATCAATTTCCCCGTAATGATTGGGTAATACATCGTAATACATCCACAGCTTAATTCCCTGGTCTATTAAAATCAATATAACCGTAAGCAGCAAATATTTGTATGGAGATTTTCCTTCCAACGAGCCTCTACTTGTAATCATTTATTAATTTGTTTAATACAAAAGCCTTAACTTAAGGCATATCCTGTCAAGAGTTATCTAATGTTCCTACCCTTAAACGATAGGCAGCATAAATTTATTAAAAATATTCTATCTACTCTTACTTTAAAGCTTTTCTGCGCTCTTTTTCTTTTTTAATTAACAAAAACTCACGACTGCTTTGTCCGGCAATAGAAGTATTTTCTTCTGCACGGCGGAATAGATATGGCATTACAGCTTCAACCGGACCATAAGGTACGTACTTAGCGACGTTGTATCCTGCATTAGCCAAGTTATAAGAGATATTATCGCTCATACCCAGTAACTGTGCAAACCATATTCTTTCGTCATCATTTTTAATACTTTTTTCTTTCATCAAGTCAGCACATAATAAACAACTTTCTTCATTATGTGTACCAAGGCAAATAGAAAGAATAGCTAAATTATCAATCGAAAAATGGATAGCTTTATTAAAATCAACATCAGTGTCATGCTTAGTAGCATGAATTGGGTCTTTATATTCAAATTCGGCAGCTCTACGCCTTTCTTTTTCAATATACGCACCACGCACCAGCTTTGCTCCTACTTTATATCCCTCTTTCTGAGCCACTTCGCAGGCATCGGTCAAATGTTTAAGGCTTTCCCAACGATACAATTGGAAAGTATTATAAACAATAGTTTTACCACTAATGTTATACTTCTTCATCATTTCGTAGCTTAAATCGTCAATCATATCCTGAATCCACGACTCTTCAGCGTCTAGAAAAATTCTTACATCGGCAGCGGCGGCAGCGGCGCACAGTTTATCTACTCTATTTCGAACTCTTTCAAAAGCACTCTTTTCTTCCTCCGACACACTATTTGGGTATTCTTGTACTTTTTCAAGAAGTTCAACAGAGCCAATACCAGACACTTTAAAAACCGAAAACGGGATGTCTTTTCTTTGTGTTGCCGCTTTGTCTATAGTTCTTAGAATTTCTTCAGTTGTTGCCTCAAAGTCTTTTTCGTTATCTTCTCCCTCTACCGAATAATCTAAAATTGTACCTACTTTACTTTTTGCCAGACTCTCGATTGTCTTTTGACAGGTTGAGATACTCTCGCCACCACAAAACTGAGCAAATATGGTATTTTTAATCAACAATTTTATCGGTAATCCTAATTTTATTGCTAGTTTTATAAAAAAAGTTCCTATCTTTACAACCCAGTTTTGATTCATCAACGCAAAAATCAGATAAGTTTTACGGAGCTTATTGTTTGACTGATGAGCAAAGGCAATAGAAGTATCATCGAAATTTAACGAGCGGTTTTTAATAGCCGTTTTCATTATTTCAAATATTGGTTTCTTTTAAATTTTTAGTTTTGATGATGAATTGCACTATTTCAAGAAACTCTAGCGTTTTTGGCACAGTATTCTTTAAAATGGTTTGCAAATATACGCCAAAGAAAAGACATTTGAATGAAACAATATGAATAATTCGGTAATGTAATCTGTTGTTGATGCTTGCAATCAGAAGCTTATGTAAAAACATTTGATACCTTTTACAAAGCATTGAAAAAATTGACAAAACAAATTTTAACAAAGAAATGAAAGCAAATTTAGATGTACTACCTCTTAATAGTTGGATAGATACAAACGGAAAACCCTTAATTATCGCTGGTCCGTGTAGTGCCGAGACAGAAGAACAAGTAACCGAAACCGTAACCCGTATTGCTAAAGAAGGATATGCACACGTGATTCGTGCAGGTGTTTGGAAACCTCGTACTCGTCCGGGTAGTTTTGAGGGTATGGGAGAAGCAGCACTACCTTGGTTAGCTGCTGTAAAAAAAGAAACAGGCCTACCAATTGCAGTGGAAGTAGCAACACCTCAACATATCGAATTGGCTTTAAAATATGGTATTGATATTCTTTGGATTGGTGCAAGAACAACCGTAAACCCTTTTAACGTACAAGATTTAGCTGATGCTTTGAAAGGTGTTGATGTACCTGTACTTATCAAAAACCCTGTGAACCCAGACCTTGCGCTATGGGTTGGTGCATTTGAGCGTATTGCCGGTGCAGGTATCAAGAAAATGGCGGCTATTCACCGTGGTTTCTCTAATGCACAGGAAACAAAATACCGCAACTCGCCAATGTGGCAACTTGCAGTTGAACTGAAAACATTGTTCCCTCAATTACCAATCATTGGCGACCCAAGCCACATGGCAGGTAAAAGAGCTTATTTATATGAGATTGCACAACGTGCGCTAGACTTAAACTACGATGGTTTGATTATCGAATCTCACCGTAGCCCAGACGATGCATGGTCTGATGCTTCTCAGCAATTAACGCCTGAGGCTTTGGGCGAAATGCTTCGTGAACTAGAAGTACGTAAAGCTTCTTATGGCGAAGATTTCCAAAGCGAGTTAGACAAACTACGTCAGAAAATCGATAACATCGACCGTGAGCTTTTAGAAGTACTAGCTGCACGTATGGCAGTAGTTGAAAAACTAGGCGAATACAAAAGAGATAACAATGTGGCAGTATTACAGCTTGACCGTTGGAAGCAAGTACACAATAGCCGTGCTGAACAAGGCAAGAAATTGAATCTTTACCCTGAAATGGTTGAGGAGTTATTCAAGCTGATTCACATGGAATCTATCCGTAAGCAAACAGAAGTAATGAACCAACAACCTGCTTAAGTAGCTTGTAGGAACCACGATAGAAAATGAAGATTTAGAAAAGCGTCAGGTTTTAATCTGGCGTTTTTTTATTCTCTGAAATATCGCCACATTTTCATCTTAAAAAACAATTGTTTAGCCCGATTTCTGGTTCTTTCTAAATCAAACTCGTTAGCCACCTGATTAATGTTAAGATTTGTGGCATAAAAATTATTATCGGCAAAAATGATGGGCCTGGCCTGTCTGGGTTTAGAGATATAGCGCAAAAATAAGGGACGGTTTTTCAGAAAAACGGTGTCGAGCTTGTTGCCTGATAAACCATGAGCAGCTTTTAAAGCAGATGATTTTTTCTTGGGGCTAAGCAAATACGGATTATACACATTGTTGATGCCTAGCTGAGCATTGACTTTAATAACAAACAATAAAAACCCAATCAACAATAAACTTGTTTTCATTGCATTTAAGATGGTTTTAGATAATAAAATAACGCTTCTTATTGCTTAAAATTTCATAAACTAATACTATCATTTTACAAAGGCATAATTTTACTGTAACTTTGTAAAGTTAAGAGCTAAAGTTTAATCAGAAAACTAAAATAGTATATTATTCGGCACATATAGATTAACTATTAAAGCCGATAAATGATATAAAGCGCGTCTATGAGCAAATACGCAACAACCGAAATAACAAGTGCCGAAATTCCTTCGGATAACCCTGTACATCAACGTTTATTTTTCCCTTATACCGAAGCAGCCAAAATTATTCATGGCAAAGTGTTGGAGTTGGGCTGTGGCTGGGGCCGTGGTGTTGAAACGCTAATTGAAAAATGTGAGCATTATACGGGTTTAGATAAGAACGAACCACTTATTAACCAACTGCAGGCTAAATATCCTAATCATACTTTTCGCACGGCCGATTTGCCTCATCTGACAGAGTTTAAAGATAATACTTTTGATTTCATTGTAACTTTTCAGGTTATTGAACATATTCAGGACGACCACAAGTTTCTGGCAGAAGCAGCAAGGGTGCTAAAACCTGGTGGTAAAATATTACTAACCACTGTAAACCGCCCTTATTCTCTAAGCCGTAATCCTTGGCATATCCGTGAATATGATACAGCCGAGTTGCGTACACTTATGCAAAAGTATTTTTTTAAAGTAGAAACAATGGGCGTAGGCGGAAACAAGAAAGTATGGGACTACTACGAAGAAAACAAACAATCGGTACGCCGTATTATGCGTTTCGATATCTTTGACCTACAACACAGGCTTCCGGCATGGATGCTACGTGTACCTTATGAATTCCTGAATCGTTTTAATAGAAACAAATTGATGGATGCAACCGGAGGATTGGCAGCGCAGATTCGTTGGGATGACCACTATCTCTCAAACGAACCCGAAAAATGTATTGACTTCTTTTTTATAGGAACAAAATAATATTTCCGGCGATGTTGCGATAACATCGCCGGATTATTTCTTTCACACCGAGTGCATTTATATCTTCATATACCATTTTGTCGCAGAGCGTGTCATTACTGTGATTTTCATTTCAGTACCAACCTTACCATGAAAAGTACGGTTGTAGAGGCTATCTGCCGGGAAATAGAACTTCAAGCTGATTATCTGAGCAATAAGCAACTACAAACTATTTATTTTGGTGGTGGCACACCCTCATTGCTCAACATGAATGAGCTGTATGATATTTTCGAAACTATTAAAAAGTATTATACTTTTGCCGAAGATATTGAGATTACACTAGAAGCAAATCCTGACGATATTACTAAAGAGCGGCTAGCCATTTTCCAAAGATTTGGTTTTAATCGCTTAAGCATTGGTATTCAATCGTTTAACGATGAACATCTAAAAAAACTGAATCGAATTCATGATTCTGCTCTAGCCGAAGGATGCGTAAAACTTGCCCAGGATATGGGCTTTGATAACATAACCATCGACCTGATTTATGCAATTCCTTACGAAAACCATCATATCTGGGAGAATGATTTAGAAAAAGCTATTTCTCTCAATGTTCCCCATATTTCTTCTTATTGTCTTACTATCGAAGAAAAAACTGTTTTTGGCAAATGGCTACAAATCAATAAAATTCCACCAATTAACGAAGATTTCGCCTCTGAACAATTCAGAATTTTGCTTGATACACTCGAATCGGCCGGCTACGAACAATATGAAATATCAAACTTTTGCCGAGACAATAAATATTCACGCCATAATTCTTCTTACTGGCAACGCCACGAATACCTAGGTATTGGTCCATCAGCTCATTCATATAACGGTACTTCTCGCCAGTACAACATTGCCAATAATACAGCTTATGTGAAGGGTATTCATCTTGGGCAAGTACCCGCCGACTACGAAATACTAAGTAAAGAAGAAAAACTAAACGACTATATCCTGACAGGCCTAAGAACTAAATGGGGTTGTAATATTGCTGAAATTGAAAATCTGGTAGGCGATAAATGGCAGATAGCTAATAGAGCCATTCTAGCTAAATACCTTAATAGTAAGCTGTTACAAATCAATAATCAAACACTTACGCTTACCCGACAAGGCAAATTATTTGCCGATAGAATTGCAAGCGATTTGTTCTTAATCTGAGCCCAATGGTTTCAGACTTCTGCTGTATTGTTATAATCGCTACTTTTTTTATATTTGTTTAGCTAAATAGGGTTTTATATTCAGCCGAAAAAAAAATACATTATATACAAGTGTAGATAAAACTTTTCAAAATAAAACTGTGTTCCCCCAATATTACCTTTACTAAAATGCATCACAGTCTACTACTTATTATTTCTTTACTTTTTGTCATTTTCATGCTGGTTATGCTGGGGCAAAAGTTCAAAATCTCCTCGCCTATCTTTTTGGTATTGGCGGGTTTAGCTATTAGCTTTTTACCCAATATTCCGCAAATTGAAATAAACCCCGAGCTTATATTTCTCATCTTTTTGCCTCCGCTCCTTTACGAAGCGGCCTGGTATACATCATGGAATGATTTCTGGAAATGGAAACGCCCCATTGCACTTCTGGCTTTTGGCTTGGTATTGTTTACATCAGTTATTATTGCCTATGCTTCCCAGGCCATGATTCCCGGCTTTACCCTTGCATTAGGTTTTTTATTAGGTGGTATTATTTCTCCGCCCGACGCCGTAGCTGCAGCATCGGTACTTAAAGGAATCAAAATTCCTAAAAGAGTAATTACAATTTTAGAAGGAGAAAGCCTGATAAATGACGCATCTAGCTTGATTGTCTTTCGTTTTGCTTTAGCTGCCATAGTTACCGGACAGTTCTCATTACAGGTCGCCGTTGGCAATTTCTTTTTAGTAGCCGGCATGGGTATTGTAGTTGGGCTTGCAATTGCGCATATAGCTTATGTTATTCATCGTTTCTTGCCAACAACCCCTAGTATTGATGCAGCGCTTACTTTGCTTTCGCCTTATTTCATGTATATCATAGCTGAGCAATTTCATTTCTCGGGTGTAATGGCAGTAGTGAGCGGCGGGTTATTTTTATCTTATCGCTCGCACGAAATCCTTACGCATGGTTCTACTCGTTTACAAACCATAGGCGTATGGAATACAGTTGTTTTTGTATTAAATGGTCTGGTATTTATTCTTATTGGGCTCGAGCTCCCAACAATTATCAAGGGTTTAAAAGAATATTCAATAGCAGAAACTGTAACTTATGCGCTTATCATCAGTACTTTAACCATTGCCATTCGTATTCTTTGGATATATCCTGCTGCATTCATACCCCGATGGTTATTTAAAAGCATTCGAGAAAAAGAACCTAATCCTGGTATCAAAAATCCATTTATTATTGGTTGGGCAGGTATGCGTGGAGTAATATCTCTTGCATCGGCACTTTCGATTCCTTTATACCTGAATAATGGTGAGCCATTTCCTCACCGAAACCTTATATTGTTTACTACTTTTACAGTTATTTTAGTAACCCTGGTTTTTCAGGGGCTTACACTTCCACTTATTGTTAAATGGCTAAAAGTAGAAGAAATTGACAAAACTGCAACAGAAGAAGAACAAGAAGCAGGCATAAAACTGCGTATTAAGAAGGCTGCACTCAAGCAATTAAACGAAAAGTACTCAAGTAAAATGGAAAATAATGAGCTACTGAGCTTTTTGAAAAGCGAGATGGAGAGCGATATTTCAATCACACACCAAAGATTAAACTCAATGGAATGCCAGGTATGTCAGAAAAAAGAAATTGAAGAGTATAATCAAGTTTTAAAAGACCTTTATAGCACTCAGCGAAAAGAATTATATGCCATACGCCGTGAAGTGGCATTTAGCGATGAGGAAATAAGGAAACAAGAAATGCAACTAGACTTTGATGAAGCTAAAATCACCTGGAAACGCCATTGATTTTTTAACCAAAGCTTATTTTCAAAATATATCATGACCTCCCGCTACCTGTTAAACTTTTTTTTAAATGTTTTCTTAATATCTCTTTTAAGTTTTTCGCTTTGTGCACAATCAATTACAGAGCAGAAAACCGAAAACTGGCATGACTTCCAGAAGGTCAGTTTTCGGCTGAATGGCACCCCAGCTTATTATGTAAAGCCAACTAAAGCAATGGCCGGCAATCCCTGGATTTGGCGTGCGCATTTTCCGGACTGGCACATAAGTATGGATAGCATTTTGCTCGAAAAAGGATTTCATATAGCCTATATCAATACTAATGATAGATACGGCGACCCACAAGCAATGCTTAAATGGGACGAGTTCTATGAATATCTTACCCAAAGCCTATCTTTTGCACCCAGAGTGGCCTTAGAAGGTGTAAGCCGTGGAGGTTTGTACGTCTATGGCTGGGCAAAGCGGAATCCTGAGAAAGTAAGCTGCATTTATACCGAAGCCCCAGTATGCGATTTTAAAAGCTGGCCGGGTGGAAAAGGCAAAGCCAAACGATCAGAAAAAGAATGGAAGCAATTGCTTCAAATATATGGTTTTACAGAAGAGCAAGCCTTGAATTATGCCGATAATCCGATAGATAATCTTGAAGGTTTAGCTGCTTATAAAGTTCCGATTTTGCATATAATTGGTTTAAAAGATAAATTAGTACCGCCTGACGAAAATACTTTTCCGTTAGTAGAGAAATATCAGAAATTAGGTGGGCCAGCCTACATATATAGCATGAGCCGTGGAGCTCAGGCTTTAAAAGGGCATCATTTCCCGATTGAACATCCTGAGTGGTGGGCAAACTTTATTATTCAGCATAGTACACCCGTTGTGCAAACATTACCTAAAGCAAATTATATACAATTAAGAAGCGGGCTTTCTAATTTCTATCAGGCTATCAATCAGAAACAGACAATTACTGTTGCTTTTCTGGGTGGCTCTATTACCCACAATACCGGTTGGAGAAATAAAATAAGCAAATACCTGCAAGAACGATTCCCAAAAAATAATTTTACATTTATAACCGCCGGAATCCCATCTTTAGGAAGTTTACCACACGCCTTTCGTTTCGAACAAGATGTTTTGCAAAAAGGCAATCCTGACTTGCTATTCATAGAAGCGGCCGTTAATGACCATACTAACGAAACTGATAGCCTTACACAGATACGAGCACTAGAAGGCATTGTTCGTCATGCAAAGGAAAGTAATCCTGAAATGGATATTGTCTTGATGGCATTTGCTGACCCTGATAAAATCGCTGATTATCAAAACAAAAAGATTCCTTTAGAAATCAAGAATCATGAGTTAGTAGCAAGTCACTATCAGTTACCTTCTATAAATTTAGCTAAAGAAGTAGCAGACCGCCTTGCAGCCAATGAGTTCAGTTGGGAATATGATTTCAAAGATTTACACCCTTCACCCTTTGGTCAGGAGATTTATTATCAGAGCATTAAATACCTCATAAATGAATCTTATCAGAGATTTGGCATAGGCAATGCCGCTCAATCTTTAACTTTACCGAAACCTTTAGAAGTTAAGAATTTTGAAGGGGGTAAGTATGTAAACATCAGCGAAGCCAAAATAAAAAACGGATGGCAATTGGTTGAGAATTGGCAACCAACCGATGGCATAGGCACTCGTAGCGGATTTGTAAACTGTCCTGTTTTAGAAGCTACTGCCCCTGATGCTTCATTATCTTTAAACTTTACAGGCAATGCAGTTGGTATTGGTTTATTGGCAGGGCCAGATACTGGAGAAGTGCTCTATAGCATTGATAATAGCCCATACCAAAGTATGGATTTATACACCCAATGGAGCCATTTTTTGCATTTGCCTTGGTATAAATTGTTTGCTAGCAATTTGTCAGACAAAAAACATACTTTGCATTTAAAAATCAGCAATAACAAAAACCCTAAGAGCAAAGGGAATGCGTGTAGAATTGTTTATTTTTTAGTTAATTCTACCGAGAAATAACAATGGTGTACAATTAAATGATGAATTTTGTGTTAAATAAATAATACCAACGAACCAATCAATGAAAGATTTTAATCTCAAATCTTACCATATCAGAGGCATGAATGCTGCCACAGAAGCCGAAAAAGCTGCTATTAACCAAGAATTGAAAGACCTTTACGAAACTTTGTCGGATGAAGATAAAAAAGATTTCAACGAGCAATTACAAACTTTTCTTATTAAAGAAATGGCCACAATCAATTCGTTTTATCAGGCTACTAAAGAAGATAACCTCAATTAAGTGTTTAATTCGCAAACCAATAGCATAAAGAATACCATTACGTATTAACCATATTTAATCATAATTCAAGTGAAAATTACTTCTCTCACACTCTTTTATGTTTGCTTTTCGATTTTATGTTTTGCACAGGAGCCCCGACCCAGCGTTGTAAAGGTGAACCTTTCGTCTTTAGCTCTAGGGGTTTATTCTGTTCAATATGAAAAAGTTTTAGGCGAGCGCATAAGCTTTGCATTAGGTGTAGGCTATAGACCAGTAAAAAGAATCCCGTTTGCCAAAACGGTAGAAAGATACATTGATGCCGCTGACAAAAGAATTGATTATATAAGCCTTGAAAATGTAAAAAAATCGGAATCAACAGTGGGCATGCTGCACATTACACCTGAATTACGCTTTTATCTTGGCAAAAGAGCATCTGCACCTATCGGTACTTATATTGCTGTTTTTGGGCAATACAATAGTTTTTTCGGAAAAGCCCCCGTGTTTGTCGATATGCTATATCGTGGTGTAATGGCTAGAGTTGAATTACCCGTAGATACGCAGATAAAAACTTATACAGGCGGACTAATGCTTGGAAAGCAATTTCGTTTGGGTAATCGTTTTACTTTTGATTGGTTTATTCTTGGTGGTCACTATGGAAAAGTTACTATTCACGGTGAGTCGAAGCAAGACCTTGAAGGTTATGATGAACAATTCATTACTGACTTAAGAGATAAAATAATTGATACTTTTAAAATCAATGAGCAGTATTTGTCGATAGATGTTGATAAACAAGGAGTTAGAGTTGAAAATGCCCGCAATCTTAAATTTCTTAATCTGCGAGGTTTTGGGTTTAATATTGGTTATAAATTCTAGTTAATGTCTGAATTAAAAGAAATTATATAGTAACAAAAATGAGCGCACGGTTTATCAATGCGCTCATTTTTATGCTGATTAAAAGATTAAAGATTACATATTCTGATTCCAGCCTGATAACCCACCCATGAAGTAAGCATGGCTTTATCGCCAAAATATCGACCTTCTTTCTCCAAAAACTTGAATTTACTAAACTGACCCAGATTAATTTCAGACTCTTGGGTGGCATGAAAATTAATAGTCGGCGCAACAAATAATGCGAAACGGGGCGATAGATGCACTTCCAGCCCTAAACTCCCTCTTAATAACTGATTCAGTTCCCATCTCTCCACATCATTCTGCAAATGATGGCTCGTTATATCAAAATTAAGCCAGAATGTTCTGTTTAGTTTCACAGCTGTACCAAGCCCGTACCCAAAGCTAAATAGTGGTTTATTAGGTTCGTTAAAACTATAGCCTGCTGTAAAAATATTATAGAATCTTCTCACACCTGTTTTAAAACTAATATTAGCTAGGTTTACCTCATCGTTGCTCAACTCCCAACGGCGGTACCCACCTCTTTTCACAAAGCTGGCTATCCCAATCGGAATAGAATTAGATTCTTCCGCAAAGTTAAACACTCCTAATTGCAAGCCATTATTAACGCTATATGCATTGTTAATTACCCCAATCTGTGCACCGCTAAGGGTTTCTTCTACATGATTAATAAAACCTGCAATCTGAACGCCCTTGAAATCGCCTCCGACACCGTTACCAAAACCTGCTACCTGAATACCACTTCCGCTACCCCATATCACGTTACCAAATCCGGCACCTTGTATTGAGTTTCGGGTATTATTGAGCACTACGTTACCGAAACCCGCTCCCTGTACACCACTGAAATTGCGAAAAACCAGATTACCAAAGCCTGCGGCTTGCAAACCATAGGCGCTCTGCCCTACAATATTTACAAAACCACTTCCCTGAAATCCCTTCACAGTCTCTCCTACTAAGTTAGCAAAACCTGCTGCCTGAATACCATCAACTTTACCTCTCACAAGGTTCATGAATCCGCCTACTTCCAGTTTTCTGACACCCAACGAATAGCCCGCAATAATGTTAAAAGAGTAATCATTGATTACGTTTCCACTCAGGTAATGGTTTGTACCAATAAATGGCAATAACGACACCTGAGCCGGGCGATAAAGCGTATCTTCAATATTATCTATATGGATATTCTGTCTGGTGGTTATCAACCAGTCGGTTATTTGACGGTGAGTATACAGTAAAGCATCTCTGGTATCGTTCCAATAAGTTTCGTAGTCGATTTTATTGAATTTCGTAGGCTCCTTAATTACAGTATCCTTCTTTGTCATAACAGGAAGTTCAACCTGAAAGGGTGGAATACTATCTATTTTTTTTAATGGAAGCGTATCGGTTTTAATAGCAATAGGCGCTAATTCTTTAACCGGAACCGAGATAATAGGCTTAATAGGGCTCAAAGATACGTTCAGCGTTGTATTCGTCTTGTTTTTTATACTCAATTCTTCATGATGGTAATTCTGTTTTCTGATCTGAATATTTACATTAGATAGTGCAGAAGACACTTTAAGACGATAATATCCATATTCATTAGTGACGGCAGAAGCCAAAGTGATAGGCTCATATATACTGGCTTTTTCAATTTTTAAGCCCGTTTCTCCGTCTGAAACGTAGCCCATCACGAAAAAATCTTTTTTCGGCTCTTCATCAGTTTTTTTCAGAATCACATAATTACCACGATTTCGGAATGTAGCCGAGTTACCTAATACAATATTCAATACCTCTCTTACGGGTTGGTTCTGTGCCGATACCGTAACTCGTCTGTTAATCTCTATTTCGCTAGGGCTATACGAAAAACTAAAATTCCCTGCACCTGAAATCATTTTCAGGGCATTATCTAACTTCTCATTATTGATTTTTATGGTGATTACTCTCTCCAGCGGGGGGATATTCTGAGCAAAAGCCTGGGATAGGTGCAGTAAGAAAATAAATGTTAATAGCTTTCTCATGAATTTTTTTTTTGTAGCTATGACACCCCACAAACGTTTTCCCCCTAACCTGAATAAAGAAAAAATTATATGACTTTGCTTTAAGCAATCGAGCTAGGGCCTATTGAGCACAGCCTCTGCCGTCTAAAACGTATGCAGTATCTTTTGTACTTACTGTCAGATTCAGCGTTTCTGCAATGATATTCAAGGCATCAGCGAGGCTTTCATTCTCAAATTTAGTAGTCAGGCGGCAAGACTTTATACCCTCATTTTGCAGACGGATATTTACATGGTACCCTTGCGCTAGTACATTGGTTATATATTCAAGGCTTGCGTTGTCAAACACAAATACTTTGGTTTTGTAAGCAAAGGTATTTTTGTCAGCTATTATCTGTTTTTTAATTGTATCTTTTTCGGCTTCAAAAGTGGCTTGTTCTCCGGCAACTAAAATTATCGCTTTAGCTTTATTGGCAAATTGCACTTTTCCGGTTTCAACACTTACTTTTACATTTTTATCGTAGGCCTTTATGTTGAATGAAGTACCCAGCACTTTTATCTCACTACCATTGGCATGTATTACAAAAGGCTTGGTTTCATCTCTTTTGATATCAAAAAACGCCTCTCCCGTCATACTAATCTCGCGTATGTCTCCATCAAAGTTTTCTGGATAAGTCAAAGTTGTATTGCTATTCAAAAAAACTACCGAGCCATCAGGTAGTATTTGCTCCAACGAATTTTTCGTAGTTTTTAATGAAATAATTTCTGGGCTTGGCTTATTGAAGAAATAAAACAAGAGGCCAACAGTAAGAAGTATTGTAATACTGGCAGCAATACCAAGAGTAAAAAATTTTGTTTTTTTAGGAGCAGATACTAACGGTACAACCTTTGCCTCTTGAGGCAAATTCATTTTAGATTTCACCTTTAGCCAAGCAGCATCAACATCTACCGCAGGTGTATGTTCTTCTTTTAAAACACCTAGGTTATCCCAGATAAACGAAAAATCATCTAATTCTTTCTGATTTTCATCACTCTCCTGAAGCCACTTTTCAATCAAAGCATTCTCTTGCGCATCGGTTTCTTGCGCCAGATATTTGCCCAGAAGGTCTTCGTTGTTATCTGAATGATTCGTATTCAAGTTTTTAAGTTTATCTGTCAGGCTTTTAAATATACCAATATTCAATATTCAGGCGTATAAAACCATCAATCAATAAGACCATCAGCGGTAGATACTCTGCTAATTCGGTTCTTAATATTTTTAAGGCTTTACCTATCTGGTTCTCTACCGTTTTCGGCGAAATCCCCAATTGCTCGGCAATTTCATGGTACTTCAGTTCATCAAATCTACTCATTCTGAAAATTATGCGGCATTGCTCGGGTAATTTGCTTATTGCCTCTTCAATTTTCTGCTCAAGCTCGTTTTTCATAACCGACTGACTCACCGATTCGTAAGAACTCTCGTAATAAGTATTTGCGTATTGCTGATACTCTTCTCTTATTTTTAAATGTTTAATTCTGTTGAGACAATGATTATGTACTGCTCTGTACAAATATGACTTCAACGAAATATTTATTTCAAGCTCGGCTCTTTTCTCCCAAATGCCCGAAAACAAATTCTGTACAATTTCTTCGGCTTCGTCAATCTCCTTAAGCATCGAGTTGGCATAACTACATAGGCTCTGATAATATTTCCGAAAAACGACCTCGAAAATACGCTCATTTCCTTGCCTGATTGCACCAACTATTTCTTGTTCTGATAATTGCACCGAATCAATTTTGAAAGTTTATGCAAACATAAGTTTTTCTTGGCAAATTCAGATAAAGCAATTTGATAAACAGCTTTTTTTCTATGACAATTCAGTCCTTTCTTACCCCTACTTACTTTAGTAAATTTTTTAAACAGGCGGTTTAGCGTATTTTTTATAAAAAATTATTTCACCAGCATAGGGGTAAAAGTTTGCTGCTTTGTCATAGAAGCAAATATCAAAAATTTACACATATGAAAAAACCAAATTTAGGCAGTATTATAGCCATTGCATTGCTAGTTTTCAGTATCAGTTCATGTGGGCTTTTGCAACAGGGAATAGAACCTCGTAATCCGGACGAAAAAACTTTTGATTTAAGGAATTTTGATAAACTCGAGATGGGAAATGCCTTTAATATCAATGTAAAACAAGGAAGCAATTATAGAGTAATAGCCAATGGAGATAGCAGAGATATTAATGATTTGGTTGTAAGAGTTAGTGGCGGCGAACTAGAAATCTACTACAAAAAATGGCGTGTAAGACGTTACAGAATGGAAATCGAAATTGAAATGCCAACGTTGAAAGAAGTTGATTTTTCGGGCGCTACTACCTCTTACATAAATGGTTTTGACAACATCGACGAACTTGATATTGACTTATCAGGCTCGTCAAGAGCTACTATTTATGCCAAAGCAAGAACTTATGAAATTGACCTCTCAGGTGCATCAGAGCTTGAACTAGAAGGAAGCGGACAACTATTAGAAGCCGATTTATCTGGTGCATCTAAACTAAATGCTTTTGATACACAGGTTGTAAGAGCATCACTTGAGGTTTCGGGGGCAAGTTCCGGCCGTGTAAATGTAAGCGAAAGATTAAACGTAAGAGCTAGCGGTGCAAGTAAAGTGAAGTATCGTGGTAATCCAGAAGTAATTTCAAATCTCTCAGGCAGTAGCCATGTAGAAAGAGACTAATGAATGACTTAGTTTGGACTATAAAAATGTAGGAAACTTACTAGGCGCTCATAATTGAGTAATTCTTCGTCAGAAGCATTTTTTAAGAGAAAATGACGATAAATATTAGTAATTGTCGCAAAACTATGGTTATCAGTTAGTTTTGCGGCAATTATTCCTTTAAAACATCGGTGTACCTGATTATATAAGTATCTGCAAGGTTTGGTAGGCATATCGTTTAGCAAATCATCAATTTTTTGTAAACAAGCTGCTTCTTCTAAAAACTTAAAGCCTCGGTTTTTAAAAAAACTCTTTATTTCTTCTAAAACTTGGTATAGCTCTTCATCCTCAGTTATTTTAAACCGAAAATATTTCAGATTCTGAAATTTACCAAAGCTAATCACAAGAGTATTGGCAGTGGCACGTTTTCCTCGGGTATTATTAAGAAACTGCTGCACCAATTGTTCGATAAACTCATATCGAATCCCGAAATTCACTTCAATCCAAAGTTCTTTTTGTGTTTCAGAAATAGAAAAAATTACATTCTGAAATCCGTTTTGTGTAGCTTTGCGAAATTGTTTGTGCTCAAGATGCAAATTGAAGTTGTAACTCTGGAAAAATTCCTCCAATTGCTGATAGAATTTCACTTCGAATTTGCTTAGAATCATAACAGTATTTAAGTTATTACTATTAAACCTTTGCTATACAAAAATGTTTAATATTTAGGAATAATTTAGGTTTTTAGGAAAAAATTAAGTCTAAATGCAGATGTCAAAAAAAATTACCTTATCACTACTTACACTCCTTTTCTACATAAATCTTAGTGCGCAAACCACACAGACGATTCGTGGAAGAATTATTGATACTAATACAGAAAAACCGCTTGCAGCGGCAAACATTGTATTAAAAAATACTACACTAGGCACGCAAACAGACGATAATGGTTATTTCAGACTTGAAAAAGTAATTGTTGGTCGTTATCAGCTGGAAATCAGTTCAGTTGGATTTGAAACACAAACAATTTCGGAGGTTCTGGTAGAATCAGGCAAAGAAGTGGTGCTCGAAATACGCCTGCAGGAAGCCACCAAGCAATTGGGCGAGGCTATTGTAAAAGCACCTTCAAATAACCTTACTGGCTCACTCACAAGCATTCATTCTATTACGACCGAACAGATATTCCGTTATCCGGGCACTTACCTTGACCCTGCTCGTTTAGCCTCGGCTTATGCTGGCGTTGCCAACTCAAACGACCAAGCCAATGGCATGGTAATTCGTGGCAATTCGCCAAACAGTATGCAATGGCGTTTAGAGGGTGTTGAAATTGTAAACCCTAATCATTTGAGTAATGCAGGTACTTTCAGCGACCGTATTACACAAAATGCTGGTGGGGTTAATATTCTTTCTGCTCAGTTGCTTGGTAATATGAACTTCTTGACCGGTGCGTTTCCTGCTGAATATGGCAATACACTTTCGGGTGTTATGGATATGCGTTTAAGAACAGGTAATAACCAACGCCATGAATTTACAGCACAAGCCGGGCTGATAGGCTTAGATTTATCAGCCGAAGGACCATTGAGCAAGAATAAAAAAGGTAGCTACTTGGTAAATTATCGTTACTCCTTTACAGGCTTACTTGGTTTATTGGGTGTAACTTTCGGAGGCGAAGACATTACCTTTCAGGATTTTTCGTTCAATGTGTCATTACCAACTAAAAAAGCAGGCACATTTACTTTTTTTGGTATGGCAGGTTTAAGTAGTAATTACTTTGCCGGACAACGTGATACCACCCAATGGGAAGTACAAAAAGATGGTTTTGATATTAACTTTACCAATAAAATGGGAGCTTTAGGTGCCACCCATAGCAAAAACATAGGAGATAAATTGTTATGGAGAACCGTTGTGGTGGGCTCTGGGTTAGAAAGTGTACGTAAAGGTTATGTTTTAAGTAAAAACAATTTCCAGCGTTATCTAACACAATCAGATAGTGTTACAAAAGGAAGAATCTCGCTCTCTAGCTCGCTCAGCTACAAAATAAATGCTAAAAACTTATTGAAAATAGGTGCGTTTATCACCCATCAGTCTGATGGCATTTACTCAATCTCAAACGATAAATCAGCAAAAGGCGAAGGCAGTGGGTTTGTATTACAACCTTATGTTAACTGGCAAATCACACCAATACCAAAACTTACAGCCAACATAGGCTTGCATTATCTTAACTATACAGTTAATAAAACACAATCAGTTGAGCCACGTGTATCGTTAGGTTATCAACTTACAGGTAATCAGTCTTTAAGTTTTGCTTATGGTTTGCATAGTCAATTACAATTACCACAGGTATATTTTGCCTACAGCTCATTGCTACAAGCAACCCCTAATGCATCGCTCGATTTTACTAAAGCACACCATTATGTGCTTAGTCACCAGTATTATTTCAAACGTGGTTCGTACTTCAAAACTGAGTTGTATTACCAGAAAATATTCAATGTACCTGTTATAACCACGTCTCCACTATTCACTCAGAGAGTTGACCCTGGATTTTCTACTTTGAACTTGGTTGAGGATTTTATTGATGAACCTTTGCAAAATAAAGGAACAGGACAAAACTACGGTATCGAAATTACCTACCAGCAGTACCTTACTAATGGGTTTTATACCTTAATAAATGGTACGTTTTACAACTCAACTTATGTAGGTGGCGACGGCATTAAAAGAAATACACGCTACAACGGCAAGCATATTTTTAACCTGACAGCCGGAAAAGAGTGGGAATACAGCAAAAATCGTATGATAGGCGCAAGTATAAGGCTTATCTGGTTAGGCGGTTTCTATGAAACCCCTATCGACGAAAAGGCTTCACAACAGGCGGGGCAGGCTGTTTATAAAGTAACAGAAGCGTTTACTGTTAAGCAACCAGATTATTTCAGACCTGATTTTCGTATTTATTTGAAAAAATCAAAACAAAGATATTCTCGTACATTAGCTTTAGATATGCAAAACATTGGGAGTTATAAAAATACTGCTTATAGCTATTATGATATTTTGCAGAAAAAAATCGTTAAACAATATCAGTTGGGTTTAATACCGGTGTTAAGTTATCGTTGGGAATTCTGATAAAATCTCATGAAAAATCTATTTTTATATTTAATACTTATCTTCATTCCTGTTTTTGCACATGCGCAAGAATCAGGAGGCTTCAGTTGTTCACATAGCAAACAACGTTCGTTTGCGCAAAATGCCCGTTATGCACAAATAGCGTATCCGGGTGATGATAAAATTGATATAGGGTATTATAAATTAAATCTGGATATTTCGCCGACGCAAAAATACCTGAAAGGCGAAGCAACAGTTAGCCTTAAAGCAACAGTTAGTATTTCAGGCTGCTTTTTAGACTTAAAGAATACACTTAGGGTTGATTCGGTTAAACTAGGTGCAAAAAAACTAGCATTTACGCATCAATCAAACAAAATCAATATCACCCTTGATAAAACTTATACAAGTAATGAGGTGCTAACACTTGTTGTGTATTATCAGGGCACTCCGGTTGCTTCGGCTTATGGAAGTTTTACTTTTGCCAATCATTTTAGCGGCACACCCTCTCCTATCGTCTGGTCACTCAGTGAACCTTATGGTGCACCTGATTGGTTTCCATGTAAAGACACCCCTGCTGATAAAGCCGATTCGTCTGATGTTTGGGTTACCATGCCTAAGCAATATGTTTCTGTTTCTAACGGAAGTTTGATTAAAGTTGTTGAAAATAGCAACGATACTCGCACTTATCAATGGAAAAATCACTACCCTATTGCGCATTACCTAATTTCGATAGCCTCTACCAACTATACAGAATACAAAAACTATTATAAGTATTCAGCTACCGACTCTATGGAGGTAGTACATTATGTTTATCCTGGAAACTTCTCAGCGAGTGTGAAAAGAGAGTTAGATGAAACACCTTATATGCTCGAGCTATTTTCGGAGAAATTCGGGCAATATCCATTCATCAAAGAAAAATACGGGCATGCACAATGTGGCTTTGGAGGCGGAATGGAACACCAGACGTGTAGTTCAATGGGTAATTTTGAAAGTAGTCTGGTAGCACACGAGTTAGCACATCAATGGTTTGGCGATAAAATAACTTGTAAAAGTTGGGAGCATATATGGTTAAATGAAGGTTTTGCTACTTTCGGTGAAGCGCTCTATACCGAAGCTATAGGAGGTAAAACGGCTTATCAGGCTGAAATAAGCAACAATATGGTTTTTGCTAAGCGAGCTTCAGGTAGCTTATTTGTAAAAAATACCGCTAACGAAAACGAGATTTTTAATTTTAACCGTAGCTATGCCAAAGGGAGCGTTGTAGTACACATGCTACGTGGGATTGTTGGGGACGAAAAATTCTTTAAAATCCTGCAAAACTACCTGAACTCTCCATTGGCCTATAATTCGGCAACAACTGAAGATTTTCAGAAAGCGGCAGAGCAAACTACTGGTTTGAATCTGGACTATTTCTTCAAACAATGGATATATGGAGAAGGTTATCCAAGATATACTTATGGCTGGCAAAGTGCTAAAACTGCCGATGGAAACTCAACAGTTACGCTGAAAGTTACTCAGGCAAAAAACACAACGCCAGAATATTTTTCGATGCCTGTTGATATAAAAATTATTACATCGCAAGGAGAGTTTACTACTACTGTGTTAGTAGATAAAGCTTCACAAGACATTGAAATTCCGAATATAAAAGGAGATGTAAGCCAGATTATTTTCGACCCTGAGAATAAAATACTGAAAGATGCTTCACTGGTACCCATCAGTCCGACGGGTAAAGAACCATTAAGCAATTTGGTAGAATGGAAAATCTCACCGAATCCTACCACAAGCGAAGCATTAGTTGAGTTTACGTTGAAGCAAAATACAAGTACTCAACTAATGGTTTATGATATAACAGGCAAAAAAATCAGAGAATTACCTGAGGAAAAACTTAACGCCGATACTTATACCAGAAGTTTACGATTAAATGATCTAGCCGCAGGCCAATACATTGTTCGCATTGGATTAGACAATTACTCATTAGCCAAAATTTTAGTAGTGAGGTAGTTTTCTACCTCACTAAAAATCTCCATAGTTTACTTGTAAACAAGGCAAACCTAAATCTAAACGCCATAAATCAACTACCTGATTTCGGTCATCCAATACGAATTTCACATAATATTTATCTTTTACATGAGTTTCGTATAGCTCTTTTTTCACTACCGAATCTTTACGAGAATCTCCTGTAGCTCTCATATAAAGTGCATCATAAGTTATCTTATTACATTCAAGCCAGTTAATAGTCTGCTTTCTAGCTTTCTCTTCTCGACCTGACATAAAAATAATTTTTGTCCCTAATGTATGGTAAGTCTGCACGATTTCCGCAACTGGCTTATTCAACAAATCCGTCTCACAACGTTCTGCATCATAGGGGCTTCGGGCATGTAAAATAGCCAAAGTACCATCTAAATCACATAAAATTGCAGGAGGCAGGCGTTCATCTTGCTCCTGATAATGTGGGCCGCGCTCATTTTTCAGTACATGTTGTCTATACATTTTCATAATTACCTCCCTTCCTACTTTTTTCTCTCTTACTTCGTCTCTAGCCAACGATTCTTCAAGCGTTGTATTCATCTCTTTTATTTCAATTCTAACCTCCTCACCCGTATCTTTTCTATATTTTTCTACAACCTGCGTAATACGCTCCACAGGACGTTCTGATAAGTTAGTATCATCAATCACTACATGATGCCCACCTTTTAAAGCTTCAACCAGCATTATATCACGCACTTTTTCTACAAACTTCTCATTATAGTTTGTATGGTGCGAATTATCTAACATGGCACGTAGTTCGTCTTTATTCAGGCGTTTCCACATACCTCTTTTTTCATCAAGCAGTTTTCTTGCAAAAGTAGATTTACCACTTGCAGGTAGTCCACGCAATATTAAAACAGTTTTCATTTTTGTATTTTTCTTATTGCTGGATACCTTAAAATTAGAGGCTAAAAAAAATATACCAGTGGTAAAATTCTTTTAGCCTTTGTTCATCATTGTATTTTCAACAACGACTAAAAATTAGTTGATGTACCCAAAACTTCGTTTGTGTTTAAATCATTTTTAATAATATCCAGTTTTGCATTTGCCATATTATAGGCATCCTGACCTAAAAACAAATGCACCGGAGGGTTTGCACTTTTGGCAACCTCAATAATTACCTCTGCTGCTTTCTCAGGGTCACCTGGCTGATTACCCGCTATCTGTTGTTCATGCATTAGCTCTGACTCTCTTGCTTCTTTATAATCCACTATTGAGTTCTGAGGTAAAGCAAGTGACCCTTTTTCTAAGAAATTTGTTCGAAAATAACCAGGATACACAACAGTGGCTGATATTCCATGAGATTTTGCTTCCGCCGCAAGAGCTTCGGTAAAACCTGCTACTGCAAATTTTGTTGCACAATATACACCCCAGCCCGCGAATGCCCCCATAAAACCACCAATTGACGAAATATTGAATATTTGCCCTGATTTGTTTGCACGGAAATGAGGCATTATGTGGCGAATGACATTTAATGAACCAAAAACATTAACGTCAAAGTTTTTACGGGTTTCATCGTCGCTCAATTCTTCAAGCGTTCCTAATTGACCGTAGCCTGCATTGTTAACTATCACATCAATTTTACCAAAAGTGTTAATAGTTTCAGCAATAGAACTTGCTACGCTTTGTTCATTTACTAACTCAACTTGCAAAGGCAAGAAGTTTGCTGATTTTTCGCCAATTTCTTTGCCTAAATCAGCAATATTTCTTGAAGTAGCAGCTACCTGATGACCCGACTGTAATAATTTTTTCACCAGAATAAGCCCCAAGCCCTTTGAAGCACCTGTTACAAACCAAACTTTTTTTGTGTCCATTTTCTTTAATTTTTTAATATTAATTTGATAACACAAAATTAGTTTCCCGGTAAGCCGTGCGTATTACACCAAACAAACCGATAATTGCAAAAATCAAACTAGGCCTGGGCAGCACGAAAAGAATTAGGCGTGAGTTGCGTATATTTCTTGAAGAAATTAACAAAATGCGGTGCTTCTTCAAAGCCTAAACTATAGCCAATTTCGGAGATATTCCAATCACTGTGTTTCAACAATGACTTCGCTTCCTGTGCTATACGCTCACCAATGAGCTGCGAAGTTGTTTTACCAACAGTCTCTTTCAATGCTCTATTCAGGTAGTTAACATGCAACGATAGTTGATTGGCATAATCAACAGGAGAACGAAAACTCACCTGCTGCCCCAGCGATTCAATCGGAAACTGCCGCTCTAATAGCTCCATAAAAATAGAGGCAATTCTGGTGTAGGCATTCTGGTTTGACTGCGTTATTGGTGCGGGTTGTAATTTTTGTGCGGTATGAATCAGCTCTACCACAAGTGCCCTTATTAAATCATATTTGTAGGCATAATCAGAATTTATTTCATCTATTATCCTTAGAAAAATTCCTTTTATCCTAACCAAATCTTCATCATCAAGAAAAAAGATTGGGTTTCCACCGGGTTTAAATACCGGATAGTCTTTTATTTTGCCAAACTGATTGAAAAACTCTTCGGTAAAAACGCAAAAATAGCCAGCCTGCTCATCTTCTAAATACTCCCAATTATACGGAATCTGAGGATTGGCAAATAAAATGGCCTGCTTATCTATTTCTATGGTTTTATCAGCATAGTTTGCCCTATTCTTACCAATGATAAGACTGATTTTAAAAAAATCTTTGCGGCTATAAGGAATTTCGCTTGTATAACGAGGTAAGAAATCTTCCAATTTGAATACATTGAAATGCCCCATTTCCTTATCTAAGTTTTCGGGTATATAATTTACCTTTATCTTATAAAAATCTCTGATAGTTTCTGTCTTATTCATCTTTCAAAATCGTTAATCTGTTTATTTCAGCTATCATCTTCTCCATTCTTTCTTCCCAATTCCCATTTATGCTTACATAGCTAATTTGGCGCGCATCAAGTTCAGCTTTAAAAACCTGATACATTTCTGCTCTTCTGTGGCCTAAATCCCGAAGTGGGTCATTAACCCAAGGCACATCGATATCAAGTAAAAAATACAAATCATAAACTACTTCTTGTTCTAGTGACTTTAATACGGCAGGCACAAAATCCAGATAATGTTGTGCATAAATCTGCGTTGTTATGAGGTCGGTATCACAAAACAAAAGCTTATTGGCAATTGCCATTTTTTCTTTCACTAATTCAGTTTGCCTTTCACCTATTTTAGTAATAATACCCACGTCAATATCATTCGATGTCAGTATTTCACGTGCTGCTTCTGGAACAAACACAGTTTTATAATACTCAGCTAATTTCTGGCTCAATACCGTTTTACCCACGCTTTCAGGTCCAAAAAGACATATTTTTTTTACAAAGTAAGGCTGAACTACTAAGGGGATAAAATCCCAATATTGAAAAGGATTTTGCCTGATTTTAGTTGCCGAAACCGGAACCTGCTCACGAGCTTTATCAAACCATATACAAGGCAAACCTAGATGAAATGCCAGCGGTTCGCCATAATCTTCAGAACAGAAAAACCCTTCAATGTCCGGAAACTCTCTGCGTATAAAATCAGCCCAAAGCTTGGTAGCCTCAAAAAGCGGCAAACTTTCGTCATGAAAATCGTCAATCTTTTCTACCAGCGTTATAGCATTGTCTCCTTCAAAAATCTTTTGTAGCCAGGCAAAACGTAAAGTATGGTTTATAGGGTCGTTTGGCATAAAACTCATAGAAACAATCAGGTGTTCACACCGAGATTTTGCAAATGCAATTAGGGCCAGATGCCCCTTATGCACAGGCATAAATTTCCCGAATACCAAGCCTTTTTTTAGTTTCTCCATCTGCTATTTTATTACTTCATGTCTTACTTTCAGTAGCAAATCATTAACAAATTCAGTATCTACTTCCTTTGGCAAGCCGCTTTTGGCAAAGAGTTCGTTTAATTCTATAATTTCTTCTTCTGCTCTTTCCATAAATGCTGCCAGGTCTATTTCTCCACGCCTTATTTTCAGTAATTCCTGCGCATTAGGGCGCCTTACATTAATAGTCTTTTGCGTAGCTATTTCAATAGCCATGTCGAGCAAACGTCGGCAATGCAAAAGATTTTTCCCATCAATCTGTTGTTGATGATTAGCAATGTCTACATAACGTTGTACATTTCGGTTTTTGAGCCATGTTTCATACTCAACATAATCTTTACAGTGCGACGAATAACCCTCTTTGTTAAAGCTCATAATACTTACAGGACTCTCGCCTTTAGGCACCGAGCTAAGTTTAACATCATTTCCTTTTTCCGAAACAATGCCTTTATAATCTAGCTCGCCAGAATTGTCATAATATAAAGCATAGCAGTTTTTGAAATGATTCAGGGCTACTAAACCACAGTTCTCAGCCGACCAATTATTTCTTTCCAGAAAATACAGCAAAGGCATAGTTTTACCGTCTTCGTAAACATGACAAAAATCAAACGGTGTTTTTCTGACAATTTTATCGTGCTCCCAGTTCATTTTCTTTTCTAAACCTTTGGCTTTACTAATTTGCGCAATGGCATAGCCACCAAAAGATTGCAGACATTTCTGGGTCAAAAATTTCTCCCGATTTTCAAGAATAATATCAAAAGCCGGGTGTTTTTCAATAATGCATTCCTGCGGCATGTACAATAGCTCCAGCATTGTCGGGTTAGCCGATTGAAGCAATTGCAAAAAACGCCTTACTTCAAAATAACACTCATCTTTCGATACTTCAATCTGCTCTTTATAATTAAAGCTTATCAGGTCGTCAATTGATTGGGCATATACCCCTTTGTAATCAATGTCTGAGCTAGCAGTGTTTGTACCATAAGCTTGGCTACCTACAATAGCCTTCAATAAAATCTTCATGTTTCTATATTTGTTGCAAAGGGTTTCTCGAATTTGGGTCTGAGCATTTTCCAGATAATATGGGCATAAGGCTTTTCTTCCATCATTTTAAACAAAACAGCCGGATACCTACAAGTCTGATAATAAAGTGCTGTATCTTTTCTGGTTGCTAAAACTTTAAACTCATTTTTAGCTTTTGCTTCAATGGCCCTAAAGTTATCAAACAATTGTTTTTCTGTCAGTTTCACCCAATCATAAAACTCATCAGGCACTCTATCTAAAATAGTCATTAAATCGTTACCTTCCTTCAAGTGTTCCCAGATACTTACGTTCGATACCCTTGTAATAATATGATGAATTCGCTGATACTCTTCAAATTTTACTTTTAAACGGAGTCCACCTGCAAACTTTATTACATATCCTTCTCGGTTGCTTTCTTCGAGTTTCTTTAATTGGTATAAATCCTTAACACCATCATATAGTTTCACTACTTCAAAACCAATTTGCTCTAATTCGCATTCTTTTCCTGTTTTTGTATCGATTACCCCCAGCAAAACCAATGCTCTTTTATCTCCGTAGTTTACCACAATACGGTTTTCAGGATAAATGATCTCAAACAAATAGGTCTTTGCTCTATCTAAAAGCGGTATTGAAGTAGCATATTTTGTATGCAACATTTGGGTAGCCACTTTGGCTTGGTCGCTATTAAACGAGCCTCTGGTAGCAATATACGGAATTTCATTAAGCCAATATAATATTCCTAAAGAGCCGTCCATTTTTTCATACACTTCAAATGATTCTTGCGGAATCTCTTGATTCTCTATCTCCCCCCAATTAAAGAACTTCTTGAACGGACGTGCAATAACATCATACTCAGCATTCATAATCAAGCCACGACATGCCAAAGTCCATTCGTTCCAAACTCTTTCATATTGTGCTTTGGCTGAGTAATTATAAATATACAAGTCGGCATTATTATGCTTTTGTACATTAATATAATCGTTGGCGATAAGTTGCTGTAATTCTTCGATATTCATGATTATTAAAATTAACACTACAAAGTAAAATAGTCACTACGCAATATATTTGCGCAGATAAAAATATTTTCATTTTTTTGTGAAATATTTTTTCAAAACACTATGCCTGCAAACCGAAATGCCCTTGTTCGCTATAAAACAATTGATGCCTGTTTACGAAACCGACACCGCAAATGGACATTGGAAGATTTAGTTGAAAAGGTATCTGATACCCTTTATGAGTACGAGGGTATTGATAAGGGCATTAGCGTGCGCACGATACAAGGTGATATACAAATAATGCGGAGCGATAAACTTGGCTATTTTGCACCAATTGTTGTAATTGATAAAAAATACTACACTTACGAAGACCCAAAGTATAGTATAACCAATATCCCTATTTCGAATGCTGATTTAGGTAGAATGAATGAAGCCGTGGAATTATTAAAACAATTCAAAGGCTTCTCTCATTTCAACCAGCTCAATGAAGTTGTTCAGAAACTTGAAGACCATGTGTATGCAACGGCTCATAAAAAGCAATCAGTTATTAATTTCGAAAAAAATGATAACCTCAAAGGCTTATCTTATCTCGATTTGCTCTACCATTCAGTTATCCAGAAGAAAGCTGTTCGTATTAGCTATCAATCATTCAAAGCACATGAGCCCAACACATTTATTTTTCATGTCTGGTGGTTGAAAGAGTTTAAAAATCGCTGGTTTGCCGTAGGTGTTCATGGGCAACAGAAAATTGTCTATCATTTGGCCCTAGACCGTATGCAGGACTTATCGATAGATGACAATAACATCTATATTGAGAATGATAAGTATGATTCGGAAGCATTTTACAAAGACGCTATCGGCGTAACTATTTCAACTAATTTAAGACCAGAATTAATTACCATATTTGTTGCTAAAGAAGATGCCCCTTATGTTGAAACCAAACCACTGCATCATTCACAAAAAATACTGGAACGCAATGAAAACGGTATCGTTATACAGATTTATGTACAGATAAATTTTGAGTTAGAAAGAGAAATTTTAGGTTTTGCTGATAAAATGCGTGTAGTTTCCCCTGAGTCTTTAAAGAACAGAATTCATTTGCGAGCTAAAAAGAACGCAGAAAACTACGAAAACCCCAAACTAATTACTAGCTAAGGAATTTTGTTCTCTGATAAACCGACGTATTCGCCACGATACTGAATTACTTAAGTCATTCGTAACGTTATCAAGCATTGTCCATCGTGTTGGCGAAAAAGATTCCATGCCAGAGTTAGAAGCACCTGCAGGCAAAGCCCGTGAGTCGCCCGAAACCGTTACCCATTCATTTACCCAGTTGTAGTCATCATAAAAACTATCGTGCAGCACCTCTTTATCTTGCTGATAGTCTATTACTTTAAACCACACTCTACCATCGGCTTTCAGAGTTTTAATACATTTTACAACCTTGCCTGATACGGTTTCGTAAATAGGTTCTACTTTCACACTATCTACCTTCTTCTCGCCTACTTTTAAACTTTTACTAAAGCTTTCTTCTGAGCAACTACGATTCTCGAATCCAACATTCAAGTATTCAAAGCCAAAACTAACTACATAGTCAGGCTTAACCAAACTCTCACTTGCCTCTTCTGGACTGTAAAACTGATAAAATGGCTTGGCATCTGCATATCTAGGCAAGTTTCTGAATAAATCACGTTCAATGTCCTGTACATAACTTTTATCATATCTATAATCGCCTTCCAATACAATTCTTACCGTTCCTTCTTCTATCGATTCTTGTATCAACGAATCAATATCTCTTCTGTTTGGCGACAATTTCTGGGCTTTTACGAAACTAAAATAGGCTTTTTGGGCAGCAGGTTTGGTATTCAAACCTAAGTCTAAAAGTCCAGCCTCTATCCTCTCTTCTGTAGCATTTGCCAAAGCTGCAAATTGTTCTGATTCATAAAAAACAGGCGTAACGTCTTTCAGACAATTGGTGCAATTCTGAATCTTCCACGCCATATCATTCAAAACCTTATATTTATCATGGATTTTCTCCCAATAAAAAGGTTTCTGTTCTTTCGCCAGACTTTCAATTTCTAACAGAAGTTTATCTTTTTGTTCTCTATAAGAAAGTTGCAGTCTTTCGGTAAACTTGGCTTTTGTAGGTTTTCGCTCAACTTTTCTTGCGTAATTAGATACGTCTCTGACACTATTAGAATGCCAGTTTTTAGGAGAGCAAGCCCCTACAAATGCTAATGCTACAAAAAGTATGAAAAGCTTTTTCATGATACTGCTGTTAATATCAATAAGATGCTTTTTTTATGGAAAACGTTTAACGGTTTTCCATAAAAATTTATCCAAACAACTCACTGAAAACCTCTTCGAGCTTACTTGCGGCAAAAATCTCGATTTTATAGTTTTTAGTATCTAAACCTTTCTGGTTATATTTTGAGATAAAAATCTTCTTAAACCCTAGTTTTTCTGCCTCCGAAATTCGGTTTTCTATTCTGTTCACGGCTCTTACCTCACCGCCTAAGCCTACCTCTGCCGCAAAACAATAAAGATGCGGAACACTGAGGTCTTCAAACGATGACACGATTGAAGTACATATAGCTAAGTCAATAGCTGGGTCCTCTACTTTTAGCCCTCCGGCAATATTCAGAAACACATCTTGCGTGCCAAGCCTGAAACCGCCCCGTTTTTCGAGTACTGCCAGCAGCATTTGCATACGTCGGCTATCAAAGCCATTGCTTGTGCGTTGAGGCGTTCCATATGTGGCCGTGCTAACTAACGACTGTATTTCAATAAGCAAAGGTCTGTTACCTTCAAGCATGGCTGCAATCGTTATTCCGCTCAAGTCTTCTTCTCTTTGTGAAATCAGAATTTCTGATGGATTGCTCACTTGGCGAAGGCCATCGCTTTGCATTTCATAAATACCCAATTCAGATGTACTTCCAAAGCGGTTTTTAGTTGTCCGTAATATTCGATAGGTCATGTGGCGGTCGCCCTCAAACTGTAAGACTGTATCAACCATGTGTTCAAGCACCTTCGGCCCAGCCAATGAACCATCTTTGGTAATATGCCCAATCATGATAACCGGAGTATCTGACTCTTTAGAGAACTTCATCAACTCGGCAGTACATTCTTTTACTTGTGAGACACTTCCAGCTCCCGACTCAATTAAAGGAGAAACTAAGGTCTGGATTGAATCAATAATCACAATATCAGGCTCGGTGAGCTCTATTTGCCTGAAAATATTATCGGTTGCTGTTTCATTCAGAATATAACATTTATCGTTCGAAAAACTCATTCGTTCTGCACGCATTTTTATCTGCTGCTCACTTTCTTCGCCCGATACATACAAGACCGTATAATCTTTTAAGCTGAGCGCAATCTGCAGCATCAGGGTAGATTTCCCAATTCCCGGCTCTCCTCCGATTAATACCAACGACCCCGGCACTATGCCGCTTCCTAATACTCTGTTCAGTTCATTATCGTCTGTAATAATCCGATACCGCTCATGTTTTGTAATCTCGGTGAGGGTTTTAGGTTTGTTAGCTGTCTTAGGAACACCAGACGATGTAAACTTCCAGTTTCCTTTTTCGGGTTCGTCTTTGCTCACTACCTCTTCTACCATTGTACTCCATTCACTGCAAGAGGGGCAGCGACCTAGCCATTTAGGCGAATTATATCCACAATTCTGACAGAAATAGGCTGTTTTAATTTTTGCCATTTAATTTTTCTTTAAATTTTAACAAGTTGATGTAGATACGTTATAAAGATATATGCTCAGATACACTTAAAGATAATAAATATTCTGATAACAATCAAGACCAAAAAACTGTTAAACATAAGTTAATAAATACGAATTCGAGATTCATATACGTTAATTTCAAAAACCAGACAACAATATAACACATACTATGAATTGACGTATATTCTTTTAAATCGTTGCTAATCATTTTTAACACAAAAAATCATGAAAAAAATCTCAATTCTTAGTCTTTTTGCGCTATTTTGCACCCTTTCAGCTTCTTTTGCCCAATCAGGATTTGGTATCAAAGGAGGTCTTAACTTCAACAAAGTCTATACCGATGCGGGCTCTCTTGGCAGTAATATTAAAGAAAGTCTTGACACCCAAACAGGGTATGTTTTAGGTGTTTTTGGGCGAATCGGCGATAAAGTTTATTTACAACCTGAAGTGCTCTTTGCCGAAAGAGGTGGTACCATTGAAACACCCCAATACGGGAAAGTAAAATTCAAATATAGTAATATTGATGTCCCTGTATTAGTTGGGTTCAAACTCTTTAAATTTTTGCGTGTTATGGGTGGTCCGGTTGCTACATTTAAGCTTAATGAAGACCAGAAACTTGGCGAATCAATAAAAGATTATACTTCTGGTAGCTTCGACGATGCCATGAAGAAAGCAACCTTTGGATATCAGGTAGGTGTTGGCGTAAAAATATTAGGACTCGATATTGATTTGCGAAAAGAAGGAAGTTTATCTGAAATTTCACAACTAAATCTACAAAACAACGCACAGTTCAGCCAGAAAGCCAGTGGATGGCAAATAACGCTGGGCATAAAAATATTGTAAGATATTACAGAAATGTAACTGTTGGTTAATCCAAGAAAGTCTCTTCGGTTGAAGAGGCTTTTCTTTTATCGGGCAGCCAAAATCTTTATATCGCTTACTTCAAGTATCTGTTTCTCGTATCCCTTGGTTACGCTATTTATCATAGCAATACCAATATCTTTCAGCTTCACTACTGCATTAGGCGAAAATAACTTAATAACAGGAAAAAGCCAACTCAGGTATTTGTAATAAGGCAAAACATTTTTTAAACCTTTGGTAGCCTCAATAGCAGCCGGACGAAAATTATAAACCTGCTTAAATGGCAGTTTCATTAAATCATTCTCTGTTTTACCTTTTACCCTTGCCCACATCAATCTTCCGGCCTCTGTACTATCTGTGCTTGCTCCCGAAACATAACAAAATGTCATATCCTGATTATGCTTAACCAAGGTTTTAGCCACATGGAGCGTCAGGGTATAGGTAAGTTTGTAATATTCATCTTCTTTCATACCTACCGACGACACCCCAAGGCAAAAGAAGCAAGCATTGTAGCCTTTAAGTTGAGATTCGATTGCAGAAAAATCCTGAAAATCGGCATGAATAATTTCTTTTAGTTTTGGGTGTTGTACACCACAAGGTTTTCTGTTTATTACCAATACTTCTTCAACATCATTATGCAATAAACATTCGTGTAAAACACCCTCTCCTACCATGCCTGTGGCACCTGTAATTATTGCCTTTATTTTTGTAGCCAATTGCTTACTCATTTAGTATCTGATTTAAGTGACTCATACTGTAATTAACACATAAATAATAGATTCCATTCCAAAGCATGAAATCTATTATTCAATTTATTACCAAAACTGACTTTTTGCATTTTACTGAAAAAAAATTTTCTTTTTCGGCAAATACTCCGTATTTTATTATGTTTTTAAAGAAAAAACCAATAGCTTTGCACCAAAGAAAATTTTGCACTTCAAAATAAATATAATCAAATGAGTATTAACAAACTCGATCCAATCGACCATAAGCTTCTGGAGATTTTACAGAGCAATGGCAAGATTACAAACGCACAGCTTTCAAAAGAAATTGGTTTATCTCCTGCACCCACACTCGAACGAGTAAAAAAGCTAGAATTATCCGGTATCATCAAGAGTTATCATGCCCAAATAGACAGAGAAAAAGTAGGCTTAGGTGTTATGACCTTCGTACAGGTTTCTTTATCAGGCCACAGAAAATCTATCACTGATGCATTTGTTGAGAAAATTTTACGAGTTCCTGAAATAATTGAGTGCCACCATGTAACCGGTTCTTGCGATTTCTTATTGAAAGTAATTGCCAAAGACATAAATTCATATCAGAAACTGATAATGGAAACCATTAACGAAATTGAAGAAGTAGCCAACACACAAACAATGGTTATTCTTTCAAGTTTCAAAGATAGCCAGGTGTTACCTGTACCTTGAAAACAAACAATTTTTTAACGACAAAGCCTTTTTCTACGTCAGAAAAAGGCTTTGTTGTTAGAGCACTCTCTACTTTAGATTTTTGTAATTTTCTTACTAACTTTTAACGATGGAGTTTTGAGCTTGAGAATATAATTACCCGCCGGAATACCTTCTAAAGAAATTATTTCCCTTTTTTCAATCATCAAGGTCTTGTTCAGTACTTTTTTGCCGCTTAGATCAAGCAAACTAAGCTGTGTTTTTATAGTTTTTCCTGTCTTATTTTCAATCATCAAATCGCTTGAAACTGGATTTGGAAATATTGAAAAAACCATATTATTATCATCTTCAACCGAAAGCGGCGCTAGTATCGAAACCTTTGCATTATCGGCATCTATTTTCCCATTCCCGCAAGCATTGCTAAGACTTTCTAAAACATAGGTTGCTGCCTGGTTAGGGTTAATTTTTATGCTTACATCGCTACTTTCAGTAACACTTTCAGGCATATTACTTAATTTGTAGGTATAGGGTGCAGTGCCTGTAAAGCGTAGATTTAAAGTTACAAGCGTATCAAACGGAATATTTTTCTCACCAACAAAACCTCCTTTAGCAGGTTTGTTAAACCGAAAACTCTGGCTTGGGTGTTCTTCAAAAAAATCCGCATCAGGCCGAACTCTCACTCTGTAATTAGGCCCTTCTGCCAAATTATCGGGAAGTGTAAACTGTACCGTATTTTGATTCAATTTTGCTAATACAGTAGGCGTATCAAAAGAACCGTTGGCATCAGATAACTCTAAGACATAATTCCATTTATTGAAATCAGTATGTTGTAAATTGAAAGAAGCCTTTACTGACTGCCCCGGACAAACTTCGCTCTCGGTAATGTCGGTACTGATAATTGGTTGTGGTGTAACCGTAATAACAAAATCATCTTCCAGAAAGCCCAGAGAATCTTTCACAATCACTGTTTCAGCTCGTAATGCCTGGTAATCTATTTCACTATCTTTCGTATTTCCGTTCGACCACACATGGCTCCCTTTCCACGAAGAAGTTAAATGAACTTTAGAGCCATATTCAACATGGAAATTTTCTCTTTTATTCACATTCTTGAAAACAGAAAAATGGTCACGCTCAACATTATCGGCACATATCCACCTGCCATCTAAACGATTTCCATTTACTGTCAGAAATAAAGAGCCACCTATTGATATATTTGAATAAATAGAAGAAGGATGAACCTCATGCGAACCATTCCAATCTAATCTACCAGCCGAACCCACTACACAATAAATAGTCCCTTCATTCTTATTAATAAATGGCCTAGACCCTGCATCAGCATCATAACGCCCATTCACATCCTGAACCACATGAATATCTTTATTAAACGACATCGAATGCCCCTTGTGATTTTTCATTAGATACGAGCGCTCATAAATATGGCTATGGCCTGTAAGCACCAAATCAACTTTATATTGGTCGAAAAGCGGAACAAGATGCTCTCTGATATACTGTAATTCAGGCTCTGCATCTGAATCATGCGATCGCTTGGTATATGGTGGATGATGAAACATCACGATTGTCCACATAGCGTTGTTGGCTGCCAAATCTTTTTTTAACCATTGATACTGCTTACTTTTCTCGTCGTAAACCCGATATTTTCCATCATCATAGCCATCAGAATCAAGTGCAATAATATGCACATTGCCATAATCATACGAATAATAAGCTTTCTCGTTTGATGAAATCCCCCCCATTTCTCCCTTTGTTGGCACGCTGATTATATCGAAATAAGGAATTTTTCTGTCGACTCTACCCGTAGGGCTAGCAAAGTATTCATGGTTACCCGGAACAGCCGAGAAGGAAGTATTACCAAAGATACTTGACCCATAAAAATCAAAGACTTGTTTCTGATATTGTGCTTGTGTTCCACAGCAATAGGCATTGTCTCCCAACCACAACCAAAGGTCAGTAAAAGCCGGACGATTCTTTAAGTAACTATCTTTGATTCCTTTTTGGGTTTCCATATAAATCTTGGTCGACTCATCGCCAAAATCTCCCATCGCCCAGATATTAATTGGGCGTGCGCTACCTGTAGGCGGGCCAGTTATAAAATAAAAATCCTTACCCGAGGCAAGGGTTTGTGCAGTAGTACCAACCGAATAATGATAAGGTGTATCGGGCTTTAGATTGCTTATCTGAACTACATGCTCGGTTGTAAGTTGTGAGTCAGCAACACTAGTAACTTGTGTAGAATCACTCTGATAAACCTTTACAACACTTTCAGTAGCAACATTGGTGCGCCAGTGAACAATTACGCCACTATTGCTTAATTGTTGTAAGTAGGGTCCTCTGGTAATAGTTTGTGCTTGAAGCTTAGGAACAATTTCTAAAAAAAGGAGAATGATAATTAAATACTTCTGGGCTGTTTTCAATACAATTAAATTTTGGCTCAAAATTACATCTGTTGCTTTATATCTTTCTCCTTTTATTATTATTTATTTCTTTTTAGCAGGTTTCATTATTTTCTTAGTTTCTTCAATTTGCTTTTTGGCTTCTTTGTAAGTTTCCGATTTTTTCTCAGCATTATTTGCAACAACAGTAAAATACTGAATAGCCTTTAGATAATCTTTTTCAGTGAGTGCCATTTTACCTAATGCCATATTAGCACTTAAAAAATACCCTGAATCTTTAGCTTTGCTTTGCTCAGCAAATTCAATTGTCTGCTGATAATATTCTTTTGCTTTAGCTAGGTCTCTTTTATACGTCAGGTTTATATAACCTAATATATAGGCTGCGTATCTCCCTGAAGTAGCCTCGTAACCTGGTTTACCCGAATTAACTCTATTGAGTAGGTCTTGTGCAAGCACTTCGGCTTCGTCGGCTCTGCCTATAACAAAGGCTGTACGGGCAGCATAACGATGAAAAAAGGAATTATTAGGATACATTGTATGCATCTGCTGAGCCATATAATAGGCTTTTTGATGTTGGTTTTCCATCGAATAAATCTGCATCAGAAAATACTTAGCTTCCATACGTGTATAAAAAGCATTTTGCGCTACATATTCTAGCTGCTTTATACCCTCGTTTTTTACCCCTTTTCTGAAAAACACCAGCATGGGTTTCAAAGAAGGATAATTCTCAGGAATCCATTTAGAATAATAGTTATAAAGGCCATCGCCAATGGCTAACTCCGGGCTGAAATCACCAAATCCTCGGCATTTTTCAAGGTATTTCATGGCTTGTTTACTTGCCCAGGCTGCTTTAATCCAGTTCTCTCTTTCAGAGTGTAGGCGTCCTTTTACAGCATAAGCCGCCGACATAAAAAATGCAGCTTCTTTGTCTTCGCTGTCGTCGTCTAGCATATCATCTGCCAAATCAATAGCTTTATCCATGTAGTAAAAACAGCGCTCATCATATTTTTCAATTTTGCTATCAGGCAGAATCTTCCACCACTCATTCAATCCAATCAAAAAATATCCTATTGGATGCTCAGGATATTTCACTATCAACCATTTAAAGTCACGTTCGGCTTCATCGTAGTTGAAATTATACATATTATTTATGGCCTGCGTGGTTTCAATCTGAATCGCTCTATTGGCCAATAACACTTCATGCTGTTTTTTTTTGGTGCTGCCACCAAACCACGAAAACTGTGCTTCTGCCACCTGCGCCACCATTAACAAAATCAACCAGCTATATTTAAACTTCATTTCTATCAATTTTTATCAGATTAACGAAGAGAACAAAAATAAAATTGCAAAACTTAAAATTTTCTTAAAATTATTTTTCTAGTACAAAAATACTAAATTGCAGCCTAAATTCAGGCAATATTTTGTTGCCATACACCAATTATGAAACAAATAAAAGACAAGAATTTTGTACCTTTCATTGAATCAGTAGCCCTTCAAGCGCGTATTAAAGAGCTCGCTCAACAGGTAAACAAAGATTACGAAGGAAAAAATCCCTTATTAATTGGGGTTTTAAACGGCTCCTTCATGTTTATTGGCGACTTATTTAAGTCTATTGACATTGAGTGCGAGGTAACATTTATACGAGTATCTTCATACCAAAACACTGAATCGACAGGACAGGTAAAGCAGATTTTGGGTTTAAAAGAAGATATTAAAAACAGGCACGTAATTATAGTTGAAGATATTGTAGATACCGGCATGACCATGCAAGAGGTACTCGGACAGTTAGCTTCTCAGAAACCAGCTTCTATCAAAATTCTGACCTTATTATATAAACCCGAAGCCCTAAAAGTACCACTAAAAGTAGACTATGTATGTTTTGAAATAGAACCCAAATTTGTAGTAGGCTATGGACTAGACTATGATGGTTTCGGCAGAAACTTAGATGCTATTTATGTATTAGAAGAAGAAAAATAGCTAATTTTTAGCTATTAACATCAAATAAGAGGTCTTAATATCAAACACTCAGACCTCTTATTTATTACATCTTAATCACTTATACGGGCCTTTTATCCTAAGGTTTAGCAATTAAAACAATCTGATTTTTATCGGCTTTTACAATTTTTTTTCTGAAATCTACCCATTCATTGTAGCTAGCAGCAGAGTGAAGCCCTTTAAACATACTTAATTTGCGATTATAAATAAGCATATCATCTTTTATCTGAACATCAGCCGAGTAGGCACCAAATTTTGTTTCGATTTTTATTGGTTCCGGCAGATATTCAGCAGTAAAGCCTTTAGGAATTTTAAAAGAGATGTTATCAATATCAAGATAGTTATCATCTAATTTAAGTGCTGTTTTTCTGTTTGCATTTGCAATCGGCAACCTACGCTGTTGATTCAAGATATTAGGCGTTATAAATAATCGTGTACCGCTTTTATTAGCTATATTCCGCAACTGCAAATTAAGCTTTTCCTCTACCACAGGCAGTTTTTCCTTTCTCTCTTTGAATGAATAATTAATTATTTCTACACTTGGTAGGCTTAAATTTCTTAAGAGCCATTTTTTCTGGTCGTCGCTATTCAGCGAGTGTGCTACTTCGGCATAAATCTCTTGTTGTAAACCAGTGTACTCAGTTTTAATATCTGCTGTCGCTTCTCCATTCTCTTTTAATTCAATAGTTGCTGCGCGTAAAAGCTGATTATCATTGGGCAAATACGTAGGCGTTCTTATCAGTTTACCACCGCTTTCGGTTACCAGCACAACGTTTCTATCGCTGGTAAAACTACCCAGATAAGCAAAAGGATTATTCTGGCTTGTACACTCGAGCCACAACGTATCTTTTTCGGTAGGCACACATAAAATAACATGGTTAAACTGGAATGAGGGAAAGTCAGCCTGAATTTCGGCTCTACTTTCTCCTGCTCTCACCAAAGCCACATAAGATTTAATACCAACTTCTTTCAGCATAGCCTTTGTAAAGTTGGTAAGGGCTTTACAGTCGCCATAGCCTTTGCTTGCTACATCAGAGGCTTTCATTGACTGCCAGCCACCTATTCCTAACTGGATACTCACATAGCGTGTATTTGCTTGCAGATACTCATATATTTTCTTTACCTTATTTGCCAATTCGGCCTCATTTTTTACCAAATCTTTTAACTTAGCACTCAAATCTGCCGAAACTTTGTCTCTATCAACATTCAGCGAGCCATAAAACCTCCCTATATCGTCCCAGGTTTTTACGTTTCCGGTGTAATCCTCAACCTTAAAGTCCGAAGGTGCGGTGTAAACAGTAGGCATAATTTCTGAATAATGAGAAGTATAAGGTTCTCTCTCTATCGCCTTTATGTTGCTTACCGACCAGCTATAATTCAATCGTTTATCTTCTGTAATTACAGTTACTTTTGTAGGCATATTTTGCTCTTTATACCTTAGGTCTATACCTACTGGCAATGAAACTTTAAAAGAAGACTTCTCAACCGATGTGAACTCGGCATTATCTAATACAGCATTCCAGTTAGGATAAAACATCATGTTCTTATCTGTGTACTGATAGGCATAATCTATTGTGTACGGATATTCAGAATGAGCTAGAGAAGCAATCTTTACGTAATTATCTTCAATAGAGTTTTGTCCCGACGAAGTGCTATAACTTTCAATATCATCTCTCTTAAGCTTTTTTACTTGCTTGCCATTCGCATCATAAATGCGGGCTTCTATGTTATTTATCTTGGTAAACTTATTATATAAAATCACCAGATTAGCATGCTCCTTACCTTTTTCGTCAAGAATCGTGATTGTGCCTTTTATGCGTATTACAGCTTCGCCAATGTCTTTTACATAAAATTCAGTTTCATGATTCCGAACCACCGCATGGGCCTTTTCTTTCAAATCTACCGGAATTGTTGCAGCCGAAAAATCCTGCCCCAAAGCCTGAAAACTTATTATTGTTAAAATTAAATACCTTACCATGCTATTAGTTTTTCTTCAATACAATTTGCTCATTATGTTTTTCTACTATTTTATCGAAAAATTCCTGTAGAAAAGGATATTCTTCTGCGTAATAAACGGCTTTTCGTAATTGAATACGGCTTGTTAAAGTAAGTTTGTTATCGTTTACTGCTGATGCATAAGTAAACCTACCACCGTTTTCAGGTAAATTCAAAGCAATATTTTTTGGTAGTTCTACAATCGAATAACCCTTTGGTAATTCAAAAGTTGCCATAAACGTTTCTTCTATCGGAAATGCAAAATCAATCGGATAAACACGTTCTTTGGCTTTGAGTAAATTCTCTTTTGTGCCTTCCGAAAGCATTGGTTTCAGGTAGAGCATATTACCTGCTTTTGTTACATAATCATTCATACTTACCTGATACTGCGATTCCATAGGAGCACCCGAATCATCGGTATTAAGGTAATCGGCCTTTTCGATTACCCATGAGGCATTTTCCTTTCTAGCTTCTTCCAGATATTTTTCTGAACCTTTTTCTTTAAACTCTTTTTTCTCTCGCCAGCCGCCATAACCTGCATAGGCTTTAGAAAAAACACCTTTTAGCTCTCCTTCTTCATCAATAATCAGATTTGCCTTCTTAAACCCAAAGTCTTTTTCGATAGGGTTTAAAGAAATAAATCTGGCTTTATCCTGATGAACCAGCCAGCCTTTTCCATTCAGGCAATCAACCGGAAGCATTCCTAATTTAAGAAACTCTTCGGTGGCATCGAGCAACAAATCTTTACCATTTTGTTCAATATGCGCTACTACACAATTAAACCTTTTCAGTAAGGCATATTGCTCATGAATTTTGCCATGCCCTCTGGTACTCAGAATAACCGGATTGGCATCAAAACCTAGTTCTCTTAATAGGGCAACTAGCAGCAAATTAATGTCGCCGGCATCGCCTTTGCGAGAATCCAATACTTTTTTAAGGCTATTAGAGTATATACTATAGTTGCCATTCCATTTTACATTTTTCTGTAAATACTCGCAAGCAGCTTGCAGACGAGCGGTTGAATCTGTATGCTTACTTTTGATTTCTTTAGCAATATCATCAAGGAAACCAGTTCGCTTTAGCTGGCCGCCTAATAGTGAACTTTCCAATAAAGTTTTGTTCAGTGCGGCATAATCTAAAGAAAAATCTTTCATTAATACATTAGGCCACATAACACTAGCCAATTCAAAATCAATTTTTGATACATAATCACCAATATTGGTTATATATGCCTCATTTCTGAAAGCGGGAGCATCTTTCATTACAAAGCGTTGCAAGAGTCCACTGGTAGCATGGCTGCCTAGTGTCATGTTTACAGGCTTATTTTCATTAGCTGTTAAATTAAGGTATCCTGACATCAGGGTTCTGTATATGAAATATTCAGGGATTGTAATTTCATAAATACTCCACTTAACAGGGTGAACTCCTTGAAATGTCCATGTTGAAGGATTTAATGAAACCCCAAAAGGCGTGTCAATAGTATAGGTATACTCAATAACTGAGCCTTCTTTTACATTGGGCATCGTTATTTTTACATTCTGCACTTCGCCAACGGCTTTTTCTATGAAAATAGATTCTTTGGAAAGTTTTTCTTTTTTCACTTCTCCATTTTCCATGTTATAGGTAAAACCTTTAATATCGGTAATAAACTGGTCTCGTTCATATCCCCCTTTTACTAATCGCATAGAGATAGTCCCTAAGTCAAGGGCTGATTTTTTCAGAATCTTTATTCGTCCGTGATATATAAAACGGATATTTATTACACCTGAGCGAACATCAAACAATGTTTGACCATAATCGTAAAGTACAACTGCATCGGCAGTAGAATCTTTATCATAAGTTTTCATTTCAACCTCAGACAGATTAAATTCGCCGAACTTGATTTTAGGTTCAACAATTCCCTGACCATGAAGTAAGTAAACACAGCATAACAGCAGGAGTGTTAGTAGATTTGTTTTCATCTTTTTTAGTACAATTTTTCTAAGTATATGTCAAAAGTTTAGAATAATTGCTAACTGCCTGTAAATCAAACAGTAAAGCTCTATTAAGCTCATCCAATCCGTATCGAAAAATACTAAAAGCCTT
>NZ_JBBEWC010000015.1:0-124546 GCF_037860775.1 Emticicia soli | reverse complement strand
AAGGCTTTTAGTATTTTTCGATACGGATTGGATGAGCTTAATAGAGCTTTACTGTTTGATTTACAGGCAGTTAGCAATTATTCTAAACTTTTGACATATACTTAGTAGTTTGATACAAAGCATTTTTATGTTCTTCTTGGCTTATATCTTTCTTGTTGCAATCATCATATGAGGGCTCAGGGCCAACAATGCCTGGTCACTTTCGGTGATGCTTAATAAATCCATCAGGGCTTGCTTTTTCCTGGCATCGCCTCTGCTTTCGAAATATTTTTTATCAAGCCACACAACTCCTTCTACTGCATAGATATTTATAAATTCAAGTGTTGCTTCTCTAAACTCTTCAATCAGTTGAGAGGGGCGATGATAGTATGCTTCTGCCAACGAACCAGGCATATTTTTAGGTGGAGTATGAATACCCGATAGTAATTCTTGCTTGCACATATCTATAAATCCGGGCTCGTGCATAAAACCATTCAACAAACCTGCAATGGTTGAAGCCGCATAATTAATAGCAAAACCTACAATACTACCTCCTTTTTTTGTTACTCTTTTAGCCTCTTTTATGGCTGCCAAGCGTGCCTGTTTATCTTGTAAATGATACAAGGGGCCGTGTAAAATAACCACATCTACCGAGTCGTCGGCAAAATTTAGTTGACGCGCTTCACCCAGCATCGCCTTAAATGGTTTTTTGAGGCTATTAGCTCTTTTAGTAGCCTGTTTTATATGCTTAGGCACAGGGTCTATCAGGTGTACAGTATAGCCTAAACCGGCAAGCCATTCAGAATAAGCACCGGGGCCGCCACCTACATCGAGTATCACCCCTTTTGACGCAGGCAAATGGCGTTGTATTAAGTCTTTGTTGCGTTCAAACTCTAAAGGGCCAAGGCCAAGCTGAAGCCTTGCTTCTTCGGATGTTTGCGTATAAAAATTTTCAATTTCGGCGCTAATCAATTTATCTGAGCTCATTGGGCTAAAAAAACTATTCGATTATAAGATTGTTTATATATATAACTGCATACCACATAACTCTACAAAATTAAGAAATATCAATCAGGAAATTTTATAGAGATTTAATATTGAATGTGGGGGTGGCACATATTTTTTATCTAATTTTAGTGAAACTCAACTAATGCATAAATCCATGAAGAAAATTATTATAGCTACCGACTTCTCAGAGAGTTCTGAGGGCGCCTTAGCCTACGCCACATTTCTAGCAAAACTATTCGATGCCGAATTATTGCTTATTCATACTTATTTTCCGATGGTTCCACTAGATGCTAACCTGGCTTATGATACCATAGCACCTACAACTATTCAGGAAGAAATGATTAAATCTTTCGAAAAACAGTTGCATGAGGTAGAAGCTTCTATAAAAGCCAAACATATAAAGGTAAGCGCCGAAGTAATTGTTGGTAGTGTATCATCAGGCATTGCAACATTTGCCAAAGAAAAAAACGCCGACCTGATTATTGTTGGTAAAACGCCCGACCCTTCTTTTTTTGATAGACTTGCCGGTAGTACTGCCACAAACCTTATTGGTAATACAAGCGTACCTGTGTTGATTGTGCCCTCCAATAGCCACAAACCATCGTTTAAACACATAGTTTATGGCACAGAGCTGGAGTCGGAAGAAAAAAATGTACTGAAACAACTTTTTACATTTGCTAAAGATTTAAAGGCAAAGGTATCGTTAATTAAAATAGACGCAGATTTTGAGCCGGATATTCAGGATGATAACCAGATATTAGCCGACCTAAGCAAGAGTTTTGCAAAAGAAGATTTTACTTTTACAGCAGTAAAATCAAGTAATGTAAGCGAGGGTTTATTAGAAGCTGCACACACGCATAAAGCCGACCTGCTGGTAGTAGCCCGCCATCATCATAATTTTCTCTCAGAGTTAGTAAACCCAAGTAAATCGAAAGATATTATTAATAAGACAGATATTCCGGTGCTTGTGTATGACATTGAAGCATAATAGCGGGTCTATCTTACAACTATTTGTTTCTAGCGTTTTTGATTATAAAATAAATCGAAGCCACAAACACGATTATATATAAAATGGCTAATGCCGGTTTCTCAAATTCGAGCTTTTCAAAATCGAATTGTTTAAATAATGAAACTCCTAAAATTATGGCTACAATTATGAAAACAAAAGATGAACCTTTCTTATTCTCCATATATTTTGTTATTGATTGATCAATCGATTTTTAAAATAAAACAAAAAAGCTACACATGGTGTAGCTTTTTTGTTTTGGTGGGCCCACTTGGAATCGAACCAAGCACCTACTGATTATGAGTCAGTTGCTCTAACCGAATGAGCTATAGGCCCTAAAACCTTGTGGTTTCGTGGTGCAAAAGTAAGAATTAGGAAATTAATTTCAAAGAAAAATTATTAAACTCATAAATAAAGTTCCAGTAATAGGGTAGGAGAGCCCTAAAAGATTCAATAAAGCCTATAAATCAAAAAGCCATTCCTTGAAAGAAATGGCTTCTGAATACGCTATTATCTGGTTTTTAGTTCATCTGTAAAATCTTGATTTCGGTACGGCGGTTTAGTGCGTGTTGTTCTTCTGTACAAGTTACACCATCCGAACATCCGTTTACAAGCATTGTTTCGCCATAACCTTTAAATTCTACACGGCTGCGGCTAATACCTCTTTTGAATAAATAGTTTGCCGAAGATTTCGCACGGTTATCAGATAGTGTCTGATTGAAATCTGCATCAGAACGGCTATCAGTATGAGAACGAAGCTCTACCTTCATGTTTGGATACTGACGCATTAAGGCAACCAATTTATCTAGTCCGGCTCTTGCATCAGGGCGAAGATTATAGCGGCCATACTCAAAATAGATGTTATCTACCTGTACTATGTCACCCGTGCTGAACATAATAATATCGGCTGTTACGTCGCCATTTTTACAACTCAAACGACGGATACGTTTGCCTTTTGAACCAAGATTATCTTTGCTGCCTTCAACTGTATAATCACAACCTTCAACAACCTCAAATCTATAAGTACCTGTGGCATCGGTTGTGGCAGTTTGGGTGCTGTTATTACATTCGTTACGTAGCGTTACCAACACACCGGCTATTGGTTGGTTAGTACCTTGCATAGTTACTTTGCCCTTCAAGAAACACCTGTTACCAGGTAGAGCACTATTAGGGTCTTTATCGGTATAGCCACTTTGTACCGTAGGATTTTGCGCCAACGTAGTAGAGTCAATTACAGGTTTTGGTTTCGCCATTGGAATCTCCAGACGTGACGGTTCATTGTCACAATCTTTGGTTGAGAAGCTTACTGTATTGGCGTTGTAGCCCTCACGAGTAGCTCTGAACGTAAATTCCTGATCTTCTTCAAGCCCTTCGAGTTTTACACTCCCATCGGCATCAGTCATTTTTTCTATAAGAGAACCATCTTTGGCTTGATATACAATTTTGGCGTTATCAAGAGGCATTTTTGTTTCTGCATCGTACACGGCAATAATCAAATCACAACCCTCTTTAAGTTCGCACTCACGGTCAAATTTGTAAATATCATCATCGTCGCCACCACGTTTACGGTTCGAGCTAAAGTAACCCGATTTACGGAAACCATCGGTCAAGATACCGAAATCATCTTTGCTTGAATTGATAGGCGAGCCAAGGTTAATCACACGGCCTTTGGCAGTAGTACCATCTAATTGCGAGAAGAAAATATCTAATTCACCTAAGCCGGCGTGTCCGTCAGAAGAAAAATACAGATTGCCTTTTTCGTCAACAAAAGGAAACATTTCGTTACCTTTTGTATTGATGTTTTTGCCTAAGTTTACTGGAGCTGTCCAGCTACTACCATCATAACGAGATACGTAAAGGTCGGTACCTCCAAAACCTCCCGGCATATCAGAAGCAAAGAAAAGTAGTTTTTCATCTGGTGAAAGTGCTGGGTGTCCACTCGAATAATCATCGCTATTGAAAGGTAATTCTTTTATGTTTTTCCAGCCTTCTTTGTCGGCTTCACCAATATACAATTTCAGTTTGTTGATTCCATCAGAGCTTTTGCGCGCTTTACCATTCAGGAAGTTGTTACGGGTAAAAATCACTTTAGAGCCATCTTTAAAAAACGCAGAAGGGCCTTCATGGTATTTTGAGTTAATAGAGCCACTCATTCTGTCAGATTCTGTTGCTGGTTTATCTCCGTAACCTAAGCCTAGGCCCACATTAGTCCCTCCATAAGTTCCTATAGTGCGTGAGTCGTTAGCAGTAGGGGCGGTGTATTCGTCAGAACCTAATAAGCTACCCGCACTTTTTTTGCGAGGCGTTCTTTTATCGTCTGAACCACTACCTAGCCCGGCAGCTTGGCCACCTATTGCCGAAATATTATCTAAGAAGTATAAATCAAGAAATGGCGTATCGTTCCAGCCAAATACACGGCGAACGCCGGTTGTGCTTCGGCGGTTCGAAACAAATACTAAACCATTTTTAAAATATGAGGGGCTGAAATCAGACGAATTGGTATTGATAGAAAGATAATCTACTTTATAACAATTGGCATTTTTTGATAGTACGCTCACATCGTTGTAAAGTTTCGAGAAACCTTTTCCACGAGGGTCGTCTTCAACTTTGCGAGTGTATTTATCATACATCTCTTGTGCTTCTTTGTATTTACCGTTGCTGGCAAGTACCTGTGCATATTTCAAACTGGCAGCAACTTTGTCGTCCGATAAGTCGGTGGTACTTCCTTGAAATATTTCACGATAGATACGTTCAGCATTCTGAGTATCTTTTATTTTGGTGTAGCTTTCAGCCAGTTTTATTCTGGCATCTAGCTTTTGTGCTTCAGAAAGCCCTTTTTTGCTTAACGCCGACTCGAAAGCATCAATAGCTTTTATATAGCTAAGGCTTTCGTAATGATGCTGTGCAGCTTTAAGTAGTGCTTCCTGCGCCTGTACTCTACCTATTGAAAATAGAGCTGCCATCAATATGGCGCCGATGATATGTATCCTAACAGTCATTGTTGCTGAATTTAAATTCGCTCAGTTTCGTAAAAATGATTACATATAAGACCATGATGTTAGAAAAACAGCGACAAACACTTTTTTCTAGCACCTGTAAAAGTAAAAACTTAAGTAATTTTAGAAGTACCTTGGAGTTAAGATTTTATTCTTAGTATAGCCAAATTCATATCGAATCATGGCTTCATGTGTCGGAATCCCTATCAAGCGACTAACTCCTTTTTTACTTGGGTCGTTAAGTCTGTTAGAGGTAAAATCATAAGCATATCCTAATCTGAATTGAGGAGTTAGTTGAAGTTCTAACATACCAACAGCAGCATCAAAACCTTCTACCTGGCTGAAACTCTGGAATTGTGAAATTCTTCCTGAAACACCAAATGAGATTTTATCTTTTATCCAGAAGTTTATGTTGCCGTCAAAGCCAAGCGGAGAGCCTTGTGTGTAGCGCACCATGGTTGATGGCTTTATTTTGAAGTTCCCTTTGCCTAATACAAAACCCATCATCAGGAAGAAGTGGCGTTTTGTTCGGCTTGCTTGAGCAGCAGACGAATCTGACTTCGGAAAATTATAGTTCGTTAAAGGATTCTGAATAATTTGTGGGCAAGAGATACCAATATAGCTGCGGTCGTTACTCAAATAAACACCACCACCTACGTTAGGTAAAATTTTATTAACGTCGTTCATACCGCTATAAACGGGGTCAATGTCACCAACATTTTGCGCTTCAGATAATGCCCAGCGAATATTTACGGCACCACCTTGTACACCAAGCGATAATGTTGTGCGGGGGCCAACCTTTACACGATAAGCATACGTAAGATAAATACCTGTATTTTTTGCAAGGCCAATTCCATCATAAGAGGCCTGCAAACCGAAACCCATTTTCTCGTTGCTGATGGGCATATCCATCGAGAAAGTGTAAGTGGTAGGGGCTCCGGGAACTCCAATCCACTGATAACGCCCGAGTGCAGTAAGGCTTAATACGTCACGGCTTCCGGCATAAGCAGGATTAATAGCCATTGTATTAAACATGTACTGTGAAAACATCGCTTCCTGCTGCGCGTTGGAGTGAAAAGATACAGATAATAGCCCTACGAAAAAAAGCGTAGCTAACCTGCTTTTCAGGTTTGTAAAGTTTTTCATGTTTTACTCAATTAATAGTAATGACTTAGAAACAAAGCGGTCTAAGCCCAATTATACTCAATAGCAAAACAAAGTTACATTAAGAATTTTAATTATCCAATTATTTTCATTTATCGGTAATATAATTGACCTTTGGGGCTTTTTTGTTTAGAAAATGCTCTTTTGTTCAATCATTCCTAAATATTTTAACTGGCTTTTTTAAGGCAAAAACAACTGGAAATCTGGTGTTTAACCCTTAATTCACTTTGTTTTACTTTTTATTCTTCAAAACGCTCCCTTGTTTTTGTTAATTATGGGCGAGGTGTGTATGCTCACCCATAATCATGTTGTATTCATTTAATTATCTTGCAATTGTAATGAATCCTATTTGTGGCTTGCCTCCCCATTTACCCTCGGCTTGTATCACGTAGTAGTAAGTTCCATCAGGTACTGCTTTGCCATCGCTTAGTATCAATATACCGTTGTTGGCTTTTGCATCCCAGCCATCAGACTTACCAAAATCTTCATTTTTGTAAATCAAGGCACCCCAACGGTTATATATATATATGCTTGCTTTTATATTAGTAAGGTTAATATTTTCGATAAAGAATTTATCGCCTACACCATCGCCATTTGGTGAGAAACCACCCGGAATAATAGCAGTTGTAGTTGTATCAACTGGGTTGGTAGGGTTATCACCTAATAAAGTTATTAAAGTAGGCGCATTATTATTGCCTGGGTTTCCATCATTATCAGGGTCAGGGTCTGTACCCGTATGAGATATATCGGTTACTGTTGCTGACGAATCTCTGGCGCTACCATAAGCACTGTTGGCAAAAACAGCTGTCTGTTTCTTATCAGTTACAATTCTTAATTTCATTTCCAGTGTATCGGCTTTACCTGGTGCCAAAGAGCTGCTATCGGCAATCAACATAGTAGGGGTTATACGGCCGTTGAAATCTTCATTTAGTTTTAGTGTACTGCCGGCATTAAGAGTTATTGGTGCAGCTATGATAAAATTGCTACTATCGGCAAATACCTGTCCGAGGCTATCTCTTAACTGAATGTTCGTAAGAGTACGTGTTCCATAATTTTTGATTATAAATCTGTAGGTCAAATTATAAGAATCATCGGCATTCGGAATCGTATCAAGTATTGCCTCTTTTGCGATACCTAATACCGTAAGCGTATCAGCAATAAACGTATCTATCACAACCGGTGTTGAAATACTATTGTTTTTCGGATTTCCGTCACCATCTGGGTCAGGGTCCGTGCCATCAGTCGATAAGTCATCAACCGTTTTATCGGTTGGATATTTACCTATTGCCAGCGCCTGATTAGCGAAAGAGTTGATATCTTCTGCAAGCGTGACACGTGTAAAGAGTGTAATACTTCTGGTAGCATTTACAGGAAGTGTGCTTAGCGAATCAACCAAAAGGTTTATTAAACTACCACGTCCGGTATAGTTAGTGTTTACCGCAAAGCCTGCATCAGCTGTTACTCTTACAGAATCAATTCTTACGCTGTCACCAAAAGTTGCCGACAGATTATCCTGTACCTGAATATTGGTAAGGGCTGTTCTACCATAGTTTTTCACATTAAACTTAAACGTAACATCGTAGGTATTACCACTTACTTTTACAGGTTTACTAGCTTCTTTCGAAATACCAATAGATGCTTCCGGTAATACGCTGAAGTTGATATTGGTGCTTGAAGTATTGCTGATGAGCAATCCTGCCGGAGTTCTTCCCGAGACTACCACCGAATTGGTGAATCGTCCTCTATCAGGGCCTAATTTAATATTAACTGTCCACGTAACAGTATCAGATTTACCAGCGGCTAATGCGCTACTGCTTGCTAGCAAACAAGTGTTAGTTACGCCATCGTAGTTTGTGGTGGCTACCAATTGGCTTCCTGTATTGACTGTTGGTTGTTGAACAATTTTAGGTTCTAACAATGCCGGGAAGGTATTAGCTAATGTATCACAAAGCTGTACGTTCGATAACGCCAGGTTTCCACAGTTCTCGATAATCGACTGGAATATAATATTGTATGTTCCATCGGCCTGTTTAACTGTATCTTTTACAGATAGTACCACACCAATACATGGAATTTCAATAGAACCCATGCCATCACCTGGGTCGAGATTCAGAATCGTTGGGTTACTGCCCGGTGCATCTGGGTTGGTTCCGGCATTTGACAAGTCTCTGATATCCTGGTTAGTACCACTAGCTAGTGTGCCACGGGCATTAACTACTGCAGTATTAGCAAATACCTTTATAGTATCTGGCTGAAGATTCACTTTGAAATCAAGTGTATCTGTCTGGCCAACTGGAATCGTACTTGCCGGAAGTGTCAGACGAGTATCGGTTGTACCATTAAATGCACTGTTAACAAGCAATTGGCTACCAGCGTTTTTAATAGGTGCACCTAATACCGTAAAGGTTGCAGGCAATTTAAACACTTTTGAAAGTGTATCTGTTAATACAACATTTGTCAGAGGCAACGAACCATTGTTTTTAACAAATAGTCGGTAAGTTACATCATAAGAGCCGTTGGCTTTCTTGGTACTATCTGATACGATTTTGGCTAAACCAATGCTAGGGCTCTTGAATAGTCTTACTACGGTTGGCTCAGCACTTGGTTTGTCGATATAAATACCGTTGTTAGAAATATCAGATACCTCTTGCGCAATACCGAATGCAGTATTGCCAACAGCATCTACACGTGCATTGGTACTGAATGGCCCTTGACTACCGTTTGGTACAATATTGATAACAAACTTAACGGTATCAATTATGCCTTGCTCAAGTATACTACCTGTCGGGATTGTAAGGTTAAGATTTGTTGAACCGTTGAAATCAGGATTTGGAATGAGTTTGCTACCTACGCCAACAGTTGGTTTCTGAACAATAGTGAAAGTTACCGGCGACGGGAACATAGTTGCCAAGTTTTCGGTAATCTTCACGTTTTCAAGTTTTACGTTTCCGCAACTTTCAAGGAACGCACGGAACGCAACATTGTAGCTTCCATTGGCCTGACGCACGGTGTCTGCGGCTAATGCCATACCCACGCAGGTTTCCTGGCAGCTTAGACAACGTACATCCCAATAGCTGGAGTTATTGCTCAAGATAGGGTCTACCTGATCTAGCTTAGTGATTTTTGCAATATTTCTGATAATACCCGCCTTGGTTGTTTTGGCTGTATAAGTATAAGTTTTTACAGCACCACCAGGGAAAGTACCTATTACACTTACCAATGAATCGGTACCAAATGGAGTTAAGCCCGGAGTTGTTGATGTAATAGTAAGACCTCTAGGCAATACATTAGTAATATGCACATTGGTAGCAGTTTTCACAGTGTTGTTTGTAACCGTGATAGTGTAGGTCAACACATCACCTATTTGTGCCTCTGTACGTGAGCCTACAATTGTAATGCCTAATTCAGCTTTGGCTGTATCGGCCGGAGGCGTACCGCAGCTATCTATTCTCGCTATTATTGCTGCGCTTTTACTGTAGCAGCCAATTGCGCTTTTCTCGAACACATAATAAGTGCCTGCACCAACGGCAGTTGGCGTAGTAACTAACGACGACGCTACGGTAGCACCTGTGCGGAATTCAAATACACCGCCTGCGGTTCTTGGAGTGCTTGTAACAGCAGCAGAAAGATTTACTGTTTTGACAGGACACACATTTTTAGCTGTTGCCAAAACAGTTGGCGGAACGATAGTATCGTTAGCAATAACCGTGATAGCGTTTGAGCTTAGCGATGTACAACCTTGTGCATTTCTGTATCTTACCGAATACGTGCCAGAGCTTTTTACTACAATGCTTCTGGTTGTATCTCCTGTACTCCAGACTCTGGCATTTGCCTGAGCGATGGTTAATATAACCGAGTCTTTACCACAGATATTAGGTGATTTATTACTTGTTATAGTCGGAACGCCAGATATACCATTGAGTGTGAGTTTAACTGTATCAACTGCCGCTTTACATGGGCCATTACCATCAGGGTCGTTAGAGGTTAGCACAAAGTTTACAAAGCCTCTAGTTATATCCTGATTTGAATAGCTGTATTTTGCAGTAAGGCTAAGTGAGTTATCAAAAGTACCCGTGCCGTCTGTTGTCCATCTTGTGCTTTGAGCTGCACCGCTTTTCTTACCATTCAAGGTAAAGAAATCTGTTTTTACACATATAGTAGTATCTTTACCTGCATTTACCATAGCTGGGCTGGTAACACAAGAGATAGTATCGTTACAATTGATAATCTGAACATTTATTCGGCTGCCTTCACTGAAACAACCATTACCTGCTCTTTCGAACACATAATAGGTGCCCGTGCCAACCGCAGAAGGATTTGCTACTGTAGCTGAGTCAGGATTATTAACTCTACGGAATGTAAAGGTGCCACCAACTGACGAAATAACGCTTGTTACGCCCGTTGTTAAATCAACTTGTGTAAACGGACATGCATTTACAAGGTCTTTGGTGATTGGTTTGGCCAGCGCCGAACTGGTAACTTGTATCGTAACAGCATTTGATTTTACGCTTTCACATTTGCCCACATTACAAACCGCCGTGTAGGTGGTTGTAGTGCCAGGTGATACATTGATAAACGCACCGATTTGCCCGTCAGACCAATTTACTGTACCTATACAGCCGGTAGCTTCTAGTTGAGTGGTATTGCCACCACAAATCTGTGTTTTCTTGGCACTAATCGCTGGAGCCGCCGGAATGCCTACCGTAATTGTAGTTATGGCCGATGCTGCACTTTCGCAAGTACCTAGTTTACATCTTACTGTGTAACTAGTTGTTGTATCTGGGCTTACCACAATTGAAGATGTTGTTTGCCCACTCGACCACGTAAATGTGCCTGCGCAGCCAGCAGCACTCAATGTAATAGTATCGGTTTTGCATATTGTTGCGCTTGTAGCAGTAATAGTAGGCGCCGCAAGCTGCGAGGTAACTGTTACCTGTAATTTATTTGATTGGTCGCTTGTACATTCTCCTTGAAGTGCTTTACAAACGGCAGTATATTCTGTTGTTGTAACCGGGCTCACCGTAATTGAGCTTCCGGTAAGGCCATTCGACCATATTACTTGTCCGTTACAACCTGTAGAAGAAAGTATTGTAGAACTACCTGCACAGATAGTTGCCAGAGTTGTGCTAATTACAGGTTTAGTGAGTGTGCCTACTGTAATATTGATATTATTAGACTTTTCACTTTCACAATCGCCTAATTTACAGGCAGCAGCATAAACAATGTTGGTAGTAACATTTACTGTAATGCTTGTTCCGGTTTGTAGATTCGACCATATAACTGTACCTGTGCAGCCATTGGCTGTTAAAGTTACATTGCCGGCAGTACATAGGTTTGTATTAGAAGCAGAAATAACCGGAGCCGCAATTGATTGATTACCAACATTGATTGTTTTTGAAGCAGAGGTTTCGCAAGATGCTGTTTTACAGGTAACTGTATAGGTTAACGTAGCAGTCGGGTTAACCGTGATGCTGCTCATGGTTTGTCCGTTACTCCATAGTAATGTACCCGTACAACCTGCTACAGTAAGTACACTAGAGCCACCCACACAAATAGAATCTTTGCTTGCTGTTATAGTTGGTGCTGCACCTGCTGCTACTGTTACCGAAACAGGAGTAGATATAGCACTATTGCAACCATTTACGTTACAAGTAGCCGTATAAGATGTTGTAATGCTTGGACTAACCGTAATGGTGGCAGTTGTAGCACCAGTGCTCCAATTTACTGTTCCCTCACAGTTATTGGCTGTTAACACCACCGATTCACCTGCACAAATTTGTGTTTTTGCACTTGTTATTACAGGCGCAGCAGGCTGTGGTTTTACGCTTATTGATTTAGATGCTTTTGCACTACATTGTCCGTTTGTACAAGTAACTTCATAAACAGTAGTAGTTGTTGGCGAAACAGCTATAACCGAACTGCTTACACCTGTTGACCACAACAATGTTCCGGTACAGTTAGAGACAGTAAGGTTTACATTACCTCCTGCACATACCGTATCTCTATTAGCGGTGATAACCGGTGTTTGGATACTTGGTGTAACCGTGATTGTAACTGGGGTAGAGGTAAGACTACCACAAGCACTTGATGCGCAGGTAACTGAGTATGTACCCGTAGTTGTTGGTTTTATGCTGATTGATGTGCCCGTCATACCATTCGACCAAGTCAAACTTCCTGTACAAGCACTGGCAGTAAGTACTACTGTTTCACCATTACAAATAGCGTTTTTGCTGGCTGTAATTGTTGGAGCAGTACCGCTTGTTGTACCAACGGTAACAGTAATTGGTGTCGATGGGCTACTGGTACAAGTATTGGTTTTACAGATTGCTGTATAATTTGTAGTTGTAGTAGGGCTAACTGTAATGCTTGAAGCAGTAGTATTGTTTGACCAGATTACGCTTCCGCTACAAGAGCTTGCTGTAAGGGTTATACTACCACCTGCACAAATGGTGTTTCCTGATACGTTTGAAGTAATAAGCGGAGGTGTAATTACATTCAAGTTAATTACTACAGGATTTGCATCGCCACTTATACAGGTATCAGTTATTTTACATTTAGCTGTATAAGTGGTTGTAGCAGTTGGCGTAACAGTAATAGTATTACCGGTTGCACCTGTCGACCACACAACAGTACCCGTACAGCCTATTGAAGTTAAAGTAGCACTTTCGCCGCTACAGATATATGGTGTCGAGGTTGCAATTAAAGGTGTTGGTGGGTTACAAACACCAGTAGAAATAGTAACATCGGCAAAATCGGTATCATCTTCTCCATTACCTGTGCCATTGCCAGGGGTAGAGTCATTATCTTTCTGGTCTGATTTTGTAATCTGAGCCCAGTTTTTAATAGTGCCCGAGGTTGCTGTAACTCTTGCCACAATCTGGAAGGTAGAGGCAAAACCTACACCAATAGTCTTAAATTTAGCAGTTACAGTATTACCGCTGATGCTAATACTGTCTCCGCCGGTAGCATTTAAAACCTGAAGGCCATCAGGCACTATATCTCTTACTTCAACATTGGTTGCCTGGCTTGAACCATCATTAAGAACAGTTACATAAAAAGTAATTTGCTCTCCGGTAACTGCGGCACTTTTGTTAACAGTTTTGTCAAGGCTCAAGTCTGCAAAAACTTCATCTTGCACAGGCGATATAATCACCTTGCTGTTATCATCTTCTTGTGTAGTAGAAGCATTGCCCGGAGTTGAATCAATATCTTTCTGGTCGGCTTTTGTTACCTGAGCAAAGTTAATTTTTTCTCCCAGCGTGCGTGGTCTTGCCAGGTAATCGAGTGTAATGGTTTGCCCTGCTGCAATATTTGAGATTTTTGCAGTAAGAATATTATTATTTTTGGTGAACGATGAACTAGATATAAATTCCAGGTCTGTCGGCATTTGGTCTTCAATCTCAACATTCGTTGCCGCATGCGGCCCTGCGTTGGTAACTTTTATTGTATAAATTATAGTCTCCCAAAGTTTAGGATTTGTCTTACTTACAATTTTTGTAAGGCTCAGGTCAATAAGGGTATCACAGTTTTTATGATTAACTGTTACCATTCTTGGAGGGCTGAAACAACCTGCACCTGATTTCTCGAACAGATAATACACTCCTGCATTTACTGCCGATGGGTTAGCTACTAAAGGAGATTTTTCGCTGGCAGTAGTACGCCACTGAAAAATACCACCAGGAGTAGTAGCACCATTTATAACATAATCGTTTAGGTTAACAGTTTTATTTTCGCACTCATCTATAACACATGAGCAAGCTGGAAGCGACGGACGGGCATTTACAACAATTGTAACCGGCAGGCGCGGATTAGGGCAGCTTGGATGTAAGCCGTCTATTTCGGCATAATAAGTAGTTGTAGTGGTAGGGAATACCAAATAATTTGTATTACTATTGGTTGTAAATGATGGCGCTCCGTTAATTGCCGACAGATACCATCTGATAGAGGCGTTGTTGCTTGTAACACCCTTAATAAAGATTGAGTCACCTACGCAAATTTCGTTGTCGGTAGCTGAAACTATAAGTGTAGGACAAGTAAGATAAATAGCTGCATCTATTGATAAAATATCTTTTTTGCTTTGTACGGTTGGATCAATACTGATTTTTCCGGAGTAACCAGTTGCAGGATTAAAATCACTATCAATTTTATCGTTACTACCTTTGCTTACCATTGTAGACAAGATAGCACCTGTTGGAAGCGAAGTTTTATCTATTGCTACCACATAGTCGCCGAGTGTAAGGTTGCTAAACAAATAATAACCGTTTGCATCGGTTGTGTCGGTCTTTAATGCGTTTCCTGTTGGAGTACCGTCAGTATTAGCTGTATACAAACGTAGTATAATACCTTTTACACCTACTTCATCTATATCCTGAATTCCATCGTTATCAGAATCTCTCCATACAAAATCTCCAATCGAACCAAGTGGGTTAACAATTGCTACATCAATTGTTTGGTTATCTTTGTTCAACGGGTTCGCAGTGTCGTTCTCAGGGTCTAATGTAATTTTGCCACTCAGCCCTGTAATATTATTGAAGTCGTTATCTTTTCTGATGTCACCGCCAAGATTCTTTTTTGAACTTATAACCGAGCCTTCTGGCAAAGTGTTAATAAGTACCTTTACCACATAACTACCTTTAGTGATATTTGTAAATCTATAAATACCATCAACATTAGTAGTATCTTTTGCTAAAGCAGCCCCTACCGGATTTCCCGCATTATCAGCCGAATATAGTTCAACAACTACATTGTTTACACCTATTTCAATATCACCACGTATTCCGTCATTATTACCATCGTTCCAGGCAAGTCCACCTATGCTTCCCACAGGTGTATATAAAGCTGCATCTACTGTAAGGTTATCTTTTTTGTTGCCTGTAGAGTCTACATGAATGCTAATTTTTGAAGAAAATCCAGTAGAAGCATTGAAATCATTATCTTTTGTGTCATCAGAGCCTACATCTTTTTTCTTCGAAATTCTAAGCGTGTCAGATAAATTAGATGTTGGTATCTTTACTACATAATCTCCTGACAACAGATTATTAAAAAGATAACGTCCGTTGTTATCGGTTGTGTCTTTTTTAATAGGGTTTGCAGAAACCTGTCCGGAGCTATTCATTGTATATAATTCTAAAACAATGCCCTTAATGCCGGGTTCGTTAGAATCCTGCAGCCCGTTATCGTTTTTGTCTTTCCATACAAAATCACCAATGCTGCCATAAGGCCCTGATATAACCTGTATAGGACAACAGCCCTGCGGGCCGCAAGTACTGGTAGTGCCGTTTGTAAAAGTATAATTACCAATAGCTTTGATGATAAGCGAAGAATCTGAACTTATGGTAGCTTCAGGTGTGCTGCTTGTTATCAGAACACCATTTCGGAACCATTGGATAGCTGTACTTGACTTATACGCAGAAGGCACAAAAACAGTATATTGTTCGCCCGGATAAATCAGAAGCGGTACAGATAAACAAGCCGTTGTTATATCATCTTCATTTAAGTTATTATTACCCGGTGTTGAGTCAATGTCAGTATCTCCTGCAGCTATCGATTTTATTTCGGCAATATTAAAATAAGTACCTCTCTGATTAACTTTACCTGTCAACTCCAAACTCACTGAGTCGCCGGCTGCTAATGTTGCTATATTCCATGTACCTTCACCAGAATCGGCAGCATAAGTGAAGTTGGCGCCACCTGTATTAGCTGTAAGTGTAAGACCCCCAATCGGAAAGTTATTTTTTACAACAATAGTATTTGCAGTAGTTGAGCCTTCATTTTTAAGCCATAAAGTATATTTTACCGAAGCGCCAAGCGTAGGGTTTGAATTATTCACTACACTTCGTAGAGATAAGTCAACGGTAGCAAATTTATTGGCTGAAACGCCTGAAACCGAGAAAAGTAACAACAGAAGTACTGTTGCTACGCCACGAAAAAACGATGAGTTTAGTGGAGGGTCATCTTCTCTATAAGATTTTTCTTGAACAGGGTCAACATCAGTAAGGCAAGGTACCCATTGTCGGTTTTGCTCATTATATGTACTTGCTATCTGATAAGTTTTGGTGGAAGTTGTTGAATGCATAACTGTACTACTAGTACTTGGGGCTAATTTTGCCTTAACATGGAATAATTGATTGAATTCGCTTGCCTGCGAAATATAGACATACTTTTGGTCTAGGTTAATATCATTATCAACTGCTATATTATCTATTGATTTGGTGGCAGAAGTAGTATTAAAAAAAGAGTTTCGACCCAATTTTCTCAAATAAATACCAAAAACTCTGCTTAGTTTTTTTAGGAGCAGAAATACGGTAATAGATGTAGAAGTATTTTTTGCAAAATTCTCTCTCTTGTTTGTGGTAAATATGTGTCTCATTTGCAAATATTTTTAATATTTACTTACTAATTGGGTTAATTCTTATCAATAGCATAATATATGCCATCTTTAATATCTAAAACTGTGCCAATATTTTTTTGTACGGTATGGGGCATAAATCCGTTTTTTGCGGAATATATAATTATCCTATCTGGTTATGGCATAATTTTCTATGTGAAAATTAGTGAATTGCTAAAATTGTGCCAAATTTTTTTGAAGAATATTGAAGGCAATAATGCAGAATAGCGATGAATTTAACAAATCTATACAAAATACTATTAAAAGGTACTATTATTATTGCATATTGTTGTTAAAAATTATCGAGCGGATACAATTACGTTAAATAAAAATAAAGCTTGAAGTGTATAACTCCAAGCTTATAATGTATTACTCCAAGGGTTGACACTGGTAGCCGACCTTGTTTATAATAGAAATGATTTGTTGGTTCGATACCTCCTCACCCTCTACTCGCAGTATCCTGTCACAGTCGTCTAAATCAAAATTTATTTTAAATGAAGGAAACTGGTGCGCTAGCATCTCAAATAGAAAAGCAGCTTGTTGTCTTTCCCGAATATTTGTCTTAAAAACCTCTACCATTGGCTTATTGGTTTAACTAAAATCCTAAACAACTTCACTTATTAATCATGTGCCAGTTTTTCTATGCGAAGCACGGCTTTATCCCACAAATCAGACATTGAATCGAAAGAGTCGTCAGCTATATCTGACTCGATATCAAGCACGGTTTTATCATCTTTCGAAGTCAATCGATACGTTTCATGTGTACCATTATATACCTGTGCTTCTTTACTTTCAAAATCCTCGATATTATCTTTTATGACCCCGTAATATTCCATCGATAAAAGTTCGTATGGGTCATGCGTAACAATACGGCCTATAACACCATACCCGGAGTCATCAGCAAATACTATTTTGCTTCCTTGTTGCCAGTCGCTTATGGCATGAGAACCCGGGCTGAAAGCGCTTAGCCAGTCACGGGTATATTTATCTTGCGTTAGCACGTCCCACACCTTTTCTTTAGAGGCATTGAGTGCGATTGATTTTCTGATTGTTTTCATAAGCTTAATTTAATAGTCATAATTTATCATCCAGCTAATGCCAAATTTATCGTTAAACATACCGAAATAAGAGCCCCACGATGCTTTTGCCAGCGGTACTGCAATTGTGCCTCCGGCCGAAAGACCGTTGAATAGCTTTTCAGCTTCTTCTTCGCTTTCAGCACTTATACAGAGATTGTAATTATTGCCGGGTGTTAAGCTGAAACCTTGAGATGGGACAACATCGGTAGCCATCAGCGATCCTCCATTACCAATTGGTAAGCCAACGTGCATTATTTTCTCTTTTTCTGCTTCGGGCATATCAGCTCCTTCGGGTGTATCTTTAAAACGTTGTATGAAAGAAAACTCGCCACCAAAAACTGATTTGTAAAAATTGAAAGCTTCTTCGGTAGTGCCCGGAAAATTGAGATATGTGTTTAGTATTGGCATTTTGTTAAAAGTTTACAGTGAATTATTAAAACAAAGTTAGCTAATAAAAGGCATTTGTCGGGGTGCTAAAAAAGTCAATTATAGGGGGTGTTTGAGACATTTTTTTTTCGTATTTTTGAAAGAAAAATCTATGACAAGCGTAGGTATTTTACTCCCACACGATTACAGATTATTGAGCGTTGCGGCTATTTTAGATGTGCTTGAGGCAGCAAATAACATCCAGAAAGCAACAGAAAATGAAAAGGCATTTAACATTGGCTTGTATCAAATTGCTGAACCCGGCCAGCAAATAGCAGATTCTTTTCATGGCTACCCCGTAGCGAAAATAGATCAGGAAAACCTTATTGATTTAATACTTATACCATCGTTCAGTACCAATGATATGAAACAAACCATTGGCAAGAACATGGCTTATATCCCTTGGCTACATCAGCAGTTCAGGCAGGGTGCCGAAATAGGTACGTTTTGTACAGGCGCATTTTTACTGGCTGCCAGCGGTTTGTTGAATGGTAAAGTGGCTACTACCCATGTTGATGCTTGCTCGGCTTTTAGTACTTCTTTTCCTGATGTAATACTACGTGGCGATAAAACTGTAACGCAAGATGGCCGACTTTTTACTAGCGGAGGCTCTACTTCATCGTTCCACCTTTTGTTGCATCTGGTTCAGAAGTATTGCGGGCGAGATGTAGCCGTGAAAATTGCCAAGATTTTTGCGATTGATATGGACAGGCACAACCAATCATACTTTAGTACTTTTCAACCCTCGCGCGACCATAACGATAACATAGTGGCTATGGTACAGCAAAAGATAGAGGCAAATTACCAAGAGGCGGAAACGATTGAAGAATTGATAAAAGACATACCGTCAAGCCGACGTAATGTGTTAAGAAGATTCAAACAGATTACGGGCATTCCGCCTATTGAATACCTGCAACAGATACGCATAGAAGCCGCAAAGAAATTGCTGGAGCAAACCAACCAACACATGGGTGAGGTGATTTTTAGCTCAGGCTACAATGACCCCAAGGCTTTCAGAAGAATTTTCAGGAAAATAGTGGGCATGACCCCAACCGCTTACAGAGAGAAATTTCAATCTAATTGATAAATATGCTATCGGCTGCAAACACAATTGTGGCCGATAGCATTTAAGTAAATGCTTAGGCATCTAAAAAATCAACCAGTTGATTCAGAATGCTTTCAATTTCAGCCTTACTGGCTTCTATTTCTGCCATATTGCGTAAGTATGTCATACGACGGGAAACATAATTTCCTTCTAAAATGGGTGAGCTTATTTTCTCAATATTCGGATGATGAAAAACAAGGTGGACAAGGTCTTGTGCTCGTGGATTAAAAGTAACTAAGTCTTCTTTATAATAATAGCTCGGTGCAGCCCATTTGATGCGTTCAGCAATTTTGCTATTAGCGTTTTTAATAATGATTCTTACCGCCTCTATCTCTTTTTTCAGCGGATGCTCCAGTTTTTCCATGAATTCGCTTACTTTTTCAGCGTCTGATACTTTTTTAGCCATTTTATTATTGTTTTGCAGGTGCATAATGAAGTACCACAATCCCACAACTAAAAGACTGACTTTTAACTAGCTCTAAACCAAAATTCGCTGTTAAATCACCAAATATTGAACGCCCATTACCAATGGCAGTAGGGTTTATAAAGAGATGATACTCATCAATCAGGTTGTTTTGTATAAAAGAAGAAACCAGACTAACGCCACCATAAAGCAGAATATCTTTACCTTCTTGATTCTTCAGTGTGTGAATGGTCTCAACCAAATCTCCACTTGCTATAATGGCATTGTTCCAATCGGCTGTTTGCAGCGTTTTTGAGAAAACATACTTAGGCATATTGTTAAAGGCTTTGGCCGCCTTTCTATCGTCTTCACTTGTATCCGGGTTGGTTTCTGCCGCAGGCCAGTACATCGACATTCCTTCATAAAGTACTCTGCCAATAATAAACGAGTCGGCAGGTTCCATCAATGCTTTTACATAATTTTTCAATTCATCATCCCAGTTCCACGTTGTCCAATCCATCTCGCCATTAGGGCCACAAACAAAACCATCAAGCGATACCTGCATTTGTAATTTAATCTTTCTCATGTGTGTAAGTTTTAAAGGTGAATTTATTGATTGTTATTATGTGTGAAATTTACTAGTAATTCTTCAATCGAAATACCATTAATAGTTAAGCCACTCAGGTTGCAATTATTGATGGCTACATTGCTCAAGTTACAATCAGTAATAGTACTAGCCTCAAAGTCGCAGTTTTCAAAAATTAAGGGACGCTGTTTAGCCTCAGCATCATAATTCGGGTGGTCTGCCGGAAGCATACCAACATTGCGGATAATTGCGCCACCGAGTTGTGCGCCTTCTATTTCCAAATCGCTCATGTTGGCGTTTGTAATTTTAGTGCCGCTCAGGTCTACATCGTTAAAATACAAACCTTTTACGCTTACACACTCAAATGTAGAGTTGTCAAGACAAGCATCTCGTACTTTAATCAGATTTTGCGAATAATTAATATCGATTTGGCTCATGGTGTAAATTGTTTGTATTTATGTGTACAAAATTAGACGGATTTATTAACTTTGATGTGGTGTGAAAACGACAATAATGGGGGTGAATCCGCCATTGTTCTATGCTTTAAATCCTATGAAAAACATTACGATTCTGATTCCTGAAAATGCTGTTTTAGCAAGCATTAACGACCCACGCAATATATTCGTGTCGGTTAATCAATTTCTCCAGTCAGAGGGTAAACCTGCAGCATTTAATGTGCAAATGGTAGGGCTTACTAAAGAAGTAAAACTCCACGATAATATATTTACCGTACATGCCGATGCTACTATTGATGAAGTAGCAGAAACTGACATGGTATTTGTGCCAGCATTAAGCGGAGATATGCAAACGGCCTTAGAGTTAAACAAGGGTTTTTTGCCTTGGATTGTGAAACAATATGAAAATGGGGCAGAGGTCATAAGCCTTTGTATCGGCGCTTTTTTATTGGCGTCTACAGGCTTATTGAATGGCAAACGCTGCTCTACTCATTGGCTATCGGCAAATGATTTCAGAGCTATGTTCCCAGAGGTAGAGTTAGTTGATGACAAGATTATAACAGAAGACCAAGGCTTATATTCGAGCGGAGGGGCCAGCTCTTATTGGAATTTGCTATTGCATTTGGTTGAGAAAAACGTGAACCGTGAAATGGCAATTAGAGCCGCCAAATATTTTGCTATTGATATTGAAAGAGATAGCCAGGCTTCGTTTATGATATTTAACGGGCAAAAGAGCCATGAAGACGATGCCGTGAAAAAGGCTCAGGAGTTTATCGAGAAAAACTTTGAAGATAAAATTACGCTCGACCAACTCTCTGATATGTTCGCCATTGGCCGCCGAAGCCTTGAGCGCCGATTCAAAAAGGCAACAAATAATACCATAATGGAATATATTCAACGGGTAAAAATTGAAGCCGCCAAAAAGCGTTTCGAAACCAGCCGAAAGAATATCACCGAAGTAATGTATGATGTAGGTTATACCGATAACAAGGCTTTCAGAAGTACTTTTAAGAAAGTAACGGGCTTATCGCCGATTGCCTATAAAAACAAGTATAACCGTAGTGCGCTATTCTGATTCCTGTTATCCTGCCTCTGCAGGCCTGATAGTTACTTTATCAGGCGTTGGGTATTCGAGCAATTTAGAGAAGTCAACTTTCCAGAAATCTAAATCAAGCAGGCGATTCTGATGGTCTTTGGTTAGGGTAATAACCACCGGAGTGCCGTCTGTATCGGTATATTCTACTTGTATCAGGTCTCCGGCGTAGCCTTCAACATCGCCACCAAGGCTGATACTTCCCATTTTTCCACCTTCGTATTCTTCTACAAGTTCATCATAAGGATAATCAGCAGGATTCAGATTTAATTGTAACAACAGGTGCGCTATGAAATCTTTCTCGTTTTGTCTGATAGGTCTTTTCTCGTTCATGTTACCAGTTTTTAAAAGGATTCACCGATAGGTTTGAATTATAGTATTTGTTATCTCCGGTTACTTCTACACTTATCCATCCGGGTATTTCAAAAGCTTCATCTTCATGCAGTAGTTCTATTTCCGCAACAATCAGCCCCTCATTAGCACCCAGAAATACATCTACTTCCCAAAGTTTTTCGGTGTGTAAAATCTTATATCTTATTTTTGATAGTTCCGACACTGCAAAATTATCTAACAATTCTATAGCTTCTTCTTTCGGAATCTCATATTCAAACTCGGTTCGGGTTGCACCTACCGAAGCACCTTTAATAGTAAGATAAGCATTAGTATCGGTTACTCTAACCCTTATGGTTTTATTGGGGTCTTTCAGGATATATCCTTGGCGATATAGTTGCCCCATAGGTTTATTAAAACTATCCCATTGTTCGTGGTGTACCAAATACTTTCTTTCTATTTCTAATGCCATATTGCTACTCTTAAAATTCTTAACTTTTTATTTTATCTCGCTTATGCGTTTGTCTTTTAGGTTTGCAAATCTACTATGTTTTGGCTCGCCAATCATCTGTTTTTGGTAAATGCTTGTATGGCCTGATGTCAGATAAGCCACTACGCAGGCTATGGCTACATAAATACCACTTTGGTGCCCAAATAATTCTATGCCCATAAGCATACAAGCTAGCGGCGTATTGGTGGCTCCGGCAAATACAGCCACAAAGCCCATACCTGTCAGCAAACCCATTGGTAAGGGAATAATATAAGCTAAGGCATTGCCTAAAGTAGCACCAATAAAAAACAAGGGTGTTACTTCGCCTCCTTTAAAACCTGCCGCTAGTGTCAGAATCGTAAATGCCATTTTCAGTGCAAAATCATAGGAGGGTAGTGGCTCATTAAATGCTTGTACAATGGTGGGTACGCCTAAGCCTATGTATTTGGTAGTACCAATAAGCCATATAGCTGTGGCAACTATAAGCCCACCAATAAATGGGCGAAGCGGCGGATAGCTGATGTACTTTTTAAACAAGCTGCCTATATAGTGAATAGTACGGCTGAAAGTTGCTGCACACACGCCTGCAGCAATGCCTGCTAAGATTGCGTACAAAATGCTAAGAGCCGAGACATCAGGTACTATTGTAATATAGTAAACGGTATGATGCGCCCCACAAAGTTTAGTAACTAAATCGGCAATGATAGCTGATAAAAAAGCCGGAAGAATGGCATCATAACGGAGTCTGCCAATCAGAAAAAATTCTAGACCAAAAACAGCACCGGCTAGGGGAGTGCCAAAGACTGACCCGAACCCTGCGGCTATGGCAGCTATAAGTAAGACTCTTCTTTCATTTTCATTCAACCTGAAAGGCTTGCTGAATTGGTCGGCAATGGCTCCGGCCATTTGTAAGGCTGTGCCTTCCCGTCCGGCAGAGCCACCCAATAGATGTGTAAGCAATGTGCCTAAGTAAATAAAAGGCGCCATTCGAAATTGAATAATTTCCTGCGGTTGATGAATGGTGTCTATCAGCAAGTTATTGCCTGCTTCTATACTTTTACCCAAACGCATATAAAGCCAACCAATAGCAAAGCCACCTAAAGGCAATAGTGCAATGAGCCATAGATGTGTTTCTCTGAAATTGCCTACCCAGTCGAGAGTGATTAAGAAAATAGCGGATGCGATACCTATGCAAGTGCCTATAACTGAGCTGATAAACAGCCATTTAAGCAAATAGGGAATAGCGGGATAGTGCCTGAAAAACAGACGAATTTTAAGAAGTATTCTGGATGATTGTTTTTTGTTCGACATACAAGTCCTGATTAAATGTGTGAGACATTTATAACCAGGCGCCATCAGCTTTTTTAAGGCGGTTCAATTAGGAAGACACCATTTCCTGTTTTGTTTTTGCAAAAGTAATAATTGTTTAATAGCTACAAAAGAAAAGTCGTAAGAATAGCTATTCTCACGACTTTTGTAATCTTACTTATACTTCTTAATCTAGCGGTAATTCAGAAGTAATAGCTATGCGGTTCCAGGCATTGATGGTTACAATAACCATGATAATCTGCGCTAAGTGATTTGCACCAAATAGTTGTTCAGCCTTTTTGTAGGTTTCATCAGAAACATGGTTCTGAATTAGCGTTATTTCTTCTGTTAAGGCTAATATCGCTCTTTCTTCTTCGGTGTAAAGCGTAGTTTCACGCCATGCGTTCAATAGATAAATGCGTTGCTCGGTTTCTCCGTTTTTCTTGGCCTCTCTGGTATGCATATTTATACAATAAGCACACCCATTAATCATTGAAGCTTTTATTTTTATTAAATCTTTATGTGTTTTGCTTACTTGTGTAGTTTGTAAGTATCCTTCTAGGGCATACATAGCCTTAAAAGCTGCTGGTTCAACTTGTTGAATATTGATTCTTGTGCTCATTTTTATATGTGTTTTAATGAGTACAAAGGTATGATGGGGCTATCTGAAAAAACTTAAACAGGTTTAAGAAATGCTAAATCAAAACTTTTTTTTACGTATTTCGCTCAGATACTCGGGCGTAAACCCCAGATAAGAAGCTAACATATATTGAGGTACACGATTGACAAACTCTGGTTGCAAGGCAAGGAAATTTCGATACATATCTTCTCTTGATAGATTGTGAATGTGTTTGATACGAACTTGTGAAGCTCCATAGGCTCTTTGAAGAATGATTCTGAAATAGCGTTCGAGCTGAGGGATTTCGTTAGATAGTGCTTCTTGTGCCTGATAGGTAAGCACAATAACATCAGATTGCTCAATGGCCTGAATATAAAAGGCTGACGGTGCCTGGCTTAAAAGGCTTGAATAATCGCTTATCCACCAATTTTCTAATGCAAAATTAACCGTTTGCTCATCGCCTTTATCACTAACAAAGAACATTCTTGAACAGCCTTTTTCTATAAAATAACTGGCTTTACAAATTTGCCCTTCTTCTAATAAATAATGTTTCTTTTTTACAGACAAGTGTTGAATATGGGCTGATATGAGCTGTTCTTCTTGTGGGTCTAAGTCGACGAACCTCTTAATATGGTTAAGTAAGCTTACAGACATACTCGTGATGCTTGGTGGGTATGATGAAAGAAGAAGAGCAGAATTTTACTTCTGCTCTTCTTGATAAATTATGCAATATTACTAATATCAAACGGAAGTTTACGGATACGCTTGCCTGTTGCTGCAAATATGGCATTGCCCAGCGCAGGCGCAATAGGAGGTAAGCCCGGCTCACCTACACCACCCGGATTAGCTCCGCTATCAATGATATGAATCTCCATTTTTGGCGTTTCATTGATTCGCATCAGGTTAAATTGATGAAAGTTAGTCTGGTCGCAAACACCGTTTGTGAAAGTAATACCGTCTTTAATAGCGGCTGTTAGCCCCATTACGATGTTACCCTCGGTTTGGGCTTTTACGTTATCAGGGTTTACATAGTAGCCGCAATCAATTACCGATACCACTTTTTCAATCTTCACACCGCTCTCTTTTTTACTTACGGTAATACAAGCCGCCGAAATACTATCGAACGATTTGAATACTGCCAGACCTTTGCCTTGCCCTACTGGTAATTTTTCGCTCCAGTTGGCTTTTTCGGCTAATGTTTCTAATACTTTTTTGAAGCGGGCATCAGATAAAATCTCTAAACGCGCCTGTAAAGGGTCTTTGCCTGCCAGGTGAGCCAGTTCATCAATAAAGCATTCTTGCCCCCAGCCAAAGTTTGAGGCATAAACCGAGCGCCACCACACAACCGGAATATCAGTTTTTACATTAGTCCAACTTATTTTTGAGGCAGTAGAAAAATGATAATTGCTGTTTTCGGTGCTTATTTCACCTGTTAACCAAGGGTCGGCCTCATCGTCTTTTAAGCCTTTAAATACTTGCCCAACAATAGACTCCCCAATGGCATGATGATGAAAACCTGTTATTTTATTATTTTCTACAAAACCCTGCATGTGGCTTAGCATACCCGGGCGATAAGGCCCTTGGGTCATATCATCTTCACGAGTCCATATTACCTTCACAGGTTTTTTTAACTCTTTCGATAAATGGCAGGCTTCCAACAAGAAATCGTGGTAAGCTTTGCGGCCAAAAGCCCCACCTAGTAATGTTACATTGATCTTAACCTGTTCGGGTTTTACATTCATGTATGCACACACGTCTCTCATTGTCCAGTCGGGGCCTTGTACAGGTGCCCATATTTCTATGGTACCATCGTCTTTTACATGTACAACGGCATTAACTGGCTCAATAGGCGCATGAGACAAGAAAGGTGTTTCGTAGTTAGATTCTATCTTTTGTTTAGATGAAGCATATTTTGCCGCAAAATCTCCTTTTTCTTCGTAGTTAATTCCTTCTTTCTTGGCTGCTTCATATAGCTCGGTAAAATATTTTTCTGAGCTTAGTGTTTTCTCATAATCGCCATTATCCCATTGTACTTTCAGAGCTTTTTTACCTTTTAAAGCTGCCCACCAATTAGTGGCAATTACGGCTACAGCTTCTGACTTACGGTGCGGCATTGTGCGCTCGGTTCTTACAACCTGCAAAACACCTGCTACTTTCTTGGTATCAGCATCATCAATTGAGGCTATTTTGCCGTGCAACATAGGCGAGTGCACAATACTGGCGTATACCATGCCGGGTACTTCGGCATCAATACCATAAGCAGCTTTACCTGTTACACGCTCTGGCACATCAAGACGTTTATTGTATTTGCCTAGTATCTTAAAATCTTTTGGGTCTTTTAATTTAGGGTTTTGCGGAATTTCCAGCTTCGATGCATCGTCGGCTAGCTCTCCATAAGTAAAACTTTTGTCGCTGCCACGAAGTAAGATTTTGCCATCTTGTGCAAAGCATTCGCTCACCGAAACGTTCCAGCGTTTAGCAGCAGTTTGAATAAGCATTTCACGGGCTGCTGCACCTGCTTTTCGGATAGGCTGCCATAGTGCTCTTACTGAACTACTTCCGCCAGATGTTTGGTCGCCGTATTTACCTTTACCATCGCTTTGCACAATTTTTACTTTTTCAAGACTTACCTCTAGTTCTTCGGCAAGTAATGATGGCACCGCTTGTGTTGAACCCTGACCCATATCGGGACGTGGATTCACGAGTGTGATGTTCCCGGCGGTATCAATTATGATAAAAGGATTTATTTCGAGACTTATGATGGCAGGGCTTATCTTTTTAAGTACTGCATCTTTGGCAAAAGACGATACTCCCAACGCAAAACCAAAGGTGGTTAAACTGGTAGTTTTTAAGAAATTGCGCCTTGAAGTCATGATATTTTCTAAAGTTTTTGTCGTTGTAAATGAATCATGTTATTTGCCGCCAAGGCTTGCACTGCTTTTGGCATTACCGGCTGCTTTGTGAATAGCTTTACGGATACGGTCATAGGTACCACAACGGCAAAGGTTGCCGCTCATGGCCGAATCAATATCTTCGTCGGTAGGATTCGGCGTAGTTTTTAATAAAGCCACCGCCGACATGATTTGCCCTGACTGGCAATAGCCACATTGAGGTACTTGTTCTTCAATCCATGCTTGTTGGATAGCATGTAGCTGCCCATCGCCTATGCCTTCGATTGTTGTTATTTTAGCATTTTTGGCGACAGTAGAAATGGGGGTTTGGCATGAACGGATAGGTTGCCCATTCAGATGAACGGTGCAGGCTCCACACATAGCCATTCCACAACCAAATTTGGTTCCTTTCAAACCAGCAAAATCACGGATCACCCAAAGAAGCGGCATATCGGGCTCGACATCCACTTTTACTTTTTTGTTATTAACTGTTAAATTGAAAACTGCCATAGTTGTAGGTATAGATTATTTCTAAACTAATGTAAAACTTCGCAAAATCTGAGACTTTTGCAATGGAAATGATATTATTCTTCTGGATATTCGACGAACATCAGAAAACTGATAAGTTTTTGGCATTTATAACCACAAACAACAGCGGCTCATAATTTTAGGTATTCATCTATTTTAATGGGTTGCCAGCCCTTAAGCTTCTATTAATAAGCTAAAAAATACTACATTGCAGTATCTTTAGATTTTAAAATAAATAATCCTCTTGCCTATCCATGTTTATTGATTTAAGAAGCGATACCGTTACAAAACCTACGCAGGGCATGAAAGAAGCCATGTTTACCGCAGAAGTAGGAGACGATGTATTTGGCGATGACCCAACAGTAATAGCATTAGAAGAAAAAGCCGCAACGATGTTTGGCAAGGAAGCTGCTCTTTTTTGCGCCTCGGGTACCATGACAAACCAATTGGCTATCAGGGTACATACCTCGCCGGGTAGCGAAGTAATATGCGATAAACTCTCACATATATATTTATATGAGGGTGGGGGAATTGCGCTTAACTCGCTTTCTTCTCTGAAATTACTAGAGGGCAACAAAGGCCGCATCAATGCACAACAAGTACGCGATGCTATCAATAATCCTGAAGATATTCATCAACCTATTACCAGTCTGGTATCGCTCGAGAATACGATGAATAAGGGTGGAGGATGTTATTATGATTTAGCAGAAATTGAAGCTATAAGGGTAGTATGCAACGAGCACCAACTCCCTTTGCATTTAGATGGAGCAAGACTTTTCAATGCCTTGGTAGAAACCAATGAATCAGCTCTGACGCACGGAAATTTGTTTGATTCAATAAGCATCTGTTTATCAAAGGGCTTGGGCTGCCCTGTTGGGTCTTTGTTGATTGGCAAAAAAGATTTTATCAAAAAAGCCCGACGTGTCCGTAAAGCAATGGGTGGCGGTTGGCGACAAGCGGGTTTTCTGGCTGCTGCAGGTATTTATGCTCTTGATAATCATGTTGAACGCTTGAAAGAAGACCATGCCAGAGCAAGAGAAATTGGCATCATGCTACAAGGCTTACCATTTGTAGAAGAAATATACCCGATAGACACCAATATTGTGATTTTCAGATTGCCCGACTCAATATTGGCAACTGAGTTTGTTGCAAAGGCTAAAGAGCAGAATCTGGGTTGCGTAACTTTTGGTAAACACCTGGTGAGGTTTGTTACGCATCATGATTTTTCAGACGAGCATCTGGCGGCTTTTGAAAAAACTATCAAGCAAATAATATAAGTAAACAAAAATCCCTCGCAGTTTCGTACGAGGGATTTTTTAATTAGAAGTTGTTTAGAGCTTTAATTTCAGTAGAAATAATCCTAAATAACTTCTTATGCTGCAAGTAATTCTTTTCTTTTCAGAATAGACTCAAAAAGTTTCAAATCATGCTCACTGTTGAATACATTGAACGGGAAACGTAAAAACTGCCCCTTACCGATAATCAACAAATAAGAATCTTCAGTTTTTTCAGCCGATTGAATGCTTTCCCATTTCATGATACCACCCTCTTTCTGATTCATTTTAACCAGAATCTGACGGCTATCTATTTCATACATAAATTTATCGAACATTTGTTTGTTTTGTTCCATTTGCGATGCTGCATAAAACTGAGCATACCAGAACAAGACGTATAAACCTCCTCCTACAACTGCCACTACCGGAATCCACCAGTTTTTGTACGACCCTGTAAAGTGTAATACTAATCCTAAGATAACTACTGCTGCCGGAATCAACAACCATTTCCAATCTTTGCGCATGTGGCGCTTGAAGGCAATTTTTACGTAATCTTTTTTATCTAACGCAAATTTCTTTGTTTTAACTATCATTTTTTTGTTTTGAACTTAAATGAAAGCACAAAAATAGAAAAAGGCTCCGATAATATCAGAACCTTTACTATTATTTTATATTATCCTTATGTAATTCAGAAAAGTAGCTTGTAAATTTAACTTTCTCTGAACTGAATCGTATCTATTACATATTTATTGTTGCTATCTTTTTTTAGTAAAATATAAACTAAAAAGTCTTTATTACGGCTGCGGTAATTGGCCACACTATATTTTAAATCGATATTTGATGCACCTTGATATACATATTGAAATGACAATGGAGGATTGCGTTGAAAAAATAACTTAAAAATCTGTTCGGCTTGTTGTGAAGAAATTTTCTGGAAGTCAATTTTTTCAGAGTCAATCACTAATTCAATTTCTTGGTTTAGGCAACTTGCAAGCAATTTAGGATTGCCCCCTTTGAATGATGATTTGATGCGGTCGGTTAGTTCGGTATCTATTCTTTTTTTAGGATTATCAACTTTTCTCTCAGGTTTTGTGGCATTTATAAATAGAATGAACACTAAAGCAGCAAACATGTATTTCATAAGCGTCATATTATAGTATGATAAGTTTTAAGTATCTTTGTTGGCGATTTATTGATGCATAGTCGTTTACATAAACTATGCCAAAATCTAATACTACTATCAGGGTTTTAATACAAACTAATTATGTCTAATCAATTATTGAATAGTACCGAAACTTTTCAAAAAATCCGTCGCATAGCCTACCAGATTTATGAACAGAATTTTGATGAGTCGGAAGTAATTATTGCTGGTATAAATGGCGAGGGGTATCATTTCGCCGAATTGTTGGTAGCAGAATTGAAACAGATTTCTTCTTTAACAGTAAATATTGCCAAAGTAAGTGTAGATAAACAGGCGCTTTCGCAACCCGATATTAAGATAGAGAGCGAGGTAGATACTTTTCGGAACAAGAATGTCGTTTTATGTGATGATGTACTGAACACAGGCCGCACGCTGGCCTATAGTTTACGTCCGTTTTTAAGTATTCCTTTAAAGAAAATACAGGTAGCTGTTGTTGTTGACCGAAATCACCCTAAATATCCAATCTCAGCCGATTATGTAGGGTATTCGCTTTCTACTACTTTGAATGAGCATATTCAGGTAATGCTAAGCGACGAAGCAAAAACAGGCGTGTATTTATATTAATGTTGTTGAAGAATGATAGCTAAAATAAGCCTTGTCAGGTTTTTGTTTGTTTCTGTATTAGCAGCGGGTATTTATGCCTGTAGTGATGATAAAGAACCTGATTATCAGCCTAAACCTACGGGTTTTAATCGTCTTGATTTACCTGCGCACGAGTATCAGCCTCTCACAGAAGAACACCCATATACATTTGAGTACTCAAAAGCTGCTATTGTGCAGAAAGATACTTTCATGAAAGCTGAGCCACATTGGATAATACTCTATTATCCTAAGCTCAATACCCGCATTCAGTTTACGTATAAGCCCGTAAACAATGACCCTAAACGCTTGCAGAATATGATGGCTGATGCCGCAAAGCTGGCGTTTCATCATGATAAAAAGGCTTATTCTATCACAGATAAAATTCTGACTACCAAAGACGGTAAAAAGGCAATTATTTTTGAGTTGGAAGGAGAAGTGCCAAGTCATTACCAGTTTTTTGTAACCGATACCACTAAGCATTATTTAAGAGGAGCAATGTATCTGATGACAGCCACAGAAAACGATTCGCTTCGCCCTGTGATTGACTATATGAAAGCCGATTGCAGACATATATTAGAGACTTTGAAGTGGAAATAATGTGAAGCCTCACATTATTTCCATTTTACATATCAAAGTTTAGAGTGGAAAAACCACTTTAAAACTTAGTTTTACTTCATCTTTGGTTTTTACACCGAATAACGATGGGCGTTCTATCTGAAATTGGCTCAACAAAATATCAAACTTACCATCGAGCACTATTTGTTTATCGCTATTAGTACGGTTTACGTTGATAGTTATTGGCTTGGTAACTCCATGAAACGTAAGGTTTCCGTCAGCCGTTAAAGTATTGTTATCAGCCTTTATTCTGTTACTTGTAAATGTTATCTTCGGGTATTTCAAGCCTTCCAGTACCTCAATTGCGTGCGAGTCACGGTTGGCATTGCCACTATCAAAAGCATCTACTTTTAGCGATACCGCCACTTGACCGATGTTTTTGCTTATGTCGTCATAAACAATAACAGCATTTACATCTTTGCAAATTCCCTCCCAATCATGCGCCGGATGGCTCATAGCGTAGGTAACAGTAGAGCTTTTTTTATCGGCAACAATTTTTCTGTTTTCTACATTAGGCGAAAATGCAAAAACAGTGAATAAAATTATGATGGCTATAAAGTTTTCTATGGTTTTCATTTTCAGTATTTCTAAATGTTTTTAAAAGCTCGTAAGGATTTTTCTACTAAAACTCAAACTTTAAAATAGCCATAGCGGCAAAATAGGCACCAAAAGTAGTATAAGCAGCAGCTCTGTGATAAGGCTTTAGCTTATAATTATCTCCGATTTTATCGGCCAGTATATTGGTTGTTATCATACCCGTAAGGTGAATGTAAGACAAATATTTATGCACTTTTACATTGCTTATGCCTTTGCGGTTGAGCATTCCGGGAGGAGCTGTAAAAGCCATGAGTGCCGTAGTACCATAGGCTATATTAATACCCAGCGCAGTAGCTTCATGCGCTCTTTTGATACGTGTATAGTTGTCGCCTCCTGCATTGTATAATTTAGCTCCTAATATACCTTGAGCTAGCATTCCGGCGGCAGTTAATATCCCCACAGCCTGATGAATCTTAAACATGGTTCTTCTTATTTTCAGTTCTTTTGCTCTGTTTTCGGCAGTTAGCTGTGGGGCAATGCCTACTTTTCTGTAAAGCCCTTTTTCGCCCCAGAAAATCCTTTGCGTAAGTAGCATTTTATCAGGCAAAAGTTTTGGTTGCTCTGCGGTTGAAGCCGAATCTAAATCGGCTAAGAGGCTGTCAGACTCAGTAACCTGGGCAAAAACACTTACAGAAAACAAACAAAAAAATAATAATAAGGAAGTTAATTTCATATACGTATAATTAGTTGATTTTAAAAAGGGAGGAGGATATTGCTCATCCTCCTGACCCCAGAAACATACCTATTAAGGTTATTCAAAAACACATATATCCAAATTTTAAGAAACACATATATCCAAATGATATTTAAGCTGAAACTCTGAGTGTATTGCCACTATTCTGAATTTCGGTTTTGTACACAGCTAGCGCCTCTGTTGCTGGCGATACTTTTACCGAGCCATCTAAATTAAATTCCGAACCATGATTCGGACATCTTAAGTCGTTGTTGGCACTACGGTATGAGATTGTAGAGCCTTGATGTGTACAAACTTTTGATAAAGCCACATAAGTGCCACCTGTGTTCACAATAATGATATTGGCTACATAATCAAATTGTCCTGCTGTTTTTAATTTACTGAAATCGGCATGGGTCAGGTCAATTGTAAAATCAATGTTGGCACCACTGGTTGTACCTTTTATGGCTGCACTGTTTGTGTTACCATTACTTCCTCCAGGATTCGGTGTAGGGTCGGTGTCGTCGCCTGAGCTAGAGCAAGCCGAAAGACCTGTACCCATACAATAAAAAGCCATTAAAGCACCTGTGCTTAAGCCGAGTTGTCGTAAAAACTGTCCTCTGTTTAATTGTGTTTTTTCCATAGCAAGCGTAAAATTTTAATACTTAGTGTATACTTGCCTTACGGATGATTTGGAAATAGGGTTGCGTTAGTAAATAAAATTTGACAAATACTGCATACTACTTCTTTGACGAAGAATGAATAAGAGGGGTTGCTTTAGCAGCCAGATTAATAGCTTATAAAGCAACAAATCTCTGATAAATTTCTTATTATCAGAGATTTGTATTGTGTTATATTTGAAATCTAAATTTCTTGAATAAGCCCGTTGGAAATTAAAAGAAAAACATGATTAATTAGCCAGATTTTTCTTTGCCTCGGCAATCACACCTTTGTTCTCGGCATAATCTAGTGCTTTTTTGTACATTTCATCAGCTCGTTTTTTATTGCCTGCTCTGTCGGCAATTCGGCCTATGCCTATGTAGGTCATGGCGTAATAATCTTTAGTGTAGCGTTCGTCAGGCTCGTTCTTTAATACATTATTATAGAGCTCCAACGCAAGTTTGTCATTTCGCTTTGATTTTTCAGCCAAAAGGCCATCAAATAAATTAGCCGCAATCTGATATACCGGGCTATTGATTTTGTGTAGCAAATCTATTTTATGCTCTGCCTCATCATACTTACCCAACATAATCAGGGTTTCGGTGTAGCGCATCAAATAAATGGGGTTTTGCGGATATTTATCATGCAGTTGGTCGGCATACGTAAGCGCTTTGTTGTAATTCAGCTCATATTTAAGATTAACATTCATATAATAATAGGCTGCTTCTACTCTCGAAAAAATAGACCGCTGCACTGCTAGTTCCAGTTGAGTTAGCCCTGCTTTTTTGTTGCCATTTTCAAAGAAAATCATAACAGGCTTTACCATAGGGTGGGTTTCAGGATACTGTACCCGATAATAATTGTACAGACCCGAGGTAAAATAAAACTCAGGGTTGCGTTCCATCATCCCAAAGCCATCTTTCATGTAGCCATAAGCTTTGCGTGCTTCGTTGGCGGCTTTCATAGATTCTTTTCTATAAGTGTAGGCCAGCGCAGTATAGCCATGTGAGGCAAGCAGAAAAAAAGTAGCTTCTGCTTTTTTATTAGGGTCGGTTAGCATAGATTCGGCTGATGCTCTGCATTTTTCGAGCAGAGCCATATAAGTACTAACAGCCTTCGGATTTTTTTCAAGTGGCAAATTCTGCCATTGTACTTGTAGCGCACTCAGAAGCGGCGTAACCGGATGTTGCGGATACTTTGCTTTTACTTTATGAAAAATAGCATCAGCTTCTCTGAACTCGTAATTATATAATTTATCCAAACCCTTTATCAGGTTTTGTTTAGATTCATTATCGTTGAGTAATTGTGCGGCAACAGAAAAACTAAAAAGTTGAAGGCAAATAAAGGTAAACAGCTTATTCATAAAAAGATTATAGTAATACCTACTAATAACGAAAAAGAAACAAAAAAGCCTCCCGTAAAGGAGGCTTTTTTTTCTTTTCTACGTAAGCTACTAATATTGTGTAGTTTACAAATCAAAATTAATGACTTTGTAAGTAGCTGGTTACTGCTTCGCGGCTTCTTAAATTAACACCGGCAGCTTCCATAGATAGACGTAAGGTCTTCTCGATAGTTACGTAAGAGAAAGTAAGGTCAGTTTGTGGCTTATAGCTCTTGATACCACCGATAGCGGCAGTTTGTGAGCTATAGAAGAAAGTTACCTTTCCTGTTTCGAAGCCAAAATTAACTTGCTCAGTAGCTCCATCAGTTTCTTTAATGATAACTCTTGGCAACGCAAGCCATTGAGTACCAACTTTCACGTAGGCTACTACAATACTTCCAGCCGAAATGTTTGCGTCTGCTACTTCGAACGCACCAGTTTGGCCTGTATTGCCTGTTCCGATACCAGCTGCATCTACTGTTCTCCAGTCAGTTGTTTTTACCGTTACTTCGGCATTTTTTACATTTGCATTTCCGTCTTGACCAGTAGCACCAGTAGCACCTGTAGAACCAGTTGCGCCAGAAGGACCTTGAGATCCAGTTGCACCTTGAGCACCAGTAGGACCTTGAGCACCTTGAGCACCGGTTGGACCTTGTGGACCTTGATCTCCTTTACATGACCATAAAGCAACAGATAACGCTAATGTTACCACTGAAAGAAGTCTATAAAATTTGTTCATGATTTGTTGGGTTTTGATAATTTGACTTCAGTTACGTAGCAATATTATTGAAATTTGCTCAACTTTGCAAATGTGAATATCTGTTTATTTATTTTACGGCGAAAATATTTCGAAGAAAAAATCAAAACAGTTTTTCTGTCTCCTGTTTTTGAAATAAAATGCCATTAAAATACAGATATGGCCTTATGAATTAAAATATTATTAAATTGAAAATAAATTTCATTGTATCTTATGCAAGTATTAGATTGTCTGAATCAGGTTGCTGATTTCCACCGAACCTTCCAACACCCAATTTTAGAAACACCACAAATACCGTCTAAACAAAGATGTAACTTAAGAGTAGCATTGATTGCCGAAGAGTTGAGAGAGTTAGAAGAAGCCATTGAGAGCAAAGATATAGTTGGCGTAGCCGATGCTTTGGCCGATATACAATATGTATTATCGGGGGCTGTACTTGAGTTTGGTTTGGGCGAAAAATTCCGTGAATTGTTTGATGAAGTGCAACGCTCTAATATGAGTAAAGCTTGTGCAACGCTTGCTGAAGCCGAAGAAACCATGAAGCATTATGCCGAAAAAGGAACAGAGTCTTATTATAAAGAAATAGAAGGCAAGTTTTTGGTGTACAGAACAAGCGACGATAAAACACTAAAAAATATCAACTACTCTCCGGCTGATTTAGAAGGAATATTAAATGTGAAAGCGGAGTAAAAAATTGAACAAAAAAAGAAGTGCATCGGTAATTATCTTTACTAACACCTATTAATTATGATACCTATTACTAATACCTTATATAATGTAAAAGAGAAGTTTCTGCGATATGTGCAAATTGATACGCAGTCGGATCCAAATTCTACTGCGAATCCTTCAACTGAAAAGCAAAAAGATTTAAGCCGAATACTGGTAGAAGAATTACTGGCTATGGGTATTACTGATGCACACCTTGATGAATGGGGTTATGTGTATGCTACTATTCCGGCTACTACAACCAAGCCAGTTCCGGTAATATGTTTTTGCTCTCATGTAGATACCTCGCCCGATTGTAGTGGCGCAGGAGTAAAGCCTATTATTCATGAATATTGGGATGGTGCAAGTATTGTTTTACCCGACGACCCTACTCAGGTTATTAAAGTTGAAGAACACCCTGATTTAAAACACCAGATAGGTAACGATATTATAACAGCCAGTGGAACGACACTTCTGGGAGCAGATAACAAAGCCGGAGTTGCCGAAATAATGGCAGCAGCAGAATATCTGATGAATCACCCTGAAATAAAACACGGTACAATTAAGATTTTGTTTACGCCTGACGAAGAAGTTGGCCGGGGCACCGAAAAAGTAGATTTGCAGAAACTGGGCGCTGATTATGCCTATACAATGGATGGTGAAACAGTAGGAACGCTGGAGGACGAAACATTTTCGGCCGATGGTGTAAGTCTTATAATTAATGGTGTGAGTACGCATCCCGGTTTTGCAAAAGGTAAACTAGAAAATGCCATGAAAATTGCGGCCGATATTCTGGCTGCTTTACCTAAAGATAGTTTATCGCCTGAAACTACCGAAGATTATGAAGGATTTATTCATCCTACGCAAATATCAGGTATTCAGGAGCAGGTAAAGCTCGATTTTATCATCAGAGATTTTACGGTGGCAGGTTTGCACGAAAAAGAAGCATATTTGCAAGCTATTATAGATAAGGTATTGGTTCATTATCCGAACTCGAGTGTTGACTTTAAAGTAATAGAGCAATACAGAAACATGAAAGAGGTATTGGTAAACCACCCGAAAGTAGTAGAGTATGCCTTGGAAGCCATAAGGGTATCAGGCATGAAGCCCGAACAGCGAAGCATAAGAGGCGGAACCGATGGCTCAAGGTTATCATTCATGGGTTTGCCTTGCCCAAATATTTTTGCTGGCGAACACGCCTTTCATTCAAAATTAGAATGGGTGTCGGTGCAGGATATGGAAAAAGCAACAGAAGTAATTATTAATCTAGCGAAAATCTGGGAACAGAAATGTTAGAAACTGTTTGAGTTAATCTTGTTAAGCTAAAAAAGGATTTTTTTGCTCAATACTGCGCTTTAAAAATCCTCATTTAGCTCTGCTAAACTCCGGTTTTTAAATCTTGTCTTGAGTCAAAAAAACTCCTTTTTTATCATTAAAATTTAACTCAAACAGTTTCTTGACGTATGTCGATTGTAAACAATATAGAAGCAATAGAGAACGAGATAAGTGGCAAGGGTGTTACACTTGTAGCTGTCTCTAAAACAAAACCTGTTGAAATGTTAATGGAAGCCTATAACGCAGGGTTTAAGCGTTTCGGTGAAAATTATGTGCAGGAACTGACCGATAAGCACGAGCAAATGCCAAAAGATATTGAATGGCATTTTATTGGGCACTTGCAATCGAACAAAGTAAAATACATTGCACCTTTTGTGAGCCTGATTCACTCGGTTGATAGTTTTAAACTATTGCAGGAAATAAACAAACAGGCAGCCAAACACAAGCGTGTAATTGACTGCCTGCTTCAGATATACATTGCCGAAGAAGATACCAAAAGCGGAATGACCGAAGATGAATGCCTTGAAATTCTGACTTCGGAAGCCTTGAAAAGCCTTACGAATATAAGTATTAAAGGCTTAATGGGTATGAGCACTTTTACTGACGACGAAGCCCAGGTAAAAAAAGAATTCAGAAAATTGAAAACTTTTCATAACTCATTAATTGAGACTTACCCTCGTTTATCAACGATTTCGATGGGTATGAGTGGCGATTACGAACTCGCCATCGAAGAGGGGAGTAACATGATTCGTGTCGGTAGCAAAATTTTTGGTAACAGGGTTTATCCAACCTGAAAACACCTCATACTGATACTGCCCATATCGAAACCTTCAAAGGTATATTTAATGGCTTCGCCTTTATTAACCAGCCCGGCTGTATAAAGCATGGGTAGGTAGTGGTCGTAACTTGGATGCGCCATTTGACCCAATGTGCCAAAAGATTTAAAATCAGCCAGGCTGGCTAATTGTCGGTTATCTAGTTTGTTTTTTACGATTGTGTCAAACTCCAAAGCCCAGTCAAACGGTTTTGAACTATCGCCATTCCAGTTTATTTGGCGTAGGTTATGTACAATATTGCCGCTGGCCAGAATCAAAACCCCTTTGTTGCGCAGGTTCTGCAACTCTTTTGCCAGTTCGAAATGAAACTGTGGCGGTTTAGAGAAATCGATACTCATCTGAAATGTCGGTATATCGGCCTCTGGGTAAATATGTCGTAATACCGACCACGCACCGTGGTCGAGCCCCATTTTGTGTTCTTCTATTATTCCAATAGATTTTACTTCTTTAATTACCTCGCGGGCTACTTCTGGTGCTCCTTTTGGCTCATATTTTACTTCGTATAATTCTTTCGGAAAACCACCAAAATCATAAATGGTTTGTGGTGCCGGATTAACCGAAACGTAAGTTTTATTCATGGTAAGCCAATGAGCCGATATAACCAAAATAGCTTTCGGACGCTCGATGCTTTTACCTAACGCGTGTAAACTATCTGTAAAACTATTGTCGGCCAAGGCATTCATCGGGTTGCCATGACCTATAAAAATAGCCGGCATTTTGTCTGATTTGCCAAAGCCATCTGATATATTTTTTAATTCCTGTAAATTCATTGCCTGAGTCGTAAAAGGTAAAATACTTAGCTTTTTTATAAAGTCTAATCTTTTCATACATATACATTATATGTATATACAACTATTTTTTATATAAGAAAATTCAATTTCTTTCAAGAGAAATATAAAGATAGGGTAAATGCTTGATTATTAGTCGTTTAATTGATGTTGGCTTACTTAATGCTTATTTATGTGTGTTTATTGGCAATGCTCTCTTATTTTTGCCGTAATTCGTTCAAAAAAAATAAATATACATATCAATGAATAAGTTTTTTATACAAGCAGGAGCTCTTTTGGGTGCTTTAGGGGTAGCGTTAGGTGCTTTTGGAGCACATGCGCTAAAAGATAAACTAACCGCATCGGGTAGGCTTGATACATTTGAAACGGCTGTAAAATATCAGTTTTATCATGCTTTAGCCCTAGTGCTGGTAGGCTTTTTAGCAAAGGAGATTATCTCTAAAAATCTTGCTTATAGCGGTTATTGCCTTTTAGGCGGTACACTCATTTTTAGTGGCTCTTTATACCTTATCTGTTTTACAGGTATCAAAACCTTTGGTGCTATTGCGCCAATTGGGGGGACGTTTATGATTGCAGGTTGGTTGCTGTTATTCTGGGCGGTAATGAAGAATTAATTGCTTACACCCATATAATTTTGCCACAATGTACACAAAATGCACAAAGTAACACAATAGTATAGTGTAACATTGTGCATTTTGTGTACATCGTGGCAATTCTATTTTTACTCCACATAATCTAAATCTTTAGCGAAAGTTTCTTTGAGTGAAGCATTGGCAATAAATGCCGCCCCGAAGCATACTACACCTATAATAGTAGCACTCAAAATAAGATTACCGTTAAGGGCTTTGGTGAGGTATTGGTGGGCTATTAAAATAGGTACGGCACCACCGCGTGCAAAGTTCGGGATAGTTGTTGCAACCGTAGCTCTTATATTAGTACCAAATTGCTCGGCTGACATGGTAATGAGTACAATCCAATACCCGGAGGCGGCACCCATCAACACACACATAATAAATATTGCAGTATTGCTGGCACCCCACAAATTAAGGTAAACCAGGCACAAACACAGGCAAACTGCCTGAAATATAAAAATAGTTTTGCGTCGGTTTCTTAATAATTGGCTTACGTATCCACTAATGAGGTCGCCGCAGGTAAGACCAATATACACATACATTACGGCTTGTCCGGCGGTTACTTTTCCTTCAATGCCTAGGGCTTTGGCAACCTCGGGGGCTAATTGCATAAGTATGCTTACAATAAAAAAAATCGGAAAGCCTATAAACATACAGGCAATGTAGCGTTTGAAGCGGTCTTTGTTTGTAAAAAGACTCAGGAAATCTCCACGGCTAACATTTTTTTCTTCGGCACGTTTATACATTTTAGATTCAAACGTACCAACCCTTAATAGTAGCAACAATAAGCCCATACCCCCACCTATAAAATAAGCTGTTCGCCAATAGAAAGCATCGCCGACCAATGCGGCTACTACTGCGCCAAAAGCACCCACAGATGCCATAATCATGGTGCCGTAGCCCCGTTTTTCTTTAGGCATGGTTTCGGCTACAATGGTTATACCGGCGCCTAATTCACCTGCAAGGCCGATTCCGGCCAAAAACCTTAATATTCCATATGTATATATATCAGTTACAAATCCGTTGGCAATAGTGGCTAGCGAGTAAAGTATAATTGAACCAAATAAAACAGAGAGACGGCCTTTTTTATCGCCAAGAATACCAAAAAAAATGCCACCACACAATAAACCAATCATCTGTACGTTAAATAGCCATAAACCGACACTAGTATTATCAGTTCCCACTACACCTAATTCTGTCAGACTACTATGACGAAGCACAACGAACAAAATAAGGTCATAGGCGTCTACGAAATAACCTAACGCTGCAACAAGTACTAATAAAATAGTAGATTTTTTCATGAATTAACAAAATTTCACGAAAATAGAGATTCGAATAGAATTTTACGAAAAAAATAACGACATTTTCGAAAGTTTTCTGAAATACATTCAATAAAAGGCTAGCTTTGTCGTTAGTAAGCCTAAACCGTTAAATACTAAATATCTCAATTTCTATGGAACAAAATCAAGAAAGAAGAAGTAACACGGCTATGACGGCCGGACTTGTTTTAGCCTGTGCACTAGCTGCACTTTTTGGCTTCCTTTATTTCAATGCACGTCAGGACATTGATTCTCGGAATGTCGACATCTCGCAAAAAACAAAAGAACTGCTCCTTACAAACTCTAAACTTGATTCCATTGCCGTACAACTTGATGCGAAAATTGCCGAAGTTCAGGCTCTAGGTGGACAAGTAGAGGATTTACAAGCACTAAAAACGCAATTAGAGCAAGACAAAAAGAATCTTGTTAACTCAAAAAGTGTAAGTATTAAACAATACGAAAGTAAAATCAAAAATTACGAATCGGCTCTCACCGAAAAAGACGCTGAAATCGCTAAACTCAGAGAAGAAAACTCAGTACTAACTACACAAAACCAGGTTTTGGGTGAAGAAAACACCACCTTAAAGTCTGAAAATACTGGTCTTAAAACCGACAAGCAAGCATTATCTGACTCAGTTTATAACGTTGGTGTAAAAAACAGAGAATTATCTGAGAAAGTAACACTGGCTGCTGCATTGAAAGCCATGAATGTAAATGTGAATGCTATCAACTCTCGAGGAAAAGAACGTGACGGTGGTGAATATAAAGCAAAAAGAGTAGATAAAGTGAAAATTTCTTTCAAACTGGCTGAAAATGCCCTTACGAAAAGAGAAGACAAAGTTATTTATTTAAGATTACTTGATCCTAAAGGCAATGTGATTTCAGATATGGCAACTGGCTCTGGTACATTTACTTTTGGTGGAAACGAAACTGTTTACACGTCGAAACAAACGGTTATGTATGATAACTCAGGCCAGAATGTAGATTTTGTTTATTCTCGTGGAAGTGCCTACGAAAAAGGTAAATATACTATCGAGCTTTATTCTGAAGGTTTCAGCATAGGTCGTGGTTCTTTTGATGTGAAGTAATTATCATATCTTTATACAAAAGCCGCTGGAGTAATCTAGCGGCTTTTTTGTTTTAGTATATAATGTTTTATCGCTCCAAAATTTTATGATGTATTAACGTATTGTGTTGGTAGTTAGGAAATTAATTGAAAAACTATGTAACTTAGAGTACCAATTAATAACATATATAATAGATAAAGATGAAAAATCCCTTACATTACATCCTGTGTTTGAGTATTCTTCTTTTTTCTTGCCAACAAAAATCAAACACCAATAAAGATTCAAGTACGAAGCCTTCAATGTCGGTTTGTAGTATGCCCGAGGTAATCGATAAGCAGTGGTATTCTTTAAACAAAAAAGCGCCACTTTTATCAGGTTTAGAGGGCATAAGTTTTCCAGTTACTACTAAAAGTGCTGAAGCACAAAAGTACTTTAATCAGGGGCTTATGTTGGCTTATGGTTTTAACCATGCTGAGGCTGCTCGCTCTTTTTATGAAGTTGTAAGGCAAGATTCTACCTGTGCTATGGGTTGGTGGGGCTTTGCCAATGTACTAGGGCCTAATTATAATGCCGGAATGGAGCCTGATAATTTTGAGCGAGCTTATGAAGCTGTACAAAAAGCTAAAGCGCTTTCGGCTAATTGTACGCCTAAAGAAAAAGATTTGATTCAGGCATTAAGCCAACGCTATGTAAACGATGCTACAATTGCCCGTGCCACTTTAGATGCTTCTTACATGGCTGCAATGAGGAATGTCTATAAAAAATATCCGACTGATGTTGATGTTGCTACGCTTTTTGCCGAGTCAATTATGGACTTGCACCCCTGGCAATTGTGGAAACCTGATGGCAGTACGCAACCTTGGACGCCCGAAATTATCGCCGTATTAGAGAAAGCCTTGCAAATAAACCCTAAACATGCAGGTGCTAACCATTTTTATATTCATGCCCAAGAAATGTCACAAAATCCGGGAAAAGCTTTGGTAAGTGCTAAACTATTAGAGACACTTGTGCCAGGCGCAGGGCATCTGGTTCATATGCCTTCGCATACTTATATCCGTATCGGTAAGTACCACGAAGGTGTGCTCACTAACCAACAAGCCTCACTTGTCGATAGCTTGTATGTGGAGGCTTGCCATGCGCAAGGTGCTTATCCCTTAGGATATTATCCGCATAATTATCATTTTATTGCCGCTTGCGGCACTTTAAGTGGTGAAAGCAAAAGTGCGATAACTGGTGCTATACAAACGGCTAACCATGCTCATAAAAAACTAATGCTTGACCCAGCTTGGGGTACTTTGCAACATTATTATACTATTCCGTGGTATGTGCAGGTAAAACTAGGTTTATGGAATGATATTTTACAAGCCAAAGCACCCGAGGAAAACTTAAAATATCCTGTATTAATCTGGTATTATGCGCAAGCAATGGCTGTGCTTTCGCAAAATAAGGTAGATTTAGCTAAACAGCACCTAGCACAGATGAAGGCTATTCTTAAGGACTCAACACTGAAAAATTTAACCATCTGGAACATAAATAATGTGTATGATTTATCAGTAATTGCTACAAAAATTGTAGAAGGCGAGATTAGTGCCAAAGAAAAGAATTATACTCAATCCATAGTGTTTTTGAAAGAAGCCGTTGCAAAAGAAGATGCGCTTAATTATAACGAGCCGGCAGATTGGTTTTTTTCTGTGCGCCATCATTTAGGAGCTGTGTTGATTGATGCCGGGAAATATGCCGAAGCAATTAAGGTTTATGAACAAGACTTAAAAACGTATCCTGAAAACGGGTGGGTGCTTAAGGGTTTAATGAATGCATATAGTAAAACAGGCGACAAAAAGAATTATGAGAAAGTAAAACAACGATTTGATGAAGCCTGGAAATTTGCAGATATTAAAATTGCTTCTTCAAGGATTTTGTAATGAGCGTAAATTAAAGACAGGATATAAAAAATACCGATGGAGCACTCCATCGGTATTTTTTATTATATGATTCTATACCTTCTTATTCTGGCAAAGTAATATACATTTCTTTGCGATTCTGCCGAGGATTCTCTGAAACGTTCACTTGTAATGGTTCGCCTTTCAACTCTGAAATTGATAAGCGGGCATTGGCAGATGTACGTACCTGTGCAACCTGACCTGTAATTACCTCTAATGCTTTTTTCAACAGTGTTTCGGTTTCATCGCCCCATGCTTTAAACGGAATTATATTATCTTTTACAGTATAAGTTGGCGTAAAACCGTTTTTAGTCCCATATTCTGATTCTCCTCTTGAGTTCAGGGTCTTCAAAACTATCGGCTGCATACCCCAATTCCAACGCTTTTGGTTGTCTTGTAAAGTAACCGACCCTACATTTTTTCCGTATGTGTGGTCACCAATCAGTATTACTTCCATGTATGGTCTGAGGCCATTGATAACCAACTCACTTGCCGAAGCTGTTCCGGTAGAAGTCAATACAAATACACGGTTCAATGACCCTAAGTTATTAGCTTCGTTTCTGAATTTCGTAGGGTTACCATAGGCAGGTCTGTCTTTAAGTACATTGGCATTCCATTGGTCGCTATGAATGATGTTGTTTACATTAAGGTTTTTCACAATTAAAGATGACAACACATCAGCAGAAGAGATATATCCACCTGGGTTAAGCCTTAAATCAAGTACTAATTCGTTTACCCCCTTGCTTTTAAACTCACCAAAAACTTTACGAAGACTATCGTCGAACGCAGTAAGAAATTGGCTATAAAGCAAATATCCGATTTTCTTATTGTCTTTTTCTATTACTTTCCAGAAGTGCACAGGGTTTTCTTGTACCTCTGCTTTAGTTACCTGTATAGTTGAGCCAGTTAAAGCTAGTGCATTATTTTCTACTTTACCCATACCAAAAGTTACGCTTTCGGCCGAAGTAAGCGAGCTGAAATTAGTTCTGGTTAATTGAGTGCCGTTAATTGTAAGAATAATATCACCACGTTTAAGACCAGCTTTTGCAGCAGGGCTATTTTTTATAACATAGGTAATGAAGAAGCCAACATTAGTCTGAGTATCATCTAAATCATACACCATATATCTAATACCAAATACTTTATTTATGCCATTCAGGGAGTTGGTAAGTTCTGTCGAACTTTCTTGAATCCACGAGAAACGGTCAGTATTCGGATAATCGTTCAACAAAGTGTAAAAATAATCATCCGGGTCGGCAGTAGAGTTGGCTTTGGCAGGCATTTGGTCGGTCCAAAGATACCAATATTTCATGTTATCATAAATCCATGAATTAACAGCCGCATTCTTGTCAGTAGTAGGGTCGGGAGTAATAGGCGTAGGCTCGCTTTCTTTTTTACAAGACAAGATAATTCCTGTCAGAAATAGCCCCAGAATCAGAAACTTTGCAGAGGTAAATTTCATACTCAAATATTATTTAGCGTTCTGTTGATAATGACGTAAGTTATTAACGATAAGTTGCGGGTTTTGTTATATTTAAGTAAATATACATTCATAACCCAGAAAAGTTACAATATTTCTAGTAAATTACCCTTAATATTAACTACCATATTATCAAGACCTAAATCGTTGGCATCAGTTCCAAACGGTTCTTCTATTTCTTCAGCCATAATTTCGATACCAGCAAAAGCATAAAAAACAAGCGTTACGATAGGGATAGACCAGAACTTATATTCAAGTACTGCGGTAATAGGCATAGTAAACACATAAATAAATATAATCTTTTTTATAAAAATGTTATAAGAAACCGGAATTGGTGTGTTTTTGATACGTTCACAAGCACCCAGATTATCGGTAAAAGAACTAAGCTCGTTGTTTAATGCCAGAAACTGCTCAAGATTGAAAAGCCCCTCTTGATGTAGCTTGTAGATTTCGGTATAGAGAGCCTTCGCTACACGGTTCGGAATATGCTTGTGGTCTTTATAATAGTCTTCGTTATAGGTAGCTGTAAAGGTCAGATGGTCTACCTTTGCTTTTCCTCTGAGGTGGTCTTTTGTGGCTTGTAAATAATTACCTATAAGTATTCTGATGGTTTCTCTTGAGGTATGACCCTCTGGCAAGAGTGTTGACAGTTTTAGTGCAAAATTCCTTGAATTATTGGTGAAACTGCCCCATATTTTTCGGCCTTCCCACCAACGGTCATAAGCTGTATTGGTTCGGAAAACTAATAGTAATGACAATACGAACCCTACTAATGAATGCACAGTAAGTGGGTTTCTGATGGGTACGTAATGTAAAATATTGTTTTCAACATAAGCAAAAATAGCTGTGTAGGCCGCTATGCCTAGCATAGCAGGCATTAACTTGCTGAATGTATCTGACTTATGGAAATAAAAAATAAATTTCCACCAGTTCTTAGGGTTATAATCTATCATAAAATTTGTGGAGAAGAGACTTTATGGCTTTTGCTAATATTAAATTGTTAAGTGTTATGGGTGCAAATATAATTTTTTTGTGTGATACTGCTAAAACTCAAAAACACAACTATTGTTCTTTTAGTTATACTACTCAGATGTATATATAAGGTTATTATTTTATTCTATTATCAATAGTGAATGTATGAGTGATTTTGGAAATCAAACTTTCTATATATTCTCTATTTCAAGGATTATTTTTTATGAATAATTCCAAAAAATTAAATTTATTTATCAGAATGCTTGTATATTCGTGCCAAAACCGTTGAAAATATGAAAAAACTGCTTTATTTGATTCGTCATGCTACCGCAGAAGAAGGTGGAAATAGCCCGATGTTCAGGGATTTTGACCGTAATCTTACTTCTCATGGCATCATAGAATCGGCCCGAATGGGAAAGTTTTTAGCAGAAAAAGGAGTAAAAATTGAATTGTTGGTAAGTAGTGCCGCCGACCGTTGTAAATCAACAGCCAAGATTTTTGCAGAACAACTTCATAAAGATGTTGACGAAATTGTTTTAGACGAAGCCATTTATGGAGGTGGAGCAAGAGCTTACTTAGCGGCGGTAAACAATATGAACGAAAAAGTAAAATCAGTGGCTATTTTTGGCCATAATCCTGACATTACTTTTTTTGCCGAATACCTTACCCGTGCTGACATTGGCGGCTCAATGGAAAAAGCCGGAATAGTAGTAATAGAATTTGAAGGTGTGAAATGGGCAGAAATTTCTAATAAAAGTGGTAAGTTTTTGAACTATTATTCGCCTGGCACCATTACAAAAACAGAGTAGTAATTTAAGTTTTGGTTTTAATCTGATGGCAAACGATACAAAGGGTAATAAAAATCGCCTTATCTTCCGAATCATATTTCTATTGTTTCTGGCTATTGTAATCTGGTTTTTGTATGATTTATCACGCCAGACAACTGCGCCCTGGAACAAGAAAAAACAGCTTGAACGTGCTTTCTGATGCAACGTTCAAGCTGTTTTTTTATACTTTTCATTAAAACGAGATAGTGGCCAATACCGGATGATGGTCAGAGGCGAATCTGCCATTCCACGAAGGTGAAAGAGTTGCGTGCTTTTTCACTTTAAAATCGGCATTCTTCAAAAATATATAATCTATACGCATACCGTCTTGCTCTCTTGCCTGGAAACCTGTAAACGAACTATATGGCCCGAAATGCGGCGTTAGCGTAAGGTTTTCAGAATCCTCTAAATGGTCGGGGTTATTCGTGTTTGTCAAAATCTCAATAGGCTCGCTGGTTGGTGTAGCGTTGAAATCACCTGTAATAATAGCAGGCGTTTGCCCTGCAATGGTCTTGATTTTAGACAACAGTAATTTGGCACTTTCCCGACGAGCAACTACCGCTTCATGGTCGAAGTGAGTGTTGAATACGAAAAAGATTTTTTTATCGGCTACACGTTCAAATTTAGCATAAGTAACAACACGGTTATATTTGGCTTCCCAGCCTAGCCCCACGGTTTCGGGGTGTTCATTAAGCCAGAAAGTGTTGTTTTCAAGCATAGTATATTTGTCTTTTCTGTAAAATATACAAGAAAATTCTCCGGCTTCTTTGCCATCGTCACGTCCTTTTCCAACCCATGCATAAGTATCAGGCAGTAGTTTTTCAAGGTCTTGAATCTGGCTGAAAAAGGCTTCTTGCATACCACAGATGTCGGCTTCGAAGTAAGTTAAAATGCTGGCCAGATTTTTCTTACGGTTATTCCATTGGTTGTCGCCGTCGGAGGCAATACCCAAACGGATATTGTAGGTCATTACATTGATGTCTTTCTGAGCAAAACTTGCTTGCACAAGACTAAGAGTGAAAACAGATAAAAAAAGGATTTTCTTCATGATAAATTAAAACCAGATTATGGGGTTGCGGATGGGTAAATTTCTGATTACTTCTTCGGTAGCTGGGTTATGTTCAAGCGATTGCCATGTTTGTAGCCAATTATTATCTTGAAAATTAGCTGCTCCAAAAATCAGGAAAGGTTGTGCCACAGGCCATTCTTTCCAGTACATCACATCGGCTTTAAAAGGCCATTTGCTTTTATCGGCCACATAAGGGTACATAAACTCAATCCCTTTTTTGATATTTAGCCCTTCGGGTGTGTTATAATCCCAAAGGTTATCTTGCGTGCTTGAAAGTATCTGGCAAATCATCACCATAGCATCAAGATTAAACAACGAATACCCATAGGGCTTGGTACGGCTGATTTCTAAAGGAAAGCTCCCGTCTGCGGCCATTTGCTTAGGTAACAAAACAGTTTTATAACGGTTACGGCAAAATTCGAGTAGAGTTTCGTTGTTGGTAAGTTTGGCAAAAGAAGCAACCTGCATAACCCAGCAAGTGCCGTGGTTATTTTTAGCTTCCATTTCGTCTTTACCGTAGGGATGGCTTGTTAGCCAGTTCAGGTATTCTGCAAACCAGTTTTTAATATCGGCTAAGAGTTTTTTGTCTACATTTTTGGCTTTTTCCATCTTCATTGTACCCTGCGCTACTTCCATCAGATGAATAGTATCAATAATGCCAATGCCCCGGCCTGATACTTTGCGGGTAATGGCTTGTGCATAAAGTAAGGAGGGGTTCATTCGGGTTGCAGGGTTTACAAACCAAGCCTGTAAATGTGTAAAGGCATGAGCCACATATTTTGTATCATTAGTTAGTAGATAAGCTGATGCCAATGCGCCAATAATTTTACTGAACCGAATCATGGCTAAGCGATGTGCAACGAAATTATCGGGGTTGGTCATGCCATCACGCTGTATATATGGCCCTTCAGGATTGGCAGGGTCGGGCCACCAATAATCACCTTCTGAATAAAAATCATGAATAGTGCCCTGGCTTCGGCTGCTGCTGTCAGCCGTAACTGTAACAGGTGCTTGTTGTAGCGCCCAGTTGGCTTGTGATACTATTTGTGCTCGGAGTGTTTCAATTGCTTGCTGCTTTACTGTTTGTTGTGCAAAAAGCGCGTGGGGGAGCAACAAACAAAAACTTATATAAAGTAAACGCATAGAATAATATTTGTACCGGATTGAATCTGAAAGGTACAAAATTCTCCTATTTTGCCAATACAATTTTACCCGATTCTGTTACAGGTTCAATAGTAATTACTACCGATTTTGAGGTTGGTGTTTGGCTTATATCGGCATAGCTATCAATCGGCACCAACACGTTGGCCTCTGGAAAATAGGTAGCTACACACTTAGCAGGAATATTGTATGGCACAACTATAAACCTTTCGGCTGTGCGGGTAAGACCTCCAAAGTGGTTATGTAGATTCACTACCTGGTATGTCTGCAAACCTGCCGCCTTAATATCCTGCTCGTTCATGAAAATAACCCTTCGCTCATTATAAATGCCTCTATAGCGATCATCTAAGCCGTAAACAGTTGTGTTAAACTGGTCGTGGCTTCTGATGGTCATCATCAGGTATTCATGCGTTTGTAGCTGAATACTATGTAGGGCATTAACTGTAAACTTAGCTTTTGCCGATGCCGTTGTGAATTTCTTTTGCCGAGGAGCATTTGGTAGATAAAAGCCTCCGTCTTGCCTTACTTGCTGATTATAATTATCGAAACCTTCAATACTTTGTTCAATTAAATCTCTTATGTGGTCGTAGTTAGAAACCACGTAGTCCCAATTGATAGTTGATTGTTTATCTGCAAGAGTAGCTTTGGCTATGCCTGCTATTATAGCAGGTTCGCTAAGTAAAGTTTCGGCCGGAGGAGCCAAAACTCCCTCGCTACTGTGCACCACACCCATTGAGTTTTCGACACTTACAAACTGTTTTCCTGTGGCTTGTTGGTCTATATCTGTGCGGCCTAAACAGGGTAATATTAAGGCCGTTTTACCATGAACTAAGTGACTACGGTTGAGTTTGGTTGAAACATGCACTGTTAAGTCACAGTTTTGCAGGGCTTTGGCCGTAAATTCGGTATCGGGTGTAGCCGATAGGAAATTACCGCCCATTGCCATAAATACACTTGCTTTTTGTTCTGCCATTGCCTTAATTGCTTCCACGGTATCATAACCATGTTTACGAGGCGGCGAGAACTGGAAAACGTCTCTTAGCTTATTAAGAAACTCGGTTTTAGGTTTCTCATAAATACCCATCGTGCGGTCGCCTTGCACATTTGAGTGTCCACGTACAGGGCAGGTTCCTGCGCCTTCTTTGCCTATGCTGCCTTTTAGTAATAAGAGGTTCACAAGTTCTCTGATAGTTGGTACAGAGTTTTTGTGTTGGGTTAGTCCCATAGCCCAGCAAATAATAATTTTATCGTGCTTTATAAGCAAGTCGGCTGCTTCTCTTATTTCGTGGAGCGGAATCCCGCATTCATCAGCTAGCTTTTCTAAATTGTATTTTTGCAGGTTTTCCGTAAGCGCATCAAAGCCCTCGGTATGTTCTTTTATGAATGCCTTATCTAATACATTCCCTTGTTGTTGCTCTGCTTCCAACAATATTTTATTGAATGCTTTTAGAAGAGCCAAATCTCCATTGATGCGTATCTGTAAATAAATATCTGTCAGTTTTTCGCCGCCAAATACTAAATCCTTTACTTCTTGCGGATGATTAAATTTCAATAAGCCGGCTTCAATCAATGGATTAATAGAAATGATTTTTACTCCGGCCCTTTTGGCTTTTTCAAGCGCAGTTAGCATTCTTGGGTGATTTGTGCCTGGGTTTTGCCCCAGAATCATAATTACCTCTGCCTTTTCAAAATCATCGAGTGTAACTGAGCCTTTACCTAAACCCAAGGTTTCCCCTAATGCAGAGCCACTCGACTCATGGCACATATTTGAACAGTCGGGCAGGTTATTTGTGCCATACATTCGTACAAAAAGCTGATACAAAAAAGCTGCTTCATTGCTGGTTCGGCCAGAAGTATAAAAAATAGCCTCGTCAGGCGATGCCAGTTTATTGAGATGTTGGGCAATTAACTGAAAAGCATCTTCCCAAGCTATTTTTTCATAATGTGTTTTACCTGCCTGTAATACCATTGGGTGTGTTAAACGGCCTTGTTGGCCTAACCAATAGTCAGATTTTTGAGAGAGTTCAGCTACTGAATATTTCTGAAAAAACACAGGTGTTACTTTACGTGTGGTGGCTTCTTCTGCTATGGCTTTTGCGCCATTCTCGCAATATTCAGCTATTTTCGACCGCTCACCATCGGGGTCCGGCCATGCGCAACTTGGGCAGTCTATACCACCTTTCTGGTTCAGGTTAAGCAAGGCTTTCAAGCCTCGGTTAACAGGCATTGCGCCAAAAACATGCTTAAACGATGAAACCACCGCCTTTACACCAGCCGCTGATTTGGCAGGGTCATCTATTTCGATTCCTGTAAAATCGGCAGGAGGCTGAGGGTGAATAATATTTTTTATATCAGAAGTTGATTCCTTTTTCATACATCAAATTTTTACTCTTTGGCTTCCACAATACACATTAAAACTATTTTCTCTCGAAAACCCTATCAACGTTATTCCGAAAGAACGGGCAGTCTCGATGGCCAAACTTGAGGGCGCTCCTACAAAAACGATTATCGAAATTCCTGCCATTACTGCTTTTTGTATCAGTTCAAAACTTGCCCGGCTGCTCATAAACAAGAGCGTATGAGCTAAAGGTAACAAGTTTTGCTGAAATGCTGCGCCTATAGCCTTATCTAAAGCATTGTGGCGGCCAATGTCTTCCCGAAGCAAAAACAAAGCACCGTTATCAGCATTTTTTATTTCCACTAAAGCTGCTACGTGCGAGCCACCTGTATGTTTGAAGAAAACTTGTTTTTCTTCAACAATGTTTGGTAATTGATAAATAAGAGGAGAAGAAATAGTAAGCGATGAAACAATAGGGGTAGGGCATTGGTGCTGAATAGCCTCTATGGAAGCCTTGCCGCAAATGCCACAACTTGATGTGGTATAAGAAAATCGTTCTAATTTCTGAAAATCAAGCCAGACATTTGGGTGTAACTCAATTCTTACAATATTTTCTTGTTGATGCTGTTGATTATCGGTACAATAGTGAATAGAAAGAATCTGGTCGAAGTGCCTAATGATATTTTCTGTAAACAAAAAGCCCATAGCCAGCTCAAAATCGTGGCCCGTTGGGGTGCGCATAGTTACCGAAATACTCTTTTGCTGACGATTATCTGCGGCCCCATAGCCCAGCCTTATTTCTAAAGGCTCTTCAACCACTACCAAATCAGATTGTTCTACCGGAATATTCCCTTTGAATTTAATAATGGTATCAGGTTTAATAGAATTTATCATCAGGTGCTAGTTTTTTATGTAACATAAATATTTTAGCTATGGTTTTAAATGCGCTAGCTGACATTTGCAAAGTAAAAGAAACAGGCCTGTTTTATGAAAAACAACAGTAGATTTAAATTTTGCTTATAGTATCTGAAACTATCGTTTTTACAAAATATTCTTTTACTTTGTAAAATCAAATTCATCTTTTACATGAAAAAAGCGCATAATATATTCATTATTTTATTTTTTATTTTTCCTTGTTTGGTAATGGCCCAATTGAATTATCCCACAACCCGTACAGTAGACCAAAAAGACAATTATCACGGCACGAGTGTTGCAGACCCTTACAGATGGCTTGAAGACGACCGCTCGGCCGAAACCGGCGAATGGGTAAAGCAACAGAATCAGGTAACGTTTAGCTATCTGGAGAAAATACCATATCGTGAGACTATAAAAAAGAGATTAGAAAAAATCTATAATTATGCCAAGTATTCGGCACCAAGTCGTAAAGGGGAGTGGTACTATTTCTACAAAAACGATGGTTTACAAAATCAAGCCGTTTTATATCGTCAGAAAGGTTTAAACGGTACACCCGAAGTGGTAATAGACCCCAACACGCTTTCTAAAGATGCAACTACTCGTTTGGCGCAGTTTGCTCTTTCAAAAGATGGTAAATATGCAGCCTATGCTTTATCGAAAGGTGGCTCTGACTGGCAAGATATTTTTGTGATGGATATGTCGACCAAGAAAAACTTGTCAGACAAAGTAGAGTGGGTAAAAGTATCGGGTATTGCATGGCAAGGCGATGGTTTTTACTACAGCCGCTATCCAAAACCTGCCGGAAGTGAACTGGCCGCTAAAAACGAAAATCATCAGGTGTTCTTCCATAAAATAGGTACTTCGCAAGCTGCTGACTTATTGGTGTTTGAAGACAAGGCCAATCCGCAGCGTTTTCATACCGTAAACACTACCGAAGACGAAAAATTTGCTTTATTATATGTAAGCGACCGTGGTAAAGGTAAAGATGGTAATGCCTTATTTTATAAAGAAGCAGGTGCGAAAGCATTTAAGCCCGTAGTAGCCGAAGTGAGCGATTTCTCGTATGGTGTAATCGAAAACGTAGGTAAGGCATTGTTGATTCAAACAAATAAAAATGCTAAAAACGAAAAGATAGAGAGCTTTGATACGGCTACCAACACCTGGAAGTCGATAATAGCAGAGAAAGAAGAACCTTTGCAATCATCGAGCGTAGCAGGTGGTAAGCTGTTCCTTACTTATATGAAAGACGTTACAACCCGTGCTTATGTATATGATGTAAAAGGTAAACTAGAAAACGAAATAACACTACCTGGCTTAGGTACAGCCTCTGGTTTTGGTGGCAATGCCGACGATAAAGCGGTGTTTTATACTTTTACATCGTTCAATTATCCGTCTACTATTTTTAGTTATGATATAGCTACCAAACAAAGCACGGTTTTCCGTGCACCGGAAGTAGATTTTAGAGCAACAGATTTTGAAACCAAACAGGTATTTTACCCGAGTAAAGATGGTACCAAAATTCCGATGTTTATTGTCTATAAAAAAGGACTTAAACTTGATGGGCAAAACCCAACTTTGTTGTATGGCTATGGTGGGTTTAACGTTAGCCTGAATCCGGCTTTTAGCCCGCTGCTGATTCCGTTTTTAGAGCAGGGTGGGGTATATGCACAAGCCAATTTAAGAGGTGGAAGCGAGTATGGTGAAAAGTGGCATGAGCAGGGCATGAAGCTGAAAAAACAAAATGTATTTGATGATTTTATTGCCGCAGGCGAGTACCTTATAGCAGAGAAATATTGTGACAATGCTCACTTGGCTATTCGTGGAGGTTCGAACGGAGGGCTTTTGGTTGGTGCCGTAATGAACCAACGACCAGAGTTAGCTCGTGTGGCGATTCCGCAGGTAGGGGTAATGGATATGCTTCGTTTTCAGAAGTTTACTATTGGCTGGAACTGGATTGCCGATTATGGCTCGGCCGATAATGCTGAAGAATTTAAGGTTTTATATGCATACTCGCCTTTACACAACATAAAAGAAGGTGTTGATTATCCGGCTACCTTGATTACTACCGCCGACCACGACGACCGTGTTGTGCCAGCGCACTCATTCAAATATGCGGCTATGCTTCAGGCAAAGGCAGGCAAGAGTAGCAGCAATCCGCTATTGATTCGGATTGATACTAATTCGGGGCATGGCGCTAGCAACACCGCAAAAAACATAGAACAAACTGCCGATATTTATGCCTTTATCTGGTGGAACATGAATGCTAAACTGAGTTTGTAAATTCTATAAATACCAGAGAAGTACGAACGCTTCTCTGGTATTTTTTCTGTTAACACAGCCTAAATGAAAACTCTTCTTGCTGATGAAAAAATCTCTAGATTTGCCTAAGCTTTATTTTGTTTTAGTTATTGTTGCTACCTGCATTGTTTACAGTAACCATTTTTATAATGCGTTTCATTTTGATGATTCGCATACGATTGAAACCAACCTTTACATCCGAAGCCTGAAAAACATACCTATGTTTTTCAAAGATGCTACAACTTTCAGCACGCTTCCTGCCAATCAGGCTTATCGTCCCGTAGTTACAACTTCGCTCGCTATTGATTATTGGTTAGGTAATGGTTACAATCTGTTTTATTTTCACTTGCTTACCTTTATTTTTTATCTGCTGCAAGGGGTATTGATGCTATTCTTTTTCCGAAAGATTTTTGATATAGCCTATAAGCATACCTGGAATTATTACATAGCGCTTATTGCTGTTGCATGGTATTTAGTGCACCCAGCTATGGCCGAAACAGTAAACTATATAATAGCACGCTCCGATACGCAGTCTACTTTTTTTGTGATACTGGCTTTTGTGTTATATGCCTATTCGTCGTTTTGCCGTAAAACTTTTCTGTACCTTTTGCCAATTGTTTTAGGGACACTGGCAAAGCCTACCTCGGTAATGTTTGCACCTATTTTGTTTTTCTACATTGCTTTCTTCGAGAAAAATATGAGTATTGCTGATTTTTTCAAGAAAAGCCAATTTAAACAAACACTAAATATTGTTCTGAAAGTATTACCTGCTTTGGTAGTGTGTGCCTTGTTGTATTTGTGGGTCGATAAGTTTACCCCTAAAACATGGGAGGCCGGTGGCAATTCGCCTTGGTTGTATCTTATTACCCAGCCGTTTGTGATTACCTATTATTTTGGTACATTATTTCTGCCTATACACCTGAGCGCCGATACCGACTGGCAATTGCTGGCCAATATCTGGGACATCAGATTTGTGATTGGTATGTTTTTTATTCTGGTAATGCTGGTATTGGCTTTTGTTTTTTCAAGAAAACCTTCTACCCGGCCAATCAGCTTTGGTATTGTTTGGTTCTTCTTAGCTTTAGTTCCTTCTTCAAGTATCATTCCGTTAGGAGAAGTAATGAACGACCACCGTATGTTTTTCCCTTTCGTGGGGCTTATTATGTCGGTAGTGTGGAGTGTTGCTTTGATTTTAATGAAAAATGCGACTTTCTACGAGAAAAACTCAATGGTAATTTTATCAGTAGTTGCAGTTATTCTGGTAGTATACGGAATCGGAACTTACCAGCGTAATAAAGTATGGAAAACCGAAGAAAGCCTGTGGTATGATGTAACCGTAAAAAGCCCTAAGAACTACCGGGGATTGATGAATTACGGCTTGTCACAGATGGCTAAAGGAGAATACGCCACTGCCGACAGGTATTTTACTGCTGCATTGGTAGGCTTGCCAAGCTACTCTACGCTTCATATTAATCTGGGGGTATTGAAAGATGCGCAAGGAGATAAAGCTACTGCCGAAATCTATTTTAAAAATGCTATGGCTTATAATAGTACAAATGCCGATTCTTATTATTTCTATAGTAGGTTTTTAGCTAAGTATTATCGATTCGATGAAGCCATTCCGCTTTTATTACGAGCCTTAGAGATTTCGCCCGCTTATTTAGCATCGAGAGAACTTTTGATGAAGATATATGACAGCAGGCAAGAATACGATAAGTTGGAACAATTGGCCGAAAGTACTTTACAGTTGGCACCAGACAACGCCGAAGCACAAAAATACAGAGAATCGGCTCAGAAAAAACAAAATAGCCTGAGCATTGAGTTGGAGCAGATAAAGCAAAACCCAAGTGCTGAAAAATACCTCGGTTTGAGTTTTTCTTATTATCAGATGAAACAATATCAGCAAAGTATTGATATTGCACTAGAAGCTATTAAGCTAGAACCAGATTATGCACAGGCATATAATAATATAGGTTCGGCATATAATGAACTCAAGCAATATGATAAGGCGATTCCGTATCTCAAAAAAGCGCTGGCTTTAAAGCCTGATTTTCAATTAGCCAAAAACAACCTGATTTTAGCAGAAGGAAGTAGTGGTATGTCAGACGGCAAAATAGCATCAGGAGTACAAGAGCAACTTTCTGCCGAGGCATATCTTACTTTGAGCCTTACTTATTTTAACCAGCAGAAATTTAAAGAATGTATAGATGCTTGCAGAAAAGCTTTAAAGTTGAAACCTGATTATGATTTGGCCTATAATAATATATGTGCGGCCTATAATCAGTTACAAGAGTGGGACAAGGCTATTGTAGCAGGAGAGAAAGGCTTGAAGATTAACCCTACTAATGCACTTTTAAGAGGTAATCTGGCGGCAGCCTATAAAGGAAAAAATAAATAATTCTTAGATATGGATAACCCAAAATGTATTGTTTGTGGCAATATACAGAATTTAAAATTTGAGCTGAAACATAAAGTGTATCAGTGTGCTTCATGCAATCTATATTCATCTGATGCCGATTTTGATTTAACGTTTCAGTCTAGTTTAGAAGAAGATAGCCGTGAGATAGGCTTAAAAAAACTTAGGTTGCATAATTTCGGACTGATAATAAAGGCTCTTAAAGAAAAATACTTTAAAGGCAAACAAACCATTAAAGGACTTGAAATAGGCTGCGGCAATGGTTGGTGGTTGGAGGTATGCCGTGATAATAGTATTGATTGCAAAGGCATAGAACCGGAACGTACTTTTGAAGAATATTATAAGCAGAATAAGCTGAACGTAACAATGGGTTTTTATCCTAACCCTGCTACCGACTTAGCCGAGGGATATGATTTTATTATCTTTAACGATGTTTTTGAGCATATCCCTGACCTCAACAGCTTGTTGCTTAGTATTAAAAAAGACCTCAAAAAAGATGGTTTGCTGATAATAAATATACCTATGAGCAACGGATTCTTCTATCGTGCAGCTACGGCGCTTTATTATCTTAAAATTAAATCGTTTTTAGACAGACTCTGGCAGTTTAACTTTCATAGCCCGCATATAAATTATTTCAATCCTAAAAACCTGCCTACTTACCTGAGTAATTATGGTTTTAAATTGCGGGAGAATTTCAGGCTTGAAACTCTCGATTTTTCGAGCATTAAAGAGCGAATTATGGCTGATAGCAAAATTAGTAAAGCAAAGGCTTATACACTCAGTAGCTTTTTAACAGTACTTAAGCCAGTTATTAAAAATTCGAGTGCTGATATAAGGGTATTCTTTTTCCGGCAATAAGTCTTATTTGCGGATATAAGCAAAAAACATAGCAATACTTACTTTTACCATATAGTAGATAGTAGAAAGTGAGCGGATAGAAGACTGTCCACCCTGGCGGCTTTTCATCACTACGGGTGTTTCTTCGATTTGGAGACCAGCTTTAGCAAATGTAACCAACGATTCAGGTTCGGGATACTCATCAGGGTAGTGGTTAGCGGCTATACTGATGGCTTTCTTATCGAATAAACGAAAACCGGAGGTAATATCCAGGATGCGCTTACCTGTAAATAGTTGATTTAGCCTATAAAAATAAGCGATACCGCTGCGGCGTAGCAGAGACGATTGAAAGCCCTCTTTTAAAATGAAACGAGAGCCTATAACTATATTAGCCTGAGTTTTTTCTTGTTGTGTCAGTAACTTAATGAGTTCGGTAGGTGGGTGCTGGCCGTCGCCATCCATTTGTACCGCTAAATCGTAGTTGTTTTTGTAGGCATATGTATAACCGGTTTGTACGGCTCCGCCAATACCCAGATTGACAGGTAAATTCAATACAATGACATTAAATTGTTTCACAACTGACAATGTATTATCTGTGGAGCAATCATTTACAACGGCTATATTGAGATCGTAAGGTAATTTTAGATTCAATAGCTCTGTCAGTAGTTTAGCAATAGAAGCCTCTTCATTATAGCAGGGCACAACTACAAGTAATTTTTTAGTCATTAGTTTATAGAGGTTTATGCATATCTTAACTATTGCGGCCTAACACCAGCACTTTGCATAAAGTTAGTCAGAAGTGCCTGATATGCCGCAATATTGTTTTGTTCCTGTTGCTCTGTCCATTGCAGTTGCTCGCCCATCAGCTTGGCAACCTTTGGTACTGTATCATAAGTTACCTGCCAGTCGAGCAGTTCGAGGCGTATTCTTCTGGCAAAAAAATCACGGAGCGTGCAAGCCATTTCTTGTTTCACTGTATAAAGTACTTCGGCTTCAATAAAAGGATAATCAGGATGAAGTCTTTTTGTTAAACCATGCTTTAGAACTTCTCTGGCCTGAGTGCCATATTTATGCAATAAATGCTGGCAGATGTCGGCATCTAATTTATATTCCTGCTCAATAGCTTGCCAATCTTCAAAACCATACCCTTCGCCACCTACCAGATAATGGTGTTGAGTAGAGCAGGGCGTATCAATCTCTAAAAGTTTACAAGCATCGTCAATGGCATCTTTAGCCATGAGCCTATATGTTGTCCATTTACCACCCAAGAGGCTTAATAAGTTAGAACTTTCATCATACTCAACCTCGTGGTCACGCACCAGTTTTTTCGTAGCTTTTGAACCCGATGAGGCAATCAGCGGACGTAAGCCTCCAAAACCTGATTTTATAGCCGAGCGGTCGGGTACTTTAGCCAGATAGGGGCGGAGTGTATCGAGCAGAAAATCTATTTCCTGGCTTTCTAAAACAGGTTCTTTCTTTAAATCGCTGTATTCATCGTCGGTAGTGCCTACCATCACATCTCCTTCAAACGGAATCACAAAAACAACCCGCCCATCTTTTGTTTTCGGAATCAGCATGGCGTCTTTGCTTTTAAGTACATCGGCAGGGAGCATAATATGCACACCTTTGCTAGGGCGCAGTCGTTTTTCTAATGCCGGGTTGGCCAATAGCCTGATACGGTCAGCAAATGGGCCTGTACAATTGATAAAAACCTTTGCTTTTATATTGAGCGTAGTATTATCTAATAAATCTTTCACACCTGCCGAGGCGATTTTGCCAGAGGTATCTTTCTCAAAACTTGTTATTTCTGCATGGTTTACTACGGCTACTCCTTGCTTGTCGGCACTATGTGCAAGCGCCAGGCAATAACGAGCATCGTCTAGTTGTCCATCGTAATACATCACCGAACTATGTAGCTTTTGTGTAAGCGTAGGAATATGCTCAAAAGTTTCTTTTTTGTTTAGCCATTGTGCTTTGGGCATGGTATCGTTTTTTGCAAAGAAACCATAAATAGTAAGCCCTATTGTAAAATACATACCCTCAACCCAGCTAAAAACAGGTGTGATAAGTGCCAAAGGATGTGCTAAATGTGGCGCATTTTTAATAACAATATGGCGTTCTTCAAGCCCGTGTCTAACCTGACGCAATTGCCCGAGATCAAGATTCTTGAATGCTTGTTCGAGATACCTGACCCCACCATGAATAAGTTTAGTAGATTTTGAGGAGGTTTCGGCGGCAAAATCATTCTTTTCTATCAATGCCACCTTCAAACCACGCAGAGCGGCATCTAAGGCACAGCCTGCACCGCTTGCACCACCACCTATGATACAAATATCAAATTCTTCGTTTTTGATACGCTCAATATTCTTATTTCTATTCATAATAGGGTTGTTGTCTCCTGCAAGGATATATAAAAACGTTTATTATTGCCTAAACAAAAATCATACTTGCAATGCCACCTAGCATAATAATTTTACAGATGCGGCTCAATAACGTAAAGTCTTTTTTACGGTCGGCCCAATAAAGTTTGTTCATCAGCCATGTAAAGACAATTATCGAACCACTGAAAATCATAATCAGGTACTGATTATGCAGGCTATAAGCCATTAAAAACAAGGTAGATACAAAAAGAACAATAAATATATATAAGAGTATTTTGGTGCGCCTGATACCCCATATAATGGGCAATGTTCGGCAGCCATAGCGGGCATCTCCCCGTATATCTTCCATGTCTTTGATTATTTCTCTGATTAAAGAGATAGAAAAAGCAAAGAGCGCATAGATATTTACCAGCATTTCGTTTTGCTTATAATAGACCGCTAGTACTATGAGCGAAAAAGCTGTAAGGAAGGCAATTAAAAAATTACCGATAAACGCCTGTCTCTTAAAGCGTTCGGAGTAAAACCAAAGCGCAGAAACTGCAAAAACGTTGATTAAAAAAACTTTTAATCCTAAAAAAAGACCGATGGCTATACCAATAAAATTGAGCACCTGATGGCTCAGAATTGCCCACCTGCGTTTAATGAGCCTGCCGATAATTACCTCTCGGGGTTTGTTAACCATATCAATTTTTATATCGAAATAATCATTGATAATATACCCTGCGGCGGCAATACATACGGTTGCAAATACAAGTATAAATTGTTTGTAATCAAGTATATATGACTTCCATTCTGATTTTGGCCCTACCAGAAATATGCGAGCCATGTATTGGGTCAATACAATTATAAGCAGGTTGTTGACACGAACCAGTCGAAAAAAAGCGGCTATTGTTTTCAGAAATCCTGTAGTGTTCATTTTCTCAAAAATACTAAAATTGTTTGAAAGAATTAGCATCGTCTTAAAAATCACAAATACTTAATTTGATGATATGAGATTTTTTTGAAAAAAAATTGTTGTACTACTATAAAGGCATTTAAACCGCATCTATGAAAATCGGAATTGTTTGTTATCCTACCTTCGGGGGGAGTGGGGTCGTTGCTACTGAATTGGGCAAGGCACTCGCCAAAAATGGCCATGAAGTACACTTTATCACTTATACGCAGCCAGCAAGATTAGACTTTTTTAATGAAAACATTTTTTACCACGAAGTAAACATAGCTAGTTATCCGTTATTCCAGTATCCGCCCTATGAGTCGGCTTTGGCTGGCAAAATGGTTGATGTTGTAAAATACGAAGAACTAGATATTCTGCATGTGCATTATGCTATTCCACATGCTACTTCGGCCTATCTGGCAAAGCAGATATTACGTTGCCACGGAATAAACATTCCTGTAATTACGACTCTACACGGTACCGATATTACTATTGTAGGGAAAGATTCTACACTTGCACCTGTGGTTACTTTTAGCATTAACGAGTCTGACGGCGTAACAACTGTATCGGCCGATTTGCAGAAAGAAACGTATAATACATTCAAGGTAAGAAAAGAAATAGAAGTAATACCTAATTTTGTTGATTTGGAGCGTTTCAAAAGACAGAAGAAAGAACACTTTAAGCGAATTATATGCCCGAACGACGAAAAACTTTTGGTGCATACATCAAATTTCCGTCGGGTAAAGCGTATCGATGATATTATCAAGGTTTTTGCTAAACTAAAAACAATTATACCAAGCAAACTATTGCTGGTAGGCGATGGCCCTGAGCGTGCAGCTATGGAGCAATTGAGTCGTGATTTAGGTTTGGGCGAAGATGTGCGCTTTGTAGGGAAACTAGATGCCATAGAAGAAGTGCTATCAGTAGCTGATTTGTTTTTAATGCCATCAGAAAAAGAAAGTTTTGGTTTGGCAGCTTTAGAAGCAATGGCCTGCGAAGTTCCGGTTATTTCGACTAACACAGGTGGCTTGCCTGAACTGAATGTACACGGTGTAACGGGCTTCCTGAGCAATGTAGGTGATATTGAAGATATGGTGAAAAACGCAGAATATATTTTGCAAGACGAAAACCTGCCGAGATTTAAAGCCAATGCTTTGGCGCATGCGCAAGAATTTGATATTTCGAACATAGTACCTAAGTACGAAGCGTATTATGAACGCATATTGAAAGAGCAAGAGGTTGTTCAATAGAATAGCCTGCTATAAAACGAAAAAATCCTCACATTCGATGCGAGGATTTTTTCATATACATTGCTATCAATTAAAGCGCCGCTACCGTTCTTTCTACAAAACGGGTTAGGTCTCCGCCTGATAACATACCTTGTGCCAATAATGCCAAATCATACAGTTGTTTAGCCAATTGTTGTTGCGCTTCGGCATCGGTAGTTTTGATAAGTTTATCAACCAAGGCATGATTCGTATTAATAACTACGTTATTGCCCATTGGCATCATGCCAAACATATCGTTTTGACCGCTTACACGTGACATATCTTTCCAACGACGCATAAACTCAGGCTGAACGATAGTAACAGGTAACTCGTCAGTCGGAAGTGCTTCTAACTGAATAGTATTGTTTCCGGCTACTGCTTTAAATAATTCTTCTACTTGCTTTTTCTCATCGTCGCTTAGTACGCTTTCCATCGCCAAGCCTTTATCAATCAACTTGTCAATACTGTCAGAGTCAACTCTTTTGAAAGTTACATTTTCAAGCTTAGATTCTAAGGCATTAATAAAGTGCGCATCAAGCGGCGAGTCCATGATTAATACATCATATCCACGTTTCTTTGCCGAAGCAATAAAGGCATCTTGTTGATTGGCATCGTTGGCATATAAAAATACCGCTTTGCTATCTTTATCGCTTTGGTTTACCTGTACTTTCTCACGATACTCATCAATTGTAAAGTATTCATTATCTACGTTTTTCAACAAAGTAAATTCTTTGGCTCTGTCATAGAATTTATCGTCTGAAATGATACCATATTTGGCAAATATACCTACACTTTCCCACTTCTCCTCAAATCCTTTGCGGTCTTGGCGGAACAACTCTTGTAGCTTATCGGCTACTTTTTTAGTAATGTGCGAATTGATTTTCTTTACATTACCATCAGCTTGCAGATAACTACGAGAAACATTCAACGGGATGTCCGGCGAATCGATTACGCCATGTAACATTTGTAAGAACTCAGGTACAACGTCTTTTACGTCGTCAGTAATAAACACCTGGCGGCTGTATAGTTGTACTTTCTCACGATTCAACTGGAAATCTTTCTTCACTTTCGGGAAGTAAAGTACACCTGTAAGGTTGAAAGGGTAATCAACATTCAGGTGAATCCAGAATAAAGGCTCTTCGCCGAAAGGATATAGTTCTTTGTAGAAACTTTTATAGTCTTCTTCTGTAAGCTCCGACGGAGATTTTGTCCAGATAGGATTCGGATTATTGATTACTTTACCGTCGAATTCAATTTCGATAGGCAAGAATTTTGCATATTTTTCAAGAATCTGGCTGATTCTGAAATTGTCCAGAAATTCTTCTGAATCTGGTGCAACGTGTAGAATAATATCGGTTCCACGCTCTTCTTTCTCTACTTCCGAAATTTCAAATTCGGTGCTACCATCACATATCCAACGGGCAGCAGGCTCATCACGGAACGACTTGGTGATGATTTCTACGTTTTGAGCTACCATAAAGGCAGAGTAGAAACCTAAACCAAACTGACCGATAATCTGGTTAGTATCTTGTGTGTCTTTGTATTTTTCTAAGAATTCTTTTGCGCCAGAGAAAGCAATCTGATTAATGTATTTCTTGATTTCTTCGGCACTCATACCAATACCCTTGTCGGAAATAGTAATGGTTTTCGCTTCTTTATCGACAGAAACCTTTACGGTTAAGTCGCCTAACTCTCCGTTAAACTCACCCATAGAAGCTAGTTTTTTCAGCTTTTGTGTGGCGTCTACAGCATTAGAAACCAATTCACGTAAGAAAATCTCGTGGTCGGAGTAAAGAAACTTTTTAATGATGGGAAAAATGTTTTCGGTGTTAATCGAAATCGTACCTTTTTCAGCTACCATAAGTATATCTAAAATTTATATGTTGTTTTAAATCAATGCTGTTTTTATATCAATTAATATTCCAATAGCTTAAATATTGATAAAAGTCTGACATATTGGCAGGAATACCTACGATTGCGCACGAGGTTTTTAAGCCATAAATGGGTGTATTGCATTTTAATGTCAAAAAAACCTCTTATCTTCAAATGCTTTTTTCAGTAATTTCGTTAACTCAGGAACAGTGGCATACTTTTGGGTGTTATCGTATAGCCTATATTATGAACAGAGTACCTTATAAAGCACAAACTAATGGATAAGCTTTTCTTTCAACATATCTTTGACAAACATCAGAACACTGAACCTGTACCGCCTACCAAAGAAATTTCGGCATGGGCTTTACGGATTATCCGATTGCTTTTTCCGGAGCAAACCAAAGAATATTTTCGTTCGGAAGAAGAAATAGAAATTCAATTCAAGAACCTTGAGTTGGAGTTAAGAAACATATTGATTTCTACTTATCAGTGCAAAGATTGTAACCCCGAATGGAGAGCCCGTGAGTTTTTTGAAAGAATTCCACACATATATGAGGTATTAAAAACCGATATTCAGGCAATTATCGAAGGAGACCCTGCGGCCAAAAGCGAGTTTGAAGTAATAAGGGCTTATCCGGGCTTTTATGCTATTTCTTTTTATCGTTTAGCACATGAGTTACATTTGCTGGAAATTCCTTTGTTGCCTCGTATCCTGACAGAATATGCACATTCAAAAACAGGTATTGATATACATCCGGGAGCGCAAATTGCTGAACACTTCTTTATTGACCACGGTACAGGCGTTGTAATTGGCGAAACCACGGTTATTGGCAAGCACGTAAAACTATACCAAGGTGTAACGCTAGGTGCACTAAGTGTAGACAAAGCAATGGTAAATACCAAACGCCACCCAACAGTAAAAGACTATGTTGTTATTTACTCAGGGGCAACTATTCTGGGTGGTAAGACAGTTATTAATGAGCATGCCGTTATTGGTGGTAACGTTTGGCTCACAAAATCGGTGCCTGCTTACGCTACGGTTTACCATAAACCCGAAATAACGGTGGTAGAGCGTGAAGCCGTCTAAAATTACTTTTAATTAGAAAATTCTCAGATAAAAATATTAGTACAACAAGCCCAAAGAAATAAAGCAATTTGGAATGGCAACAATTATTGACCTTGTAGGAAACACTCCCTTAGTAGAATTAAAGAAACTGAATCCTAATCCCAACGTAAAGATTTACGGTAAATTAGAGGGGAACAATCCGGCAGGAAGCGTGAAAGACCGTCCGGCTTTGAATATGATAAGAAGCGCCGTAGAGCGTGGAGACATAAAGCCCGGCATGAAGCTAATAGAAGCTACCAGCGGAAACACAGGTATTGGTCTGGCAATGGTAGCCCGCTTGTTTGATTTAGAAATTGAACTGGTAATGCCTTCTAACTCTACACGCGAACGCACACTCACGATGGAAGCCTTTGGCGCAAAAGTGGTTCTGCTCGATAACATAGAAAAATGTAGAGACTACGCCGAAGAACAAGCCGCTACGGGGCAATATTATATGTTGAACCAGTTTGCTAATCCTGACAATTACCTGGCACATTACAAAACCACAGGGCCGGAGATATGGCGAGATACTGAGCAGCAGATTACACATTTTGTAAGCTCAATGGGTACTACGGGTACTATTATGGGTACGTCGATGTATCTGAAAGAAGTGAATTCTGATATTCAGATTGTTGGGTGCCAGCCCACAGAAAATTCTTCGATTCCGGGAATCAGAAGATGGCCAGTAGAGTATTTACCAAAGATTTTTGACCCTAAACGAGTAGATAGGGTAATGGATATTTCGGAAGCAGAAGCAACTGATATGGCACGTAAATTGGCTAAAACCGAAGGTATTTTTGCAGGTATGAGCAGCGGCGGAGCAGCCTCGGCAGCTATAAAACTGGCACAAGAACTAGAAAGCGGCGTAATTGTGTTTATCTGTTGCGATAGGGGAGACCGTTATTTAAGCAGCGATTTATTCGGATGATATACCAGAGGGGTGTTTTAAAACACCCCTCTTTTTTATTATGGACACGCCACTTTTTTAAGTGTCTGGCCTACGGTTGCTCTGGCTGGATTTTTTAAAATCAGTTTGCCGTTTTTATCTTCAAGTTCTCCGCTTTTAACCAATAGTTTATCGCCTTCTAGTATAAAAATCTTTTCTTCTAATTGGTTAGAGCCTTCAATCATATATTCATAATCGGCAATAATTTCGTTGCCGTTCTTTTTGCCTAGCAATGTGCCTCTGGCGTGGTCTTTTTCCCAAGGAAGCCATTCCATGCTTCCGGTTACATTGTTGCCATCAATAGTTAGTCTTACTGTAGTTAGGTCTTTGCCTATTTTTTCTTCAAAGCAAAGCGTTTCTTTAGCTGGATTTGTAGCAGTTGCTACCGTGTCAGCGTTTGAAGTTGTTCCTTCAGTTGTCTGGGTTTCTGATGTTTTTGATTTACAAGCACTTACGGCAAGGATAAAACTGCAATACAAAACGATTTTTTTCATAAATATCTTTAATGATTAAAGGTGAAGTACTCAAGCAAAAGTATGGATTATTTACCATTCGTAAATAGTATTTACCACTCTTCACTAAAATATTATAAAAAACTGTGCCAAGCGTCTACAAAATCAAATGGCTATGTTTAGATAATTAATGACAACTACCGAACAAAATAAAGAGATTCAGCAAACCATCAGCGGCGAACGACAGCGACTGCTAGGATTTATCCGGCAGCGGGTGCCCTCTTTGTCTGATGCCGAAGATGTTTTGCAGGAGGTATTTTATGAGTTGGTAGAAATGTACAGATTAACTAAGCCTATCGACCAGACAGTTAGCTGGTTGTTTACAGTAGCCCGAAATAAAATCAACGATTTTTACCGTAAAAAGAAAACCGATGCGCTGGAAGAAGTAATGCAGGGTATGGCAGAAGATGAAGAAGACTTATCGTTGTTTGATATACTGCCCGATTCATCGACGCAAGACCCTATGATGCAGGAAACTATTCTGGAAGCGCTTTCAGAAGCCTTAGAAGACCTGCCGAGCCACCAGCGATTGGTGTTCGAAATGCATGAGCTTGAAGATAAATCGTTTAAAGAGATTTCAACTACTACAGGCGTGAAGGTCAATGAACTGATTGCTGCAAAACGACAAGCGGTTTTGTTTTTAAGAGAGCGACTCAGGTATTTGTACGAAGATTTATTTCAGTAGTTATCAATAAAAATATTAATCAATCAAGGATAGATACTGTCCTTTTAAATAGACATAAAAATGAGAAAGTTCTGGTTTTTTAAAGGTTTTGTTTTCATCATGGGTTTTGTTTTATTAGGTGGTTTTGTAGTAATGGGGCTATGGAACTGGCTTATACCAAGCATATTTGGTTTAGGCGCTATTACTTTTGCACAGGCTTTAGGGCTTCTGGTGTTGTCAAAAATCCTTTTTGGAGGATTCCGTGGTGGGCATTGGGGTGGCCCATACGGTGGTGGTCGCCAGTTCTGGAAACACAGAATGGCTGAGCGTTGGGATAAAATGAACCCGGAAGAGCGTGATGAGTTTAAGCAGAGAATGAAGAACAGGTGGGGTAGTAGATGCGGAGAGAGAAGAGAAGAAAGCGCTACTGAGTAAAAGAAAACCTATTAACAACAAACCCGATGACCAACTGGGGTGGCAGGTATAAGTACTTGTCACCCCAGTTGGCTTTTAGGGGTATTGAATAAATGCATATATAACAAAACCTGTATTTTTTTGCATTTACATAATATTTCTATAAATTGCTTTCCTACTCATTTATACCATTGTACCCTTATTAACCTATGAACAAACGAACATTTCTGAAAACTTCTTCGGCTCTTGTAACAGGAAGCATCATTTCACAATTAATGGCTTGTAAAGAAAGAGAAGCCCGTACAAATTGGGCTGGTAATTTAACTTATAGTACAGATAACATCTATACACCCAAAACGGTAGAAGAAGTGCAGGAAATGATAAAAAAATACGACCGACTGAGGGTTCTAGGGTCTAGGCATTCATTTAATGACATAGCTGATAGCATCGAAAATCAAATTTCGTCGGCAGGGTTAAATAAAATCATCGCTTTAGATACCGCCAATAGTACTGTTACGGTTGAAGGCGGCATAAAATATGGCGAGCTATGTAAGTATCTTGATGAGAATGGCTTTGCCTTGCATAATCTGGCTTCGTTGCCACATATTTCTATTGCAGGGGCTTGTGCTACTGCTACGCATGGCTCGGGTGTTAAAAACGGGAATCTGGCAACTGCTGTATCTGCCATTGAGTTTGTTGATGCCAACGGCAATGTTGTGAATCTTTCGGAAGAAAAAGACGGAGATGTTTTTCGTGGAGCAGTAGTAGGTTTAGGTGCTTTAGGGTTTGTAACAAAGCTTACGCTTAAACTAATCCCTACCTTTAGCATGAAGCAAGTAGTATATAAAAACTTACCAATGGCCGAGCTAGAGCATAATTTTGAGGCCATCATGTCGAGCGGATATAGTGTGAGTTTGTTTACTGACTGGAGCAATAAAAATATAAATCAGGTATGGATAAAGAGCCGCTTTGAGGATACTGATAGTGGCAGCGTAGCGCCCGATTTTTATGGAGCGAAGGCATCGGACCGAAACATACATCCATTAGAAGACCTTTCGGCTGAGAATTGTACCGAACAAATGGGTGTAAAAGGCCCTTGGTATGAGCGTATGCCGCATTTCAGAATGGGTTTTACACCGAGTAGCGGGAAAGAACTGCAAGCCGAATATTTTGTGCCATTAGAACATGGCTACAAGGCTATGATGGCCATTGAACAATTGCATGAAAAAATAACACCACATCTGTTTATCACAGAGATACGCACCATGTCGGCTGATGAATTATGGATGAGCCCTGGGTATAAACAAGCCTGTGCTATTATTCATTTTACATGGAAACAAGAAAAAGATGCTGTAATGCAGCTACTACCGCAGATTGAGCAACAACTAGCGTCATTCAATGCTCGTCCGCATTGGGGTAAGCTCTTCACTATGCCTCCGCAGGTATTACAGTCTCGTATCGAGAAGCTAGATGATTTCAAAAAACTGATTGCACAATATGACCCTAAAGGTAAGTTCAGAAATGCGTTTATAGGTAAAAATCTTTTTGGGAGTTGAAATGTGATTTTCTTACTAATAGTAAAAGGTCAGGGTATTTATTTGCAGCATATCCTGACCTTTTTACAATTCAGCTAATAATCTTTATTGCATATTTCTTTTCTATATGCTAACTTCTACCACATCAACCGATTCTAAATAAACTAGCATGAGTTTTAATTTTTCAGAGCCCATTTGCTGATATAATATACCCAAATCACGTATTTCTCGTATGTCTCGTTCTTTCTGGAAAAAATCATTGCTGCGCCCCGGTTTATAATTAACAATATACACCATATCATCTTTTATTACCACACGGTCAGGGCGTTGTATTTCTCCGTTAGGTTGCAATATCTCTCTTTCGTTTTCAATAATCAGGTCTTCTTCAAAAAGAGGTGTTAACAGGGGCAGATTGATAATTGTATCAATGGCTTCTCTCATTTCATTCCCTTCCTTAGGGCTGATAATGCCTTCAAATTCCAATTCCCGTAGTGCGTTTGGTATATCGTTTCGGGTACTGATTTTAGCAAACGCCGAGCGCACCTTGTTGTTTTTATCTTTACTTTTCTCGAGCGTTTCGGTATCAAATATCTTTTCAGAGATCCTTCTGAGGCGTAGTCGGTTGCTACGGTCTTCGCTGATAATCCGACTTAAATATATTTTGTCTTCATTCGGGGTTTTCTTAGTCGGCTTTTTGATAAACGAGCCTTTGTTTATTTCGTAAATATTTACTTCAGGGTCAAAAAAGCCTCCAATTTCCAGAAAGTTCTGCATTAACTCCCCAACACCCTGCACTTTTTTGTAATGGTTTTTCTGCGAAATCACAAATAGCTTATCGGCGGCTCTTGTAAAAGCTACATAAAGCATATTCAGGTTTTCTAAAAAAGTGGCCTGCATTTCGTCGTTATATTGTCCTAAAAGGTCAGTCATACTCAATCTTTCGCTAAACTTAATGGGCGAAGAAAGGAGACGAGAAGTGCGGTCTTCTGATTGGTAAGAAAGTTCTTCGTAATCTAATGTTTCCAGGTCTCCCCACATTTCGGCGTAGGCTTGCGGGCGTAGCGACCAATGGGCAAATGGAATAATGACAACGGGATATTCAAGCCCCTTAGAGCGGTGAATGGTGGTAATAGTGATAGCATCTTGTTCGGCCGGAGATTTTACCGACAAAGCCGAAGTATCTTTTTTATCTTCCCAATAGGTCAGGAAATCCTGTAAGTGATTACTGTCTTTCAGGCTATAATTAAGCACAACATCCAGAAATCTGAATAAGTAGTTTTTCTGGTCGGTACGGTTAAATAAATCAAAGGCATCAATAATCTTTTCAGCAAGCTCATAAATGCCCGACTTTATCATCACAATTGGGTCGAGGTGGTAACCATGTTTCGTGAAAATCTCATAAAACCGCATTGGGTCGGTAGCTTCCACTGCTTCGCTTATTTCGGTATTGTCATGGCTATCGGGTACGCGATTAAGTATGGTCTGATAGAATAGATAAGCAGCTTCCGATTTTACCAATCGGTTATCAGGCTGATTGATAATGCGCATAAAAGCTACTAACAGACGTACCGACGAAGAGTTTTTAAGCAAAAGGGAGTCTCGAGATATAATCTGGTATCCTGCTTCTGTCAGAAAATTAGCTACTAGTGCCGACTCTTTATTGCGGCGGCACAAAATGGCTATGTCTCCCTGGCTATAACCTTCTTGTATCACTTGCTGAATAAGCTCAAGTGTACGGTTAAGCATGTTGGTACTTTCTTTTTCGTAGTCCAGAAACTCAAACTGAATATGCCCTCCGGTAAGTGATTTGCCTGATTTCTCTTGTCTGAAATCTTCATATACATCGGGTAAAAGCTTAAACTCATTAGAATATCTATATAATATAGAGCTAAAGAAAGTATTATTGAAATCGATGATTTCTTGTGCACTCCGATAATTAGTAATAAGTGCCTTGGGCTTCAGCCTGTTTTTGATAGCAAAAAACTGATCTCTTTGATGGCTCTGAATAAGTGGACTTTCTACAAGGGCCTGTATATTGCCTTTAAACAAATGCACAATGAGTTCCATTTTGCCACCACGCCATCGGTAAATAGCCTGTTTGGCATCGCCAACTATCAGATTAAAATTATTGCCTGCCAGTGAGTTTTCGATGAGCGGCAGCAGGTTATAAAACTGCATATCGGAAGTATCCTGAAACTCATCAATCAATAAATGTTTGTATTTTTCGCCGATGCGCTCATAAATAAAAGGCACAGGCTCTGACAGAATAATGTTCAGAATCTTGCGGTTAAACTCTGCAATAAATACCTGATTTTTTTCTTTCAAAACGTAATCAAACTCAGCCTTTATTTTTTTTAATAAAGACAGCTTTCGCAGATTAGGCCTTAGAAGATTATAAAGTGTATATTTTTTAAGGTTTTTGTCCTTAAAATCCTGCATTTCATAAAAAATGCTTCGCAGGTTTTCTTTTATGTGGTCTATGCTGGCTTTTGTAGGTGCGGGTGTGCCCTTGGCACTATACCACTTGTCTTCTCTGATTGCTGCCCAATGGTAAGAATTGGGCGACGAATCTTTTTTATAATAATACTCGTTCTCAAAATCGTCACGCATATTATAAAAATAAGCGCCAATGCCTTTGCCTTTTTGGGTAAAATCTTCAATAAGCAGATTTTCGTTTTCTATCAGCTCTATTGCACTATTAGCTAGCCCTGTAATTGTGCTGCCAAACCATTTCAGATAGGTATGAATATTATTAGCTATTTCGCTGAAATCTTTATCGCCAAGGCCGTCAATTTTTATAAGTAAAGAATAAAACTGGTCATTTATAAGGTGATTACCAAATTTAGCTAATTCTTCGGTTACGAAATTCCAGCTTTGTCCATCGCCTACTTTTTCTTCTATAAAGCCTTCCAGAATCTTAGTGATTTCTTCATTGCCTTCAGCTCCTGCCTTTTCAATTAGCCGCTCTGCTGCCTCGGTCATTATGCGGTCGGTATCTAGCACAATTTCATAATTAAAAGGCATATCCAACTCCTCGGTAAAAGCATTTACCAATTGGTTAACAAAACTATCAATGGTTTTAACAGCAAAGTCTGAATACTCAAGAATGATATTTTTAAATGCTTTGGCAGCTATTGTCTGAATCTCTTCTGCCGATAAGTTGGTTTCTTTAAGAATTTCCTGAAACACATCCCACGATTTTGATTGCTCGTTAAAATTCTCAATATCAGCAATTGCTTTCAAGTCTCTCAGGATGCGCTCTTTCATTTCGTTAGCGGCATCGTTGGTAAAAGTAATGGCTAAAATCTGTTTGAAATAAAAGGGTTTATCGCCATTAATAAATAGTAATTTCAGGTATTCTTTAGTTAAAGTAAAGGTCTTACCCGACCCCGCAGAAGAACTATATATATTAAATTCAGACATTCTTGAGTATTTATAAAAAACATTATTCCTGGGCTTGCTCTACATTTACAAACATACTTACCAACTCCATGTTTCCAAATTGTGTTGCCAGCGCAACATCGGCGGCATCTCGCCCATACGCTAACACCACTCTATTGCCTTTTGGTTCGGTTTGAGTGGCATCGAAAGTGTACCAGCGGCCGCCCAGATAGGCTTCGAACCAGGCGTGTAAATCCATCGGCTTTAGCTCGTGAAGATAACCCACCACAAAACGGGCAGGGATATTTATGCTTCGGCAAAGGGCAACACCCAGATGCGAAAAATCACGGCATACACCTACACGTCCCTCTGATGTATTCTGTGCCGAGGTAGAGGCATTACTATACCCGTATTCGTAACGGATATTTTCATAAATCCATTGTCTGATAGTTTCTACCTGCTCGTATCCGGTTTGGGTGTCTTTTACAATTGTAGTTACTAAATTACCCATTTTATCAGACTCACAATAGCGGCTTGGCAGTAAGTAAATCAGAGATTCGTCCGGCAACTCTTGTACCGGCACAAAGTTAGCACTAAAATCTACATCTATCTGCTCGGTTACTTCAACAACTGCCGATGTTTTAATGGTAAAACTGCCTTGAGGCGTAAATAGTCGTTGACAAAGGTTACCGTATAAGTCGGTATATTCGCTTACTGGTACACTGGGTTCTAGTAAGTATTCTTCTTTAATAATCCACTGCCCTGAACCACTACGAGGGCGGAGCATCAGGATAAGTGGTGTATTTTGTTCGATTTCATAATCAAGCTGGCAACTGATAGCAAGTTTCATTGACGAATTTTGTGGCTTTTAAATTTTCTCGGATTTGTGTATAAAGATACAAAAAAATACTGTGCCAGCCCCCGAAACTTATACATGCTTTTTTATCCAGTTCAGCATATCATTCATAACAGCTTGTTTCTCGTACTCATTATGAATTTCATGATAAAGCTTTTCATAGCTTTTAAAAGTTACATCGCCTGATAATTGAGAAGCTAAAAGTTTGCTGGCTTCGTAGCTGGTTAGTTTATCTTCTGAGCCATGCATTATTAATAGCGGTACGGGTGCATGTTTTGCGTTTTTCAGTAGCCATTCTCCCCATTCTATAAGTGTGATACCCACCATACCCGACACCTGATTGTGCACAAGTGGGTCGGCTTTGTATTTGTCAATCACGGTGCGGTCGTGCGAAAGGTTTTCTATATCAAGCGAGTTGGCCTGTGTAAAAGACGGGGCAATGGCACGGGCTATTTTACCGATAATCCAGAGGGGTTTAGGTAACTCAAAACCCGGGCGAACAGCCGGTGCGGTGGCAATAAGTCCGTTTATGTCAGGTTTATGTCTGAACACATAGTTGAGTACTAATGCGCCACCCATACTGTGGCCGTATAGAAAAACAGGCTTATTGGGTACTGCTTCTTTGGCTAATGTAAGCAAACGGCTGATTTGCCCCATATAAGCTTCCATTGAGTCGGCGTGGCCTCTTTTGCCTGTGGTTTGTCCGTGTCCGTAGGTATCAACGGCTATCATGGCAAAGCCTTGCGAAGTAAAGATTTCAGCTACATGGGCATATCGGCTGCTGTGTTCGCCTAAGCCATGCACTAAAGCAATGATGCCCACAGCAGATTGCTCCGGTAGCCATTTCTGAAAAAATATTTTGCGTTGTTTGGTATCGGTTTCAAAGAAAGATTCATGAATCATAAATAGGCGTGTTTGTTATTCCAAATGTATTCAATTTATCTGATTTTTTTGAATACCGAAACATACAAAATGCAATACCTTGAATATGCTTGAAAATCAAAGAGAAACTTTATATTTGTTTCTAAAAATTCAAATCTGTTCAAACCTCTCTATCATGAAATATTTCAATTCTTTTATTCTTGTTTTTTTGCTAAGTTATTCTGCCTTTTCTCAGTCGCTAACATTTGCCACACCCGAAAGCCAAGGCATGAGTACGCAACGCTTACAGCGTATTGATAAAGTAGTGAACGAATATGTTGAAAAATCTTATACCGCAGGTGCTGTGGTACTGGTGGCAAGAAATGGTAAAATTGTGTATCATAAGGGCTTAGGGTTTGATGACCTCGAAACCAAAAAGGCAATGCCCAAAGATGCTATTTTCAGAATTGCTTCTCAAACCAAGGCTATTACAAGTGTAGCCGTGATGATGTTGTATGAAGAAGGCAAGTTTTTACTCGATGACCCTATCTCAAAATATATTCCTTCGTTCAAAAATCCGGTTGTGTTAGAAAAATTCAACGAGGCAGATAGTTCATATACATCGGTTCCGGCTAAAAGAGAAATCACTATCAGAGATTTGCTGACACATACTTCGGGTATTAGTTATGCAGGTATTGGTAGTAGGGAGGCTGTAGCTATTTATGCTAAAAACGATATCCCGAGCGGAATAGGGACCCCTAATTATACATTAAAAGATGCTATCAACCGATTGGCAAAAATGCCCTTGATACATAATCCGGGCGAAAAATGGTCTTATGGCTTGAATACCGATGTACTGGGTTATTTTGTAGAAGTAATATCAGGCACGAGTTTCGATGTGTTTTTGCAAGAGCGTATATTTAAGCCAATAGGTATGAATGATACCTATTTTTATTTGCCCGAGTCTAAGTTTAATCGTTTAACGGCCCTGAATACCGAAGACAAAGAGAAGAAAGTAATGAAAGTAAGCGGCAACTATGGCAATTATGCCAAAGAAAAAGGTACTTATTTTGCGGGTGGCGCAGGTTTGGTATCTACTGCTGCCGACTACGCCATGTTTCTACAGATGTTGCTCAATGGTGGCAAATATAAGGGGCAACAATTGCTAGGGCCTGTTACGGTAAATATGATGATTCATAACCAGATTGGCGATATAAACGTGGGCAATAATAAGTTTGGCCTTGGCTTTAGTATCACTACCGAAAAAGAAGCTGCAAAGTTGCCTCCGTCAGTTGGTACCTTCGATTGGGGTGGTTATTTTGGTACTACTTATTGGGCCGACCCAAAGGAGGGAATCATAGGTTTAATAATGACCCAGAAAGTGCCAAACAGCTATGGCGATTTGAGTAGCAAATTCAAAGTGCTGGTTTATCAGGCCATTACAAAACTCAATTGATTGGATAAATAATATTTGTTATTAGAATAGTGATTTTTTAGCCAATAAAGGGTCACTATTCTAGAAAAAATACAATTATTTTAGCCAAACCCTTGGTGAATCGGAATATTAGTATTAGTTTTGCAGAAGTTTTAAAAGGCACATCCGTATGGAGCCTCTGCAGTAATAAAAATTCGACACAAAGAGTTTCTCTTTCATTCAAATTCCTTTCAGAGCAGGCAACGGGTGGTTCTCATCGTTCGCTTTATTATTTTTTTTCGGCATTCGGGGCAGTCACGGTTTTGCGTGAGAACGGCAGTGTTAGTTCCGACTAAACAAATATCTTATCCTTGATGGAAGTAGTGAAATTTTCCGAGCTCCCGCTTTCGGAGTATGTTCTTCGTGCAATTGAAGAACTTGGTTTTGAGTACGCAACACCTATACAATCAGCCGCAATCCCAGTAGTAATGCGTGGTGGCGATGTAATTGGTCAGGCGCAAACAGGAACAGGCAAAACTGCAGCCTTTGGTATACCGGCCATAGAAGCAGTAGATGAAACTGATAGAAATACACAGGTTTTAATTATGTGCCCAACACGTGAGTTGGCACTTCAGGTAAAAGAACAAATCCAGAAACTTGCTAAGTATAAAAAAGGGCTTAATGTAGCTGCCATTTACGGTGGTGAGTCTTACGAGCGTCAGTTTTTGGCATTAAAGAAAGGCTCGCAAATTGTAGTTGGTACGCCAGGCCGTATCATGGACCACATTGAGCGTAAAACTTTAGTTTTAAGCAATATTAAACTTGCTATTCTTGACGAAGCAGATGAAATGTTGAACATGGGTTTCCGTGAAGACATTGAGAAAATTCTTGCTTTTGCTCCTACAGAAAGACAAACTTTGTTGTTTTCTGCAACAATGTCGCCTGAGATTCTTTCTATTACCAAACGTTTTCAGAAAAATCCTGAAATCGTAAAAACATTGAAAAAAGAAGTATCAAATGCCAATATCGAGCAGTTTTTCTTTGCTGTGCGCAAGGAAGCTAAGATGGAGGTAATGACTCGCTTAATAGATGTACATGATTTGAAATTGATGTTGGTGTTTGCAAATACTAAATCGAAAGTAGATGAAATTGTAAGCGATTTACAAGTACGTGGCTATGCAGCCGAAGGGCTTCACGGTGATATGCGCCAGCAAGTGCGTTCGCAAGTAATGAGTAAGTTCCGTGCAGGTGTAACTACTATTCTGGTTGCAACAGACGTAGCAGCTCGTGGTATTGACGTATCGGGCGTAGATGCAGTATTTAACTTTGATGTACCACAAGATTTAGAATATTACGTACACCGTATTGGCCGTACAGGTCGTGCAGGTAAAACCGGAAAAGCCTTTATGCTTATCTCGGGTCGTGATAAATACCGTCTTCGTGATATTGAAAATTATACTAAAGTAAAAATTGAACAAGGGAAAATTCCTACATTCAATGAATTAGTAAAAACTCGTCATCGTAAATTCTTGGATCAAGTAAGAGAAACACTTCTTTCTGGCGTTGATAACTTTTATGAAGATATTGTTGGTGAATTGAGCGAAGAAGGATACTCTGATGCACAAATAATGGCTGCATTAATTAACATGCAGGTAGGCGCAGTAAAAAGTGAATTTTCTGATGCACAATTATCTGATAGCTACCGCGAGCCAAGAAGTCAAGACTCAAGATTCGATAGAAAAGACTCAAGAAACAGCTTTGGTGGAAGAGATGGTGGTCGCCGTGAATCTGGTGGTAGAGAACAACGCAGTGGTGAACGTCGTTTCGAACCAAGAGACAGACGTCAGGAGCCAGGTAGCCGTGGTTCGGGCAGAACAGACATGGTTCGTTTGTTTATCAGCCTAGGTCGTAAAGACAACGTTGCGCCAAACCATATTGTAGGTGCTATTACCTCAGAAGCTCGTATTGCAGGTCGTGCTATCGGTCAAATCGATATTTATGACAAATTCAGCTTTGTAGAAGTACCACAACAAGACGTAAAACGCGTATTAGATGGTATGAATGGCAAAACTATCAATGCACGTGAAGTAAGTATGGAAATTGCGAAATAATTTTCATAACATCATAAAGTACAATAAATCGGTATCGAAGCAATTCAGTACCGATTTATTATTTTATGGCAGTAGGTTATTAAAGAATAGCCTTTTTTAAACCCATTTATTCTTCTGAGCTAGTTTTACAGCTTCGAGTTTTGAATGTACATGCAGTTTCATGTAGATATTTTCGGTATGTTTTCGGGTAGTTTTGGCCGAAATAAACAACTGGTCGGCAATTTGGGTATAACTTAAACCACTGGCAATTTTTTCCAGAATTTCAACCTCACGCTTTGTTAAATTAAACGATTGAGGTGATACTAAAGCTCTTTCTTTCTCTTCTTCAATAATTACCTCTCTTCTTAATATATTAAGCGTTTTGGCTGCAATAATGGGCGACATCGGTGCGCCTCCATCCATTAATTCTTCTATGCTTCTCAGAATCTTGCTAGGTTTTTCGTCTTTCAGCAAATAGCCCGAAGCACCTGCTTTTATAGCCTCAAAAATCTTATCGTCACGGTCAAGTACGGTAAGCATCATTATTTTTTGTAGAGGATTCTTCTTTTTTATCTCAAGGGTAGCTTTAATGCCATCCATCTCGGGCATTTCAATATCCATCAGAATAATATCAGGGCTGTACACTTTGAGTTTCTCCAGAGCATCTACTCCATTTATTGCTTTGAAATCAATGTGTAATTCTTCAAAAACCGAAAGGTTATCGCTGATGTTGTTCAACAAAGCGGGGTTATCGTCTACAAGACCTATGCTGATAGTATTCATAAGAAGCGAATAATATTTTTACAAATTAATGCCTTATTTATCACTCTTTCAATAGGGCATTTGCCGCATAAATAGGTATTTCTATACAAATTTTAGTCCCCTTGCCTGCTACCGACTCTATCTTTAGCACACCTTTAATTTCATTTATCCGGTTGTGCATATTTTTTATGCCGTAAGAGTCAGTACTCTTTAAACTTTCTGTTGACAGACCTACGCCATTGTCGATGATTGACAGGCTTATAGTGCCTTCTATTTGAGTACAACAGATTTCAAGCTGGGTAGCTTGTGCATGTTTGAGTACATTCTGTATTGCCTCCTGAATAACCCTGAAAAGGTTAATGGCCTGCATAGAACTCATATACACATCGGTATCAGACACAGTAAAATCAATAGTTACCTTTAGTTTGTCTTCAATTACTTTTAGTGCATAGTTGCGCAGGCGTTTATCAAAATCGTCTAAACTTATTTTAGACTGGTGCGTTGCCCAGATAGTATCACGTAGGCTCTGCACTGCCTCACGTATATTTTCGTTGATTCTTTCGAGTTTCTGGGGTTCAAGTTTTTGCTTATAAGCCAGGTAAGTAGCAGCATCAAGGCTGGTAGCAACAATGGTAAGCTGCGAGCCAACACTATCGTGGAGGTCACGGCTGATGCGCTCTTTTTCGTATTGGAGTGCCAGCTTGTTTTCAAGTGCCAGACGAGCCTGTTTCTCTTTCTCTTCACGCAAAGCTCTATAACGAATGCTCAGACCAAACATTAATACAACTATATCAAAAACCACACATATAACCTGCACTTGCTGGTTAAGCAGCCAGGTGTGCCCGATAAACTCAAAAGTGCGGAAATAAGATAAGACACCAAATATAAAAAAAGGCGTAATGCCAATCAGGTAGTTTTTAGCCAGCGAAGGGTTAATTTTGTTTGTATAACTGTAAACAACAAGATAAAAACTTAGCACTATTGTAAGTAAAAAGCAGCATATCATCATTACAAGCAGCAAATAAGGTGCTATACCTCTTGTTTCCTCAAAATAAATAATTGCCAGCCGCTGAAAGACCAATGCAAGCATCAAACCTAATGTAATTCTCCAGATAATAAGATTGATACGGTTGAATACATGCCCACCCAGAATATAGTTCCTTATAAAAAGCAGCAGAAAGACCAGAGAGAACCATAGTAACCAATTGCGGAGTTCGGCACCTGAAACAAAGCCGAAACCTTTCTGGTACAGGGGTAAAAAGAACCCCGAGGCCGTGAGGGTAAAACCTAGGCTAAATATTACATAAAAGGCATAATAGAGATAAACCCAATCTTTGTTAGTAAAAAAAATAGCCATTGCAAACATAAAAACTATAGCTACAATACCCGTAAAAAAACTGTAAAAACTGGTGTCAAAAGTATGGTCTGAAAAGAAAACCTCTTCTTTTTTGACGCTGGCATTTCCTTTAATTAACATCCGTTTTTTGTATAGCCTGGTGTATATGGTAGTATCGCTGTGCGGTTTTAATAAAATGGGTAGAATAAAATTCTGATGAGCGTAGAGTCTTTCTGCAAAAGGTGTTTGCCACGAAAGAGCTTTTACCAGTGTAAAGTCTTGCTTATAAAAACACACAGAATCTAGCCATACAAAGTCTATCTCGAAAAAGTATTTTTCAAATTGTGCTTTATTGTTTTTTATATGAATCCTGAGCCAGTGGTTGGCACTATCTTTTCCGAAACTGATGAGCTTATTTGGTAGTGGCCGAAAATTTTTATTGGCAATAGCACTAAGAGGCAATTGCTTGCCCGCATCTCTGAAATAATCAACATTTGATTGAGCACTGGTGTTGCTTGTAAAAAAGCATATATACAGAACCAGGTGGAGTAGTGCTGACCTCATATAGGGCTATAAACAGATTAAAATAGGACAATTGCCTTATTGAATGAACTATTATTTCTACAGAATTTTGTCACATCAAACCATATACGTTTTTCAACCGATTTACGTGTTTTCTGAATCTATGGAAATTTAACAAAAGCAGGTGGATTTCGGAAATAAATCTGAAAAATTGATAAAACGAATGAAAACAGTATTGCTTTCGACAAACTGCTAAAAAATAAACAAACCGATTTATAACAAAATCATGAGTTGAACAAAACTTTTAAACCGTAATTAACCTTAAATTCTTTTACATTAAAACAGCTTTATGGCTATGAAGAAAATCATCTACTCTATTATTATTTTATTTGCTATCGCCTGCAAGCCAGAATCTACAATTACTGAAGACCCTATGGCTAAAGATTGCCAGATTCAGAAAGTTGCCTACGAAGATGGCAGCAGCTATGTATATAAGTTTAGCGCAGCTAATCAATTAACTGAAATATTATATTCATGGAAAGATGAAGAAGGTAAACCTCTGAATCTTACTATCAAGTTTGATTACAATGCAACTGGTAATTTAGTAAAAGTTGTGAACAGCGAAGGATATATTGATGATTATATCTATGACAATAGCGGTGCATTAACAAGAGCCGACTTCAAATCTCCTGAAGGAGAACTTTACGAACAATTTATGATTAAGACAGATGCCCAGAAGCGTATATCAAGCTACACTACGTTAATGGATGGCTTTAATGTTGCATACGAATATAATGGCCCAGGCGGAATATTTTCTAAGTCAACCGTAAAGCTGGGTAATTCTATAGTTGATCAATATGAAGTAAAAACCTACGAAACAGATAAAACTAAAAAGAATTATGATATAGCAATTAAGGGGCATCCTTTCGACCCTAAATTGTTTACCAGCGACCTTATTTATTCTATTCCGCTTAATCTTCAACCTGCTAATATAATTGTAGGTACTGCACAGGCTATCACACATTATGACGAAAACTGGGAAAACTTTATGGCAACTACCAGGTTGTCGTGGGATGTGGCTAATAAATATACTTATAACGAAAATGGTTTTATAACTAAACAAGAGGCTGAAAATAAACTGGAAAAAGCAATGTTTATTACTACCTATAATTATGCTAATTGTAACTAATCTAAAACAGCAGTCAACATGAAAAATATACTCACATTACTTATTTTATTGAGTTGTACGCTTGCTACTATGGCAACACCAGACCCAAAAAAGAAAAACCAGAAAAAGGCACGTGTTACTAATAAAACCACGGCAATGCCTTCACCGCCTAAAAACAGAAGATAAACAGAATTTTGCTGTTAATATTAGAATAGAACTTATGACAAACGGAAAAGCCTTCTGAGGCGAATGTGCCAGAGGGCTTTTCCGTTTTTAACTTATGATAAATTTAGTCTTCGTCTTTCAGAATATTAGCCCATATTCTGCCAAAATCAAATTCATCTTTCGGCCACATATCAAGATTCACATTTCGCTTGTTTTGAGTAGTGCCATTCTGTAAAATACGTTTGCTTTGTAGGGTGCTGCTCAATAAAGCATATACATCAATATTGGCACGGGCATAATGCGCTTTTGTGAATGGGTCATCCAGTCTTTTCATGATTTCGGCTTCGTTAAGCTGCAGCGGTTTGTTAGAACCTACCAACATAAATCCCCCAAACTCATAAGTGTACGGAAACACATTCAGAAAACCATTTTTGATACGTTCGGTAGCGCCCCACGTAATAGCCATGCCGCCATCTTTCAGTTTTGACTTTAAAAGCTCGAAATACTCAACAGAATACAAATTACCCGAATACGAAGACTTTGGTCTTAGCGCATCGGCTTCTATAATGTCATATTTTTTTTCGTTTCTGTGTAAGAAATAGCGTCCGTCTTGCAAAATCAGATTTACACGTTTATCGGTCATGATATAATAGGCCGAGCTATCTTTACTGCGTTCTACGTATTCGTAAACAGCATCTGGCTGGTTTATAATTACCTCAAAGCAATCGAGATTTTTGGTAACTTCTCTACCACCTGCATTATAAAGCGTACTTGCCGAACCTAAACCAATAATACCAATATCTTCGGGGCTAGGGTGTATAAGGGCCGGAATTGCGCCTAATACAATGTGTGTATTGTCCTGATTGAAGGGAAACATACTTTGTCCTAAGCCATTGGTATATACAAAGGCATTGCCGCCAAAAGTTTTGATGAATGATAGTGCCGTTTCGTCTTCTCTGATAATAAAATCTTTTTCACTGGTCATTCCTCCCAGTTTCATCCAGAATTTTTCGTTTGCTGGTAGCAAGAAAACAGCCAGCACAAGCCCAACAGCCATGCTGATACGCACAAGCATTGAATTGAAACGGTGCTTGTGCATAATAAAAATATACACCAGACCTATTAAGCTTATTAACTTAATGGTAAGAGAGGTGCCCAAATAATTGAAACCCACCAGTGTTACAAACCATGAACCTGCCGTTGAGCCTACAATATTCATAAACTGTAACCAACCTACTTTGCGGCCTACTTCTTCGAACTTATCCTGAATGATTAATTGTGAGATAGTAAAGCTAAAGCCCATAATAAAGGTCGGGACAGCCATCAGAAACATCGGAATCACAAGCATAGTGGTAATGGCTATATTTGTGGCAAAAGAGGTTTCGTAGCTTTTTAAATAATCAAACAAGAAAGAGAAGGCCGATACATCTTTAACAGCCCATTGTAAGATAACTATTGAGCCAATGGTATAAAAATATAAGAAGTATTGAGAATTAAGAAACAGTTTTAGCCTGTTGCCTTTATAGTTTTTGGCAAACCGAACACCAAAATAAGTTCCTATGGCCATCATGCCAAGGTAAATAGCCAGAATGATAGAAAACGTAAGTGCAACCGATTTCATCATGGTTTCAATGATACGAAACCACATTATCTCGAAGCAAATAGCCATGAAACCCGAGGTTGTATATTGTAGAATCCAGTAAGTGAAGTTACGGTTCCATGTAAATCCTGCTGATTTAGAGTCAGTAAGTAAAGTAGCGCTTTCTTTTGTAGTTTGTGCTGTATTCTTTCTGGTTTCTGTGTAATAAATAATAACCGAAGTAATGGCACAGGTAAAGTTCAGCAAAGCCCCTAGACGAACGGCGCTTTCGAAGCCCATCACACGGATAAGTACAAAAGAGGTAACAAAAGTACCAATTGCTGCCCCAAGTGTGTTGGTAAAATATAATAAGCTTATATAATTGGCCTGCTTCTCGGAGGTCTTCTGTTCAAATGCCTTTGATAACAGGGGCAACGAAAGCCCCATCAGGAAAGTAGGAAAAAGTAAAATCAGGAAAAGAATGAGGTAAATCTGAAAACCACCACCTGCCTGTAAGGCATTTGATAAATAGAGCCAGTCGTAGATAATACTTTTACTGACCAAGGCAAAGAGACCAATGCCTAATTCGGCCAATACAAAATACAATATCGGGCGGTTTTTACCTGCACGGTCGGCTAGTTGGCCTCCGGCTAAATAGCCCAAACCTAAACCAGCCATAAAGGCCGATACAATAAGACTGATACTAACAGAACTGATACCGGTGTAGAAAACCAACCATCGTTGCCAGATTACCTGATAAATGAGAGCGGCAAAGCCTGATAAGAAAAAGATTAATAAGAGCAGTAATGATCGATACTTGCTTGTTTTTGCTGGGGTCATTGGTAAAGACTCGTAAAATCACAATAGGGTTTCTGAATCTGAAAAGTTTTTAGTCAGAAAATACCTAGTTGTAGTGATAAGTTATTCATAAAAGTTTTGGAATGCTAAAATTACGTGCTTTTTTTATTAAAAAAATAATTTTTATGCGAAGATTAAGTTATATTTACTTAATCTTACCCTTTAAATACTAACCCCTTATGAAAACATGTAGTTTAATTGCTAACATTATTATGTTAGTCATTCTGATTCCTGCTGCATTTGGTGCCATGATGTCTCCGTTTGTATTTGATTCAGGCGCCACTAAAAGAACATGGTGGATTTTTGGAACTCTTGTTGCTTTACCCATCTTAATTATTTCTACACAAATTATTTCCTGGGTTGCATATGCCCGTCATAATTATGACTTTGCTCTCAAAGTAAGCTTAGTACCTGTGTTAGATATTTTTATGATAATTTTCCTCTTTTCGGTTAGTAGTGAATTGAAGTAGAATTGTAGAAGACAAAAAAGCCTGAGAATAGCAACATTCTCAGGCTTTTTTGTCTTAGTTTGGGCATTATTCTTCAAAATAATAGCCGAAAATTATCCCCATTTCGTCTTCGGTGGTTAGGCCGAATCTCACGGTTTTGTCTGTTGTATTATTATAAGTAATACGGGAAGTGAGCCCTTCGCCTTTTTTTATTGAAATATAAGGTGTATAATTAATTTTCTCGGGGTGTTCCCAATCACCAGAAGTATAAACCACTTCACCATCACGGCTACCACCTTTGATTAGTATTTCAAACTTTTCGCCTAATTTATGGGTGTGAGAGAAAAGCATGGCTACTTTTATGTTTTTATCGAAAGTAAAAGTTTTTGAAATAACTGTCTTTTGTTTGGGTGGAATGTTAAGGTTCTGATTGGCTAAGTCAAGCACTTTCAAGGTGTTTTTTACATTGGCTTTATTGGTTGTATAAAGGTTAATGTAGACTTCGCCGGGAATCGGGCTTGTGCCTGTATTGAAATAATGCGAATTCATATCGAAAGTGGCATTGGGTGCTATGGCTACGGCAGTACCTTCAGGAAAAGTATAGTCCATGTTTGCTTCGCTGCCACCAAAATTAAAAATATGATTACCCATTTGTTGAAAAGTAAGAATATTGAGCGAGCCATCGGCATTGCGTAAATCCCGTACCTGATTCAATGGCGCAAGGTTCTCGGGGTTTCTGAACCCGTATAAAATAAAATGATGGCTACCCGGCCGCATTTTTATCTGAATGCGGTTTATATAGGCTGTTTCGGTATTGCCTAGGGGTTTTCGCACAAATAATTCCCGCTCAAATTTAGGTGCAACATCAAACTTATCAAGTTTCATCTGGTAGCCCATTCCGGCTGTAGGAGCTGCCAAAACCTCGAAAGGAGTTGTTTCACTAGGTGTTTTATCATCTAATAAGGATGTTTCTACCACATTACCTTTTTCGGGAGCACCTGCTTCAATCCAACGTCGTATAAATTCTATCTGGCCCGCATAGAGCGGCGCATTGCCTAGTGGCATAGTGCTGCCATAGTTTTTGCCACCATGGTGGCTGTTATCAGGATTTACTTTATGAAAAAACAGACTTTGTAGCGAGTTAAAGGCTTTTACTAGTTTCAGTCCGTCGGCTCTTGCAAGTTCGTTTTTGGGGGCAATTTCAAAAAGATTGTTATAAGCTTTGCCTTTGGCAAGAACCAGCCCGTGTTGTGCAAAAGAACCATCGTTTTCGGAAGCATGGCAACCCGGTATGGCACAAGAACTGGTAAGAATTCTGTTCTGAATTAAATCAAAGCTCGACTCTGCTGTATCTACTGGGTCGGTAGGGCCTTGTTTGCTACAAGCGTTCATGAGCGAAAGACACAGAACTGTAGACATAGCAAGGCTTGTAAAAATAGTATATTTCATAATTTAAGTCGAGTAAATACTTCGTTAACGTAAATATGAAATATAAATGTGTATTTCTGCTCTAAACTTCAACAATAAATTACTCGCTGGTTGCTTTCTCTGTTTTTTTTCGTTGCCCTATATACAACCCAACGATTACCAAGGCAGTACCCAGAAAAGTATGGTAGGTGATGGGTTCATCAAGCAGAAAATATGAATAAATAAACCCAAAAATAGGGCATAGGAATAAAAAGAAGGAGGCTTTTACTGCATCAACTTTTAGTAAATATAGCCACAGTTGTACGGCAAGTATTGAAACCGGGAATATCAGCCAGAGCACCGAAAGGATAAAGGTGAGGTCGAAATTATTTGGTGCTTTATGCAACAGGAAAGTAAGTGGAAGCATCAGGATACCCCCAAGGAATACCTGCCAGCCGTTAATGGCTGTTCTTGATAGCTTCCAGTCGATATTAGAATAATAAATAGTAGCTATAGAGTACGAAAGCATACTCAGAGCCATATAGATAAGCCCCAAAGGTGTAGCATGGCTTTGTTGAAGTAGGGGATAGGTTGCTACGGCAACGCCTACTAAACCCAGCAATACTGCCATCCACTCGCCCAGTTTTACGCTACGACCTATCCAGAATGCAGATAGAATACTGATAAACAAAGGATTTGTAGCAGTTGAAAGACTACCAATGCCTGCTGCTACTTCTTTGATACCCAATACAAAAAAACTCAGGTAAAGCGTTACATTCAATACGCCAAAAATAGTAAGCTCACGCCATTCTTTGCCTTTAGGTAGGCGGTCTTTCTGAATCAGAAACGAGTAGGCAAGCATAATAATACCGGCAGCCAGAAAGCGTATCTGAAACAAAACCAGAGGCTCAACCGAACGGAGCCCGAATTTTGCCGCCGCCGAGGCCGAAGCCCACGAAGCGGCAAATAAAATGCCTAAAAGAAGGAGTTTCAGGTTCAATGTTCAGGTAATTATTTTTGTATCAAATTTAGGGCATTAATGGTTGTTTGGTTCACTACTTCAGCAAAAGATATTTGCTTCAATTCGGCTATTCGTCGTGCTACCAGTTCAATATAGGCTACTTCGTTTCGTTTACCTCGGTGTGGTACTGGAGCCAGATAAGGTGAATCGGTTTCGAGCACAATATGTTGTAAATCAATAGATGGAAGTACTTTGTCCATACCACCGTTTTTGAAAGTAGCCACACCGCCAATGCCTAGCAAAAAGTTAAGACTAATTACTCGTTGTGCTTCTTCCAGATTGCCCGAGAAACAATGAAAAATACCTCGTAAATCGCTCCAGCCAAATTGTTCAATCAGCTCAATACATCTTACAATGGCATTCAGTTCGCCATTTTTAGAGTTACGAGAGTGAATACAAATAGGCAGATTGTATTTTTGTGCAAGGCGTAACTGAGCTATAAAAGCCTCTTCCTGTTGTGCCACGTAGCTCAAGTCCCAATAGAAATCGATACCTATCTCACCAATCATCGGGAATTTTCGTTGCGAAAGCCAGTTTTCTATTATGTTTAGTTCTTGCTCAAAGTTTTCTTTTATGTAGCACGGGTGCACGCCCATCATAGGCAAGCAAATACCCGGATATTGTTGTTCTAGCGCCAGCATGCCGTCAATAGTCTCGTGGTCGCAGTTTGGCATCCAGATTTGCTTTATGCCTGCATCAAAGGCTCTTTGTAGCATTGCGCCTCGGTCTTCGTCAAACTGGTCGTCGTAAATATGTGCGTGGGTTTCTATCATTTATGAGTCAATTTTTTTGCAAAATTACAATGAAGTTGTTTAGGATTTTAATTTCTGTTTAAAAATAGGGGTGTTTTGAGCGAGACAAATCAAATAATAAAAACATAGCAGAGCTATGGTTGAAATTATTTGATGCAGTCGTAGCCAAAACAACACATTTTTAAAAGAAAGAAATAATTCTCAACAACTTCAATGTTAAAAACTGCAAACAATATTACTTTTGAAATTTAAACCTCATTCGATGAATCTTTCAGTAGCAATTACCACCTTTAACAACACCCGCACAATAAGACAAGTATTAGCAGCAGTAAGCGGCTGGGCCAACGAAATAGTGGTATTAGATAGTGGTAGCACCGACGGAACACTAGAGATTGCCAAAGAATTTGGCTGCCAGATTTATTACCGAAAATTTGAAGGTTATGGCGCACAAAAGCACCATGCCGCCAAACATGCTAGCAACGACTGGGTGCTGGTTGTGGACTCCGACGAAGTAGTAACTAAGGAGTTGAAAGATGAAATAAACTCTCGTCTGGTGCTGGGCAATGAGTACAATGGCTTTATGGTGCCAAGTACTATTGTGTTTCTTGGCGAAATGCTTCGCTATGGCCGAGAATATAAAATGCCACGTTTGCGCCTGTTTAATAAGAAATTTGGCAATTATAACCTTAAAGATATTCATGAGGAAGTGATACTTGAGGGGAAGGTAGGCAAACTCAATAACCATGTTTTGCATTACAGCTATGCCGATGTAACTGACTTCTTTCAGAAAGTAAATAGTTATTCGTCAAGAATGGCTATGGAATTATATAAAAAAGGTAAAAAGGCTTCTATTCTGAAAATTATCACCAAGTTTCCGATTACTTTTTTGGTTGAGTACTTCGTCAGATTAAACTTCCTGAATGGCTACCGGGGATTTGTGTGGGCATTTGCGCAAACAGTTTATGCTACGCTGAAATATATTAAGTTAAGAGAATTGCAAAAGGGGGCTTCGGAATAATAGAAGTTTCAGACAATTGAAAATCTACTAACATGACTACCATTGGCCTCATATCAGATACACACGGTTATTTAGATGAGCGAGTATTTGAACATTTCAAAGATTGCGACGAACTATGGCATGCAGGCGATGTAGGCTCAGTAACAATTATTGAGCAATTAGAGGCATTTAAACCCACACGCTTTGTTTTTGGTAATATTGATTCAAAAGAAATACAATGGAAGTTGCCCGAACATCAGTTTTTCACGCTTGAGGGCTTTAATATCTGGATGACACACATCGGCGGTGCTCCGCCTAATTATAATCCGGCTGTAAAGAAGAAATTTAAAGAGCATATACCAGATATTTTTGTTTGTGGGCACTCACACATTCTGCGTGTGATACGAGACGAGAAAATGAATAATATGCTTTATATGAATCCGGGAGCAGCCGGGAATGAGGGTTTTCATAAAGTAAAAACTTTGTTGAAATTTACGTTAGATAATCGAAAAATGTCTAACTTAGAGGTTGTAGAGCTAGGCAAGAGAGGCGCAATAACTCGTTGATTTTAAGATTAGCTATTATGAAAGACATCGATAAACGTTATCTACTAATTTTTACTTTTCTATTACTGTTACCTTTTTCGATTTCTGCACAATTGGTACAAGGAAAAAGGATAGAGTTTGAACAAACCAGTAATAGTGAAGAAGAACACCAACTGTTTTCTATGGGAGAAAACGGTGTTTTGTTGTTTTATTCAAAAGAAGATTTTTATCGTAGAAAAAAGACCTTAGATTTTTACCGCTACGACAGTACTCTTACCGAAATATGGCAAGCTAATTTTGTGCCAGAAGAAGAGTTTTTATTGACCAGAATTTATCAGAACGAGCGATTTTTATTTGTACTTTTTAAGAAACGAGAAAAAACAGACATTCGAGTACTTCGGCTCGATTTAGAGACGGGAGATAAAACCTATGTAGAGGGCAATTTGCTCACCAATATGGATATTGAGCATTTTGTAGTGTTACAAAGCAAAGCTTTTATTGGTGGCAAATACAACGAACGCCCCGTAGTGGTAATGTTTAGTTTCTTTGATAAAACTTCTAAGGTATTGCCCGAGCTACATGCCAATCACCTCAATATTAATGAAATAGACGTAAATGCTGAAAACGAAAAAGTATATGTAATGCTTAAAAACGACCGTAATTGTCAGTATATCATAAAAACTTACTCTTACGAAGGTAAAGCACTAAACACATTGACTTTAGGCGATAAGCAAAAAACGCCTATTTCGGGTAAGATACTTTATACAGACAATGGTACACCCTTGCTACTCGGTAATTATGCCGAAGGTTGCTCGCCTCTATCTATTGGTATTTATATGCAGAATCTGGCAAATGATTCTAAAATACAATACATTGATTTCTCAGACCTGGATAATTTCTTTAGTTTCATGGCTCCTAAAAAAGAAGAGAAGATAAAAGCCAAAATCAGACTCAGAAAAGAGAGGGGTAAAGAAGTAAAGCTTAGAAACCGATTGTTGTTGCACGATATAGTGCCTACAGCAGAGGGCTGGATAGTAATTGCAGAAGTGTTTTATCCTGAATATAAAGCACCTGCAAACAATAGTATTAATAACTGGCGAGGTTATCGTATCGGTAACGATACCTACAATAATTTCCGTTATACACATGCCATTTTATGTGGGTTCGACCACAACGGTAAATTGCTTTGGGATAACAGCGTTTCGCTCAAAGACGTAGAATCCAGCGAGCTAAACCCTAAGGTACAGATTACCCGCCAGGGCGATTTTCATATATTGGCTTACCCTAATGAAGATTTAATAAAAACGGTTATTGTTCGCAAAGATGAAAAGGTAAAAGACCTAGAAAGCTTTGATTTAAAGACAAGTTCAGAAACCGAAAAGATTACAGATACCGACCGCACGAGCCTTATTGCCTGGTATGGAAATAGTTTTCTAGCCTACGGCTACCAGACCATCAGAAAAGATAATGCACTCACAAACCGTGAGGTGTTTTCTATCAGTAAACTTACTTACTCACTAAAAGAAAAAGAAGGAAAACAATAGTTAGGACTTTCGCTTTTGCTAAAGCGCCTAAAAATAATTAAGTTAGCTTCATGCTAACAAAAAGACAATATGTTGAGTATTTATTGAGTACACCTCTCAATTATACTTGTACGAATATGGCAAATCATTTGGATAATGTTAGCCACGATTCTATCTGTGATTTTTTAAAGCGAGAACGCTTTACACCACGTCAAATGTGGGAACTTTCTAAGCCTTATGTATGGGAACAAGATGATTCAGAAAGTTATCTTATATGTGATGATAGCGTTCAAGATAAGCGATATTCACGCTTTATTGAACTGGTAAAAAAACAATATTCTGGTAACGAGCATGGAACAGTTAAAGGTATAGGATTAGTAAATTTAATACATTCATCAGGTAAAGATGGGGATTTTTACCCGATTGATTATCGAATTTATGCGCCTGAAACTGATGGTAAAACCAAGAATGACCATTTTCAGGAGATGTTTCTTAGAACTATTGCTGATAAAAACCTTAAAGCACGGACTATTCTGTTTGATAGTTGGTATGCATCAGTAGATAATTTAAAGTTAATACATAGAAGCAGTTGGACATTTTTCACAACACTGAAAAGCAACCGTACCGTTAGTATTAATAAGGAGCAAGGGTATATTCACCTTGATACCATAGTGTGGTCTGAAAAACAACTCCAAATAGGTATTGAGGTTAAGTTGAAAGAAGTTCCTTTCTTAGTGAAACTGTTCAAGATAGTGTCCACAGACGGACACATTGACTGGGTAATTACCAATTCCTCAGACTTTAACCTTTGGGCTGACGATGTGAAAGAGAGTAACGCCGTCAGATGGCAGGTTGAAGAGTTTCACAGAGCATATAAACAACTAACTGGCTCTGAAAAATGTCAGTGTCGTGCGGCCCGTTCCCAAAGAAACCACTTAGCCTGTTGTTATCATGCTTGGTTATCTCTTAAAATTAAAGCCAAAGAACTTAATCAATCTTTATATCAAGTTAGAAATGGATTATTTGCAGATTTTTTGAAATTACAACTAAGAAAACCGAAAATCTCCGCTTTATAACCATTCCTAAGCGAAAGTCCTAAATAGTATCAGAGTACGATTGCTTTCATTTTTTTTGCCAGCTTTTTGCTACGGTGTTTATCCATTAAAGATAGCGCCTTTGATAACCAGTCGGAGACTGTTCCATCTTTGGCAATCACGCTTATCTGTTGAAAATCATTAACACCTATGCCTGTTTTGGGGTCTAGTATATGCGAATATTTTTTACCATCAATCTCTACAAACTGATACATATTACCTGATGTTGATACGCCGCAGTTTTTCAGGTAATAATCTTTATTGTTAATAATTACTTTCCAGCCTTTTTCTTTTGGTGGCGCATCTGATATTACAATATTGCCTCCGGCTTCAACCATAGCTGCCGAAATGCCGTTTTGTTGTAGGGTTTTTATCATTTCGTCTTCGGCGTAACCTTTGCCTATACCACCGAAATCGATACGCATTCCTTGTTTTTGTAATTGTATCGATTGGGCCTTCTTGTTCATCAATATATTGTCAATGCCTACTTTTGCTCTTGCCTCTGCAATCTGGGTATCTGATGGCAATTGCTTCTGGCGTTTCATTCGTCGCCATAGCTGTGTCATGGGGCCAATGGTAATATCAAAAGTGTTGTCAGATAAACGAGCGGCTTCTATTGACACCTCAATTATTTTCCATAAATCATTACTTACTTTTACGTATTCTCCGCTTCCGGCAGTTCGGCATAGGCGATTAACCTCACTATCTTCACGGTAATCGCTCATAATGATATTTAAGGTATCTAAACGCCGGAATGCCTGCTGCGCAGCAAACGAAGCCTGCGTAGAATCTTGCGCATAGAGCATAATTCTGAACATAGTGCCCATTTGCGGGTGCGAGAATTCAAAACGGGTTTGGCAGTAAGTATAACTGCAAAAAAAGAGGAATAAGCCTATTAGGCTATTCCTCTTATCAAGAATTTTTATAAGCATTTTTGACTATTACTTAATTTCAAACAAAGCATCAGCCAGGTTTGTGTTTGCTTCAATTTTAGATGCCGTAAGAGCCAATTGCATCATGCCTAGGTCTTGGTTTAATTTATGCGCAATTTTCACTCCGCTTACATCTTTATAATCGCTGTAGTCAGAAGTAATGGTTTGAGAACCCATTGGTGTTTCGGCAACAATCACCTGGCGTACCTTTAAGCCAGAAGCAACATCATAGAATTCTGTCATTTTCACAGCTCCGATAGTTACATCAATTTTGTGCGCATCGGCATTATTAACTTTTTCTTTGCCTACATAATTCAATTTGGCTCCCATAGCTGTATATTCAGCTTCTGGTACTATTACAGCCTGTACGGCTACGGCTTTTACTTTTTCCGGGTCTGTGATGTCCTCAGAACCTTGCATGCCACTTGCGCGCACTTTAGTACCATCGCACACCTGTTTCTGAACTTCGCCCATTCCTACTACGTTTACAGCTTGTAAGAATTTATTAGGCGTTTTTTTCTGGATAACAATCTCAAGAGATGCTCCTTGTGCTTCTCCTGTATAATTCATTGTTACGTCTTTTATTTTTGCAATAGCATCTTTACCACCAATAGCTGTTACGTAGTTATTGATTACTTCTTCGGCTGTTTGGGCAAATGATAATGTGCTTACAAACAGTGCGGATACAAAAAGACTAATTTTTTTCATCGATTAATGTTTTAGTGTTTTAAAAGTGATTGTAAAAATGTAAAACGATTTGGTAGTTTCCTAATATTTTATGATAATCGGGTATTTATGACTAATTATGCTTCAATAAACGATGATAAGTGTTTCAATATTTCTGAGACGCCGAAATACTTATTAATTTTGATGATATGATTATTATTAAAGGCATACCTTTCAAAAAAATCAACGGAATCACGCTTTTTCCGTTTATCATCGTAAGGCCCCGAAAACCTACTAAAACCCTGATAAACCATGAGCAGATTCATATAAGACAGCAGCTAGAGCTATTGGTGATACCGTTTTATATTTGGTATGTGGCCGAGTGGGCATATCATTATGTGCAATGCAAAAAATGGTGGGTGGCTTACCGGAGAATCAGTTTTGAAAAGGAGGCTTACGCCAATGAGTCAGATTTTGAGTACCTGCAAAAAAGGAAATTTTGGGCTTTTTTGAAATATAAATAGGGGCACTATTAAGCGCCCCTACCAAAGGGGTATTAATCGTTATTAAATACTTTTTTGAATTGTGTCAATAGACCTGACCACGAGTTATCTTCTTTCTGCTGGGAGATAACCTTCACTTTCGGGAATTCTTCTTTTACTTCTTTCTCTAAAACCTGTTTGGTGAGTTCGGGTAAAACTATACCACCAAATGTACCTGACGACATCATGAGCAAGTTGCTCTGGAACCAGTTTTGCTCTAACAGATAATCAACAAGTTTTTCACGTTCAGTAAATACAAGTAGTTTATCATCACCAAAGGCTTTTTTGATTTCTTCCGGCGAAATAGCAGGAAGGCGTTTCATTTCGAGCGTATGAGGAGAGTAGAAAACAACTGCTACATCAGCATCGTCCATCGTTCCTTCATACTGAGGAAGAAAATCCTTATTCAGACTACTGAATGTATGGAGTTCATAGCAAGCAACCAAGCGGCGGTTGTTATAAAGCGTTTTGGTTGCGTTGGTTGTAGCCTTTAGCTTAGACGGCGCATGGGCAAAATCTCTGTAAACAACAGTATTATTGTTTTCGCCAAGTTTTTCCAGGCGTTTCGATGCGCCTTTGAAATGGCTGATGGCCTCATAGAATTCTTCGTCGCTTATGCCAAGTCGGTCAAGAATTATCTTAGCACCATTCAGGTTTTTCATGTTATGTTCACCAAAAATCTCAAGAGGCACTTCCGTTTTTCCTACAAGCAAAATACACTTGCCATTTTCAACTCTGTAAGGGTGTGCCTTATATGGGAACTTACCAACGTCGGTTCGGTCTTTTTCGCCTATTACTTTTACAATATCATCGGTTTCGTCATAAATGATAGAGCCTGCTTTGGGTAAACCATCGGCTAGCTCTTCGAAAGTCTGCACGTAGCTGTCGAAAGTCTGAAATATATTGAAGTGGTCCCAGGCGATACCGCTAATAAGGCAGATATGCGGATGATAAAATAAGAATTTAGATTTTAAGTGAACTTTCGATTCAGGGTATTCATCACCTTCAATAATTATCACCGGCGACTCATCATCAAGATTTACCATTACATCAAAACCTTCAATCTGAGCACCTACCAGGTAATCAAATTTGCGGTTGTGGTATTTCAATACATGTAAAATCATGCTTGTGATGCTTGTTTTGCCGTGGCTACCAGCAATTACAACACGTAGCTTGTTTTGACTTTGCTCGTAGATGTATTCGGGGAACGAGTAAACTTTTATGCCTAACTCTTTTGCTTTAGCTAATTCCGGATTGTCGGCAAAAGCGTGCATCCCTAAAATAACTGCATCTAAATCTTTTGTGATTTTTTCGGGAAACCACCCTAACTCGGCAGGTAAAATGCCTGCTTCGGCCAAACGGCTTTTCGAAGGGTCGTTTATTTCGTCGTCTGAACCAGTTACGATATATCCTTTTTTATGAAGTGCAAGCGCCAGGTTGTGCATTACGGCGCCACCTATAGCAATAAAATGAATTTTTTGGCTCATTTATAACAAGAATTTCACAAACCCAAACGTTTTAAAATGACTTGTTTTTTGGATTTGGTATGATGATAGCAAAAATAAAAGTAATAAAAATTTGTGAACCACAGTCATAAAAACGGTGTTACAAATATCAGTTGCAAAGTTGTTAAATTTATGTCACATTTGCACACTATTTTCAAGAGAGATAGACCTTTAAGAAGCAAGAAATTAATTGGATTAATCCTATTTTAATAAAAAGGTTGGTTTCTAGTGGCTTAAGCGCTACAAAAGCCAATTATGGTAATTGATTTTAGATTAGTATAAATACAAAAAAATAAATATTTTAATTCAAAAAAAAGTTCAAGCAATTTTAAACCCTTAAAAGTTTTTATGCATTTTACTTAGAGATGAAACGTTACATAGACCTTATTGAACAAACCTTTGAGTTTCCGACACGGGAATTCGGTGTTGATGAAGAACACACACTTATGTTTAACAATGTGCCTTTAATGGACATAATTAAACAATATGGTACTCCATTAAAAATCAGCTATTTGCCTAAGATTTCGGAGCATGTTGAAAACGCTAAATTGCTTTTCAGAAATGCAATGAAAAAATATAATTACAAAGGAAGCTACACCTACTGTTACTGTACAAAATCATCACATTTCAAGTTTGTTATTGAAACTGCTCTCAAGAGTAATGTTCATCTCGAAACTTCGTCGGCTTTTGATATAGATATTATCAGATCGTTGTTTGAAGAAGAAAAAATAAATGAAAGCACCTACGTTATTTGTAATGGCTACAAACGCCCGAAATATTTAGAGGGAATCTCGGCTTTGCATAACGATGGTTTCATTAACTGTATTCCGATTCTGGACAATCTGAAAGAAATTGACTATTATCTGCAAAATTCAAAGGCGGAAACTGTAAATTTGGGTATAAGAATTGCTACTGACGAAGAACCAAATTTTGCTTTTTATACGTCTCGTCTGGGAGTAAGATATAGCGACATAAGCGAACTTTATAAAGAAAAAATAAAGCCTAACCCTCGCTTTAAGCTAAAAATGCTTCATTTCTTTATTAATGCAGGTATTAAAGATAACGCCTACTATTGGTCGGAGCTTACTCGTTTCATGTTTAAGTACTGTGAAATGAAGAAAGTGTGCCCAGACCTTGACTCTATTGATATTGGTGGCGGCTTACCGATTCAGACCTCTCTGGTATTTAATTATGATTATCAGGCAATGATTGACGAAATCATTGAGAATATCCAATGGATTTGTAACAAAAATAATGTGCCTGTGCCTCATATCTTTACCGAGTTTGGTAGCTACACAGTAGGAGAGAGCGGTGCAGTTATTTACAAAGTAATTGATAAAAAACAACAGAACGATCGTGAGTTGTGGTACATGATAGATGGCTCGTTTATTACTCAATTACCAGATTCGTGGGGAATTGGCCAGAAGTATATCATGATGCCTGTAAATAATTGGGATAGCCCTTACGAAAAAGTAAACCTGGGTGGCTTAACTTGTGACTCGCAGGATTTTTATAATACTGAGGCGCATTCAGAAGATTTGTATCTGCCTGTGTTTGATATCGAAAGCGAAGACCAATACATTGGCTTCTTCCATACAGGGGCTTATCAGGAATCATTGGGTGGCTATGGTGGTATTCAGCACTGCCTTATTCCGGCACCACAGCACGTTTTGGTTAATTTGGATGCTGATGGTAACATTACGACCGAACTCTTTGCTGAGGAGCAAGATAGCAACTCTATGATGGAAATTCTGGGGTATAAGTCACAGAAAAAGAAAGAGACGCATACGATACCTGGTAATGGAGCTTCTAAAAAAGCTAAAAAAACAACAGAAGAAGCTTTAGTATAAAATAAACCGTGTTGTTAAACGTTTTATTAAGAACCGAAATTAATATATAATGAGACCTAAATTACTGATTCTTTTTCTGTTGGTGGGTATAGGAGCCACAATGACCTCTTGTCGTAAACAGCAATGTCCGGCTTATGGTAAAACCTCACCCAAAAGTATAGCTGAGAAGAAACATTGTTAGTAATATAAGATGGTTCATAGGGTTTAAGGAATCCTATGAACCATTGTTTATTAATACGTAGGGTTATCTACAATAAATTTTGAAGCTTCCCAAAGGCTACCAAAACGGTAGTCGGCAAGGTTGGTGTTTTCTTTTCCTGTGGCAATGTGTATTGTTTTTACACCTGCTTTTATACCTGCTTTTACATCTCTTTCAGCATCGCCAATCATATATGAGTGGGTGGTATCGATGTTGTATTTAGCAATGGCTTTTTCGAGCATGAGCGAATCAGGCTTGCGCAACAACGACTCTGATGTGTATTGAGGGTGGTGTCTGCAATAATAAATATCATCTATTACACCGCCGCATTGGCTCTGTAAAAAATTATAACAATTTAATACGTCTTCGTGGCTATAAAGCCCTTTGGCAATACCTGCCTGATTAGTAACGACTATTAACAAATAACCCGCTTTTTTTAATAAATTCAGGCCATCTACCACTCCTTCCGGAATAATATAGTCTTCTATCTTATAAACATAATCGGTTCTGTCTTCATTGAGTACGCCGTCACGGTCAAGGAAAATGCACTTTTGCATATATCGAAATTAGGTTAGTAATGTGTGAATGTTTGGATATTACAAATTAAAGAAAAAATATAATAAATTGTAGCCAAAGTTTTGTGAAAATTTTATTTATGCCTAACTTTTGTTTTAATTAATCATTACATCTACGACCTCATATTAAAATATTGGATTATGGAGCAAATTGTTGAATATTTCAGAACCATCCCTTCATCGCACAGAAGTGTTATTCTGGTAGGTGGGATTGCGCTTTTCTGGATGCTTGAAAGTGCCGTTCCGCTATTTCGGTTCAAATATAGCAAAGTTAAGCATGCGGGCATAAATATCTTTTTTACACTTACTACTATCATCATCAATTTTGCATTGGCGTTTATCTTGCTGAAGTCGTCAGACTGGGCAGTTGCCAATCATTTTGGTATTTTACAATGGCTGCCCCAAATGCCTTTATGGCTTTTTGCCATTACCGGCCTTTTATTACTAGATTTAATAGGAGCATGGCTAGTGCATTGGGCCGAGCATAAAGTAAAATGGATGTGGCGTTTTCATCTGGTGCATCATACCGATACGCACGTAGATACAACCTCGGCTAATCGGCATCATCCGGGCGAAAGTGTGTTTCGCTTTGTGTTCACTACAGCGGGCGTTGTACTGGCAGGGGCACCCATGTGGTTGGTATTTATGTATCAGTCTATATCGGTGTTGCTTTCACAGTTTAACCACGCCAATATCGTAATCCCTAAATGGCTCGATAAGGCCATGAGCTGGGTGTTTGTATCGCCAGATATGCACAAGGTACATCATCATTATGTACAGCCTTATACAGACTCTAATTATGGCAATATATTCTCTATTTGGGATAGGCTATTTGGCACTTTTATGACCCTTGACAGAGACAAACTGATTTACGGAATAGATACACACATGAAACCCGAAGAAAACGACCGTTTGAGCAATTTATTGAAGGTTCCGTTCCAGACCTATCGCCCGCCGGTAGGGGCTAAGTTTAATGAGGAAACGCAGGCGGTTCAGTAAGAAACCCTTATTCTTTGAATCTGCTAAATCTAATTCACAGCTATACGAACATAAAAAAGAAATCCTGCCTCGTGAGAAGCAGGATTTCTTTATGTATTAAGCTATGCTATTCTTAGTTGAAGATATAACGTAGACCGATTTGAGCTCCCCAAGTGTTTGAAGCAGATGGGTTAAGTTCAAATGTATCAGTTCTAAGTTTACCACCAGTTTCAGCCATTTGGAACATTGGTTGACCGCTAGCATTTAATTTAGTGTATCTTAAGATAGCACCGTTGCTAACAACCTGACGGTAACGATTTCCCCATTTAGAGTTTAACAAGTTACCAATGTTAAGAACGTCAACACTTAATTGAAGTGTGTTTTTCTGTCCTTTTACATTAATGTGGAAATCTTGTAGTAATCTGAAGTCAAAACGGTTAACCCACGGCATAAGACCAGCGTTTCTTTCTACGTATTGGCCTTTTCTTTTGCTTAGGTATTTATCGTTATCTACTAGTTCGAAGAACGCTGCTGATTGTTGTTGTGCAGTATATTTAACCGAACCACTAGCTACGATGTCTTCAAAGATAATTTCTGAAGCATTTGCAGGTACATACAATAAGTCGGCACCATTGATACCATCGCCGTTTAGGTCGCCATTGTATACATAAGATACACGGCCTTGGTTTGAACCTTGGTAGAACAACGATACAGTTGTTGCAAGGTGCTTAGCATATTCAAATTTATAAGAAGCCGAACCAATTACACGGTGAGGTACTGCGAACTCACTGAATGCCAATGGTAGGTCGTTCAAGCTACCAACTGCTCTGTTGTTTGACCAAGCAGAAGCTGCTTGAGAACCAGGATTACCAGTTAAGTCTTTTACGTTGTTGAAAGCATAAGCAACGCTGGCAAAGAAGTTTCTATAACGTTTTTTAGCTTCTGCAGTGATTGTCCAACCACCACCTTTTGTAGTATTATCTAACACCATAGCCTCAGTAATTGCACTGTTTACTCTTCTTGTTGCAGAAGTATAAGTAGGTCTTGTATCTGGGCCTGTAAGTTTGCCTACCGGATTATTTAAGTTAATGTTTCTTTGGTAAACAGTTACTAAATCTTTAGAGTAGATAGCCTCTACTGTTAAATCGATATCACCGATGATTCTCTTATCAACTGCAAGGTTTGTTCTCCAGATTTGTGGCATTTTGAAATCAGGAGAAACAGCTGCAAGGCTACTTGGTGCTGACTGACCAGCAACTTTAGGAAGTTTATCCAAGTGAGCTGCAGGGTCTGCATTGAATGGGAATTTAGCAAGGTCAGTTGCATTTACAGTTTCGTAAGTGTACTGAATCATACCACTGTTGGTAGGTTGGTTAGTAAACCATACGAATGGAAGACGACCGTTGAAGATACCGGTTCCCCCACGTACTTGCCAGCCTTTGTCAGACCAGTTGAAACCAACACGAGGAGAGAACGCAGGTTTAGATTTTGGCCACAAACCAGTGTTGATTTTCTCGCCATTCAAGAATGTAAGAGCTGAGATAGCTTGGTTCTCGATAGGAGCAACAGGATAAACAGGTAAATCTACACGTAAACCAGCTGTTAATTTCAATTTGCTGTTTACTGCAAAATCATCTTGTAAATAAGCAGAACCTTGACCGAATGTTAGGTCGGCTACCGGAAGTTTACCACCTGGCAACAAGCTATAAGTGTAAGCGTAAGCTGCAGGAGTAGCACCATTAATGAAATCATCAATAGAGTTGAAACGATAGTAGCTGGTACCATAACGCAAGAAACTATTACCGAAATACATTTGCTCGTAAGATACACCCGCTAAGATTGTATGTTTACCAGCATAGTAAGTAAGGTTATCGATAAAGTTAACTGTAGTATTTTTTACGTCGTTGTTGTATGAGAACAACTCATAACCCAAGCTGATGTAAGAATCACCATCTTTCTTGATGTCAATGAAAGGGAATGGGCTACTTTTTGATGTACGAGTATCTTGTGCTAAAGTATAAGTAGCCAAGAATTGGTTTGATAACTTACTGCTGAAAGTTGAGTTTAACTCAGCCGCTAATGAGTTTACTTTGTTCAAGAAACCATAGTTTGAATTTTGGTAAGTTAATGAGTTCTGGCTCAAACGGCTTGAAGTAGAACGTGGGTTTGGCGCACTAGTAGCGTTGATAATCTGGTCATCAGTGTTGTTAACTGTCGAGTAACGAAGGTTAAACTTATGATTGTTGTTGATGTTCCAGTCTAAACGAGCCATTATTTTGTAGTTTTGAAGCGTAAAATTATCTCCATAACCTTCATAAGGGCCAGTTTCATAACCATATTGGTTTTTCACAAAAGCAGAAACTCTTTCTAGGTCTTCTGCAGTAGTTCTTGATACGTTAGAACCTGTAAGGCCAGGGCGTGAAGCCACCCAGTTGAAACCAGGTCTCACGTTTTTCTCGTACTCACCGCTTACAAAGAAGAACAATTTGTTTTTAACGATAGCTCCGCCGATTGTTCCACCATAGATATTGTTGGTAGTTTTGGCAGCAGTCGGAAGCTCAGTATCACCTACTTTAGTACCGTTGAATGATTGGTCTCTGTAGTATGTGTAAAGTGAACCTTTAAATTGGTTTGTACCACTTTTAGTTACAACGTTTACACCTGCACCTGTAAAGTTTGCTTGACGAACATCATAAGGAGCAATGTTTACTTGTACCTCTTCGATGGCATCTAGCGAAATTGGTTGAGCCGAACCACCAGGAAGGTTGGCATCGCTTAGACCAAAGTTATTGTTGAAGTTTGCACCGTCAATAGTAATATTGTTATAACGACCATCACGACCAGCAAAGCTAGTACCATTTGATTGTGGTGTAAGACGTGTGAAATCGTTGATACTTCTGCTGATAGTTGGTAAACTACGTAGTTGAGTACCGTTGATGTTTGTAGCTGCACCAGTTCTGTTTGAGCTGAAAACATCACTTCTGTTAGAAGTAACAACTACCTCTTGTAGTGCTGTTCCTTCATCTGAAAGGGCTGCATCAACATTGGCAGCAGAACCTAAGCTGGTAATGATACCTTCTTTTACTAAGTCTTTAAAGCCAACAAATGAGAAAGTGATTTTGAAAGGCCCACCTACACGAACAGCAGGAAGTACATAACGACCAGCTGCGTTAGTAATGGTACCATATTTAGTACCTGATGGCTCATGAATAGCAACAACAGTTGCACCCGGAAGCTCTGAACCTTTACCATCGGTTACAATACCACTAATAGAAGATGTGGTAACCTGAGCAAAGCCTTGAAAAGCAAATAAGATTCCTGCAAGGAGGCTAAAAGCCCCTCGCAAAAAAGTAGATTTTTGCATCATGTTTTTTTTGGAGTTAGAAATGTTTGAAGTAAATTTCATCAAGCAGATTACATTTTCTCTGCAAAGGTCTTAAAAATTTTCTCTAAAAAAAACAAGCGCCTAGGTGTTTTATATACATAAGCGCTTGATTGATAGTATTTTGTAAAATAGTTAATGAAAAATATTGATTAAGTACCATTTTACTATATTAAGAAATTGTTATGCATGCCTAATATTTTTAAGCACCCATAATTTTGTGTCCCATTTTATCTCTTTTGGTTTGTAGGTATTTTTCATTATATGGGTTAGCAGGAATCTCGATAGCTATGCTATCCACTATTTCTAAACCATAGCCTATTAAGCCAGCTCGCTTCTTAGGGTTATTCGAAATAAGCTGTATCTTTTTCACACCCAAGTCTCGCAGTATCTGTGCACCAACCCCATAGTCTCTTTCGTCCATCTTAAAGCCTAGCTCAAGGTTAGCCTCTACCGTATCACGGCCCATTTCTTGCAGTTTATATGATTTTAGCTTGTTTAAAAGCCCAATTCCACGTCCTTCCTGGTTCATGTATAATACAATACCCTTACCGTTTTTCTGAACCATATCCATTGCTGCATGTAGTTGTGGGCCACAGTCGCAGCGGCACGAACCAAAAATATCACCAGTTACGCACGACGAGTGTACACGTACCATTACGGGTTCATCGGGCTCCCAATTACCTTTTATTAAGGCCAAGTGTAGCTGGTCGTTATCTAGTTGGCGGTAAGCAATCATGTCGAAATACCCATGCTCGGTAGGCATTTCTACTCCTATTTCTCTTTTTATCAAAGACTCTTTTTTGAGACGGTACTCAATCAGGTCTTTAATACTTACCAATTTAAGATTAAACTTGTCGGCAATCTCACGCAATTGTGGCAAGCGTGCCATTGTGCCGTCTTCGTTCAGAATCTCAATCAATACGCCTACTGGCTGTAATCCTGCTAGCACGGCCAAGTCAACAGTAGCTTCTGTATGGCCTGTTCTTCTTAACACGCCACCATCAACGGCTTTTAATGGAAATATATGCCCCGGACGACCAAAATCTTCTGGCTTTGTATCCGGATTAACAAGTGCCTGAATGGTTTTAGCACGGTCGCTGGCCGAAATTCCGGTAGTACAACCATTGCCAAGCAAATCGATTGATACTGTAAATGCGGTTTCGTGTTGAGCCGTATTTTTGCCTACCATCATGTTTAACTCTAGCTCTTCACAGCGTTTGGCTGTGATAGGGGTACACATTAAACCACGACCCTCTTTTATCATGAAATTAACCATTTCGGGCGTAGTCTTTTCGGCAGCACACACAAAATCACCCTCGTTTTCACGGTCTTCGTCATCTACAACAATCACTATTTTGCCATTGCGAATATCTTCAATCGCATCTTCTATACGGTCTAATTTCATTCTAATAAATAAATAAGTATGCTTGTTTAGCTAATAAAACAGAATGTCTGTTGAAAACGTTTGTAAAGGTACAAGTTTTCGATAAAAGAGTGGTAATATTGCTTTTAATGAAGAGGGATTTTAATAAGATGTTGTGTTGCTACTCGAAATCTGGATTCAACAAATAGGCACTTTGATGAATAAATGGAGTAGTATTTTTGATTGGTTGGGTGAAATTTCATTGATAATAACATTACATGTTTTATACAACAAGAATGGAGGCCAAAGCCTCCATTCTTGTTGTATAAAACTTATTTCTTTTCGAAATCTCTGTGATTAGATTCTTCATAAAGTCTCTCTTTAGGAAGGTTTCTGAAGTAATCGTAAGTAATTGCCAGACCTTCTGCACGTGTTACTTTTGGCTCCCAACCTAATATTTCTTTTGCTTTAGTAATATCTGGTTGGCGTTGCTTAGGGTCGTCTTTTGGTAATGGTTTGTAAACAATTTTCTGGTCGGTGCCTGTTAGCTTAATTATTTCTTCCGCAAATTGTTTAATTGTGATTTCTGCCGGGTTTCCGATATTTACCGGATACGCATAGTCAGATAACAACAAGCGATAGATACCTTCTACTAAATCGGCAACGAAGCAGAATGAACGTGTTTGTGAACCATCTCCGAAAATTGTTAAGTCTTCGCCACGTAATGCCTGACCAATGAAAGCAGGTAATACACGGCCGTCATTCAGGCGCATACGAGGGCCATAAGTATTGAAGATACGAACAATACGGGTTTCAACACCGTGGTAAGTATGGTAGGCCATTGTCATGGCTTCCTGAAAGCGTTTAGCTTCGTCATACACACCACGAGGGCCAACAGGGTTTACGTGCCCCCAATACTCTTCTGTTTGTGGGTGTACGAGCGGGTCGCCGTACACTTCAGAAGTAGAAGCAATGATAACTCTGGCTTTTTTTACACGTGCAAGACCCAGACAGTTATGAATACCCAACGAACCCACTTTCAGTGTCTGAATCGGGATTTTCAGGTAGTCAATCGGGCTGGCAGGTGAGGCAAAGTGTAAAATATAATCTAGCTCGCCCGGCACATGGATAAACTTGCTTACATCGTGGTGATAAAACTCAAAATTCGGATGCTTAAACAAGTGTTCGATATTGCGTAAATCTCCGGTTATGAGATTATCCATTGCAATAACATAATGTCCTTCTTTAATAAATCTATCGCAAAGGTGTGAGCCTAAAAAACCTGCACCACCTGTAATGAGAACTCTTTTCATAGAAATATGTTAAATTTCCCCTGTATGGCTAAATAAATAGGAGAGAAAACTAAACAGGATAGGGGAGGTGATACCTGCATCGCTTTCCGAATTATTATATTTAAGCTTTTACTGTTTTTCTACCCATGCTGTAATAAGTATAGCCTAGCTCTTTCATGTCTTTCAGCTCATACAAGTTGCGACCATCAAAAATCACCTTGTTTTTCAATGTACCTTCCATTTTCTCAAAATCAGGTGTACGGAACTCAGGCCATTCGGTCATAATCATAAGAGCATCGGCACCTTGAAGCGCTTCGTAAGGATTTTTGGCATATTTTACTTTTTTACCTACTACCTCACGCACGTTGTCCATTGCTTCCGGGTCATAAACTACTACTTTAGCACCTGCTTTTCTAAGCTCTTTGATGTTATACAAAGCCGGAGCTTCACGAATATCATCAGTATGCGGTTTAAATGCCAATCCCCATAAAGCAATTGTTTTACCTTTTAGGTCGCCATCGAAATATTTTTTCAATTGCGGAATCAATTTGGTTTTTTGCTTTTCGTTTACTTTCATTACTGATTTCAAGATTTTGAAATCGTAATCAAATTCGTTAGCAGTTTTTTCTAAAGCCTGTACGTCTTTCGGGAAACAGCTTCCGCCATAACCGATTCCGGCAAATAAGAAACGTTTTCCGATACGGCTATCTGTACCAATACCTCTACGAATATCGTCAACGTTAGCATTTGCTTTTTCACAAAGGTTAGCTATTTCGTTCATGAAAGTAATCTTCATAGCCAAAAATGCATTAGCTGCATATTTTGTCATTTCGGCCGAACGCTCATCCATGAAAATAATAGGATTGCCTTGGCGCACTAATGGAGCATATAGTTTCTCCATTACTCTCTTCGCTTTCTCTGACTGAGTACCGATTACCACACGGTCAGGCTTCATGAAATCTTCAACAGCCACACCTTCTCTCAAAAACTCAGGGTTTGATACTACGTCAAATTCAACTTTTGCATTTTTAGCAATACGCTCGTGTACTTTCTCGGCTGTTCCTACAGGTACAGTACTTTTATCGATAATAACTGCATAGTTTTCTAACAAAGGGCCCAGGTCTGTTGCCACACCTAAGATATATTTTAAATCGGCAGAACCATCTTCGCCCGGAGGAGTTGGCAAGGCTAAGAAAATAACCTGTGCATCTTTGATTCCCTCTGCAAGATTGGTTGTAAATTTTAAGCGTCCTTCTTTGGTATTACGCTCAAATATAACATCAAGACCCGGCTCGTAGATAGTTAGTTTACCTTTATTTAATTTCTCAACTTTACGACTATCTATATCTACGCAAGTTACCTGATTGCCTGTTTCTGCAAAACAAGTACCAGTTACTAAACCTACATAACCTGTTCCAACAACTGCGATTTTCATATTATATGATTTTCAGAATTTAAAAATTTGTCTACTGTTTTTTTAGAGCAAAAAATATGCCGTAAAATTAGATTATTTTTTGAGAATATAAGCAAGCCTATGTGTGAAAAAATGAAAATATTTTTTCAAAATTAGGTACTTAACGAACAAGTACCTCTATTAAGTCTATATTTTTGTGATTAAATGGCAGTTTTTTTATTGAATGGTTTTTGAGCTCGAATGAGAGAAAACCAAGATTTTGGATTTGTACAATTTGTGCTTTTTATTTTTGGGTCTTAGTTAAAAATTACTAAGTATCTTTAAACGGCATACTTAAAATTTGGTTTTTCTCGTTTTTAATTGAATTTTCATGAAATCAAACTTGCATAGACAGTTTTTTCTTGCGTAATTTCACAGTCCAATATGTTTGACAACCCTTAAATTTACTACGACATTGAATAGAAGAGATGCCATGCAAAGAGTGGCCTTCCTGATGGGAGGTGCTTTGTCTGCCCCTACAATGATTGCTATGTTGGAAGGTTGTACGTCCAATACTGCAACCGAAGCAACAACTTCGAGTTTTTCTTTCTCTCCCGATTACAAAAATTTAGTTTCTGAAATTGCCGAGATAATTATCCCTAAAACATCTACCCCGGGTGCTAAAGATGCCGGAGTAGGGCCTTTTATAGAAGTGATGCTGAAAGATTGCTATATGCCTGCGCAACAAGAGCATTTCAAAAAAGGCTTAGATGCTTTAGAAGAGGCTTCGAAGAAAGAAAATGGCAAGAAGTTTCTGGAGAGCACGCCAGAGCAGCAAACTGCCCTTTTGAAGAAATTTGAGCAAATGGCCAATGATGAGGTAAGAGAAAACTCGCAGCCGAAAAAGATAGTTGATAACGAAACAGGATTAATAAAAGACCCTAAAGACCCAAATCCTAAAAAGGGTGAAGAAGCAAAGCAGGTGGCACCTCCGGTACCATTCTTTAAATTAATGAAAGAATTAACTTTACTAGGTTACTTTACATCAGAAGTAGGTGCTAAAAATGCATTGGCTTATGTGGCGATACCGGGTAGATATGATGGTTGTGTGAAAATGACTCCGGGACAAAAAGTTTGGGCTTTGTAAAAAATTAATTGACAGAAATTCGACCTTAAAGAAATGAATATTCAAGGAAAAGCAAAAGAACAAATGACTTACGACGCCATTGTTGTAGGGTCAGGTATATCAGGTGGTTGGGCTGCTAAAGAACTGTGTGAGAAAGGACTCAAAGTTTTAATGCTTGAGCGTGGACGTGATATTAAGCACGTAACAGGTTACGAAACAGCAGGTAAAAATCCGTGGGATTTTCCGCATAGAGGTAAAGTAGATAATATGGCGAGAGAGGAATATTGGGCCAATGTGCGTACAGGATACACCGCCAATGAAGAGCATCGTCATCATTTTGAAAACGATAAGAAAAACCCATATCTTGAAAAACGTGGTTTCGATTGGATTCGTGGCTATCATGTAGGAGGCCGCTCATTAATGTGGGGTCGCCAGAGTTACCGTTGGAACGAAAGAGATTTTACAGCTAACCTGGAAGACGGCCACGGTATCGACTGGCCTATCCGTTACAAAGACCTGGCACCTTGGTATAGCTATGTAGAGACGTTTATTGGCGTAAGTGGTTATAAAGAAGGGCTTGATGTATTGCCAGATGGTAACTTTCAGCCGGGTATGGAGATGAACTGCGTAGAAAAAGAAATACGTAATTCGGTACAGAAGAAATTTAATGGCCGCCATGTAACTATTGGCCGTACGGCACACTTAACTGCGCCAACGCAAATACAAACAGAATTGGGTCGTGCTTCGTGCCAGTACCAGAATGCTTGTATGCGTGGTTGCCAGTTTGGGGCATATTTCAGTACACAATCGGCAACTTTGCCGGCAGCTAACAAAACAGGAAATCTGACTTTGATGGCTGACAAGATTGTGTATGAAGTAATATTTGACGACGAGAAAGGCAAAGCAGTAGGTGTAAAAACTATTGACCAGAATACAAAAGAGCAGATGGATTTCTTCTCGAAAATTATCTTCCTGAATGCTTCGGCTATCAATTCGGCGTGGATATTAATGCAGTCGAAATCTAAAACACATGCCAATGGTTTAGGTAACGAGTCAGACCAATTAGGAAGAAATATCATGGACCACCACCTAAGCGTTGGTGCTTCGGGTACTTTCGAAGGGATGGAAGATATGTACTACTATGGCCGCCGTGCCAATGGTGTGTATATTCCACGCTTTACTAACTGGGGTAGCGATAAGAAAAGAGACTTCGTGAGAGGTTTTGGCTACCAAGGTGGTGCAAGCCGTGAAGGTTGGGGCCGTGGAAACTACAAAGAAGGTTTTGGTGCTGATTTCAAAGAGTCTATCACTACGCCTGGGCCTTGGACATTCGGCATTGGTGGTTTCGGCGAGACATTACCTGACGAAAACAACCGCTTTACACTTTCAGACAAGAAAGATAGCTGGGGCTTACCGATTGTTGAATTTGATGCAGCCTGGGGCGAAAATGCTTTGAAAATGCGTATTGATATGATGAACGAAGCTGCCGAAATGCTTGAAGCAGCAGGTTTGAAAAACATCAATGCTTATAATAACCTTACGCCGAATCCGGGTATTGGTATCCACGAAATGGGTACAGCTCGTATGGGAAGAGATAAGAAAACGTCTGTATTGAATGCTAACAATCAGGTTTGGGGAGCACCAAACGTATTTGTTACCGATGGTGCAGCTATGGTTTCGGCTTCTTGCGTAAACCCTTCTTTAACTTATATGGCATTAACTGCTCGTGCAGCAGATTTTGCAGTAAAAGAATTGAAGAAAATGAATTTGTAATAGCAGATAATGCATTTATAAAAAACGGCTACGGAGATTTTCTTCGTAGCCGTTTTTGTTTTATAACTTATTTAATTTTTGCAGTACATCTTTTAATTCCTGTTCGCTTATTTCGCCTGTGCCGCTCCATACTCGCCTGCCTTTTTTGATAATCACATAAGTTGGGCTTTCTTCTACCTTAAAAACTGAGGCAATAATATCATTCTTCTCCGAATCAACTTTCAGTAACTTTATTTGCTTGTTTTCGTCAGCTACTTTGTTGAGTAAGGGCGTCATTTTTTTGCAAGCCTCGCACCAATCGGTATAAAAATTAATCATTACTACATCGTTGGCTCTTACAATATCATCAAGATTTTGTAGTGTTAAAGCTGCAATAGGTTTTGTATTTGGGTTGCTCGATACGTAGGGTTTGCTTGAGGCAGTCCATTGAGCAAAACCTCCGTTTAGGTCATATACTTCCTTAAAACCCATAGTTCTCAGAAAACCGGCCGCATCAGCACTACGTTTACCCGAAAAACAATACAAAAACACAGGTTTGTTTTTGTCTAGTTTCTTTTTGGCAGCATCTTCAAAATCATCGTCGGTAAAGTTGATATTTGCGGCACGCTTAATGTGCCCGCTGGCAAATTCGGCAGGAGTACGCACATCTACTAATTGGGCTGTTTCGGCTTTTGCTTTTAGCTTGGCATCAAAATCATTGGCAGACAAAAGAAAGGCATCTTTTTTTTGTGCAAAAGCACTAACACCAAACAAAATAAAAACTATTGAAAGTATAGATTTCATTGATAAAATAAGAGAGTAATTTAAAACAAAAGTGTTTTTATATTTTGGAAACCAAAATTCAGTAACGAATCTACGCCTAAATTATTGAAAAGCCCATACAATAGTCTTTATAAATTCTGATTATCGGTTTCCCGTATGCAAGAAACTCTGGACACTCATATTGTATGGCGTCAACAACAAACTTTCATAATCAGGTTCGTCAAAAATTAAATCGTCGGGTATTTTCTCTTCGGCGCTGTGGTTTACAATCATGTTATAATATTGAAAACTATCAACCGGAACCGACAAGCGGTATAGCGCAGTATTGTTGCCAAGTTCTTCCATCTTCCAGACTGCGAGCTTTGTTTTTTCGTCAAGAATCTTTATCGTAAATTTTGTTCCCTGAAAACAATCTATTACAATGGTGTTGCCGGTATTTCGTACTGATTTAATAAAGTAAGTATCTGGTGCTTGTCCTTTGCTTACATGCACGGTAGAGTCGGTAAGGGTAAAAGAATAATGGTTTTTTAAGACTTTGGGGCAAAAAATGTAAGTAGTGCCATTAAGCTCTTGGGCTTCAAACCATTTTCGGGGAAGCTGACTCAAGATAGGGTCATCTTTGAACGACCGTAATTCATTTATTTTCTTTGATGTCTTAAAATCTCTGCACGCACGCTGAATCAGCGACTCGTAGTAATCGTCAAACGCTATTCTCTCTATCAAATTTTGAGAGAAAACAGAGTTTTTGGTTGTATCAATAAATACACTGTATCGTTTCTTAATCATCTTGTCAGGATTTTCAGGCGATATGGTGATGGTCTGATTGTAAAAACTACGATAAACTGTTTCTGTGTGTTTTTGTGCAAAAAGATTAATAACAAAAAGGCATAGTAAGCCCCCAATAGCGATTGTCTTCATTATAGCACGGGTATAGATTCATCTCATTTGTTATTAAACGGTTACAAAAACCGTGCTAAAAAGAAGTTTTATTGTAAATATAAATTTTATAAACTAATTGCCTGTAAGTCAGGTAAATAGGTAGAAAAATGCACTTATTTTGATTGAAAAAAAGGTTTGGAATAATTATTGATATAGCCGCTCAATCATTTTTATAGGTGTTATTCAGGTTGGAGCAAGAAGTGCTTACTTAAGACAGACTGTTTTCAGAAAAATAGTTCTTAATAAGAATTTAAAGAAGTTTCAAGACCAGAAGTAGAAAGAAACTCATACAGAGGGGGTACAGTAGTAGCAAGGCTTTAATAAAAAGAGCCTATTTAAATATATCTTCTGAGGCAAAGTAATGCCAGAAAGATAATTTAAACAGGCTCTAAACTTGTATCAGTTATAAACAAATTCGCCGAATTCGCTTTTGATGGTTACTTGTTTAGTATCGAATGCTTCTACACGGCCTATAATCTGTGCATCGATATTGAACGATTGAGCAATTTCGATAATGCGTTGAGCATGCTCTTGTGGCAAGTAAACTTCCAGACGATGCCCCATGTTAAAGACCCTATACATTTCTTGCCAGCTAGTGCCGCTTTGCTCATGAATAAGTTTAAACAATGGAGGTATCGGGAAAAGATTATCTTTTACAACATGCAATTTATCTATAAAGTGTAAAACCTTGGTTTGTGCTCCACCGCTACAATGAACCATGCCATGTATGTGCTGGCGAAGTTCGTCTAAGAAAACCTTAGCCACCGGCGCATAAGTGCGGGTAGGCGACAAGATGAGTTTACCAATATCAGGTAGCTTATCTAGGGTTTCTTTATCAAGTTCAGCATTATAAGGTTCGGTTGCTGTGGCATCGGTCAACGATTTTTTGCCACTGTAAACCAACGAGAAATCGATGTCTCCATCGAAACTCTCAGGATATTTTTCAGCATAGATTTTATCTAATACATCGTGGCGTGCCGAAGTAAGGCCGTTACTGCCCATGCCGCCGTTGTAATGGTTTTCGTAAGTTGCTTGTCCATAAGAAGCTAAGCCTACAATTACATCACCTGCTTGTATACGGTCGTTCGAAATCACGTCGGCTCTTTTCATGCGGGCAATAAGTGTGCTGTTTACTGCAATGGTTCGTACCAAATCACCCACATCGGCGGTTTCGCCGCCTGTGCTATATATTTCGATGCCGTGGCTGCGGAGCATTTCAAGGCATTCTTCTGTACCATTAATAATTTCGGCAATTACTTCGCCTGGAATTTTATTTTTGTTTCGGTCGATACTCGATGAAATAAGCATAGGGCCTACCGAACCTACACACAATAAATCATCGGTGTTCATCACGATAGAATCCTGTGCAATCCCTCTCCATACCGATACGTCTCCGGTTTCTTTCCAATACAAATAAGCCAGCGATGTTTTGGTACCTGCGCCGTCGGCATGCATGATGTTGCAATATTCTGCATCTCCGCCAAGCGTATCGGGCGAAATTTTACAAAAAGCTTTTGGGAATAAACCCTTATCAAGCTTTTCAATGGCTTTATGAACATCTTCTTTGGCGGCAGAAACGCCACGCTGCATATAACGGTCGGTACTCATCTAATATTAATTTTTATTGCAAAGGTAAGAAAAATGTCTTTTGCCTGCCGAAATAAATCTTTGCTTTGAGTTATTTTACACGTTTTCGTTTTGTAAGGTCAAATTTTTCGCCTTTGGCCAGCATTACAAACTTCATTTCTTTTGGGTTTTTCAATGCTTCAAAAATCATTACTTCGCTTTCGCCCAGTACCTCAGCTATTCTATTGCCTTCTACATATAGAGCAGTATTTTCATCAATACCAACGCCTAACAAAGTAGGATTCTGAAAAATCAGACCAATGAGTCGGTTTTGTCTTTGGCGTTTAATAAAATGTTGGTCAACAATAATGTTATTTAATAGCCCCAAACCCTTTTTTATTTCAACTTTTGAACCATCAATTACTTTGAAGTCTCCTTCACCGGTAATCATTTTCTCGCTCATAATTGCTGTTCCGGCACTTGTGCCCGCAAATACTACTTGTGCTTTGTACTTTGCATGTAGGGCATTAAATAGTTCTTCGTCCTGCAAAACAGCCATGATTCTGGTTTGGTCGCCACCTGTAAAAAACACACCTGTTGCCGATTGCAGTTGTTTCAAAAATATAGCCTTTGTTTCCGGTGTCAATGGCGATACTGCAGCTTGTTCAACTTTAATGCCTGATTGTGCCACTACGTCTTTATTGAAAGCATTAAAGCTTGCCTCTTGCTCGCCACTAGCCCAGGTAATAACCAGTATTTTGCCATTTTCTTTGCCGCTTAGTTCAATAAATTTGGCCATTACATCGGGTGTACGTTTGCCGCCACCTACCATAATTAAACGCTCTTGCGCCAGCAATGAAGTGGTTGTTAATAAGCAAATGAGAAAGATTAATCGTAGCATTTTAGTTTTATTGAGATTGTCTATATATTTGGATAGGGGATTAGTCCCCTTATTATTTATTCAACCTACTTATCTGGTGATAAGTAAAACCGAAAATACAAATCTATGAAAAAATACCTTTTCATTCTTTCCATTTGCCTGGCAGCTTGCCAAAATAAAACCGAAGACCAACAACAAGACTGGCAATTAGGCCCATTTGTGAAACAAGATGCCGACAACCCCGTTTTGTTACCTAATGACACCACTACTTTCGACGACCCTATTTTGAAAAGAAGTATTAACTGGGAAGCCAAAGATGTGTATAATCCGTCGGCAGTTGTGAGAGACGGCAAGGTGTATCTGTTATACAGAGCAGAAGATACGCTTAAAGTAGTTGATGGCACGTCACGCCTTGGATTGGCTGTGAGCGACGATGGGATTCATTTTACCCGCCAGCCTAAACCTGTGTTTTATCCGGCAGAGGACTTCATGAAAAAATATGAGTATCCGGGTGGTTGCGAAGACCCACGACTGGTAGAGACAGAAGACGGCCGATACATATTAACTTATACTGCCTACGATGGCAAAACGGCTCGTTTATGTGTGGCTTCATCGCCTGATTTACAGACCTGGAAAAAAGAAGGGCTGGCATTTAAAGATGCCAAATATGAGAGCCTGTGGTCGAAGTCAGGAGCGATTATTTGTGAGAAAGTAAAGGAGAAGTTTGTTGCTACAAAAATCAATGGTAAGTACTGGATGTATTTTGGTGATACCAATCTTTTTCTGGCAAGTTCGGATAATCTGACAGATTGGAAGATTCTGGAAGACGAAACAGGTAAACCTAAGCCAATTGTACAACCAAGAGACGATAATTTTGATAGCTGGCTAGTGGAATCAGGCCCTGCGGCTTTTGTAACTGATAAGGGCATACTACTTATTTATAATAGTGCCAATAAGGGTTTTCAGAATAAGGCAACTGATACCAAAAATGCTTACAGAGCCGGGCAGGTATTGTTTGATAAAAACGACCCGACAAAAATTGTCGACCGCTCGAAAACTTTCTTCTTTGAACCTGATAAACCTTATGAGCTAACCGGACAAGTAAATAACGTAGTGTTTGTTGAGGGCTTAGTTCATTTTAAAGACCGCTGGTTTTTGTACTATGGAACTGCAGATTCTAAAATTGCGGCGGCTGTTAGTGATAAGAAGTAGGTGAGAATTATATCTTAGATATATAGAGGAAAAACAGATATGTACCTTGGAGCCATGCAACATAACTCCAAGGTACAATTATATTTTATTCATTGCCCCAGTTCAGCAACTTCTCAAAGGCTTTATCTATTTTTTCGAATTCAAAGCTTTTAATCGCTTCGTTCATCATTCTTACAATTTCATCATTGCATAGGTTGCCGATGCTACCTTCAAGCGTATGATTCAAATCTCTTGATGCTTCGTAGGTGCCTCCGAAAATTTCGTCTTTTACCTGTAGATAAGCATCTCTGAAAGGTAAACCTTGCATTACCAATTCGTTTACTCTTTCGACCGAGAAAATCGGGTCATATTTTTTATCGGCCAATAAATCTCCTTTTACCTGAATATTAGGTAGCATCAAAGCTGTAATATCAAGACACTCAATTACCTGGTCGAATGCGGGCATCAGAATTTCTTTCAGAATCTGCATATCACGGTGGTAGCCACTTGGTAAGTTACTTGTTACAAAAGCTAGCTCGGTAGGTAAACCTTTTAATCGGTTGGTTTTTGCCCTCAGCAATTCGGCTACATCAGGGTTTTTCTTATGCGGCATAATACTGCTACCTGTTGTGAAATCGTCAGGCAGGGTCAAGAAACCGAAGTTCTGCGAGTTATACAGACAAATATCCATAGCCATACGTGATAGGGTAGTGGCCAAGGAAGTTAGGGCAGATAAAACCACATACTCGGTTTTGCCACGGGTCATCTGCGCATATACTACATTATAATTAAGGTCTTCGAAGCCTAGAATCTCGGCAGTAAGCTTACGGTTCAGCGGGAACGAACTGCCATAGCCTGCACCTGAGCCCAATGGATTTTTATTGACAACTTTATAAGCGCCTTGTAATACATTTATATCATCGACCAGACTTTCGGCGTAAGCTCCAAACCAAAGCCCAAACGAAGAAGGCATGGCAATCTGAAGGTGTGTATAGCCGGGCAACAGGTCGTTTTTGTGTATTTCACTTTTCTGAATTAATTGCTGAAATACCAATTCAATTTTCTGAACAATGATGCGTACCTGATGGCGCATGAATAATTTCAGGTCAACCAATACTTGGTCGTTACGGGAGCGACCACTATGAATTTTCTTACCTGTATCGCCAAGTGCCTGCGTAAGTAGCCATTCTACCTGAGAATGCACATCTTCGATATTTTTATCAATTAAAAACTTGCCATTTTCAATATCCTTGTATATCTTTCGGCACTCTTTTAAGAGGCTCTCTAGTTCAGGAGCTTCGAGCAAGCCGATTGTTTCCAACATGATGGCATGAGCCATTGAGCCGAGTACATCAAACTCTGCCAAATATAGGTCCATCTCACGATCGTTGCCAACCGTGAAGTTTTCAATTGCATTGTTTTCTAAAGTATTTCTACTGCTTTCCTTTTGCCAGAGTTTCACAATGAGTGTATTTGATTTGAGTACAAATATAAAGATGAAAATTACTGGTAATAAATTTTTTTACAATGATTTTAACGAATGCGAGAGCGTGCGAGGTTTTTAGCATGATTTTTGCACTATTATAATACAATTACTGTATTAGTCCCACAATAGTGTGTTTCTATTGTACAAAAACGAGCAATCGTTGAGGGTTTCTAGCACGGTACAGAAATAAAAGTAGCAAAAGCCTACTTTGGCATGGATTTAGTTAAATGTATAAGTTTGTACATCAAATACTATGCCATAGTACTTGTCTGAAGTGTAATTTGCTTCTTTTTTTCAGAGTAATAAAAAGTAAAAAATAATAATTGTTTTTGTGTGTCTGCCTTGTGACGTTTCACAATTATTATCGTCTTATGCATAACATAAGAATACCTAATTGATATTTATTTGAATTCCATATACATTTTTACTATTGAGTGAACCTTTACTATTTTACACGATGAGGAATACATTTCCTTTAATTAGAAGCTATGCATCTGTTGCTTCTGTTTTCTATCTGTTATTTCAATCATTCTCAAAGATTGAAGCCCTATTGGTTTTATCAGATGTTCGTGTATTTGCTGCTAAAGTTTCTTCGCAATCAAACAATTGCACTCTTAGTAATATCTGTAATACAGCAATGGTAATTCAGCATGGAAGAATGCATTAATTTTCTTCCAAAAAGTCATCAAATCTTGTTTTGATTGATTTAACGCTATTGATTGAATTTTGAGATATTTTAAGAAAAATGAAGTTTAGAACTCTATCACTACTCATGACGCAATTACTGATTACCACTAGTATGGTAATGGGGTATGTTGCTGTTCGTGCGAATGATAAGAACCCATCTGTTCAGGAAAAAGCAGGAAAAGTGCTTAGTGCTGAGGTTCCGGTGAAATGGAGTAACATGACACTGAGAATACTGAAAGGTACGCAAGGTGGCTCACCTACCTATGGCTCACGCTCGTTGGGCTATTTAGGTTTAGCTATGTACGAAAGCGCAGTACATGGTACTACTACTTATAAATCGTTGGCAGGCCAATTGAATGGTTTAAAAGACTTACCACAGCCAGAAAAAGACCAGAAATACAACTGGGTTATCTCTCTTAATGCAAGCCAGGCATATTTATTAAAACAATTATACGAGCATACGCCCGATGCCAACAAAGCAAGCATTGATTCTTTGGAGAATGCTATCTACAAATCAGAAAAAAATAAAGAAATAGCCGAGCGTTCGGCCAGATACGGTCAGGAGATTGCCAAAGCGATTTTTGAGTGGTCGAAAACTGATGGCGGTTATAAAGGTTACAAACGTAATTTTGATAGTACTTATGCCTTGCCAAGCGGAGATGGAAAATGGCAGGCACCACCAAAAGGACAATCGCCGGTAGCTTTGCCATTACACCCATATTGGGGTAGAAACCGCACCTTTGTTTCTTCGAATGGTCAGTTGGAAATTCCGAAAAAAATACCTTACAGTTATAGCAAAGAGTCTGACTACTATTTTCAGATGTATGAAGTGTATCAGATGAGAGATAAACTTACGCAGGAACAAAAAGAGATTGCAAACTGGTGGGGCGATGACCCAACCGAAACATTCTCGCCTCCGGGGCATTCATACAATCTTGCAACCATAACTATTGTTACGGCTAAGGCTGATTTCTTTAAAGCAACCCAGACTTATGCAAAAGTGGGTATGGCAGTAGCCGATGCTTTTATCAACTGTTGGAAATGCAAATACTATTACCATGCTCAACGACCATGGTTCTTTATCTTTTATAACATTGCTACGCTATGGAACCTTTACTGGCCAGAGCCTCCTTTCCCTGCTTTTTATTCAGGCCATGCTGCTCAAGCAGCAGCAACAGCTACGGTGTTGGCTGATATATATGGGAATCGCATGAACATTGTTGATGATTCTCATGTTGGCCGCCCAATGGATACCGAGCGAGTGGTGGAATATAAAGCCCGAAAATTCAGTTCGTTCTGGCAAGTGGCCATCGAAACAGCCGATGCTCGTTTGTATGGAGGTATCCATACCTGCCATGATAATGAAGTTGGGCTTTCGGAAGGAAAGAAAATTGGCAATAATGTAAATGCTTTGTCTTGGCAAGGCTAATTTTTAAAGTGAACAATTGCGAGACCGTTGCTGGTCATTATATACATATAACTATTGAGTGTAACAATTAATACCATGAGAAATTCTACATCTTGGTCCACAGGTGTTGGCAAAACTTTTATAGCCGAAAAAAGTAAAAGTTTGCTGAATGCTTTATTTAACCTATTATTACCTAACAAGCTGCCAAGCCTGAAATCCCAGGCTTTATCTGGTAGCCAATCCACAAACGGAAATATATTCGGTATCATAGCCATGAGACGTACTTTAGCCATAATAGCTATGCTAGGTATATGGTTTAGTACATCTGTGGTAAGTGCTCAGAATGCTCCTCTAGGCTGTGATAAATATTACATGCTTGTAGGAGAACTGATAGCGACATCAAATGGCGGACAAACAGCCCGCACTGATGTGTATCAGTTTGGCGCTAGCACAGGTATCACTAGTTGTAAGTTTGATGCCGGTGGGGGTGGTGAAGGTATGTGCGTAGACCCGGAAAGAAATATAGCTTACATCGCAACATGTTGTGATCAGGGCGAAGTTCGTGTATATGATTACAATCAAGCTAAATTTCTTAGCCCAATTAAACTTCCTGGTGAAGATTTATTAGATGTTACACTCACACCAGACTACAAATTTTTATATGTAACAACGTATAATAATATATATAGAATAAACACAACTACTAATACAGTAGAAGCTGCTTTTGCTAAATCTCGTGCGAGTAACTCGGCTACTCAAGAATTCTGGGGAATAGCAGTTCATCCAACTAGTGGAAATATATATTTTACTACCAACTGGCAATTTGGTAAAGGAACAAGTACTATCGAAATGATTACGCCAAACTTTACCACGGCTGGTACAAGTAAAAGTACAATCATAGCAACTGCACCAAGTGGGTATTACTATAGAGGTATCACTTTCCGCCCAGACGGAACTCTTTGGGCAGTATTATCTAATAGCAATACGAGTGGGAGCGGAAATGCCAGTTTAGCTGCCCGATTAGAAAAATATGATGTTGATACTAAAACACGTCTTAATACATATTATTTCCCTACACCTACTAAAAATAATGGTAGTGCCAATAATGGTAAAGTAGATCCATTTGATATTGCTTTCGGACCAGGAGGCGATATTTTTGTTACTACATTTGCCGGAGACTGTGTTACTAAAATAACTTATAATTCATTATCGAACGGAACAACTAATGGTTTCGGGACATACATCGACTACCAACCGGGCGTATCTGGTAAATCAATTACATTTGTTTGTGGTAACTTTAAATGTGATTGCGTAGCGCCTGTAATTACGGCTGCTAATGTTGGTTTTAGTGGTGGTACTTGTAATGGCTCATCACCTAATAATAATGGTTATGTAACTATTTCAGGTCTGGTATATAATAGCACTGAAAAAGTAAGAGCCGATATTAAACAAGGTACAACTTATGGTACAACTCCTATATATGGCGCAAGTTCAAACATCGAACTAAAATCGGGCGAGAGTTCAATTACTTTCAAAAACCTGAAACCTAATACAAGTTATACTGTACGTGTGTGGGGTGGTAAAGATGCCTGTTATACCGATTATACATTTAAAACACAACAAGTAGAATGTTGTACAAACTGTATTTCGAACACTTTTGTAGCTAATGGTAATTTTGGTTCATCAACTTTAACGGGTTGGAGCAAGAACCCTTCAACTATTGATTTTGGTGCAGGAAGCGGTTTTGCTGTTTTGAATAATAGCGATAACGGTAATAATAATTATGCCTACTATGAAATAACAAGTGGCGTAATAGGCGGTTTAAAATATACGTTAAATGCCGATGCTGCCACACATAACCCACCTAATGGAAGTACAGTAAAATCACAATTATATTTTGAATTTTTTAACGGAACTACACTAGTTGGTACATCAGATAAATTTGATGTAGTAAATGATTACACAACTGTTGGTTTATTGCCAATCTCGACCATTACTGCACTGGCTCCTGCTAATACTACTAAAATCAGAATAGTAGGGTATTCGAAAGGCAGAGCCTTGAAGTTTGATAACCTTGTGCTTACTGCTTGTTATGAGCCGGTAACGCTTTCAGCAGTTGCTGATGGTAACTGTACTCAGAATAAAGGTACTATTACTGCAACAGCAGATGGAGGTAGTGGTGATTATCAGTTTAGCAAAGATGGTACAAACTGGCAAACATCAAATATCTTCACAAACTTAGCACCGGGTAACTATACTATATATGTAAAAGATGTGAATAGTAGTTCTGATAATTGCAAGAAGAATACTACTGTTACATTAACCTGCGTGCCTTGTATATGTATTTCTAACAACCTTGTAATTAATGGTAACTTTGATAGCAATACCAATAGTTGGACAGCCACAAACGGTAGCTTTGAACGTGCAACTGGTTCGTCAACCGGAGGCTTCGGTTTGTTAAACAACAGCGATGCTTCTGGCGAGTACAAAGTTTATCAGGATATTACAGGAGGGATTATTGTAGGTAAAACTTATACACTTAATGCTTCAGCAGCTACTCATACCAAGTCAGCTCCGGCCGTAGCACAAATCTACTTTGAGTTTTTGAATGCTAGCGGTAATGTTATCTCAACATCATCTAAAGCTACTATTACCAATAATTATAATGGTACTCTGGTAGCTATTGCGCCTATCTCAGCAGTTGCACCTGCCAATACCGTAAAAATCAGAGTAGTAGGTTATGCGAGCGGAAGAGCATTGAAGTTTGATAGCGTAATACTTACTACTTGTTATGATGCAATTGATGGTTCGTTGGTTAGCTCTAATCCTGTATGTAATACCAACAGCGGTAGTATTACCGTAACAGGTGTAACCGGCGGAAGCGGGGAATATGAATATAGTAAAGACAACACCAACTGGCAAACATCAAATATATTTTCAGGTTTAGGTGCAGGCAACTATACTATATATATAAGAGATAAAAATACAGAAGGTGCTTCTTGTAAAAAGACTTTAACAAGTACACTTACGTGCATTCCTTGTGTTTGTGAGTCTGATAACCTTGTAACTAATGGTAATTTTGACAGCAACGCCAATAACTGGACAGCGACCAACGGAGGTTTTGAACGTGCAACAGGTTCATCAACCGGAGGTTTTGCTATTTTAAATAACAGCGATGCGGTAGGCGAGTTCAGAGTTTACCAGGATATTACAACTAATATAGTTGTAGGTAAAGTCTACACGCTTAATGCCTCAGCTGCTACTCATAACAAAGCGGCTCCTGCCATAGCGCAAATCTATTTCGAGTTTCTGAATGCAAGTGGTACTGTTATCGCCACTTCTTCTAAAGCTACCGTTACTAACGATTATAACGGAACGCTCGTACCTATCACCCCAATATCGATGGTAGCTCCAAGCGGAACTGCAAAAGTTAGAGTAGTAGGTTATGCTAACGGAAGAGCTTTGAAATTTGATAGCGTTAAACTTACTACTTGTTACGACACAGATGTTAATGGTACTGTAGCTAAAACAGAAATTGAGTGTGGACAAACCAATGGAACAGCTACAGTAACAGCGACAGGTGGTAGTGGAAGCTACGAATATAGTAAAGACAATAGTACATGGCAGGCATCAAATGTATTTACATTACCTGCTGGTACTTATACTATGTATATAAGAGACAAAAATGCTAGTAATTGTACTAAACAACTTTCGGTAACATTTACAGCTAAGCCAAACCCTACAATAACAGTAAACACTGCGAAAATCTGTTTAGGCGAAACAGCTACCTTAACAGCCACAGGTTGTACTGGCACAGTAAGTTGGACAGGCGGTGGTACACCAAATGGCAGTACTTTAGCAGTTAAACCAACTGCTAGTGGTACAACAACTTACACAGCTACATGTACAGCAAGCAATGGCTGTACAGCACAAGCTCAAGGTAAAGTTGAGACAGCACCAAAACCAAGTATTGCGGTAAATGATTTAACCATCTGTGCAGGAGAAAGTGGTAAATTGGAAGCGACAGGCTGTACAGGTACAGTAACTTGGAGCACAGGTGCGACAGGTACAAGTATCACAGTTAGTGCAGAAGGAACTTACACAGCAACATGTACATTAACGACCAATGGCAAATCATGTACAGCAGAAGCGAGTGGAGTAGTAAAAGTGAATAGTAAACCGCAGATAGCCGTAGCAGATGTAGAAGTATGTGCAGGCAAAGAAGCAACGCTTGTAGCGACAGGCTGTTCAAACGGAACAATCACATGGAATACAGGTGCAACAGGTTCAACCTTGAAAGTAACCCAAGCGAATGCAGGAACATTCAATTATACAGCAACGTGTACGATTTCATCGAACAATGCAACATGTGTAAATAGTGCAACGGGTAAATTAACAGTTAATCCAAATCCTGTTATCACAGTAAACACTGCGAAAATCTGTTTGGGAGAAACAGCTACTTTAACAGCGACAGGATGTACTGGCACAATAAGTTGGACAGGCGGAGGCACCCCAAGTGGCAGCACATTGGCAGTTAAACCAACAGTAGCAGGCACAACGACATACACGGCAACATGTACAACAGCTAAAGGATGTATCGGTACAGCAGAAGGAAAAGTTGAGACAGCACCGAAACCAAGCATTGCAGTAAATGATTTAACAATCTGTGCAGGCGAAAGTGGTAAATTGGAAGCGACGGGCTGTACAGGAACAGTAACATGGAGCACAGGTGCGACAGGTACAAGTATCACCGTGAGTGCAGAAGGGACATATACAGCAACTTGTACATTAACGACCAACGGTAAAGTTTGTACAGCAGAAGCAAGTGGAGTAGTAAAAGCGAACAGCAAACCACAGATAGCCGTAGCAGATGTAGAAGTTTGTGCAGGTAAAGAAGCGACATTGGTAGCAACAGGCTGTTCAAACGGAACAATCACATGGAACACAGGCGCAAGTGGTTCTACTTTAAAAATAACACAAGCCAATACAGGAACATATAATTACACAGCGACCTGTACGATTTCATCGAACAATGCCACATGTGTAAATAGTGCAACTGGTAAATTGACAGTTAATCCAAACCCTACAATCACAGTAAACACTGCGAAA
>NZ_JBBEWC010000014.1:0-158515 GCF_037860775.1 Emticicia soli | reverse complement strand
GACCTTCTGGTAAAAATTTGCGTTTGTAGTGATTCACAAATTTAACCAGAAGGTTCTTTTTTTTCATAGCATCCTAAAATTCGGGATGACTCATGTTTTTATGATATAATCTTACAAACCATATTTATCAATCAGATACACCAAAGCTGCCATTGAAGCTGCACCAAGTTGCAATTCTCTTTCGTTTACTGCCTCAAGATTATCGTTTTTTGCATGGTGAAAATCGAAATAGCGTTGTGAGTCGGGCTTGAATCCAATCAATAAAGTGCCCAAGTTTCCTAATGGCCCAATATCAGCACCACCGCTACCTCTGCCAATTTCAGCTAGCCCATAAGGAGCTAAAAGGTTTTTATAAACTGTTACCTTAGAAATCTGCTCGCTGGTACCTACCATACCAAAGCCTCTTGGCGTAAAACCACCGTTATCTGACTCAATGGCTGCAATGTGTTTTTCGTTGTTTTGTTTGGCTAAATCGGCATATTTAGTACCACCTCTTAAACCATTCTCTTCGTTCATAAACATTACGGCTCTTATTGTACGTTTTGGTTTAATACCAAGCGCTTTCATAGCACGTAGTACCTCAATGGCTTGTACACAACCCGAGCCATCGTCTTGTGCTCCTTCTGCCAAGTCCCACGAATCAAGGTGCCCACCTATTACAATAATTTCGTCTGGTTTTTCAGTACCACGTATCTCCCCTATTACATTGTGCGAAGGTGCATCAGGTAGTGTTTCGCAGTTTTGTTTGAAGTAAAACTTCAATTTTGGATTCTCTTTCAACAATTTGCTCAATAAATTAGCACCATTCGTACTGATAGCCGCCGTCGGAATCATCGGGATTCCCGGCGCATAACGCATACCGCCAGTATGAGGAATATCGTCTTGCAGCGTAGTCATTGAACGTACAATAGCCCCTACTGCACCATATTTAGCGGCTTCAGAAGCACCATTGCCACGTTGCCCAACGGCTCCGGCATAGGCTTCAAAAGTGTTTATCTTTGTAGGGTCCATTGGGCGATTAAAAAGTACAATTTTACCTTTTACTTTTGCTTCACCCAAGGCTTTTAGTTCTTCAAATGTGCGTACCTCTATCACCTCTGCTTTAATACCCGCCAAAGGTGTAGCCACCGAGCCACCCAATGCCACTACCGGCACTTTGGTTTTGGTTTTTCCGTTTTCTATATACGCTTCTTCTTTTGCACCACGCACCCAATGCGGTACCATCACATCTTGCAGAAAGACTTTCTCAAAACCATAGTCTTCCATCACTTTTTTTGTATATTCAACGGCTTTGGCTGCGCCTGCCGAGCCACTTAACCGTGGCCCTATGTTTTTACAGAGATGCGTCAGTGTTTTGTAGCATTCGCCATTGGTCAGGATTTCGTCATAGATTTTTCTGATTTGAAGCGAATCAGTGTTTTGTGCGAAGCTCGAGTATGCAAAAAAAAGCAACAAAAAGAGGGTTTTCTTCATGGTGTTTGTTTAGAAGTGTTTAGATGTTTCTATTGTCCAAAAATACATTTTTTGAACAGAATATCCAACGATATACTTCTAACAAATAGATATTAGCAAAGACAGTACTTAAAGGTTACTGATTAAAACTCCCACACGGTAGGATTCTTGTGGCGACGTAGATGCTTGCGGACTTCCATCCAGAAAGCCAGCACCAGATAAATGATTATCGGAGAGCCGAATGTGAAAAAAGAAGCATATATAAAATAAAGCCTTACACTACTTGCCGAAAAGTTAAGTTTCTCTCCGAGGCGAGAGCAAACTCCAAAAAGCTGGTTTTCTACGAGATATCTTAGGCGTATCATTTTCTTTTTTTTACAAAAATATGACGAATCTAACAATAATCTCTTAAATAACAATAAAACAACAAAAAAATAATAAATGTCGCTACTTTTTTGTACAAATAAATATGAGTTTTGTCCAAATATATTTCTTCTAAAACTTGTTTTATCATTTAAAATATGTACATTGCGATTCAATTCTTCATTATTCTCTTAATTTTTTTTATTGCAATGCAAACAGGTGTAGTTAAATTCTTCAACGAAACTAAAGGTTTTGGTTTCATCGTTGACGATGCTTCAGGGCAAGAAATCTTCGTTCACGTGACAGGTCTCGGCGGCAGAAAGATTCGTGAAAACGACCATGTTGAATACGAAGTTGTCGAAGGTCGCAAGGGTTTGAATGCAGTCAACGTGAAAAAAATATAATTTTTTTTCTGAGTACGATTGTTTCAGTTCCACAAACCTCACTATTCACATCAATAGTGAGGTTTTTCTTTTTACGCCCAACGTAGTTTTCCTCAATTCCTTAGGGGTTTTTACGCATTTTACTGTGCGGCTTATGATTATCTAAATACTTAATGATATATTTCCAATGTATTTCGAAACCCTAGTTCGAATACTTTCCCTATTATTCATTACTTAATCTAAAACCCCTACTAACATGGCACTAAAATGGCCTTTTACCCGTGAAAGGGTAAGCAAACTCGGAGACCTTTTCTCTTTAGCAGAAATTAAAGATTTCACTAACAAGTTTAAAACAGAAGTTGGTTTAGCCAAAGGGCAAGACTCACTGGCTGCAAAATTTGTAGTAAATGGAGAGGTAAGAAATGGAGAATTTTTTGGAATTGACAAAGTAAATCAATTAATTACTCTGGCAAAAGCAAAGAGTTCAAGTATATCAGGAATCAGAGTATATTATGGTTTGGCTCATGAGAGTTTCGATGGAAGCACAAGTGAATCAAAAATTGCAATCAGCCCGCTTAAAGGTGTTAATGATTCAACTTTAAGACCTAGGCTATTTCTTGTTGCAGTAGATGCAGATGGTAAAGATATTGAGATTGATGCAACTGGCTTTAAAGATGCACCAGATGGTAACGGTGTGGGGAATGGTTCGCCACAACCACCTTTTGGGTCGGCCTAAATAAAAACAAGCACTTGGAAAACGAATGAATGGATTAATGCTTTTTTCCACGGTTTCAGAAGTAAGTATTCTTATTCCTGTGGCACTGATTCTCGCCAAACGAAAATACCTGAATACAGAATTAAGAATACTTACTGCTTACGTGGTTGTTACACTCATCAGAAACTTTTTTGGAGTAACCTCCGACATTCTGTATTTTACAGGATTAAACAACTTTCATACATTATTTTACTACAACTGGCACTCTATTCTAGGGTTTTATATCATAGCCCTGTTGTATTATCGCCTGCTAGACCATAAATACTGGCGAGGCTTCATTATACTCGTCTGCGGTGTTTTCACTTTCTTTTGTGCCTTAGAAATTCCCTCTGGCTCAATTACTAATGTAGGTACCGGCTTGTTCAACAATTATACCTATACGGCTTCTAGCATGATAGTGCTTATCGTTGTACTGGCATATCTTTATCAGCTTTTGCAAGATCTGAAAGTTGAAAATATTACTAAATTTCCTTACTTTTGGGTAAGCGTAGGTCTGTTATTTTATTTTGGCGGAAATCTATTTGTAAACTTGTTCTTGATGAAAGCTGCCAAAGCCACCAACCAAATGACCTGGGGAATTATTAATTCTGCGCTTAGTATTTTATTTCATTTTACAATCTCACTGGCATTCTGGTATAGTAGCTCTTTGTATAATACCCATAACGATGAGTGACTTGCAACTAATATTTATAGGTTCTTCGGCTTTTATTGTACTAATTACCTTTAGTATTCTGTTTGTGGTGTACTACAAACAAAAACAAGCCGAACAAAAAATAGCTATGCAAGAGCTAAAAGCCGAAATGCAGAGGCAATTGCTCGAATCGTCGCTGGAAGTACAGGAGGTTGAGCGCCGCCGTATAGCCAAAGACTTACACGACGAGGTGGGGGCTATGCTATCGGTAACGAAGATGAGCTTTAATCAGCTACTAAAAAAAATTAATACCTCGCCTGACCTGACAGACCAAGGCAAAAAAACCAAGGAGTTTTTAGAAGAATCTATCAGCCAGGTACGGCGTATATCGCGTGAGTTAGTACCAAGTACGCTCGAAGATTTCGGGCTTATTTCGGCTATCGACGAATTTATTCAGAAAATACACATTGCCTCGGGAGTGTTGTTTATTTTTAACCATGAAGGCATAGAAGAAGGCCAGCGATTTGATAAAAAAATTGAGCTAACTATTTACAGAATAGCGCAAGAGTTGGTAAATAATGCTTTGAAACATGCCGAAGCTCAAGAAATTTCGCTGAAATTATTGCTGAAACCCAATAAACTTAGCTTTGTATTTACAGATAATGGCAAAGGTTTTGATTTAGAGGCTGTGAAACAAGACCCTAAAGCCGGACTGGGACTAAGAAACATAGAAAGCCGGCTAAGTGTAGTAGACGGCACTTTCAAGATTAAATCAGCAAAAGGGGAAGGTACAAATACCCGAATAGATATTCCCCTGCTTAAAAATTATGCATGATATGTCAAATATAAGAATTGCGGTTGTTGACGACCACAGCCTGTTCAGAAAAGGCTTGATTTCGATTCTACAACAAGTATCTGACTTTGAGGTGGTGATGGAGGCTACTAACGGACAGGAGTTTATAGACAAACTACCCAGTACACAAGTAGATGTAGTATTGATGGATATACAAATGCCACAACTCGATGGCACAAAAGCCACTGAAATAGTAAGGCAGAAGTTTCCTGAGGTGAAAGTAATTATATTGTCAATGCACGACGAAGACAAGTATATTCTGCATTTGATGGAAATTGGTGCGAACGGCTATTTATTAAAAGATAACGACCCCGAGGAGGTAGAAAAGGCCATCAGAAAAGTGATAGAAACTGATATCTATTTCAGCGATTTTGTGAGCAAGGTTATGATGCGTAAAATAACACGCAAAACACAGCAGGATAAGAAGATCTTTAATTATAAAACTGATTTATCAGACCGTGAGATTGAAGTACTGAAACTGATATGTGAAGGACTCACCACGGCAGAAATAGGCGATATATTAGCCTTAAGCCCCCGTACAGTTGAGGGCCATAGGCTAAGAATGATAGAAAAACTGGGTGTAAAGAATACAGCAGGTCTGGTAGCATTTGCTATCAAAAACCAATTGATTTAAGACTCTAAGACAGCCGTAAACTCTATTTCAACCAGATAATCTTCTCCGATAAGGGCGTTTACTTCAACCATGGTTGTACATGGCTTGATTGTGCCAAAGAACTCGCCATGTGCTTTGCCTATGGCTTCCCATTTCGAAATATCGGTTGTAAAAATGCGTGTGCGCACTACGTCTTTCAGGCTTGCACCCAATTGCTCCAATACTTTTTCTACTTTCAGAATAATGAATTTGGTCTGGATATGCACATCGTTTTTTCCAACAAGTTCTCCGCTGTTATCAGTAGCAACGGTTCCGGTAACTTCAATCAGATTCCCGATTTTTACGGCTCTTGAATACCCGATAATGTCTTCCCATTTAGCTCCGGTAGAAATATTAATACGACTCATAGATTAAAAAAGGCTTTTGTGTGAGGCAAAGTTAGAACAAAAAAGACCTTTTACAAACTCTATCGTACAATTATCAATTACATGGGTCAGCCGTTACTTTTGCGCTGAAAGTTGCCCCATTTTCTACTTTGAAGCCCGGTTTTAGTAAAATAAACTTCCCTGTCTCATACGTTGTTGATGCATCAGCAATCGTATTATTAGCTTCTATCATTATTTTAGATGTTTTGCTTGTATTTTCGCTAAAATCATCGTTTACACTGCCTAATACAATTGCGTGGGCGCATGGGTTGGTGTTTCGGTTGTAGGCTAATTCCCGCATTTCGCTAATGCTACCAGCCAGAAAACTAAAGTTGAGCGTAGTTGAATTATTGGCATTGGTGCAGTTTTCGCCACATGGGAAACTATAAGTACTAAACGAAAAAGTACCGAATGAATATTTATACTCATCGGGGCAGTTTGGCACACCAAAAGGACACGCTTCCTGGAATTGCCTCTCGGCATACAGAAACCTGAAACGGGTATCATCGGTATAAATGCCTAGGCCAAAATCATTTTGGTCTGTCATAGCTACCCAGTTTTCGGTTGCAGTATCCCAAAAATTACCATAGTTTGGTGCATTGCGGTCAAAATCTGTTCTAACAGCCACAGGGTCGTTATTGAAAGGCATTGAAGCATTGTATGTCTGCCATTTTGCCGCATACGGATAATTAAGATTAATAAATACATGCAAGCTAACACCGGTATTATTATAACTCACAAAATAAGGTATGTTGCGGGTTTGCTTAACCGAAAAATTTACAGCAATACCCTCTAAACTTATCCAGCATTCGTTATAAGCGCCTGCATCTATTTTTTTATAGATACCTACACTATCTTTTACAAAACCCCATTCCCAGAGTTTGGCTTTGATGTATAAAACACCTGTATGCTCGTTGAAAGTTACAATTTCAGGTTCTCCTCCTAAATTATCGGTATTAGTAATAAACTCATTATAAAAACTGCCTTGCACCAAACCATTCCATTCTCGAGATGCCCCTCCGGCAAACGGAAATACATCAGTAAGGTATTTAGCATTGGTATAAGGCTTCCAGGTATTAGGCTGGTCGGGATAAATACGGGTTTCAAAACCTGCTTGCCTACCGGCATCATGATTATTAATCATATTAATACCATTAGAAAGCCTCGCAAGATAGCTTATAGCTCCACCCATGCGTTTATCGAAACCAATTTTTACAATTCCATTGTCAATAAAATACCGCAGACTGTCTTCTGAAAAAGTAGTTTGCGAAAAGCTCTCACCAAATAGTATGCACAAAAAGATAAGCGGAAAATATTTTCTAAACATTTTCTTAGGAGTTTTATGGCTAAAATCGTCAGGACAGCAGGTAGAACAGAATACCCTAAAGAATTATATTGATTGCGGTAGGTGAGAAAATTATCAACCGGATTATTACATTTTTTGTATAATTATACCTATCAGATAGTTTTTATACTTGTACTAAATTTTTTTCTACGCCTGCGAGATACCGGAAGTAATGCTCCGTTTTTAAGTAAAACACTCATTTTTTTACAGTTCGATCCAAACCATGCTATAGCTGAAGTATTTACTATGCAGCTTCGGCTGAGTCTGTAAAAATTATAATCTTTTAGCCGTTCTTCAAATATTTGCAGGGTTCGAGAGCTTAGCTCTTTTCTATTGTTATTCAGGTAAACCATCGTGTAATTGCCCTGAGACTCGAGATACACAATATCGTTGAGGCTAATATCTTTTTTACTTATTCTGATTTTGTCCATGAGTGTGTGTTATTTATTGTATGAAAAAATTACGCCTCTTAAGGCCATGTCGGAACCCTGCCAGTTCACACCAGCATCTAATCGCAAATAGTAATAAAACTTACTGTTATCAATCACCAGATTCTTCGAAAAAGTAGTACTAGATTCCCCCATTCCGCTTACGGGAGTACTACTCACAGTTGCTTCCAGCGTAGCTGCTGCATTTGTCTGTTTCTCGACACTATAAAACTTTAATATCATGGTGCCGCCAGAGTTTTGCAGATAGTTAAATATCATTTTATCCATTACAGCGCCATTGGGCAACTCTACTGGTGCATAGGCATATCCGTTGGTACTTTTGGTATCATTTACAAACGAAATCATACATTTTACTACATCTTTCACGAAAGTATAACTAGGAAGATGGTTTGCTACAACCGCATGAAAACCCATAGCCGACACATTATAGTAAGATAAATTACCTGCTGCGCTATTACACTCTATCAGGTTACCACTATCGTCGGTACATACCTGACGCACACCGTTTCCGCCTAGGCTGGTGGACCTCAGATTAGCCGCCTGTATTGTTGAAGTAGCCGATATACTTCCCGAAACTCTTAGTTTATACGTTGTTGAGATATTGGGTGTTGTACCGATATTTACCACACCGTTTTTCTGTATTACCATTGCGTTACTTGGGCTTGCAGCACTCTGCCCGTTGCCTATATAAAGCAGTGGGTCGGTACTTACCCAGCTACTGGCATTGGCCGTTGCAATAGGAGAATTATAATATCCCATTGCCACAGAATAATAGGCATTTGCTGTTGTACCTGTGCCGATGGCTATACCGTTAAGCCCCGAGGCTCTTGCGTTTTCGCCAATGGCAATGGTGTTAGAAGTTCCGTCTGAAATGGCGTTTGTGCCAATAGCCACATTGCCGGTTCCGGTGGCTTTTGAGTTGTATCCTGAAGCAAAAGAGTGTAGACCGATGTTGTTGGCATCCCAAGCATCGGCGTTTACTGTGCCGCTTCTGAATGCACTTCTCGACGGAATCCACATCATGCGTGTACCTGCACCGGCTACAGGAGCAGTTGGCGGATTTGAAGTATTAGTGGCTGCATAAGGTACTATAGTGGCATAACTCGACCAGAAGCCACCTGCATTGGTGTTCTGGATTTCGTTACCACCTAAGCCATTTACTGACCACAACCCTGCTCCGCTTGCAGGTATTTGCCAGGTAGCTCTTCCTAGTGCATCAGAGGTTAAAACTTTGCCTGCACCTTCACCAATGTTCTTGAACCTGAGAGGTACGGCTGTTACAAGAGAGTCTTTAGAGGCTTCAATAAATTGCGCTTTTGTTTCAACCGCTATTATTGAGAGTAGAAGTAAAGTTATTCTTTTCATGGGATGGCCTGTTATTTAACTGACACAAAGCTAAACCATAAAAAAGCACAGCGCACCTACTAAAGTTAGTAGGTACGCCGCTCGTTGAACACCCTAGTTTTTATAATAAAGTAGTTTTTTTCCAGTTTTTAAATCGGTAAGCAGCAAGGCTCCTTTTTCTATATAATACTTCGAATTAGCTATGTCGGTTACCTTGCCATTCACTGTTAATCGCCAGTAAAATATGTTGCCTTTTGTAAACCATCTTGCTCCTGCGGCCTTGGCTTCGGCAATCATTTTATTACCACCACCTTCTGAGCTTCCGGCACTGTTAGGGCCACTTACATAAGACCTTGAACCACCATCATCAATTGTGCCATCAGCATTCAGAATAATAGCACTGCTTGAACCCCCATAAAACCCTCCGCTACTCGAATAATTTTCTTTGTTTGTCCATTTACCAACAAGTTTTGGGTCTCGGTACAAGCCATCGGCTTTACTAGCAGCAGTAGTAGTATTGTTGGTAACAGCCTGTCGGCCAAACTCTCCTTGCAGAATTACCTGCCCATTATAGCTGATTTGTTGTTTCACTTTGCCCGACGATAGCTCCATTGAAAAATTAAACACAGTCCCATCTTTATAGGTGAGTGTTCCGTTGGCGCTGTTCGCATTTGTGTTGCCTTTTAATACATAGCTGTCTTTAGCTCCGTTAGCCTGCACAATTAATTGTCCTTCAATGCTGTTGCTTGTTGCCTGTTTCAAATGCATTTCGGCAGGTAATTGACCATTGGCATTTTGTACATTTCCGTACCAATCACCAATAAAAGATTGTGACATGGCTACGTTGTAGCTTAGATAAAAAAGAATAATTAATGTTCGTTTCATGGATTTATTATAAATGGGTTTGGCTAAATAATGTATCAGCAAATGTTGTTTCGGGAATGGCTTGCCCTACACAATCTGTTTTTTTACAGCTTTCGATATGGCTTCGGTTGCTGAGTTTACGTGAAGTTTGCGGTATATATTCTTGAGGTGAAAATTAACGGTTGAAATACTTATTTTACACTCGTCGGCTATTAGTTTATAGCTCAAGCCTTTCACCAGACAATCGAGTACTTTCTGTTCGTTTACCGATAGTTCTTTATACTCTTCTTTGGCAAATGTTTGGTTTTGTTGCTGGAACATGGTCCAGACCTTACGGGCAATTACAGGGGGCATGGGTGAACCGCCTTGCGAAACCTCAATAATGGCCTCAATGTATCGCTCAGGGCTTGAGTCTTTCAAAATATAGCCACTTGCTCCGGCACAAATTGAGGCAAAAATGCGTGCGTTGTCTTCAAAGACTGTCTGCATTAGTATCTGTACCTCAGGGAACTCAGCCTTTATTTTCTGAACAGCCTCTATGCCTGTAATACCGGGCATCTGAATATCCATTAAAACCACATCGGGTTTATCACGACGCATAATTTTTGTTACGTCGTTGGCATTTGCATAAGCACCCGTAAGTAATAATTCTTCTGCTACTCTGATTGTCTCAGCCAATAATTCACGTATTTCTCTAATGTCTTCAAAAATAGTAACCCGTATCATAGTAGTTATAAAGAATTTCCGTAAAATTCATGATAATCCGGCTGTTGTACAACTACTAAAATTAGTAGGATTGTAAGCCCGAAACAGAAAGGTTTTATTGAAAACTGAAGTTCAATTCTATGCTTGTTCCCTTGCCTATGGTTGAGGTAATCTCCACTTTTCCTCCCATTGCTTCTGCCCTTCTCTGGAAGTTGAGTAGCCCATTTCCCTGGCTTGTATCGCCGGTATCAAAGCCTTTACCATTATCTGCTATAGTTAATCTTCCGTGCTTGCCAAAGGTTGATTGCAGTAGATTAAAACTCACTTTCACTTCGGTTGCTTCCGAATGCTTTGCAATGTTATTGATAGCTTCTTTAAAGAAAAGATACAGATTTCGGCGTTGTTGGGTAGATAATGGCAAATTACGGATACTATCGTCAATAGCCAGATTGAGTTCTATTTGCTTGGCCGATAGCATTTCATTTGCAAACTGTACCATGCGGTCAAGCCACTCGACAGAGTCATCGTTTTGTGGATTCATGTCATAAACCGTTTCTCGCACCTGCCTCATCATTTCTCTTGAACGGCTACTTATTTTATTAAAAATCTCTGATGTTTCGGGCGTAGTTTTCTTAAATTTCATCCGATTCAGCTCTGAAAACATAGTCAGGCTACTCAACGAAGCTGCCAAGTCATCGTGCAGATTACTCGAAATCTCGTTTCTTAATGATTGTTGTCTTTGTTGTTCTTTCTGGCTACGCCTTAGTTTATCGCCAAACGCTACCGAGAATAACACGATTTCGAGCATTGAGCCTACCATAAGGTAATACTCCTGATTCATAGCCGAGATAGTATTTAGATTTTTGAGGGCTACAATAATGGCAGCAATCGAGATACTCACCATAGCCAAAGCATAAAGCCAGATGATGCGGATATTGCGTGAAACATAATTATAAACCACATATCCTTGTATAAGTAACAAGAAAAACATAAGCCCAATACTTATGAAATTAGAATGCCATTCGTAATGAAAAAGCAAAAGAATACTAAACGCCAGAAACAAGTATGACAAGCAACGTAAAGGCTTGATAAATTGAGGTAGATGCGTTTTAAAATTAAGGAACTCAAGTGTAAAATAAATCATGAAGAATGATGAGAGGTTCAGAAAAATAAGATGTCCTCTATCGTTAAGCCATGAATTTGACCAGACATACTGGTAGAAAAAACCATACAAAACTGCTTGTAAACCTCCGAAACACAGCACATAACAAATATAATAAACCAACGATTGGTCACGAATAACCAGCCACAGAAAAAAGTTATACAGCACTATCAGAAATATAAAGCCGAAGTATATTCCCCAGATTATCTTACGGTTTGATACCGCCTGAAATAAATCAGACTCATGCCAGAAATAAATCGGAAACTTTAAGTCTTCGGTGCTTCGGCATTTCAGAAAAACGATGTATTCCTGATTTTCAATCATGTCTATCTTAAAAATCGGATTGGCATCTTTAATAGGGTTCAGATGATACGGATAATGGTCGCCTAGTTTTTTAGAATTAATGATGCGGTTGTTTTCTACCACAAATAAATCTACTTCATTGAGCCTGCTATTAGCTACTTCCATTAACCACTGCCTGTCTGCCAGATTCATGACACGCATCATGAGCCACACCGTTTTATCAGAATAACCAAAATTAGGAATATCGTTAGTAGTTATTCCGAACTGACTCATAAAATCGGGGTCGTCGACCATTGGTCGTTTGTAACGATTGTTTTCGTCAATAAAAGTTAAGCATTTATCTCCCACAAAAAGCTGTGTGGTTTCTTTGTTTAGCGTAAAGTTGGGCGAAAGTATGCTTTTGGTGATATTGTCGGGATAAAACCTGTTAAGCCCATTTACTCCGCCAAAAAATAATTCTCCATCAGAAGCCTGAAACGAACTATAGCCATTAAACTCATAGGCTTGCAGGCCATCGTTAAGGTTAAAAGCTGTAAAACGTTGCTCTTGGGTATCGAAACGGGCTATGCCCCGATTGGTGCTTACCCAAAGATTATTGTTCTTGTCTATCTCGCAGGCATAAATAAAATTATTGGGCAGGCCATCTTCTGTTGTAAGCATTTCTACAACTTTAGTAGCCAGCGAATAGCGAATTAAGCCTTTACTTGTACCTATCCACCATGTTTTATGGTCTTTTGATGGCTGCGCACAAATCGGAATTCCTTCCTGAATTATTTTTGTGATTGTATAATGCTTAAAATTGTCTTTACTCTCTATTTGCCAAAGCCCTTCGTTATATATGCCTACAAAATATTGCCCCTCGCCTACTCTCTTCACTAAAGAAATCCGCTTGTTTGGTAGCAATACCTGCTTCTGAAACTGACGAGTTTGCTTGTCAATAAAATAGATGCCACCTTCTGTACCCAGCACCATTGCATCTTTTTCTTCTTCAATACACCTGATAAAATTTGCCAACACAGGGTCTTTGCCTCTTGTATTATTGAGCTTCTGAATACTGTAACCTTTCATAAAAGCCAGTCCTTGGGTAGTACCTATCCATAGATTTCCGGTAGCATCTTTTTTGAGGTATCTGATAGTATTTGATGGCAGCGGATTATGCGCATTATCGTTATAAAAACTCTTTTCTATACTTAAATCCTTATCGTTTATAATCCAAAGCCCGCTCTGCTGAGTACCCATAATGAGCTGCTGCTTGGCTTCGTCTTTAATGATGAATCGGATAGAATAATTCTGTAGCTGCTTCGGAAACTCTTTTGGAAAAGGAATGCGAAAACTGCTCAGGTTATTAGGTAAAATCTGGATTCTATCTATGCCATAAGGGTCGGTATTAACCCAGATGATACCGTCGTAATCGATATATACCTGGCTTATCTCGTTTATATACAGGTTGTTTTTATCTAAAAAGCCTTCGTTCTTGATTTGTGTAAATACCTGATTACGAATAGAATACCTAAGTAACCCGTGTTTTTCAGTACCTAACCATAAATTCCCTTTGCCATCAGTATCTAAATCGAAAACGAGTTGTATTGGCTTGTTTTTGTCAAATTCTTTAATTTGTTGTATGGCATTAGTGGTGTAATCGAAACGGACGAGGCCATCGGTAGTAGCAATCCATAGCAAGTTATTCACAGGCAGAATCTTGATGGTTTCAAGCGGTTTTCCGGCTTTGTTTTGTGGATGATTCGAGAAGAAATATTCAATGGTATTGTGCTTGCCGGTTGTGGTGTCGAGCCTGATAATGGCATCAGAACTATGAATCCAGAGTTTGCCTTGTGTATCGAACTGAGTAGAATTAACCGTGCGAAAATAGCTTGTTTTAAACGATTGATTGGGTAGTATAAGCTGCTTATGGGCTGTGGCTGTATTTAGTTTAACCAAGCCTTCTAAGGCTGACCAATACCACACCATGCCATTCATGGCTTTAATCGGGAAAACCTCGCTTTTGCTTACTTTGCCCTGCTTATCTTTAAACCGATATTGTCTGAAACTATTAGAAACATAGCTATAATGGTTGAGTGCGCTTTCGGTTCCTATCCATAAATCGCCGTTTTCGTCTTCGATTATTTTTTTGATTTCGATACCATCAATGCTATTAGGCTTTTTGCGTGACGGACGGAAAACCGTAAAAGACTCTCCATCCCAGCGGTTGAGGCCGTCTTGTGTACCAAACCACATTGTACCTCTCGAATCTTTCAGCATGGCAAATACCGACCCCTGCGAAAGCCCTTTTTCGGTACCATAGTGGTCAATTCTGTAATTCAGTTTCTGGGCAGCTACCCAAAACTGGTTGAAGAACACTATTCCTGATAAAAAAAACCACTTGAGTGGTAAAAATCTCTGAATAGGCATGAGTGGTAGTCAATTTCCGAAACACAGGTAAATAGCAATGATATATAATTCAAATTACAAAAAAAACGGCATTTATAGCAAACAAATACATCGAAAAAGACCCCACTCCCTAAATCCCTCTCCCCAACTGTGGGGAGAGCGACTTTTGCCCCCTTCCGCATTGTTGGGGCGGACGCCGCGCGGAAGGGTTGGGGATGGGGTCTTTTAAAATTAAAAGCCCTTTACAATAGCATCAAGCCTATTTAGCACCGTTTTTACCAGCCATTTGCTGTACTTGCTGACGCTCGTAGAAAGTCAGAAAATCATCTAATTTATCTACCGGAATACGTCGGGCTATAATCTTTTTGTCTTTATCCAAAATATAATTGGTTGGTGTAGAATACACATCAAAATTGTTTCTGAAATAGTATCTGCCTTTGGCATCCCATAGGTTCAGTAAGTCTCCGGTTTTATATGTATTTACAAAATTCATTACCTTTTTCTTGTCGTACACAATACTCACGTTGTACACAGTTACACGGCCTTTGTTGGCCTTATAAAACTCTACCAGTTTAGGTGCTGAATCTTTACAATGCCCACATTCGGGGTCGTAGAAATGTACTAGCGTGTATTTGGTTTTGCTCTGCATTGGCGAATGCTCCTTACCGAGAGAGTCAGTAACAATCAGCTCAGGGAATACGAAACCTGTTTGTAGTGGTTTCAGAATATCAACTCTTTCCTGAAACTTCGCTCTTTGTGTTGAGTCGAGCCAAGGAGCATTTTTAAGATAATAGTTTTCGGCCAAGTGTACAAAAACACCATCTAAACCTACTATTTCGTTGTTTTCATATTTGTTGGTAATCTGCCATAATACAAAACGATATACCTCTTGGTTAGGTTTTGCCAGTTTCAGTACTCTGTCGGCATCACGGTTGATTGAGTCGGTTACCTGATAAACCAGGTCTTTGAAATAACGCTCTACACGGCTATGCAAGAAAGGTGAACGTAACAGACGGTCGTCGGTGAAATCGATATTATCGAAGAAATGTCCTTTGTAATAATTGAATAAATAAGTAGAATCAGGGCGACCATTGGCTTTTTTAGGAAGTTCTTTAGGTAATTCGGGCTCCATGTTACCTTTTATTACTTTGGCTGCAAACGAACCTTCGTTGGTTTTGATGAAGTTCTTCATGTAAGCATCTACATCAGCCTGAATTTTCTCCATTTGCTTACGGGTTGCTTCCTGAGCCGATGGGTCGGTTTTTGCTTTGGCTGATATACTTTCGGCTTCTTTACCTTTATCTTGCAAGAATTTACGGTAGGCAAATAGCAAATCGTTTTCTTTTGAGCCTTTAAACTTTACATGACCAACAAAATCAACGGTATCACTTTCTATCTCCATAAATTGCTCTTTGCCGTCAATGGCAAAATCATAGTATTTTGATGGCGACAATACTATAAGGTAAATACCACCTTTGAGTGGGTCTTTGCCCTGAAAATTCAATTCGCCGTTTTGTACCTTAGCCGAGTCGACTTTGATGTATTGGTTGTAGCCAAAAAAATGTGCTAAATGGCAGGTTTTACCTTCTTGTGTGCCTTTTAGGCGTACTTTAATCTGATGCCCCGGTTGTTGGGCGAACACTACACCAACTGATAACAATAGCGAGAGTACGAGAAAGGGTGTTCGGTAATGTTTAAAAAGCATATTTTTGTTTTTTTAGTCTTAATACTACTTTGTAAAGATATATTTCAAATTTATGATTCTGACCAACGGCAGTAGCAAAGATAAATGCTTAATTTGTGAGTTCTTGTTAAAAACTTGTTAAAGAACCTTTTTAAACTTATTTCTTTTGCCTACGAATGACTAATTTTCACTCATATTTCGTTTAATCATTTCGTCCGTAGCGCTGCTACGCACTCAATAATTAATCTCATCTGAGTAAATATTAGTTCATTCTCGTCAACAAATAAAAAGTTTAAACAGGTTCAATCTGTATAAATATAACTCCAACTTTAACGAAAAGTCATGTTTCATATTGTTTCAAAGCTACTTACTTTCTTTATTATGCCGCAAGGCATTATTTTTATTTTGCTGGCTTATGCTATCTACACAAAAAATCGTACCAAATCGAGAAAAAGTATAGGGCTTGCCCTGATTTTTTTCTACGTGTTTTCTACACCGCTTATTGTCAACGAATTTTTTCTGTTATGGGAAGTAGCTCCAACGCCTATCTCTAGCGTTAAACCACACGATATTGGCATTGTGCTGACAGGAAATACCATTAATAATTCTCGAAAACCTACCGAGAATATCTTTTTGGGTGGAACAGCCGACCGAATCGGGCAGACATTACAGTTGTATAAACGAGGTACAATAAAAAAGATACTTATTAGTGGTGGCGAGGTTCCGATTCTAGGGAAATCGACTACCCGTGAGATAGACCAGATTGCCCGCTACCTGATTGTGAGTGGTGTACCCAGAGAACATATTTTTCTGGAAGACCGCTCTACCAATACCCACGAAAACGCCAGAAATGTTTCTAAAATCTTAAAAAACCAATTCCCAAACCAGAGTTGTCTACTTATTACTTCGGCTTTTCATATGAAAAGGGCCTTGGGTTGTTTCACAAAAGCAGGAGTAAAAGTAACACCTTACGGTGCTAATTACGTATCACACGACCGACAGCTAAGGCTTTCGGCACTTCTGCCTTTAGGCGGTGGCTTAGGTTCTTCGCAATTACTTTTCAGAGAAATAATAGGTTATATCAGCTATCGTATCTTTGGGTGGATATAAAAATAGAGGCACTTTTGATGCCTCTATCTCTATGCTCGCTTAATTGATTAACCCAATCTTGCATAATATTTATTGTAAATTGCTTCGTAACGTTTAGCGGCTTCTGTTTGGCCGTTGCGGCTACAAACGTTGGCCATTATCTGCAAGTTGCGTAGGCTCACCTCGATAAACTGCCGTACGTTGTCAGGCATCCATTCGGCACTTGTGCGTTGTGCTTTCTCGGTAAAATAAGCCAGATTTTCATCGGCACGTTTAGCCATTACTTCTGCTATTTCCATTGCCTTTTTGCTATCGCCTACTTCAAAATAATACATTACGTAGTTGGTACATAGCTGGTCGTACGGAATTGTGTTATCTGGCATTACCTTGTTGGCGTAGTCTAATACTTCTTTGGCTTTTGCTTTTTTATCTTCTCTTACCAATTGGTCGGTTAAGCGTAAGAAAGCCAGACGAGCCGTTACCACAGGTACTTTCAGATACGTTTCAGAATCGTAGTACACATTCGGGTTGTTCATTCCTCTCCACGACATCTTTTTAAGCATGGTATCATACATCACATCGGTGTTTACAAAACCATCATCACCCGCAGAAATTCTGAAAGGCATTAAGCGGTAAGCGTATCCTTCCAACTGCATGTAATCTCTCATGTTCAGGTAATTGTCTGATGCCAACGTTCCTGCAAAATAGATTGGGCGTTTCCAGTTGTTTTGTGCAATCATTTCCAACTGCATCAAGTCGTTTTTCAACAAATCACGTTTACCGATGTTCCAAACCATTTGTCCTGTCAGGAATGGCTCATATTGCTTGCCAACAAAGCCCAGTTTTTTCACATCTTCAACATTATAAGTCAAGAAAAGGCTATCAGACGGTAATGAGTTGATGCTCTCGCCTGTTGTAAGCGGAATCTGGATAGCCGGGTCGTTTTTCTTAACCAATTCCAAGAACTCTTTCAGGTTAATTGGTTGTTGCAAACGCTCTACGAACGGAATCTGGTCGTTGATACCGCTCAACAACTGGTCGGTTGTGAAAGTAATCGGTAGTGGGTCTGACTCATACGTTTTACGTTTCATTTGCTCGCAATACCAATCGGTACCCAATAAGCTAAGGTTACACACACGTACGTCGGTACGGAAGCCTTCAACCTCTTGCACATACCAAAGCGGGAAAGTATCGTTATCGCCACCTGTGAAAAGAATTGCATCTTTTGCACAAGAGTTCAAAAGGTTTTTAGCAAAATCTACCTGATGGTAACGGTTCGAGCGGTCGTGGCCTCTCCATGCTTGCGGAAACATAATCAATGGCACAGCCAAGCCTATTACCGTAGCAGCAATAGCTCTTGTTTGTGTATTTTTGATAAATTTCAAAGCATAATCGAACAAGCCCATTACGCCCAAGCCTATCCAGATAGCCCAGATATAGAACGAACCTACGTAGATATAATCACGCTCACGTGGTTCAACCGGAGGTGCATTCAGGAATACAACCAGGGCTACACCCGTAAACACAAATAATAATAATAACACAAGGGCGTCACGCTCACGACGGAAATAGTGGTACAATAAACCTAAAATACCTAGTATTACAGGCAAACCAAAGAAATTGGTACGGCCACGGTTGTCTTTCACTGCCGGAGGCAAGCTGCTTTTTGATTCTAAAATATTGGTTGGGCCTGCGCCTTCAATATCGCTTGAGCGTCCCCAGAAATTCCATGTAAAATAACGCCAGTACATATAACCCAACTGACGCTTAAACATATAACCGATATTGGTTATTAAAGTAGGTTTTTCTCCTTGCTGAAGACCCATTTCCTGACGATATACTGCCTGATGGCCAGCATCTGTGCTCCACATACGAGGCAATAGGCTTTCGCTGTTTGGTGCCCATACATAGCTAGGTTTGTGGTCGTAAACCTCATATTTATCTTTACCCATTTTGTAGATAGGTTCGCCGTTTTCGATAGACTCCAGCTTACCTGTAAACACCGGACCATATAATAACGGGCGGCTACCGTATTGCTCACGTTTCAGATACGATACGTAGTTCAATACATTACTTGGGTTGTTTTCGTTGATTGGCGGGTTGTAGTTTGAACGAATCAAGGCGATTGTGTAGCTCGAGTATCCGATAAGAACAAACGCAAAAGCTACTAAAGCTGTGTTGGCAATAGCCATACCTTTTTTGTTGGTATAGAAAATGGCATAAGCCAATGAGCCAATGAGCAAGATTACGAAGAACAAACTACCTGAGCTGAATGGTAAACCAAATGTATTTACAAACAATTTCTCGAAAGTAAATGCCAACGACGGAATACCCGTAATAACACCTACGTTGATGATACCCAACACCACCATACCTATCAAAAAGGCAATGATGCCACCTTTCCACGATACTTTTTTGGTCTTTTTGTAGTAATAGATTAAAGCCAAAGCAGGAATCGTAACAAGGTTTAACAAGTGAACTCCGATAGAAAGACCTACCAGATAGGCCAAAAATATCAACCAGCGATTGGCCGCTGCTTCATCTTCTATTAATTCCCAACGGAAAGCAGCCCAGACTACTATGGCCGTAAAGAACGATGACATACCGTAAACCTCTGCCTCAACTGCCGAAAACCAGAACGAGTCAGAGAATGCGTATACCAACGAGCCTACCGCACTTGCGCCTAGTACCAGAATGGTTTGTGTTGAGTCTAGTTCCTCGCCTTTTTTACCAAATACTTTACGTGCCAGCAAAGAGATTGTCCAGAACATGAAAAGGATGGTAAATGCACTCGAAATAACCGACACCATGTTTATCATGAGTGCTACTTTGGTTACGTCGCTTCCGGCTAATAAAGATGCCATACGGCCTATTAATAAGAAGAAAGGTGCACCGGCAGGGTGAGGTACTTGCAGTTTGTAGGCACAGGCGATAAACTCGCCACAATCCCAGAAACTAGCAGTAGGTTCAACAGTTAGTGTGTAAGAAATCAATGAAATGGCAAATATTGCCCAGCCAACGATATTATTGAGCCTTTGAAAATTGTTCATTTGATAGTGAATAAATGTATGAATGCTTTAGTTCAGGAAGTGAATTCGATTCCCAAATCACAACGATGGCCCAAAAATAGAGAATTTAGGGCATAGTTTAGAAAAATCGAACTTAAATTATGTTAAATGCAGGAAAGAATGCGAGTTGCGCTGACAATAATTTGGTGGAGGATTTTATAACCCCACACCCCAACCCCTCTCCCCAACTGTGGGGAGAGGGGCTTTTAACTCCCTTCCCCACAGTTGGGGAAGGGTCGGGGATGGGGTATTTGTGCAATAGTATAAGGATTAATTTTTTACAAATATTAATCCTTATATCATAAGCACAAAAACACACTAAAAATATAAAAAAAGTACAACAAAATAAAACCCAGAAAGAGTAGGTATTATCAAAATAAAACTTTTGAAATTTCTGACCAATACCGAAAAATTATTGGGAAATTTTATTTATTTTTATACAATAACTTAATAAATACGCCATAAAATCATGAAACAGATACAACTTGAATAAATTTAATTTTTTACATAAACACAACTTATACATGACAAAAAAGTCTCACAATTCACACAAGAAAAAAACACAAGAATCCACACAAGACAAACCACGTTTTAACCTCGAAGACCCCGAAAATGTGCAGCAGCGCATTAGGGCACATTTTGAAGAAATAAGTCAGCAAATGGCGTTTGATGAGCCTGAAGAATCAGACGAATGTGAGGACTCAGAGACGTCAAAAAAAGACCTGCTGCTGATAAAATCGGCTAACGACTGGCTTGAGATTGCCCGCACACAGCCCAACCCCGAAATGCTCTTTGATGAGTTTTGGTTTGAGGGCGAAGTATGCGTGTTGTTTGCCGACACAAACCTCGGGAAGTCGATTCTGGCGGTGCAGATTGGCAATAGTATCAGCAAAGGTGAGCCTATTCCGGGCTTTCGGCTGGGAGTTCCGAAACAAGAGATTCTGTATTTAGATTTTGAGTTATCGGCCAAACAGTTTCAGAATCGCTACTCGCTAAACTTTGAGCATCCGTATCAGTTTGATGAGAATTTTAAACGAATCGAGATTAATCGCAAAGTTGCTATTCCTGAAAAACAGAGTTTTGAGGAGTTTCTGATTGCAGAGATTGAAAGGAGCCTGCTACACACCAATGCCAAGATACTCATTATTGACAACCTGACGTATCTGTTATCGGAAGGCGAAAAATCACAGCATGCAAAGCCCTTTATGAAAGGCTTGCAAGACCTAGCAGACGACTACCATTTATCGCTTCTGCTATTGGCCCATACACCCAAGCGGGATTTGACCAAACCCGTAAACCAGAACAATATGCAGGGCAGCAAGATGCTTGTAAACTTTCTGGATTCATCGTTTACCATCAGTGCAAGCACCCGTGACCCTAATACCCGCTTCCTGAAACAGATAAAAACCCGTATGAACGAGTATCTGTTTAATAGCGATAATGTAGCGGTTTGCCAGATAAACAAGCCTGGTAATTTTCTACAATTCGAGCTCATTGGCTTTGACTCCGAACGCCACCATATGAAAGAGGTAGGCGAAAAAGAAAAAGAAAAACGCATTGCCGATGCGCTGGAAATGAAGAAGATGGGCCTTAACAATACTGAGATTGCTAAGCGATTTGGGGTAGCTGAAACATCTGTGAGAAGATGGCTTAAAAAAGAAAAGAATTAAAACCTTCCTCGACGCATTCGACGCTATTCGACTCTCTTGGAAAGTCGTCGAGGCGTCGAGGGTGTCGAGTATCATCATTTCAAGTTCTTGTTTCTTATTTATTATTATTAAATAGATTTTAAATATATAATTCAATAGATATAATCTATCTTAAATTACTATAGCCTTTAGATAATTGATTTAATAATTAAAAATTAGGCTTTACGGATTCGACGGCTCGACGCATTCGACGACTTTCCAAGAGAGTCGAATGCGTCGAATTGCGTCGAATACAAACTTTAACTCTTTTAAAACAACACAATTTTGATATAAAATGACTTCTGAGTTCGACGGGCTCGACGACTTTCCAAAAGAGTCGAATGCGTCGAATTACGTCGAGCTACCTCCACAACAACCAATGTACCCACATAAATATATATTACAGCCCTACAAGGGTATGAAAACCCGTTATACCTGCCCCAGCTGTGGGCAAAAGAAGGTCTTTGTGAGGTATATTGATACCGAAACAGGCCAGCAACTAGCCGACCACGTAGGCCGATGCAACCGTGAAATCAACTGTGGCTACCACTATTCACCCAAAGAATATTTGCAAGATAATCCGGCTTCGTCGCCAACACCTGTGCGGCGTAAGCCTCTGCCCCAGCCTCCTGTGTCTTATATCAGCAAAGACCTGTTTCTGGCGAGTTTAAAGGGGCATGAGTCCAACCACCTTGTCACGTTTTTGAGTCATACTTTGGGCGAATCAATCACCAATCAGCTCATTGAAGACTATTTTATTGGTAGCTCAAAGCATTGGCCGGGAGCAACGGTTTTCTGGCAGATAGATACCCGAATGCGGGTCAGAACTGGCAAAATCATGCTTTATAACCCGAGTATCGGCAAGCGGATAAAAGAGCCGTTCAGCCATATTACGTGGGTGCATAGTGTGCTGCATCTGCCTGATTATAACTTACAACAATGTTTTTTTGGTGAGCATCTTTTAAAGCAAAGCAATAAGCCTGTAGCTATTGTAGAAAGCGAAAAAACAGCACTTGTAGCCAGCGCCTACGAGCCTGCTTTTATCTGGTTGGCATCAGGTAGCCTCAGTAACCTGACGGCTGAAAAATGTAAGGTATTAAAGGGACGAAAGGTGTATCTATTCCCTGATGTAAATGCCACCGAGAAATGGCAGCAAAAAGCCCATGAGCTTGCTTATATCACCAACTTCAAGGTGTCGGACGTGCTCGAAACAATAGCCACCGACCAAGACCGCCAACAAGGTTTAGATTTAGCAGATTATTTGTTGCGGGAGTAAATTTTTAATAAAAAATGCTTTTTCGTAGAGCCGTATTGCAATACGGCTCCTGTCGTCGAATATGTTTTTTTGCCTATTAATAGGCTAAATCAAGGCAATTTTTCGATTATATGCCCATATATCATTAAAAAATCTAGACAGTTCCTTGGAGCCGTATCGCAATACGGCTCTACGAAAAACGGGATTTTATCACCCTAAAAACAACAAAGCCCTCTTATTCAGAAGGCTTTGTTTATCGTCTTAATGAAAGAAATCTTTCATTCTATCAAAGAAACTCTTATCGTTTTTGGTAGCTCTTGGCTGGAAATTCGGTGCTTCACGTAGTTTTTCTAACATGGCTTTTTCTTCGCTGTTTACGCTCGTTGGTGTGTAAATATTTACATGCACCAGTTGGTCGCCTATACCATAGCTATTTATTTCTTTCAAGCCTTTACCTTTCAGGCGTAGCACTTCGCCCGGCTGAGTACCTGCTTTAATGTTTATTTTTACTCTACCGCCAATTGTCGGAATCTCGGCTTCTTTGCCTAATACGGCATCGGCAAAGTTAAGTTTCAAATCGTAGATAATATTACTACCATCACGTTTCAACTCTGGGTGTTCTTCTTCCTCAATCACAATGAGCAGGTCTCCGGCCACACCACCACGGGTTGGCACGTTTCCTTTGCCTGTCATCGATAGTTGCATACCTTCGCCCACACCAGCCGGAATCTTGATTGAAATCAGGTCTTCGTTCAACACACGGCCTTCACCAAAACAAGTTTCACAACGGTCAACAATCACTTTACCTTCACCCTGGCAAGTATGGCAAGTGCTTGTAGACACCATTTGCCCAAGCATAGTGCTTACGGTTTTGCGTATTTGCCCCTGTCCATTACAAGTCTGGCAGGTTTTAAGTGAGTTACCGTTTTTCGACCCATTACCACCACAAGTATTACACGAAACGTAACGTTTTACTTTTATTTTCTTTTCAACACCGTTAGCAACCTCTTCAAGGTCTAGTTTCAGTTTTATGCGTAGGTCAGACCCCTTGCGCACGGCTTGTCCACCACCTCCACGGCGGCCACCGCCACCAAAGAAACTGCCAAACGGGCTATCGTCGCCAAACACAGAACTAAAAATATCTTCCATGTTTACTCCGGCACCACCAAATCCACCGGCACCACCCATGCCCTGATGACCGTATTGGTCGTAACGTTGGCGTTTTTCGGCATCTGATAATACTCCGTAGGCTTCGGCAATCTCCTTAAACTTCTCTTCAGCCGCCTTATCGCCCGGATTTTTATCAGGGTGATATTGAATAGCCAGCTTCCGATAGGCTTTTTTCAGCTCATCTTCTGTAGCAGTTTTGCTTACCCCTAATACTTCGTAATAATCTTTCTTCTGTGCCATAATGATTGTGTATAAATGCAATGAAGGTGTATTGAAAGGAAAATGGCAATTTATGCTGAAAAGACCCCATCCCCGACCCTTCCCCAACAATGGGGAAGGGAGGTAAAAATCCCTCTCTTCAATATTAAAAAAGCGGGACTTTTTGTCCCCTCCCCACTGTTGGGGAGGGCTAGGGTGGGGTCTTTTTCAAATATTATTTTGACAAAATCTTCCAAAACAACCTCATTTCTCTTAAATCAGAAAATGTTATATAGTTTAGTTTCCTACTACAACCTTTGCGTAGCGAATCACTTTATCGTTCAGAAAATACCCTTTCTCTACCTCGTCAATCACTTTACCTTTTTTATCGTCTCCGGCTGCAAACTGGGTGATACACTCATGCAATTCTACATCAAACGTCTGGTCTTTTGCTTCCATTGGTTTTAAGCCTTTAGCAGCCAAGGTTTTTTGTAGCTTGTTGAATATCAAAGCAATACCTTCTTTCAAAGGTTCAACTTCTGTTACTGTCTCGAACGACTTATTGGCACGTTCAAAATCATCAATCACCGGAATCAACTCTTTTATTAATCCCTCAGAGGCATTCTGAATCGTTTCGATTTTCTCTTTAGCTGTACGGCGACGGAAATTTTCAAATTCGGCATACAAGCGTAGATATTTGTCTTTTGCTTCTGCCAACTGGCCTTCCAATTTGGCCTGAATATCTTCTACCTCATTTGTCTCAGCGCCTGTTGTTGCAGTATCTTCTGCCAGATTTTCAGTATTTTCTGTTGTTTGTTCTTCAGTTATTTCTTGTCCTTCTTTATTCTCTGCCATTTTTCAATGCATTTTGTTTTTACAAATTTCGACAATTATTTTGCCAATACGAAATTTACTGACAAGATGACAGCATTATATGTAATATAAGGTAAGATGATAAGACAGTTTTTTCATAAATTGCCAAAAATTTCAGTTCTACTCTACCTATGCAGACAGCCATTAATTACGCCACTATTCATACAGGCACCCAAGTGCTTGAAAACCATACCATTATTGTTGAAAACGGCCGCATCAGGTCTATTGAGCCTATCGATAATTTTGGTCATGAAAACGCCCGTACCATCGACCTCGCAGGTAAACATATTGCAGCAGGGTTTATTGATACGCATATCAATGGTGGCCAGAAGCATTATTTTACCCAATACCCTACCGAAGAAACGCTACAGGATATTTATGAGTCGAGCCTTGCATTGGGCACAACCCATGTGCTGCCCTGCCTCATCACCTCTCCGCTCGACAATATTCTGCAAGGCATAGAAGCCACCAGAAGTTTTATGCAGAAAAACCCAAAGGCAGGCGTATTAGGCATGCACCTCGAAGGTCCTTTTCTGAATCTGGCTAAACGTGGCGCACATTTGGCAGCTTATATCAGAAAACCGACCAATGCCGAGCTGGAAGAGATTATAAAATACGGCAAAGATGTGATAAAAATAATGACCATTGCAGCCGAGAATTTCACCGACGAACAACTGGATTTGTTGCTCGAAAACGGTATAAAATTATCACTTGGGCATTCAAACGCTACGCATAAACAAGCACAACACGCTTACCGTAAAGGCATTAGCCTATGTACACACCTCTACAACGCAATGACCCAGATGGGCCACCGTGAACCGGGTGTAGTAGGTGCAACTTTTGATAATGCTGATGTTTACGCCCCTATCATTCTAGATGGTTTTCATTGTGATTATGCTGCTGCACGTATTGCTTATAAAATCAAGAAAGATAAACTATTTCTGATTTCTGATGCCTTGTTTGTAGGCGATAAAGTTACCCATTTTAAATGGGAAGAATTTGACGCTTACCTGAACGACGGACAGTACCGAAACTCAGAAGGCAACCTTGCCGGAGCAGCTATTTCGATGGCTGATGGCGTGCGTAATGCTGTTCAGCAAGTGGGTATCAGCACCGAAGAAGCCATCAAAATGGCAACTATCAGAGCAGCAAAAGCAGTAGGTATGGAGCAAAGCATCGGGCAGATTGCCGAGGGTTTTCCGGCAACATTTGTGGTTTTCGACGAAGCCCTGAATCACTTCGAGCCATTGATTGTGCAGTAACAGGCTGATAATCAACTAATTAATACATTTCGCTTAAAAAACTATAAATAATGTTTGCATATATTATACCGATTGGTATAATTTTGCATCAACAATTTAACAGCGCCATGAGCAAAGCAGCACGCACAAAAGAGTTTATCATTGAAAAAACAGCACCTCTTTTTAATGTAAAAGGATATGCCGGTACTTCGCTAAATGACATAACCGATGCAACGGGTTTAACCAAGGGTAGTATCTACGGTAATTTCATGAATAAAGACGAAGTAGCCATAGCTGCTTTCGACCATAACCTGCAATGCGTAGAAGACATTATAAGCCAGGAAATGAGCAAGCATAAAACCTTTCAGGACAAACTGCTGGTATATGCCAATGTGTACGAAAACTTTCTGAAATACCCTTTTCCGGTAGGTGGATGCCCTATTCTGAACACGGCTATTGAAGCCGACGACACCCATCCGGCATTGAAGGAAAGGGCAGCAAATGCCATTTACGGCTGGAAAAACAAGATTATAGCCCTTATACAAAAAGGTATTGATGCCAAGGAGTTCAGGGCTGATATTAACGCTGAACACACAGCCTTAACCATGATTGCCATGATTGAAGGCGGCATAATGATTACCAAACTGACAGGCAAACTCAACTACAGAAAAGTAGTAATGCAATCGGTTGAGCGAGTAATAAGAGATTTGAGTTGAGGGATTACAACACCCTCTTTTTTTTAACAAATAAAATACCAATCGGTATAAAAAGACATGACAAGCGAAAAACGAGAAAGAACTTTTGAATGGGAGAATCCATTAGTAGGAGCAAAACAAGCATTGCAGCTATCGGGGCTTGATTACCTGCAAGCAATGGGCGACGGCAAAATACCGTTTCCTCCCCTACTCCACACGCTCGATTTTAAACCCACACACCTCGAAAAAGGCAAAGTTATTTTCTCGTTTCAACCACAGGAATTTCATTATAACCCCATAGGCAGCGTACATGGTGGTGTTATCTCTGCCATTCTCGATTCGGCAATGGGTTGTACGCTACACTCTATACTCGAAGCAGGCACAGGGTATACAACTTTAGAACTAAAAGTAAACTTTCTGAAAGCCGTTACAGCCAAGCTAAGCGAATTACAGGCCGTAGGAAAAATCATTCACTCAGGCGGAAGAACTGCCTTAGTAGAAGCACAATTGATAGATAAAGACAATGTAATTTACGCACTCGGCGTAAGCACTTGTTTGATTTTGAAATATTAAACCATCGAAAAAAATGAAAACAACACAAAACACAATACTGATTACAGGCGGAAGTGCAGGAATCGGCTTTGAAATTGCCCGACTTTTCAGTCAACAAGGCAATCATGTAATTATAGTAGGTAGAAACGAAGAGCGTCTGGCTCAGGCAGCAGCAAAACTACAAAATGTAACGCCTTTAGTGGGCGATGTAAGCAAAGAAGCAGATGTAGAAGCCATAGTAAAAATTCTCTACTCCGACTTCCCGAATCTGAATGTGGTAATCAACAACGCAGGCAGTGCCTTTCTGAATAATCTGCTGGAAACAGACCGTACCTTCGAAAAAGCACAAGAAGAAATGCTGACAAACTATCTTTCTATTGTAAGGCTCAACGAAAAACTACAGCCTTTGCTCACAAAGCAAGCGGAAGCAGCTATCGTAAATGTATCGTCAATTGTGGCTTTTGCTCCTAATAATGTATTACCTACTTATGGAGCAAGCAAAGCGGCTTTACACTCTTATTCGCTGTCATTAAGATTATCGTTGAGCAAAACTTCTGTAAAAGTATTTGAGCTAATGCCTCCGCTAGTAAACACAGATTTCTCTCAACCAATTGGTGGAGCAAACGGCATTTCGCCAACGGCAGTAGCCGAAGACCTACTGAAAGCCTTTGAAACAGATACGTATGAAATCCACGTAGGGCATACAGCAGAGTTTTACAAGTTATTCCTAAGCTCACCGACTGATGCACTTTATGCCATGAATCCTGCTTTTCAGGCTTAATTAAACTTATTAGGACTCAAGAAATAAGCGTTTCCAGTCCCGTCAGGGACGATATATCGGTAGAAAATTATAATCAAGAAAAACCAAGTCCCATCGGGACGGTATATTTTTTAATATCTCGTCCCGATGGGACTTCATCTCCTGGGCTCTTAGTTTTTCTACCGATATATCGTCCTTACAGGACTAAAAGCTAGCTGCCAATTTCGGATTAATCAATATAATACAATGAAACAAAAAATAGCCTTCGCCTTAATAATGGGTAGTATTACCACCGGAATCATTTCCTTTACGCTTATCAGCATCAATATCGGGTTTGTACCACAGTTTCTGGTAATATGGCTCAGGTCTTGGGCTATGTCTTATACGGTAGTGATACCTTGTATTTTGCTTATCGGGCCTAAAGTACAAAGTTTGGTAAATATGCTTTTCAGCGAAAAAGTATTAGCAGAAAAAGAATAGATCATTGTGGCATAATAAAAAACTAAAAACCCTCTGCCAGCCTGAGCCAACAGAGGGTTTTTGTTGTATATCGCTGATGATTACTTAAGCGTAGCAATCCATTTTGCAATTTTCAAGGCTTCGTCTTTCGGTACGTTAGCCATAGGAGCCATCGGAGGATAACCTTCCCAGTTAGCCGGATTTGGTTTATAAATCAACTCAACTATTTGTTCTGGTTTGTATTTTTTCTTCTTCATAACTTCCTTGTAAGCAGGCCCCACTAAACGAGTATCTACTTTATGGCAAGCCAAACAAGTATTTTTCTGCAACAACTTTTCAATATCTGGTGGGATTTTGCTTTGGGCCTTCGATACCGAAGCAATACCAAGTACAACGGCAACGGTCAAGAATGTTTTTTTCATTGGTTACTTATAAATAGATTTAAAATAATACTTAAGTCGAAGAGGAAATTCTTCCGCTAAATTCGTAAACAAAACGTTAGGATGAAAGTATTTGTTAAATTTTTAATACATTATTTTGTTAACGAAAAGTTAAACGGTGTTTATCCTCAATATAATACTGTTTCTGCCTTATTAGACACATTGCGTGCTTGAAAGTTTAATAAATTTCTGTTACTTTCGTTTTCTTACAAGCGATACAGCTCATATTCGGGTTTTACGCCTTTAAAAACCTAAAATAAACCTGAATATGACAGTTTCCTCTTTTTTCAAAAAGTAGATAAATTGTATGAACGTATTAACAAACCCCAAAACCGAAAAAACAAAAGTGTTTTTTCAAAAACACCTACCCTGTTTTGGGCTTACCTTTCTGCTGTTTTTTAACGCTTTAATCACAAATGCACAGCCCGTACAATGGGCCAGCAAAGTATTAGGATTTTCTTCAGAGCGTACCGACCCCACCAATCAAGGGTTAGAGTTCAGAGCCTCGCAGATACTTGGTGCACCAAGCAAATTGCCCCAAACAGGCGATAGCAAAGCAGCGTGGTCGTCGGCAGGTGCTGATACCAATGGCGACGAATGGATAAAAGTAGGCTTTGAAAGACCCACCCGTATCAAGCAAGTAAGTATAGCCGAAAACTACAACCCCGGAGCAATCATCAGGGTATTTGCTTATGACTCTACCGATGTTGAGCATCTTATTCATGAGAATACCGAAGAAACCCCCAAAATGCAAGGCCGTATGTGGAACATTGTGATTCCGCAAACGCCCTATGCCGTACACGCTATTAAAATAGTAATGACTCCCTCAAGAATACCCGGCTTTAATCAGATTGATGCCATCGGTATTTCAGAAAACAAAACACCTTATGAAGCCAAAATAAATCTGGCTAAAAACCTGCCGAAAGAAATAATAAAAGAGAATCTTGGCAAAGGTGTTAATTCTAAAACGGGCGAGGTAGCACCGATTATCTCTCCTGACGGGAAAACACTTTTTTTTACACGCATAGGGCATGAGGGTAACGTTGGCAAACTAAAAAAACAAGATGTCTGGTTGTCGAAAATACAGCCCGATGGTACCTGGGGAACTGCCGAAAATGTGCAAGCACCAATTAATACCGAAGAAGATAATGCAGTAACATCAATATCGGCTGACGGAAAAACGATTTTTCTGCTAAATGTGTACGTACCTAATGGGCTGCTTCTTGCAGGGTTGTCAAAATCAAAGAGAGCCATGAATGGCTGGGAGTTTCCGAAAGAAGTAAAGATTAACGACTATTATAATTCTGGTTTATTTACCGAATTTTCGATGGCTCTTAATGGAAAGGTGTTAGTAATGACCTGTAAACGCAAAGATACACGAGGTGGCAAAGATTTATATGTATCGTTTCTTAACGATAACGGCACGTGGTCTAAACCATTAAATATGGGTGGTGATATAAATACGGTAGAAGATGAAAGCGGCCCTTTTATTGCTGCCGACTCTAAAACGATTTATTTTTCGACCAGTGGTTTTCCGGGTTACGGAGACAGCGACATTTTTGTAAGCCGCCGTCTTGATAGTTCATGGACCAAATGGAGCCAACCCGAAAACATAGGCCCTTTGATTAATACTCCCAAATGGGATGGTTTCTTTACCATTCCGGCATCAGGCGAGTATGCCTACCTGAGCTCGGTTGAACGCTCAATAGGTGCTGAAGATATTTTCAGAATCAAGCTTTTTCCTTCAATAAAACCCGAGCCTGTGGCTATTATATCAGGAACAGTACTGAATGCATTTGATAAAAAACCAATAGCTGCCGATGTGTTGCTTGAGGTAATTAACGATACTACTTTTAAAGATAAAAAAGATAATATTGTATCAGAGTTTGACCCCGAAACCGGAGAATACAAATTTGTTGTACCTTTGAAAAAAAATTATAGCCTGAGTGCCACCAAAAAGGGTTTTCTGGCTCTAAGCGACAATATAGATTTAACAAAAGATAATCGTTTCAGAGAAATCAGGCGAAATATCAACCTTCTGCCTATCAAAGAAGGGCAGACGATTGTCTTAAATAACTTGTTTTTCAACCAGAGTAAATATGAAATCCTGCCTCCATCATACCCTGAGCTAAATCGTATTATAGCCCTTATGAAAGAATATCCAAACATGGAGGTAATGATTGGAGGCCATACCGACGGCAGCGACGACGACCTGATGCTGAACGTGAAGTTGTCGCAAGACAGAGCCAACGAGGTGAAGAAATATCTTGTTGAAGTAGGCGGCATTGATGCCAGCCATATACAAACCAAAGGTTGGGGGCCATCGAGACCTGTAGCCAGCAATGCCACCGAAGAAACGAGAAAGAAAAATCGTAGAGTAGAGTTTTCGATTTTGAAATTGTAATCAATGCTTTTAAAAAACGCTATCGTACGCACAGCACTCACGCTTTGCCTTATACTGATTCCACTGATTTTTTTTGGATATACCTTTCAGAAATATGCTATCAATATACCCCACTGGGACGACCTCGCTGTCAGAAACTCACTAGCTGATTTCCTGACAGCCGATTCGTTCGCCCATAAAATCAAACTACTGTTTGCCCAGCACAACGAGCACCGAATTTTTCTTACAAGGTTATTTGCGTTGTTCGTTTATCTGATAAAAGGCACACTCGACCTCAAAACTCTTATGTTGCTTGGTAATTTGAGTCTGGTTGGCATATTGTTGCTATTCTATAAGATTATCCGCCACAATAGCCTGCAATTATGGGCTTTGGTGCCTATTTCGTTTCTGCTGTTCAACACTGCTTTATACGAAAACGTATTTTGGGGCATGGCATCAGTACAAAACTTCTGGGTAATTTTTCTTGCATTTGTTTCTTTTTACTGGTTGATATACGCTTATAACCAAGCCCGAAAAACCTATTTTTATCTCGCACTTGTTGCTTGTTTTTTAGGTACCTATACAAGTAGCAACGGCATTCTGATACCAATACTGGGCATGGGTATTCTGGTGTTTCAAAAACGTTACCGTGAATTAGCTATCTGGGCAGGGGTTTCGTTAGTATTCTTGTTCTTTTACTTTTTTCAATACCAATCATCGCCCGATAAAGCTGCGCAGATAAGTTTTTCGCCTACGCTTATTGGTAAAGGTTTATTGGCTGTACTGGGCAATGCCATAGATGTTTCGTTCATCGCCCCAAACAAACACCTCGACCTCTCGATGGCTACGGGATTTATTGTTCTTGTGCTGGCTGGCTTATTTAGTTTTCAGGTCTTGGTACGTAAATATGACATCGACCAACGCAACAACGATTTACTTTTGCTAAGTTGTCTGGTGTTTCTGGGAATTACCTGCGCAGGTATTGTACTCGGCAGGCTTTCGTATGGTATTGAAGTATTGCTTACAAGCAAGTACAAAATCAACTCGGTATTGATTTTGTGTATTGCGTACCTTATTATTCTTAATTCGCTTCCTGCGCACAGAAAACAGAAAATCATCAATGTAGCTATCGTCTTGAGCATTGCTTTCAATTTTTATAATTATCTGGCCGAGTTCAAGCACGTGCATTATTTGCATCACGAACGCATCACCGACCAGTTTAAAATACAGCACAGCGACAAAGAATTGCCAACTAGCGGCATTTATGCCCAATTGCAACAGCCTGCCTCTACATTTTATGATGCACTCATACCTGCCTTACTTTCAGCCAAAGACTCGGTTCAATCAAACATCAACATCGAAGAGAACGAAACGGGCTTTATACTTACTGATAAGCAAAGCGGCACACTCAATATAAGTACTGCCGAGGCAGGGCAATACACGGTGTTACGGTCGGCACAAAATATCTATTTATTTCCGTCGAGAATCATTACGCCAAGCGCATTTCAGCTAAAAGATTATTTTAATATCAGTTTTCTTTTCAGAAATCAAATTCGGCTCGGTAGCTTTGTGAGTGATTTTACGAAGTTTTATATTCAATCGGGTAATTACCAGATAGGCACTATCAGGGTCGAAAACAAACAAACCCACATTACCTGGACAAACCAATCAATCAATATTCAAGCAGTACAGAAACAAAAACCTAAGCAAAACTGGTAAATTTCTGTAAGAATCCAAACTCTGATGTCGGCACAAAACACTTCTTACTTAAAGCAATTAGATGGCATTCGTTTCATAGCAGTATCGTTGGTATTAATAGACCACTGGTCTGACGAAAGACTTAAATTCCCCTTGGGTTTTCTGGGTGTTTGTATGTTTTTTGTCTTGAGTGGATTCTTGATAACCCGTATTCTGATGAACGCCAAAGATAAAGACGAAGCACTTGGCCGTTCGCATGGTTTTTCGTTGAAGCAATTCTATATACGCCGTACTATCCGTATTTTTCCGGTTTATTACCTTACTATTTTTATCTTGTATATTCTTAACGTAGAGCCTGTTAGAGATAAAATAGTGTGGTGTCTTACCTACTCTACTAATATTTACATAGCCATTCATCAATCGTGGTTGGGTGTGATAGACCACCTTTGGTCTTTGGCAGTAGAAGAGCAATTCTATTTGTTTTTCCCGTTTGTAATATTTTTTATTCCTTCTCGCTATCTGGTTAAAGTATTGTTTGGCTTTATTGGCTTATCAATATTGCTTCGCCTTATTTTTTATCTGAATGGCATAGCCTGGATGGCCTCTTATGTGCTCATGCCTACCTGCCTCGATGCCTTTGGCATGGGTGGCTTGCTAGCCTACTTTTTTTATCATAAAAATGAGAAGGTCAAAGCTTTTATTACTAATAAATTGTGGCTTATACTTAGCCTTGTAGCTTATGTAGCGGTGGTGTTAGTAAGCAAGCAGATGTCGGAAGGGCAAAATATTATTACTATCGTTTTCTTGCGTGTGTTTGAGTCCTTGCTTTCGCTTTTCTTAGTAGGCAATGCAGCTTATAATTTCGACGGTATCTTAAAAACCATACTCGAAAACAAATTCAGTATCTACATCGGGCGTATTAGTTATGGCATATACATCTACCATAATTTTATCTATAATTTTTACCATTCATCGCCCAATCATCCAACTATCAAGGTACTGAATAAGCTCCCTTTTATAGCCAACCATTTACCGCTGAAATTCATTTTTCTTTATGCAATTACCATAGGCGTAGCTACCCTTTCATGGTATTTGATTGAGAAACCTATCAATAAATGGAAAGATAAATTTGGGTATTAGAATCGAAGTTTGAGCCTGTTTAAAAATTATTGTTCGACCTACGAAGGCATCTTTTTTATCTATACTGCGTTGCATTTTTTCGCCGTAGCTGCTGGCTACGTCTGCAAAACGCGCCTTGTCCAGCTAAAAAATCTGTCCTTCTCGGTCAGAAAAACAATATTTAAACAGGCTCTTTATTCTGCTTTTACTAGTTTTTTGGTAATAATCTCTTTGTCGTCGGTAACTTTTAGAATATAAACGCCATCGGGCAGTTTTTGTAGGTCTAACGGAATGGTTTCAGAAGTGATTGATGAGCGGACAATGTGTTGAAGTGTAGCGCCTCTGGTATCAAATAATTCGATACTTATATCTCGGGCTTGGTTTCGCAACGGAAAAGCTACCTGCACCACATCGGCCACCGGATTTGGAAATACAATTGCGCTTAACACAGGCTCAACCACATATTCGGTTGAGGTGATGATGTTTCCATCCATATCTACAATCTGCCAGCCCATATCTTGCAGGCATCGCAGCAATAATTCTCCGGGACTATGGTTAACCTCTGCCGAGCGAATATTGGGCGACATCATCGAATTGGCGCTTCCTTGTGGATAAGCAGCTTCATCGAGATGCGAAATGCTTGAACCATCATTAAAAGCCGAAGGAGCATACAATTTAGGCAGTGCATTGGCAAACTTGCTGTTTCTCAAACCAAAATACAAGGCATTTCCGGTTAAAGCCCCCTTCAAATCGGTGGACGGATTTCCAAAAACACCATTATTGGTGAGTTTGATTTTTCCGGTATTCTGTAAAAACAAATCGTAGATATAATTACTACCTGACTGCCCGTACTGCCCTTGAGTATTGCCATTTACCAGTTTCATTGATGACGAAAAACCCAGTCCATGCGCTATTTCGTGCATCACAACTGTTACTAAATCAAACCTGCCCGCTTGTGCCTTTGCATCAGTGCTGTAAGACCAACTCATGTTACTGTTGATTTTCATCTCAATCTCAAAATCACCTTCGTTGAGGTCTTTCCCTGAAAGGGCCTCAGCCAACGATACCGGATACCACACATTCTGAAAAGGAGCATTCACAAAGTTTTTGTAGATACGAGTAGAGCCTGTAACGGCCAATACACCTGAGGCAAGGGGCGTCCAGGTAGCTTTTATGCGAATGGGTTGCGTTGAAATAAGGTATTTCGACCAGAAATTCATAGCTGTTTCATAAGCTGCTTTAGCTGCTGCCGGAAAATCGACATAAGAAACCTCGATAGTTGAAGTTGCTGCCATTCTGGAGTTTACCGAGAAGTTTTTATTTGGTAGAATCTCGGTGAAACTATCTTCTTCGGTATAATGGCATATAACAGGCTCGGCAGGCATAGATTCTTGCTGCGCGAGTAGTGTCTGACAGGTCAATAAAAAAAGAAGAATTTTTCCAAACAAACGCATTTTCAGATGTTTAGGTTGATAATCATGAATTAGCGAATGGCGAATTAGTGAATGATTTTAGATTATTCCCAAAAACAGCGAATTGCTTCACCTACCAACTATACACTCATATTCGCTAATTCACAATTCACTAATTCGACATTTCTCTCCCCTATAAAGACGGAAAAACTTGTTAAAAAATTGCATCATGCTGCGAGCAATTACTTACTTATTACTTTCGAAACGTAATCCCAACAAATAATTCCTACTGTAACGGCTATGTTGAGCGAGTGCTTTGTGCCGAACTGTGGTACCTCCAAACAATGGTCGGCAGCGGCAATGGCGGCATCATTCACACCAAAAACTTCGTTGCCAAACACAAAGGCATATTTCTTAGCAGGCTCCGGCTGAAAATCGGTCAGCTTTAAACTGTTTTCTACTTGTTCTACTGCCAGTACAGTATAGCCGTTTTGTTTCAATTCAGTAATCAATTCAATAATATCGGCCTTATGCTCCCACGCTACCGAATCAGTTGAGCCTAGCGCTGTTTTCTCTATCTCACGGTGTGGCGGTGTACCCGTAATGCCACATAAATAGATTTTCTCGACCAGAAAAGCATCGCCCGTACGAAAAGCAGAGCCTACGTTGTTCATACTTCTGACATCGTCTAGTATCAGACAAAAATTCTTTTTATCAACCTCCTGAAACTCCTCTACCGACAGCCGATTCAGTTCTTCCATTTGTAATTTTCTCATGCAAGCATTTTTCTTTTACACAAAGTTATGACGGAAAGCGTTGGAATTGAAAAGTTTTGAAGGAAAAGGTTTTTTTATAATACAGCGCTTAAAACGATTTTCTTGAATTTAATTTGAATTCAGCCATTAAATGTGAAATATGAAGACCTGCAAAAAAACAAAAAGTATGTTTCCGGAGTTTCTATTACAAGCGTTTGAATGATTCTGTTTCGGGCTAACAAATGTTTGCAGCATAAGCAACCTATTTAGTTTGTTTGCGTATTTAGATAGTATTCGTCGAACGTAAGTAAATCCAGCCCATATTTAATAGCCCCGAAACCACAATGTCAAAAATCGTTTCTATCGGAACAGCCGTACCTCGCTATGCACACAGGCAAGACGACATCATGCGTTTTATGCTTGATGCCACTAACCCTGACGAAAAAACCAAGAAACTCATCCCCATGCTCTACAAGCGTAGCGGCATTGATACCCGACACTCAGTTTTTTCTGATTTTTCATTACATCGTGGTAACTGGCATTTTTTTGGTAATAACTGTACAGCTCCATCACTAGAGCAACGCATGAAGCTGTTCAACGAAGAAGTAGTGGCTTTATCTGAAAGTGCTGTTCATGACTGCTTACAAAACACAAGAACGGAAGAAATCACTCATCTGATAACAGTTACTTGCACTGGCTTATCGGCTCCGGGTTTAGACATTCTGCTTATGGAAAGGCTCAAACTGCCAGCTCATACCATACGCACGTCGGTCAATTTTATGGGTTGTTATGCTGCTTTGCATGCGCTCAAAATAGCTGATGCCTTTTGTAGAGCCGATGCCTCAGCCAAAGTACTGATTGTATGTACCGAACTCTGCACACTACATTTCCAAAAATCAAACGATATCGATTCTATTTTATCATCTACCCTATTTGCTGATGGGTCAGCGGCTTGTTTGGTAGTTGGCGACGAAAAAACAAAGGGTTTGAGTATAAGACAGTTTTTTTCGAAAATTGCCTTAGCAGGGCAACCAGATATGGCTTGGCAACTTTCGGCCAATGGTTTTCTGATGACCCTCACAAATCATGTTCCGAAACTGATTAAAGAAGAAATCGGAGGTTTACTGAATAGTGCGTTAGAACAGCTTAACCTCTCAATCAAAGATATTTCTAATTGGGCAATTCATCCCGGAGGGAAAAATATCCTTGAGGCTGTAGAAACTTCTCTCTCGCTTAATTCATCCGATTTGGCTGCTTCATACAATGTTTTGCGTAATTATGGTAATATGTCGTCGGCTACTATTTTATTTGTACTTAAACAAATGATGCAAGAGGCGTCAGTAGAAGGCAATATTTTCGCAGTAGCCTTTGGGCCGGGTATCACTATAGAAACCGTTATGCTCACGCTATGAATTTCAGCCAACGCTCTTATACACCCGAATTGCTCGATAATGATACTATTCCGACTGCCGACTTGTATCAGAACCTGCGTGAGCTGGACTTCATCAACAAGTATCTTGGTGGCCATAAGGTGGTACTAGATGGAATCAGAACTTTTCTGAAAAAGAATCCGACTCATCAGCCACTTTCAATCATGGAAATTGGTAGTGGTGGTGGTGATAACTTGCGAGAAACAGGCGTATTGCTCAACAAAAAGAAAATACCCTATCAATTACAGGGCATTGATTTAAAAGAAGACTGCGTACAATTTGCCCGTCAGCAACAGACAATTCCAATAAACTATCAGATTTGTGATTACCAACTGGCTGATACGCATACCAAAAAGCCACATTATATATTTAATTCTTTATTTTGCCATCATTTCACCGACGACCAATTGGTAAAAATGTTAAGCTGGATGCACCAGAACGCCGAAAAAGGCTTTTTTATCGCCGACTTACACCGCCATCCGCTAGCTTATTATTCTATTAAGTGGCTCACGGGCTTGTTTTCAAAATCATATTTAGTAAAAAACGATGCTCCGCTCTCGGTCTTGCGAGGTTTCAGCCGTAAAGAATGGGAAGCACTGCTGAATCAGGCAGGCATAAAAAATTATAGTATCAGGTGGAAATGGGCATTCAGATGGCTTATTATTGTAGAGAAATAAAACCTAAACCAAATATGTTTGTATCCCTTAGTATTGTTCGGTACCCTCGCTATTTTATCCCGTTTGCACTACTTTCAATGGCAGTTTTCAGGCTTCCACTCTTGTTTACGTCCGGCCTTACATTCTGGAAGTTAATGGGTTGTGGCAAAAACGGCACTTTTGATATTAAACCAGACTGGATGCAATGGGGCTTACTGGCGGTGTGGGAACAAGAAGAAGATTTCGACAGGTTTCAACAAAAATCTTTTATCCGGAAATGGTGGAAGACCTTTGCCCACGAACAATGGACAATCTTGTGTATTCCCTACGAAGCACACGGAAAATGGGATGGCAAACAGCCATTTATTCCAAATAATGCTTATAAAAACTATCAAGGCCCGGTTGCTGTGCTTACCCGTGCCAGCATAAGGGTATCAAAACTAAAAAGTTTTTGGAGCAATGTGCCGGGTGTAGCGCAAAATTTAGCAGAAGCCGAGGGATTCATTACTTCGGTAGGTATAGGCGAAGTACCATTTGTAAGACAAGCTACTTTTTCGGTTTGGGAAAACCTTGATGCCGTAAAACAATTTGCTTATCGAAAACAGAAACATGCCAGTATCATCAAGAAAACACGCAGTGAAGAATGGTACTCCGAAGAGCTCTTTGCACGCTTTATTCCTATCCGCTCACAGGGAACACTCAATGGCACGCAACCTTTCATTTTACAGCATGTAACCGCTTAAAAACTTTACAAAAACCAGCCTCAAAATTCACGCCAAACGGCAAGCAATACCGATAAACAATTCACAACTTGCTGATTTTCAAGCAAGTAAGCTGTAAGTTTTTATTAAAAAACTTGCTTTTTAGGCAAAAATGACACTTATTTGTTAAATAAACTGCATTACGATTCGTTAAATTGTTGGGCCCTCTTCTTATCGGGCATGATTTTTGAGTAATTACACTGAGTGAATACCATAGAAACTATCTGATTTATGTCCCGCATTAAACTATACTTGCTTGGATTTATAACTTTATTTACTACAATTGCCGCTTTGGGGCAGAAGCCTAAAGATTGTATAACTCTGCCACCCGGAATGACCCCTGGAGGAACCTTCAATTTAACTCCAAATTATGCATGTATAAATACAAATACCGGAACAGCCATAGTAACGGTTACAAATGCCAAGCCTCCTACAGGTATTTTTGACGTAGGCGCTGGTAATGAGATTAAATACAATTTCAACTATACAGATGCTCTTTTTCCAACTGGTGTAGAGTTTACAGCAGGAACTCCTCCTATTTATACATATAATCAAGCAGGTGAATACTGGGTTGCGGTTTCAGGTAAACAAGGCAGCAATACTTATTTAATGTGTAAATCTGTAGAGGTAATCAAAACAGAACAACCAGATATTAGGGTTGATGCTTGCGACCCTCTGAATGTAAGTGTTGAGATTCAGGATACACCAATCAATCAAAAGCAAGACCGGGTAACAATAGACTGGGGTGATGGTAATATTAACACTTATGATGTTACGAGCCGCCCTATGACGATTCAGCATAGTTACACTAGCGCTCCCACATCAAATCCTAAAATTCAAGGGCAATATGTTCGTGGCGGCGTTAATAGGTGCCCTAGTGATCCGGTAAATTTCAATGTTGGTACTAATATAAACCCAAAAATTTCTGAACTAGAAGGTTTAAACGGCGGTACTGAGAATAAAATAACAATGAAAGATGGGAATCCGGGCGAAGATTATATCATTGAAATGAGTACTAATAATGGTACATGGGCCGCAACGACCCAAACCATAAAAGCACCAACTGCGAGTAATACCTCTTCCGCAACCATCACAGGTCTTAATGCTACAAGTGAATATTGCTTCCGTCTATTAAAAACAGGCGCTTGTTCAACCCCAATACAATCAAACGAAGTTTGTACTATCAAGCCAACACATAATGTAATATCAGCAACAGAGGTGAAAGTTGATTGGGTAAACACTCAAGGAAACATTAACTATTACGATGTATTTTATAAAGACTTTCCATCTGGAGCCAATCAGAACTCAGGTCGAACTTCCTCACCAAGTGTAAAAACCTTTACGTTCTCTGATATGGATTGCAGTACAAAGTATGAATTTCAGATAATTGGAACAACTACAGGCATACCTGCAGACAGAGCAATAATTAAATCGCCTGCTTTTATTGTTACACCATTGCAAGGAGGGCGAGTACCTTTTGAAAATCTACTAGTAGTATCAACCGATAATAACATTGCAAAGGTTAATACTCTTCTCAGCTTTCCTAAAATAAATATTTATAAGGCAGAAGGAAGTTCAACAAATTTTCAACTAGTACAAACTATCACAAGCAATGTATGGGAAGATAGGAATGTAGAATTAACCAAACAACAATATTGCTATAAAGTTGAGTATGAAGATAACTGTGGTAATATTTCGGATCAAAGCCCATCGGCCTGCACTCTTTTTCTAACATCTGCTCAATCTAATACAATCAACTGGACACCCTTTACAGTAGTTGGTACTCCGCCTGTATTGCAAAATGTGCAAGCAACAGAATATACTATACAGATACTAGACCAAGACGGAATCGTAGTACATACTCCTAGTATCACATTTGACAACGAAGCTGATGTAAGAAACGAATTAGATAAATACTTAGATGACCCTGCAATGAACGGAAAAGTAACTTTTAGAATCCTTGCCTTACAAAATGCAGAGGTGTCTATAGGAGGGTCTGGGCCTCCAGTTACTTTTCCATTCTTCAGCTATTCTAACGATTATACCTTTATCACCCCTGCTTTGGTTTACTTCCCTTCGGCTTTTACACCAAATGGAGATACACACAATGATGTATTTTTAGCCACCGGAAAATATATCGCTCAATTTAACATGATTATATACGACCGCTGGGGCGCTCCGATTTTTGAATCAAAAGACATAAAAATCGGTTGGGACGGTAAAGAAAATGGTTCTCCTGCACCGACAGGGTATTATAGTTTCAAAATATTCGGAATCGACAACGCAGGGCAGGAATTTAGTAAAACAGGCTCGGTTTTATTGATGAGATAATAGAATGTTATACGATATTTTTAAGGGCAGTCTGAACCGACTGCCTTTTTTTGTAGTTTTGTTGTTGGAAAATGTTTATCACTTAATCGAATACAAAATATGAACATGGGAGATATTTTCGGGTTGGCAGGTAAAATGAAAGAAATGCAAACCCGTATGCAAGAAGCGCAAGAGAACCTTGGCAAAGTTACTGAAACCGGAGAAGCCGGCGCAGGTATGGTTAAAGCCACTGTAAATGGAAAAAGACAATTGTTAAAAATTGAAATAGATGAAGACCTCATCAGCAAAGACCAACGTGAAATCTTACAGGATTTGATTGTGGCTGCAACAAACAAAGCCCTTGAGAAAGTAGAAGAAAAAGCCAAAGAAGAATTGAAAAAAAGCACCGAAGGCATGATGCCGAATATTCCGGGTATGGATTTCGAGAAGATGTTTAATAAATAATTGAGCGGTAGTAAATGCATAATGCCTTATTGAATTGCAAATCCTATTGATTAATTTCAAGTAAAAGGTTTTGTAAACGTGAGGCCGTCTCAAAATTCTCCTATACCAAATAATATTTGGAAAAGACCCCACCCTAACCCTCCCCAACTGTGGGGAGGGGACAAAAAAGCCCCTCTCCCTACAGTTGGGGAGAGGGGCGGTCGGCCGCTGCCGTTGGGGTGTGGGGTTGAAGCCTTGCCAAATAATATTTTGTGCAGTTTTCTTTTGAGACGGCCTCATCCAATCTGACATTTTCCAGCAACATTTACCCTAAAAAAGTGGATTATCTTCATTCGTTAATTCACCATTCACCAATTTATAATTCCCTACCCACCGATTCATGTCAAAAGTTGCCATAGTTATTTTAAACTATAATGGGCAAAGGTTTCTTGAGAAATTTCTGCCGTCTGTTATACAAAACGCTGATGCTTGTGAAATTATAGTAGCTGATAACGCCTCTACCGATAATTCTGTCCCGTTTATGACGCAGGTTTATCCCGAAATCAGGTTGATTCAACTCCTTCATAATAGCGGTTTTGCGGGGGGGTATAACGAGGCACTCAAACAGATAAAGGCTACTTACTATATTCTCTTAAATTCTGATATTGAAGTTACACCCAACTGGATAGCACCCGTAATCGATTTGATGGATGCTAATCCAAATATGGCTGCTTGTCAACCCAAAATAAGAGATTATCATAAACAATCGCATTTTGAATATGCCGGAGCAGCAGGTGGCTATATCGATTGGCTCGGTTATCCGTTTTGCAGAGGTCGTATTTTTGATACCTGCGAACCAGACACAGGCCAATACGATGATGCCCGTGAAGTTTTCTGGGCCACAGGTGCTTGTATGTTTGTGCGAGCCAATGTGTTTCATGCATTAGGCGGGTTTGATGCACAGTTTTTTGCTCACATGGAAGAAATTGATCTATGCTGGCGTATGAAAAACGCAGGTTATGAAATATACTACTCCCCTGCCTCAACGGTTTATCATGTGGGTGGAGGTACACTTCATAAATCAAACCCACGGAAAACTTTTCTGAACTATCGAAATGGCTTAGCCATGATGTACAAAAATCTGCCTGATAATCAGTTATTCAGCACTATTTTTATGCGTCTGGTTCTTGATGGAGTGTCGAGTATCAAGTTTTTGCTTGCGGGCTCATTTAAAGACATCTGGGCTATTCTGAAAGCACACTTTGCATTCTATGCTATGATTCCACGCCTGGAACGCAAATCACCCAAGCTACTAAAAGACATTTATCCCAAAAGTATTGTACTTGCCTATTTTTTGAAGAAAAAGAAGACTTTTAGGGAGTTGTGAAGAGCTCAAAGATTATTAGGAGGTAAAAAATAAGCTGCTTAAACTTTAAACCACGGAGTTGCACCAAGTTTAAAACACAGAGTATCACAAAGTCTATATAAAAATACTCCGTATAACTCCGTGCAAAACTCTGAGTCACTCTGTGGTAAAATAACATCAATTACTTTTCTCCCCATTTTATATATTCATAGAAAAATCAAATAGCACTATTAAAGAACTAGCCGTTCAGTCTCCCCCCATTCCAAAAATTCTCCTATATTTGTAAAACACAAAACACAATTCTACATTGCTTAAAATAGGTATTACTGGTGGTATTGGGTCGGGGAAGACCATTGTCTGCAAGATGTTCGAAATCTTAGGCGTTCCGGTGTATTATGCCGATGAGCGTGCCAAGTGGCTCACGAATAATGATTTGCAACTTCGCAAAGAAATCAAGGAATTACTGGGCCGACAAGCCTACGACGAACAAGGACAATATAATCGCAAATGGGTAGCTGCTCAGGTGTTTAATAACCCCGAACTACTAAAAATGCTCAATTCCCTCATTCACCCACGGGTGTTTGCTGATACCGACCAATGGTTCTTGCAAAATCAGGATGCTCCGTATATCCTTCGGGAAGCTGCATTGATGAATGCGGCCGGAGATAACAACGATTTTGATGCCGTAATTTTAGTGAATGCTCCCGTAGGCATAAGAATTGCCCGTACAAAAAAACGAGACCCTCAAAGAAGCGAAGAAGAAATAAAGGCGATTATGACACGCCAAAAAACCGAAGAACAATTTGCTTCGATAGCCAACTATACTATTATTAATGATGATGAACACCTGCTTATACCGCAGGTTCTGGAATTGCATGAGAAATTAAGCACACAGGCTTAATATTATTTTCTGAATAACTTCAATAGTTTGTTCACAGCACCGCTTATATCTTTATCAGTATCCATCAAATCGTTTACGGTCTGAATAGCGTGTATTACCGTACTGTGGTCACGACCTCCGAAATGATACCCGATTGATTTTAACGATAAATTGGTAAGTTCTTTTGCCAGATACATGGCTATCTGCCTTGGCAACACAATTTCACGCAAGCGGCTTTTGCCTTTCAGGTCAGGGATACGCACCTTGAAATGTTCGGTTACGGCTTCAATAATTGTATCAATAGTTACCTCTCTTTCCGAATCTTTTATCAGATGGCGAAGCGTATTTTTAGCTAGTTCTACATCAATATCACGGCGGGTAAGCGAAGCCTGCGCCAATAAAGAAATCATAACGCCTTCAAGTTCACGTACGTTGGTATCAATGCTGTGCGCTAAATACTCTATTACCTCGTAGGCAATATCAATACCCTCGGCGTGTGCTTTTTTCTGAATAATGGCAATGCGGGTTTCAAAATCAGGTGTTTGCAGGTCGGCCGTTAAACCCCATTTAAAACGAGACAACAGGCGGTCTTCTACCCCTTCCAATTCACGTGGAGGGCGGTCTGATGTCATCACGATTTGTTTACCTGATTGATGCAGATGGTTAAATATATGGAAGAAAGTCTCCTGTGTCTTTTCTTTACCTGAAAGAAACTGTACGTCGTCAATAATCAGAATATCTACCTGCATATAAAACGTCATAAAGTCTTGCAGGCTATTGTTTCTGATAGCATTGATAAACTGGCTTGTAAATTTCTCTGACGATACATACAGCACAAACTTATTTACAGCCTTGTTTTTCATGAAATTACCAATGGCCTGTACCAAGTGCGTTTTACCTAGCCCTACACCACCATAAATCATAAGTGGGTTGAAAGACGTAACTCCGGGCTTAGAGGCAACAGCAAACCCTGCTGCTCTGGCCAAACGGTTACAGTCTCCTTCCACAAAATTATCGAACGTATAATTAGGATTAAGAAAAGAATCAAGGTTCAGCGAGTCGAGGTCTCTCATCTCAAAAGGATTTTTAACCTGCTCGTTCACAATTTTATTTTCAAGCCTGTTGTTTACCGGAGAGTTATGCTGTGGCATATTCACAGCAATAGGTGGCTCATTTTTCTTCTGATTCCCGCTATCTACTATAATAGAATACTCTAGCATCCCCTCACGCCCAATTGCGTAGTCTAAAGCTTTTCTTAGCAAATGCACATAGTTCTCCTCTAGCCACTCGTAGAAAAACTGGCTTGGCACTTGAATAGTCAGCTTTTTGCCCTCTAGTTTACCCGGAATAATAGGTTCGAACCAAGTTTTATAACTTTGTTCCGAGATACTATCACGGATAATCTTGAGGCAATTTTGCCATACTATGTCAACATCTCGTTGCACTTTAGGAGTTTCTAAAATAGTCATTTGGCTACATTGGGATTCTAAGGGGGTGCAAAGATAATAAAAATCATGTACCTACCAAGAAGTGAATTTTGAGATTTTTCGTGTATTTTCAAAGCAAATACCTAACATTATTTTACCAAATTTGATTTGCCTTATAAAAATACAAAATGTACCTTTACAATTACTTTGGTAACTGATTTTTTTTCACCGAAAAATACAATTCTGCTATGGCGAAAAATTTCTTTGATGAATTTCCGGAATCGACAAAAAAAATTTGGGAGGCACAGGTAACAAAAGATTTGAAAGGAAAAAACTTTGAAGAGACCCTTGTCTGGCAAACACCCGAAGGAATTTCAGTACAACCTTATTATTCGGAAGAAGACATCAGCTCACTCCCACTCGAATCTATTCAGCAAGCACAGGCGGGCAAAAAAACGCTCAATTGGCAAAACAGGCCGATAGCGAAATTTTCGCAAGAAAAACCGAGCAATAAGCTTTTTATTGATATTTTACAGAATGGTGCCAATGCACTTATTATTGATTTTGCTGATACAGACATCAATCAGATTGATTTTGTAAAGCTACTTGACAAAATCAAATTAAGCGATACACCAATTTATTTCAAGACTCTATATAATGAAGCACTGTTATCAACCCTAAGCAAATACATTCATTACCAACCCAAGGGAGGGCTAATCTACGATTCGTTAGGTAGTTTCTTTGCAGGAAAGGCTAAAATAGACGATTCAACTTGGGAAAGTACAAAAAATCTCATTAGTCAATGTACCGTTTATCCGGGTTTTACAGCAATTACTATTCGGTCTGACACCTTCCATAATGCCGGTGCCAATGCTGTGCAAGAGCTAGCCTTTACACTAGCTACTGCCACTACATATTTGGATAAATTAAGCGACCTCGGCTTAAGCATTGAGCAGATAGTGGCTAAGCTAGAATTTTCTTTGGCAATAGGCCCCAATTACTTCATGGAAATTGCAAAAATCAGAAGCCTGCGTTTGCTGTGGAGCAAAATTCTGGAAGCTTACAATTGCAATGCAACAAGTTGCCAGATAAACTGCCAAACGTCTTATTTTTACGATTCAACGCTCGACGCACATACCAATATGCTTAGAGCCACAACAGAGGCCATGTCGGCTGTTATTGGTGGTTGTGATTCGCTCACGATTCATGGGTATGATGCCGTTTCTTCTGCCTCATACAATGAAATGAGCGAGCGCATTGCTCGCAATATTTCGGTTTTGCTGAGCGATGAAAGCTACCTCGGCAAAAGTCTCGATGTTTCGGCAGGCTCTTATTATATCGAAAACCTCACCACCGATTTGTCAACCAAAGCTTGGGATTTGTTTCTGGATATAGAACAAAAGGGGGGTATGCTACAAGCCTTTGAAACAGGATTTGTGCAAACAGCAATAGCGAAGGCTTATGAGCAAAAAGTAGAATTACTGAAAAACGGCAAGGTGATGGTGGGTGTCAATAAATTTATTTCCCCTAAAGATACACCCAGACAAGCCCCCGCCCAAGCCGATACAGATACGCATTTTTTAGCCAACAAAAGAATAGCCGCTATTTTCGAATGAAAATACTTTTAACCCCCGATAAATTCAGAGGGTCGCTAGATGCCCCTCAGGTCTGCCAGGCTATGGCCGAAGGAATTGCCATGGTTTCGACCCATATTGAAACCATAAACCTACCAATGGCTGATGGTGGCGAAGGCACACTCGACCTGCTCTTGTGGTATACTGGCGGGCAGAAGAAAACGGCAACGGTGCAAGACCCACTAGGGCGGCTTATTGAGGCACAATACGGTATTTCAGCAGATGGCAAAATGGCTTTTATTGAAATGGCTACGGCATCTGGCTTAAGCTTACTCAAAAACGAAGAGCGGAATCCCCTACTTACCAGTACCTATGGCACAGGGCAGCTAATAAAGACTGTGATTGAAGCAGGTGTGAAACACATCATTATGGGTATTGGTGGCAGTGCTACAACCGATGCAGGTATAGGCATGGCAAAAGCACTAGGCTGGCAGTTTCTTGATGCCGACGATAGAGAAATAGAAGCCATCGGGGGAAATTTATCACTGATAAAGAAAATTATCCCTTCCCCGCTTGCCTCTGTGCTCCCAAAAATTCAGGTAGCTTGCGATGTAACAAATCCCTTATATGGCATTAACGGAGCCGCTCACGTTTACGGCCCACAAAAAGGTGCCAATGCTGCCGCAGTAGCCATATTAGATAAGGGCTTGCAGGATTTTGCACGTGTTACAGGCTTATCAGAAGCAATAGTTGATAGCCCCGGCTTTGGTGCAGCAGGTGGCTTGGGTTTCGGAAGTGTATTTTTTCTGAATGCCAGCCTTAAAGAGGGCGTAAAATTACTGATGGATTTCTGTGGTTTTGATGAACACCTGAAGAATGTCGACCTGATTATTACAGGAGAAGGCAAAATTGATAGCCAAACCTTGCAGGGCAAACTTATTAAAGGTATTACCAGCAAAGCCGGAGAAATTCCGGTAGCAGCTATCTGTGGTACGCTTGATGCCACTCCAGAACAAATGCAAGAAATAGGCATTGCTTATGCCGGCTCAATACTCAACAAACCTCAGACTTTAGCCGATGCCCTGCAATCGGGGTATGAGGATGTAAAAAACGCTACTTATTATTTAGTAAATATGATTTACCGTACTTCTGCGATTAAATCGTAATTTTGCAAAAAAAACAAGTGTATGGAAGAGAACAACAACATGAAGAACTCAAAAACCTGGCTAAAATTTACACAAATTGGCCTGCAGATGATTCTTACCATAGGTTTAGGTACATGGTTTGGCTACTGGCTCGACGGAAGAGCTGCCAACAAAACCCCTGTCTGGACACTCGTTTTGTCACTTTCTTCCATCGGAGTCTCTCTATATAATGTAATAAGGCAATTACCTAAACAGTAAAAAGCACTTATCTGCACTCTTACCAACACAATATGTCAAAAACGCTTATACTTACAGCTATACTTGTAATTGTATTTTTTTTAGCTGAGGCCATTGGGCTAGGATACCTGCTACATCCGCAAAAATGGGTAATTCTAGGCTTTTTTGCTGCCAGTGCATTTCTTTTTAGCCGTATAATGGAATTAGGTTTTAGAGAAAATCGTAAAAACTTTATCCAGTTTTATCTTACAACAGTGGTTTTACGTCTACTTCTTAGTATTATCTTTATCGGAGTCGAATTATACAGGGGTTTAAAGCAACAAGAATTGTTCGTAGGAAACTTTTTTGTATTATATTTATTTTATACAATCTTTGAGATTTGGAATTTAAATAGTAACTTGCGCCGAAATTCAGAAAAGTGATTATCCAGAAACGTTGATTGACCGAATAATTCAAAAATTATGTTGCGTTTACTTACAAATAAGTTCTTATTAATAGCCTCATTTTCAATATTTTCTCTGACTTTTTCATTCGCACAAGAAGGGCACGAAGGCCATCATGAAGCAAAAGAAGAAGGTGCACACGAAGAAAAACCTTTCAATATTGGTGAAATGATTATGCACCATATTTCTGATTCTCATGAGTGGGAATTTTCACACGGTGCAGTTATTCCGCTTCCAGTTATCCTTTATACTAAAGAATATGGTATTGAAGTTTTCTCTTCAGCCAGATTTAAAGAAGGAAATAATGTTTACAATGGTTACATCAACCTACACGAACACATTCACAGACTAAGCCCTGATGGCTCAATTGACGAAGCCATTCATGTATGGGATTTTTCTATTACTAAAAACGTAGCTTCACTTATTTTAAGCGCCGTTATTCTTATCGTATTAATGACGACAGTTGCCAAAAGCTTCAATACCAACAGAGGTAAAGCACCAAAAGGTATACAGTCGTTTCTTGAGCCAATTATATTCTTTATCAGAGACGAAGTAGTAAAACCAAATATCGGCCCTAATTACGCTAAATATTTGCCTTACTTGCTTACTTTGTTCTTCTTTATCTTAATCAACAACCTTTTAGGTTTGTTGCCGGGTGGCGCCAATGTAACGGGTAATATTGCTATTACTATGGTATTGGCTGTTATCACTTTTATTCTTACGCATATCAATGCCAACAAGCATTATTGGTTGCACTTAGTAAAACCAGAAGGTGTACCTGTAATTATGTTACCTTTGATGTGGGTAGTTGAAATTGCCGGTGTGTTTATGAAACCTATGTCTCTTATGATTCGTCTTTTTGCCAATATCACGGCGGGCCACATCATTATCCTGAGTTTGTTAGGTTTAATTTTCATTTTCCAAAACTATGCAGTAGGTGGCGTTGTTACACTGTTTACCTTGTTCATGAATACAATTGAGTTATTGGTTGCGTTTTTGCAAGCCTTTATCTTTACATTGTTATCATCAATGTACATAGGTAGTGCCATAGAAGAGCATCATGATGCCGACCACGGCCATTGATAAGTAAAAGCCCAAGGGCTGTTTTAAGTAGTATTTATTTTTTATTAATATATAAATTGTTTTAATCATGTCTTTATTACAAGTTCTTTTACAAGCAGGTGCTGACTCAACTCGTGGTCTTGCAGTATTTGGTGCAGCTTTAGGTGCTGGTCTTGCAGCAATCGGTGCTGGTTTAGGTCTTGGCCGTATTGGTGGTAGTGCATTGGAAGGTGTAGCTCGTCAACCAGAAGCAGCTAACAAAATCCAAACTATGATGATCATCATCGCTGCCCTTGTAGAAGCCGTAGCTCTTTTTGCAGCAGTAATCTGTCTTTTGATCTCTTTCAAATTAGTTTAAGAATCAAATTGAACGACGCTTGATTAAAATCCTGTACTACTCGCATTAGGCGTTAGTACAGGATTAAATCTGACAGCAACCAACAAGTGTAAAGCAGTTTATAATAAATTAGTTGTTATAGATTAACAGACCTTTACGAATCAAATAATTAAAATAAATTTTTAAACTGATATGGAATTACTGACCCCCAGCCCCGGATTGATTTTCTGGATGCTTTTGGTTTTTGGTATTTTAGTTTTTTTCTTAGCTAAATTTGCATGGAAGCCCATTTTAAGTGCCCTGAAAGAGCGTGAAGACTCGATTGAGTCAGCCTTGAGAATGGCAGAAGAAACACGTGCAGAAATGGCAAAATTGAAATCAGATAATGAGAGAATCATTGCTGAAGCCCGTTTGGAACGTGATAAGATTATCCGTGATGCAAAAAATGCATCTGATAACTTGCTTGCAGAAGCGAGAGAGAAAGCAACAGCAGAAGGTGTAAAAATCATTGCTGATGCCCGTGAAGCCATTCAACAAGAAAAAAATGCAATGGTTGCTCAAATGAAAAAAGACGTAGCCGCTTTTTCAATCGAAATCGCAGAGAAAGTTTTACGTAAAGAGCTAGCCGACAAAAAAGCACAGGAGTCTTTGGTATCAAACCTTATTTCGGAAGCAAAATTAAACTAATTGGTCATTCTATCAGTTTGTTTAACACCGTTAGATAAAAAATCATACTTTTTTACTATTTTGTGTTAAGCTTTTGCAAAATAAGTGTTCTAAAATTTGTTTTTTTCATAGAGTCGGTTGTATTTTTGTGTAATTATATGTTGCAACCGAGAATTTAGTTTTTTATCAAGAAAAAATGGCAGATTCAATAGTTGCATATAGATACGCTAAGTCATTATTTGACCTGGCTACAGAAAAAAAAGTTGTAGAGACAGTTAATAACGATATGCTGTTGTTTAAACAAATCTGCGACGAAAATAGACAATTTGCTGTTGTTATGAATAATCCTATTGTTCGTCACGACAAAAAATTAGGAATATTGAAAAATATTTTCGAAAATCGTGTAGACGATGTTACTTTTTCGATATTCAACGTCTTAACAAAAAAACATAGAGAGAATTTGATATACTCTATTGCCGAAGAATTTCAAAAATTGTATAACGAGCAAAAAGGTATTCAAAAAGCTACAGTTACTACGGTTTCTCCATTGACCGACGCTCAACGTAAAGAATTTACAGACATGGTTGCAAAAGCTACCAAAAAAGATGTAATTTTAGAAGAGAAAATCAATGAAAACCTGATTGGAGGTTATGTGTTGACTTTGGATGATAAACAGGTAGATACCTCTATCAGAAAAAAATTAAACGATTTGAAACTAACATTAGCATAGATATTGCATATATGTTATAAAGAAATTAGTTTTCATGGCTATAAAGTTGAGAAATACCCCCGAGCTTCGGGGGTTTTTTCTTTATAGCCAGTCTACAATAATTCTGTTGAAGGATTCCAGAAATGTGCTTCGAAATTAATTATTTTATCGTTCTCTACTTTCACCCCTTCGGCCTCTAGTCTTTCTTGCATTACATTGCCTCCAAAATGATGTTTGCCTGTAAGCATCCCATTCCGGTTTACAACCCTATGTGCTGGTACATCAGGCATATTATGGCAGGCATTCATGGCCCAACCAACTAATCTGGCACCTGATTTAGTACCCAGATACTGCGCAATAGCTCCGTAACTGCTTACTCTACCTTCAGGTATCAGCTTTACTACCTGATAAATACCATCAAAAAGATTATCGACTGAAGAAGCCATTTGCCTATTGAGTGAATGAGTGATTTGTGATTAGAGTGATTGTTTTTAATTGTGAATGGTGGATTACGTTATCTTGAACTATGATTTACCTGATTGGGCTGATCTACACTGAAAAACTTCATGAAACATCTTCACATTTATCGTAACAATTATAAAATCAGGTAAAACGGTACGCCGTCTTAGCAAAGTTCAGACAAATTCACTATTTGATTTCTCTATCTTTTATTTCTTTATCTAATTTATTAAACCACTCTTCGCCATAGAAGCGGGTTAGTGGGGCTTGTAGAAACTTATAGACTGGTACACCTAGTTTATCACCTAGCTCGCAGGCATCGCTGCAAATAGACCAGCGGTCGTAGTTAACTGCGTGGAAGTCATCGTATTTGGTAATACGAATAGGATACAGGTGGCACGAGATAGGTTTCTTCCACGATATTTTACCATCAATGTAGGCTTGCTCTATGCCGCATTTCAAAATCCCTCTATCGTCGTAGATAGCGTATGCACACTCACGGTCGTCGATAGTAGTTGTTGAGAAATCACCCTCCCAGTCTTTAATGTATTTGCCTTGTTCTTCAATAGCCTTGATTCCGGCCTCTGAAAGATACGGTTTTACTGTTTCGTATATTTCTTCAAGTATCGGCAATTCAGACTCCTCGAGCGGAGCACCCAGGTCACCTTCTACACAACAAGCACCTTTGCATTTTTCTAAATTGCAAACGAAGAATTTCTCTGCTACGTCATCACTTATACAAGTGTTGTCTATTAATATCATTGGTATATATGCAATAAAATATGCCATACTCAAAAGCATGGCATACTTAATCTTAAATTTATTTTAGCGTATCAAAGATACATCAAATCTTTCTGATAATTAACTTCTGCCCTATTTTAACATTCTGGTCGGTCATATTGTTCCATTCCTGAATCTGTTTCATAGCCACGCTGTAACGTTTGGCTATACTGAATAAGGTTTCACCCTTTGCCACCTGATGTGTAGCCACTTTACCACCTGTTTCGGCTTTTGCAGAAGCAACACTACTATTGCCGGCAGATGCCTTTGCTGAGCCTCGTACAATAAGCTCCTGCCCTACTTTAATGCGTTCGTTAGTACTTATGCCATTCCATGCTGCAAGGTCTCTTACCGAAACACCATATTGGCGGGCAACACTATAAAGTGTTTGACCTACATCAACCGTATGCGTACCCGATTTTGGCACTGAACTCGTTGCTGTTGTAGTAGCAGGCACATTAGTACGCTTAGGCTCTGTAGTACTTGACGATGGCCTAATAGTTACATTAGGATTTGTAGCTGCCGGTCTTGCAGGTGTTGAAGGCGCAGTATAAGTTGGTTTATCTTCGTCTTCGGCAATTACTACTATATCATCATCATCGTCGTTTTCCTGATAAGGGCTGGTAGTATCTGTATCCGGTATTTCTTTCTTAACCGGCGCTTGTGTTTGCGACTGTGGTTGTTTTTTGGCAGGTCTTTCAATTACAATTGTTTCACCCTGGCTGCTCATTGTTTCGTCTGGGCTTGGGGTTCTTTTAGGCTTGCTGTTATTGGTTGCTACTTCTGTACCATACTCTTCAACCACAGGTACCTTACGTTGTGGTTCTTGCTCTTTTACACCACCACGACCAATTTCCAATGGCTCGTTTTTCGGGCGTTTCTTCTGCAAGTACACAATCTGACCTTCTTGAATAGCATGAGCTGTTCTCATACGGTTTAGTTTCAAGAGGTTTTTCAACTTGATACCAAACATCTGCGAAATACTCCATATCGATTCACCTGCTTGTACCTGATGCTTTTCGATAGGTCCTTTGCGTAGTTTTCTTTGCAGATAATACACCTGTCCTTCTTCCACGGCATCTTTATCGCTCATGTCGTTAAAAAGCAAGAAATCTTTTATTTTCAACTTACCACCTCTTGCCAAAGAAGCAATATCATCGCCCGGCTTGGCCAGAATCCCCTTCATTTCGTTTATCGTGTAAAAAACGGGGTCTTCTTCGTTATTTACCTGCGTTGTGATACGCTCCAATACCGGATAATCTCGGTGCTTGATTTCTTCTTTATTATTGTTTTTGTTGCCTTTATTAGTGGTAGCTATTACATCTGGCTGACGGCCAATTTTAGACTGCACTTCGTCCATGCGGGTTACAGGTACCAGAATAGCTACCGAGTAATCGTCTGGAATTGTATTAGTTTGTAACCACGAATTATTCTTTTTCAAATCGGTTGCATCAACATTAACCATCGATGCAATTTGCGACAAAGTTTTACCTTTACCCTTGCGGTATTCTACAAATGCAAAGGCATTGTCTTTCATGCGGTTTATTCGGTATTCAAAAGCGATACGTGCCGCAATGGTTTTAAGCAAATAACGGTCTGTGCGTCCATCAAATTCTACTTCCGAGGCGTTTGTCCATTCTGAAGGTACAATTTTGCTGATCCCCCCCGCACCTAGCATATAAGAGTAGAGCGTCGAAATCCAGTTTTTATAAATCTGATTGTTGCGTTTCAGGTAAGCAGCGGCTGCTCTTGTAGACGAATAAATGTTTTTACGCTCATCAATATCACTATCTACACGCAAGCCCAATTCTTGTGCAGTAGCAGCTTTCATCTGCCAGAAACCTACGGCATTAGAGGTCGATACGGCATCAGGCAACAAAGCACTTTCAACTACTGCAAGATACTTGAAATCATCTGGTACTTTTTCCAGTTCAAGAATACGCTCTATAATCGGGAAATACCATTGGATTCGCTGAAGCTTATCCAGCACATATTTATTCTCAGGAACTAATAAAGTAGAAACCTCTTTTTGAACCAGTTTTTGAGCATCGGCATCTAGTCGAACGGTTATACCCGCAAAATCAACTTTTCTGGATACCTCAGGTAAGCTTACCTGCTGAGCAAGAGCGATATTAAAGCTTACCAGAAAAAACGAGAAAGCAAACGTTTTTTTCATGGAATTAGGAAATTATAATTTAAAGCACAATTTATTTAAAGCATTGACCCCACTCCCTAAATCCCTCTCCCCAACAGTGGAGAGAGGGACTTTTTGGATTCCCTCTCCACTGTTGGGGAGGGTCAGGGTGGGGTTTTATTTTTTACGCACAACCATCAATCCGTCACGAATCGGGAGTAGGATATTTTCTACTCTGGCATCGTCTTGTATCATTTTGTTGAACTCTCTGATATTGAGCGTGTCTTTATCTTTAGCCGCCGGATTACTCACTTTACCGCTCCACAATACATTATCGGCTATAATATAGCCTCCCGTACGCACCTTGTCGATAACCAAATCATAATAGTTTTTATAATTCATTTTATCGGCATCAATAAAAACAATGTCAAACGCATCGGCTATCACAGGAATAATCTGCAACGCATTACCGATTCTGAAATCTATTTTATCGTTTAAAGGAGATTGTTTGAAGAAATCTCTTACAAAATCCTCTAATTCTTCGTTTACATCAATCGTAATGATTTTCCCGTTTTCTGCTAAACCCTCGGCCAGACATAAGGCCGAATAACCGGTGTAAGTGCCAATTTCAAGAATAAGCTTTGGCTGAATCATGTGAGACAACATGGATAGAAACCGCCCTTGGATATGCCCCGATAGCATTCGGGACTGCAAGACCTTGGCATGAGTTTCACGGTTGAGTTTACTCAAAAGGTCGTCTTCGGGCGTAGTGTGGTCTACGCAATATTGGTCAATATCGGCGGGAATAAATTCCATCAGGAAAGCATTTTTATACAAAAATAGAACAATTTTGAAAAAACCAACTAAATAGGTAGCTTTTTTTGCCCTACTACCTATTAAACGGTCTTCTTCTAGAATTGTTTCTTAAACCTTATTACTCTTACTTCTCAAACTAAAATCGGCCAGTACAAGTGCTGCCATTGCTTCAACAATAGGCACTGCACGAGGCAACACACAAGGGTCGTGGCGGCCTTTGCCCGATACCGTTACTTTTTCGCCTGTATCATTCACACTGTCCTGGTCTTGCATAATGGTAGCCACAGGCTTAAAGGCAACTCTGAAATAAATATCTTCACCGTTGGAGATTCCACCCTGAATACCACCCGAATGATTGGTTTTGGTATGTACTTTACCATCTTCGCCCATATAGAACTCGTCGTTGTGCTGAGAACCATAAAGCTCAACACCATCAAAGCCGCTGCCGTATTCAAAGCCTTTTACAGCATTAATGCCCAACATGGCTTTGCCTAGCTCGGCATGGAGTTTATCAAACACAGGCTCACCCCAACCAGCCGGGACACCTTTGATAACACAAGTAATGATTCCACCTATCGAATCGCCTTTTTTACGGGTCTGGTCAATGAAATCGAACATTTCTTGCGCTACGGCTTCATCAGGACAACGAACGGCGTTATCGTCGGTTTTAGAAAGGTCAAGTTCCCAGTATTCTTTACCTAGTTTTATCTTTCCAACCTGCGACACATAGGCTTGAATTGTAATTTGCTGAGACCCCAACAAGATTTTTGCCAATGCACCTGCTGCTACACGTGCCGCTGTTTCACGGGCTGAGCTACGGCCACCACCACGGTAATCGCGCACGCCATATTTGGTTGTATAAGTATAGTCGGCATGCGATGGGCGAAACTGGTGCGCTATGTGCCCGTAGTCTTTAGAACGTTGGTCTTCGTTCGGAATCACCATTGCTATGGGAGTTCCGGTTGTTTTTCCCTCAAAAATACCCGACAATACCTGAAACTCATCGGCTTCTTTGCGTTGCGTTGTAATACGCGACTGTCCGGGTTTACGACGGTCTAATTCATGCTGAATATATGCTTCGTCAAAATCTACACCTGCAGGGCAACCATCAATCACTACGCCAATGGCTTTACCGTGCGATTCACCAAATGTTGAAATCTTAAAAATTGTTCCGTACGTACTACTCATGAGAGAAAAACAAAGACTTAGGTTATGTTATACTGCTAAACAGCGGTAAAATTACGACAAAATGTTGGGCAATGGATGATATATTTTTTGTTTTGCTGTAGCAAGATGTTTTTTGGCTTTGTAGAAACTTAAGACTTACGTTTATATTGGTTTATCTAATCTCTTAAGTGTTGTTGAAAATGATAAGAAAACATATTTTTCTTGAACAATAAAACATCAAATTTAGAGAGGGTTTAACTAAGCAAAGAGAATCTTCTACTTTACATAAAAGCAAACTTTTTCGCCTTTCTTCACGTTGATAAACTGCTAAAAAACATAGTTAATGAACGATAGTTTTTATACAAACGTAATTATCAACGCTGCTCAGGATAAAGTCTGGCAAAACTTGACAAGACCTTCAATCATGCTTGAATGGATGGGCGACCCTGATATGGATTTACAAATAGATACCAATTGGAAAATCAACAGCCCAATCATTATAAGCGGATTTCATCATACAAAATTTGAAAACAAAGGCATTGTACTCACGTTTGATATAGAACAGAAATTAAGCTTTACGCATCTGAGTTCTGTATCTCAATTACCTGATATACCTGAAAGCTATTCAAAACTTACATTTATCTTAGAGCCTGTTGGAGAGCACACACTACTAAGCCTTAATATAGAAAATTTCCCGACTGAAAGTATCCGTAAACATCTGGAGTTTTATTGGCGTGCAACGCTAGTAAATATTAAAAATAAAACGGAGACATCAGAAAAATAAGCGTAAGCTACAATCCTACAAAAACTTCTACTTTTTTGATACAATATTAATAAAATATTAAATTTCCATTTCCTTAGTTTTTCGGTCCTAAAAAATACAGAAAACAGTTTTTTATGTCTCCGAAGAGTCTCCCGTGCGCGCTTGCCTAAAACTAGCAAGGGGACTCTTCGGCTTTAGACGGAATTTGAGGTTTTGTATTTCTATAGTGGCAGAGTCCCCTTGCCAACCATTGGCTTACTCACACGGGAGACTCGGCCGAGACAACTAGATTTTGCACTTGCTTAGACCAAGTAAAGGAACTCTTGGGCTAGGCTTTGGCACTTATTTCCACTCAACAACACCCATATTAACAAAATATTAATTTTACTTATATTAGCTTATTATCTGCAAAAATAGGTAGAATTGCGCCTTTGAGCTTCACACTATGGCACAAAAAAAACCGACTCAATGCGGTCGGTCTTTGTCTCAATAAACTAAACTAAACTGTATAAATCTTTATTCGTTTTGCCATTTGCTTTAATTTCCACTGATATTTATCACTCATTGTGTACCTCGTTGGTAAAGCTTTATTAGCTACGTGTATGTCTTCTGTTTTCAATGTCTTTTAGCAAAGTAAGTGCATTTGCACTATACATTCCAAACGAGGGCTGCCCCTGGTATTGGATAGTACCGCTTGTTTTAGCACTGTCAGGCTTATGGCATAGGTATAAGTTACTACTGCCAGGCTCTACAAAGCCCATGCCGTAATGGTCTGAAACAGCACTGTTCTTAACTGTCTGAATAGTAATACGCTCTGCGTTATTGGGCAAAAGTGTTGAGGCAATAACATCAACCTTATGGCTGGTGTCAACTGAGGTCGTAAGTGTTCGTTTATACGTGTGTGAAATTCTAACACTATACGTTATCGGTAATAAAAACGCATTTTTATTACGAATTGTTGTAGGGTCAACGAAAAATTTGAAAGGATTTAATTGAGCGTAGTCCGCATAGGGTTTTCTACGGCTCATGCTAAGCTTCCTCGTATGATTTTTTGTAGTATCATAATTAACATTCAGGTTCGAAAATAGCCTGAAAGAATTACGATTAAACGACGAATCGGTGCTTATTAGTTGTACTCCTTTAGCAATGGTCTGCTCCCCTCCTGACTTACACTTCCTGTCTCTTTTGCTCTGCCTCAAATTAAAATCTACCTTCAAAGAGCAAGTGTTATCATCTTTATTATTCAAAAGCATCTGCGCTATTTCCTTATCATTATCGTTTACCTGTGCTATCGTTCTGTCTTCTACAGACAGCGCATAGCTAGGCATGGCCAGAGCCCGGTAATAACAGGTAAATAGCTTCTTCATTTAATGCTTTTCATAATTGTATTGCAAAGGTAATAAAAAATATGGTTAGTTCTTAACCCATATTGGGGGATTTGGATAAACGGTCGAAAAACGTGATGTTAAAATTTGTTAAAACAGGTATATAGGCTTAGCGATTTATAACTAGGCATAAAAAAATCCTATCTCAAACCGGATAGGATTTTAAACTAACAAACTGTATGTAAGCCTCAAAAAGAGGGATTATCCGTTGGTATGAACCCTGCGGTTTTCTTCTTCCAATACTCCGTTTCTTCTGCGTGCAGGTGCTACTGTTGATTTTCCAAAACGATAGTTGAACGACACCATAGCAAAGCAACTAGCAAGGCGGCGGCGTTGCTTGTCAGTAATGTATCTTTTATAAGCTTTGAATATTTTTCTCGATGTAGCGTTACATTGGCAAACTCAACAAGCTTCTTTGAGTCGTTGTTTACTTGTCCTTCTACCCTACCCGTGAGGGTCTGGGCACATAGGGGCACAGTAATACTTAACAGGTAAGCAGTAAATAGCTTTTTCATAATAATGCTTTTTCATATTCGGTAAAGCAAAAATAAAAAGCTATTCGCTGATTGTTTTACCCCATTTTGGGTGATTTATAGCCCCTAGCCCCTAAAGGGGAATAAAAAAATAAATGCACCCCTAGCCCCTGAAGGGGAATGCACGTTCTTGCATAAAAAAGCCTTCCTAAATACTGTTTAGAAAGGCTTTTTAAAAATCCCCCTTTAGGGGCTAGGGGTGCGCTTATTTCTATTTCTTAATCTCCTTCAACAACTCATCTACTGCTGCTTTTAGTTGGTCGTCGGTGCCTTTAGATAACCAGTCTGGTTGGTTTTCTACGATAATATCCGGTACAGCAGGCCCTAATTCCTGATTTTTATCAGTAGCCTTTGTAAACCAGCCACGACCCGGCAAACGTACAAACGAGCCATCCATTAAGCCTTTACCACCTGTCGAAATCACAGAGCCATTGGTTGGTACACCTACCAGCTTACCGATACCTAAAGACTTATAAGCGTGCGAGAAAATCTCGGCATTGGAGTAACTACCCTCATTACAAAGCGTGATAGATGGTTTTGTCCATGCGGCGTAAACCAATCTTTCACCTATTGGGTAGTAGTCTTTAAACTTCAACTTATCTTTCTCAAGGTCTTCGCTTGCACCTCTTGGTATAGTATAAGCGTGCTGTTTGTAGTTCAGAATCGTCATCAGATAGTCGGTTGTTGAGCCGCCACCATTGTAGCGTACATCAATTACCAAGCCTTCTTTACCAAAACCAGCGGCCGTAAATTCTCTTTCTACTACCTCAAAACTAGGGAAATCCATGCCTTTAATATGAATATAACCTAAACGTCCGTTTGAGTATTTCTCTACCAGTTTTTTACGGTTTTCTACCCATTCGTCATACAAGTTGCTTGCAATGCTCGATGTGAGGCGAATCACCACTTCTCTTTCTTTGTTATCGGCACCACGTACATTAAGCAATACTTTTTCGTTTACCAGTCCATTCAGTAAATCATAGAAATTATCGCTGTTATTCACTTTTTGCCCGTTTACAGCCGTAATCACATCGCCTTCGTTGAGCTTGCTTTTCTCTTTGTCGGCAGGTGTGCCAGGCACTACGTGCGTTACTTTCGCTCCGCCATTTACTGGTATCAATTCTGTTCCGATTAATCCGGTGCTTTCTTTTTGGGTATCAATGCGGTCAGCAACGGTCATACCCATGTGGCTAGAGTTAAGTTCTCCTAAAAGCAGGTTAAACATATCTCTGAAATCCTGGCTAGTGCTTGCATTGATACAACGTTCTTTGTATTTTTCACGCAGTTTTGCCCAGTCGTTGCCATGAAATTTAGGATCATAGAAACCATCACGAATGGTGCGCCATGCTTCCTCAAATACCTGCGTGCGCTCCGCATTATAATCGATTTTCATTTTGGCTGTATAAGGCAAAGTCTCGGTAGCATTCGATTTCATGTCGATGCGAGCAAAAGCACCACCCATGCGCGAATAATACAGGTATTTACCGTCTCTGTCCATCGTAACTCCGTTAGGGTTTGCACCGCCTTTGGTTATTTCTTTCAGGTCTTTGCCGTCCCATTTAATGCTATACAGGTCTCGGCCTTTAGCTGTACTTGTAGATGTTGTATAGTAAAAAGTCTCGCCGTCTTTCGAAATCACCAAATCACTCTCGTCTCCCGGAAAACTCGTTACACGCACAATTCTTTCATGAATTTTATCAAAATCAATCTTGATAGGCTTGGGTGCTTTTTTATCATTACCACTTTTGGCTGGTGCAGCAGGCTCTGGCATATCTCTATCTTGCCAGTCTTGCGTTTCACGCTCCCAGTCTTCTTTTTTCAACCATACAAACCACACATCATTACTGCGCCCACTGCTACGCCCCGAAATAAAGCCCAGTTTTGAGCCATCAGCGCTCCAGAACGGACGGCTATCAGTACGTGGGTGCATCGATACGTTTACAGGTTTGGTTGAATTATCAGCTGCCTGAATATAAATTTCATTATTAAAGTATAAGTCGCTCATTGAGTAAGCCAACCATTTACTATCAGGACTCCACGCTATACCGTTCGGATTACTCCAGCCTTCGCTCAATATTTTTTCGTTTGTCAGTTTACCGTTTGCACTAATATCGGCCACTACAAAAGTGCCACGGCCACGCACATAGGCAATTTTTTTATTATCGGGCGATACCACCAGATTGGTTTCGTCTCCGGCGGTTTTAGTAACTTGTACCAAACCATGTTTCATTGATTTAAACACGTTGTGCTCAACCGTATCTATTGAGCTCATCATATAAATATCAAAATTGCCGTTGGCTCTATCGCTCGTAAATAGCAAAGTCGAATCGTTCAACCATGTTGGCTCTATGTCTCTGTAAGGATGCTGCGAAACATTGATGCTTCTGCTTTTTTCTTTGTTAGCTTCTTTAATGAATATCTCGCCTCTTATCGAAAAAGCAAGGAGTTTACCATTAGGAGAAACCGCTAAATCGCTTGCGCCGCTGCTCATTGTTTTTTGTTCGGTAGCATCAAGACGGTCATCGGCGCTAATAATTACGTTTAGTTTCTGAGCCGAGCCTTTATCGGTTTTCATGGTATAAAGATTCATGTCTTTTTCAAAAACAATCGAGTTACCATCGGCCGATATACCAAATGCACGGATAGACTCATCTTTGTAATTAGTCAGTTTTTCGGGCTTATCGCTCGCCTTGCCATTGCCATCAATTTTAAGTCGATACAAATTATATGCTCCCGACTCGCTGCTCAGAAAATACAAGGTATTGTTACTACCCCATTGCGGATACACATCGTTGGTTTCAAAACCTGGTAATTGCTGATAGGTTTTGTTTTTGGTATCATAAATCCAGATGTCTCGGTCTGAGCTGCCTTTGTAGTCTTGTCGGGCTACGGGATTTATATCGCCACGTACAAATGCCAGAAAACGACCATCAGGCGAAAGCACAGGGTCGAAGCCTACGGCATCAAGGATTCTTGATTCGGTGCCCCCTTTAGGGCTGATAGTGTACACTTCGTTAGGGCGTTCAATCTGGCGGAACTCACGATTGGTAGAAAACAAGATTTTATCGGGCTGTGTCCAGCTCGAGATATTATCAGCACCCGAGTGGAAAGTAAGGCGTTTGGGCATACTTCCTTCGGCCGACATTACAAAAATATCGTTATTGCCAAATCTGGCTCCTGAAAAAGCAATCTGCTTACCATCAGGACTAAATACAGGGTTCGACTCATAGGCATCATGAATCGTGAGGCGAGAAGCCTTACCACCCGAAGCCGGAACGGTCCAGATATCGCCCTGAAACGAGAAAGCCACCAAAGAGCCGTCTTTATTGATAGCCGGCTGGCGAAGCAACAAAGAATTTTGCGCTTGCAGACAAAATGCCGTAAAAAGGGTGATTGTTGAGGTTAAAAGAGTTTTTTTCATTGCTATGATAGCTTGTTGATTAACGATCAAATTTATAACAAAATCATGTTAAATGCCTCAAAAACAGATGATTTGGTTATAAGTTGAGATAAAATAGCAAAGATTTGTTATTTTTTGGTGAAAACTGTTTCGGCTTTCTACCTTATAATTGTTTTCACAAACCAATTAGTTTTCGCTTTCTTCTACATATTCAAGTATATCAGCAGGCTGGCAATTCAGTGCTTTGCAAATAGCCTCTAAAGTGCTAAAACGTATAGCTTTTGCTTTGCCCGTTTTTAAGATAGATAGATTAGAAAGCGTTAGTTCGACTTTTTCTGATAGCTCATTAAGCGACATTTTTCGCTTTGCCATCATTACATCTAAGTTTATAATGATTGGCATAAATTATACAGTTAAATCGTTTTCGTTTTGAATATCTACTCCTTTTTTAAAAATAGTTGCAATAATATAGATTACCGCTCCCATCAGAATAAATGCCTGGCTATCTGTCCAGAATTGGTTTAAGTTATCGGTAACAAAACCATAATACGCTAATTTTTTAGCAACTTGATTGGCTATATGACTAAAAAAACCAACTGTAAGAGTGATGTAACTAATCTTGAAGAACCGTCTCTCAACGAAAGTATTAAACGGTTTTGATAAATCCATTTTAAGCATCAGCATAATAACTACATAAAACAAATATGCCTTTGACATCGAAATGCTTAGGATAAGACTGTAGACAAAGAAAAACACCCACTTACTATCTTTATAGATATCCGTTAAGTCTAATTTTTGATAAAGATTCGGGATAAATTCAGGCTTATAGATACTGAAAAAGAAATTTACCAGTAAGCCGCCTGCTTCTATGCACAAGCCTACAAAAAAAATCCAGGCTACAATATGTAGACCCCAAAATACGGTGTTATTTGCTTTTGACATTGCTTTTGATTTTAAATTAATGCATCAAAAGTAATAAAAATTTATTGATAAACAATAAATATAGTATTTTTTTCAATAAATTTTTACCGAATAACCAAATTATCACTAGTAAACATCAGATAGTTTGATGTATGATTGAGGAATGCAGGCTATTTGTGTATCATTCATAAAAAAACAAACCCTCCCCAATACAACATTGGAGAGGGCTAGTCTTAATATTTTACTGTTCTTCCTCCTCTTCTTCACCGCCTTCTTCTTCGGCTTCTTCCTCTTCATACTCCTCCTCTTCTTCGGCTTCTTCCTCCTCATATTCCTCTTCTTCATCACCTTCTTCTTCCTCCTCGTACTCTTCTTCTTCTTCACTTTCTTCCTCCTCGTCGTACTCCTCTTCTTCATCGCCTTCTTCCTCCTCATCGTACTCTTCTTCACTTTCTTCTTCCTCGTCGTACTCCTCTTCTTCATCGCCTTCTTCCTCCTCGTCGTATTCCTCTTCTTCATCACCTTCTTCCTCCTCGTCGTATTCCTCTTCTTCATCGCCTTCTTCCTCCTCATCGTACTCCTCTTCTTCATCACCTTCTTCCTCCTCGTCGTACTCCTCTTCTTCATCTTCCTCCTCCTCGTCTTCGTCATAGAGGCCGGCATCTTCAAACTCTAGCTCTTCGTATTCTTCAGGCTCTTCTTCATCATATTCTATTATTTCGATGGTATCAAATACATCAAAATCTTCATAATCATCTTCGGTATAAACTACAAACTTGTTATGGTCATAGCCTTTACCACCATCTACCACCGAACGTTTATCGTTAACCCAGGTATCTTCAAAATCAGGGATTGGGGCTGTTCTTGCAATCATCCAGCTATCACCCATATTCAGCTTAGAGTTTATTACGTAATCGTATGGCATATAGCAATAGCCTTTGTCGCCCCATTGCTCACCCCACGAATTACGCACGATAAACATCTGGTCAACCTCCGAATACCCTACGCATAACATAGCATGAAGCCCGTGCGCCTGACGAGTAGCTTCGTCTGGAGATGGCATTGGTACAATGCCTTTATTTTGTGTACAAGAATCGAATCCTTTGAAAAGTGCAATACCAAATATAATCGGATAACCCTCTGACAAACATTGTTTCCAGGCTTTCAAATCGGTCGGAACATATTTCGACTCCTGAACCTTGAAGTTTGCCGCTTCTTCGTAGGTATTAGTATGGGGTTTGTCGTTTACTTTTTTTGTATCATAGGGCCATGTTTCTTCAGTACAAGCACCCATTTTGTGCAAACTATCAATGGCGTATTGTATGTAGCTTCCTTTATCTTTAATCTCGCTACCAGCTCTAAGTCTTGCATTGTAATACACAAACAGCCTGCTTACTTCGAAGGCCCTGTTTTTTAAGTGTTTTTTTGCCAGATACTCATAAGCACCAGCAGTAGCATTGGCAGTACAACTACTAAGGTTTTTTTGATTTTCGACTGCTGTCATAAATGGACGCAAATCGACTTTTTGCGGGAGACTAGCTTTCTTTACTTGAGACGAGGGTTTGTAGTTTTCAGCAGCCGGGCTTGCAGCCATATAAGAATACCCTTTCAGCGCACTAACAGTGCCATCTTTTTGCTTAAATTCAATACTCATAAATGTGATTAGGTTAAAACTGATTAAAAATCTCGGGAAGATATAGAGAATAATTTACTCGGAAAAGGATTTTTGCTGATGCCCGTAAATTTTAATTTGTCAGCCTGATTTGTATGTATTTGTAGATAATTAGCTCATAGCTAAGGTGAGGCGATAAGCATACTTTTATTAATCTGTTTTGGCAGCCAGTTGGGTGTCTGTAATACCAATTTCTATGGCAATTTTGCGGTTACAATCACAAAAGAAAGTGGTACTTTTAGGCTTATATATACAGGTACTACTATTATGACAAACCCACCAAGCGGAATAAACGACCAGATAAAATAAAATGCCGAAGAGATAGCATTTCCTGATTTTTTGGAGATATATAGCAAAAAGTTTTTAGAGAAAACAACTTCTGATAGAAACGTTTTTCTCAGATCAGAAATTATTAGTCTTCTTCCGAGTAGTTTGAGGTGGATAAAATTGGGATACTGCAATATTATCCACCTGCTGTAATACAATTTTGTTCGTAATTTTACATTTTAGAGTGTGTTTAAATTTTGTTTTTCTGACCGAGAAGTAAAGATTTTTTCACTAAACAAGGCGTATTTTGCAGATGTAGCCGGCAGCTACATCGAAAAAATGCAACGCAGTGTAGTAAAAAAAGATTACTCCGTAGGTCGAAATACAATTTTTAAACATACTCTTATACTCAATTTATTCTTATCGAATAATTCAACGATTTATTTTCCTTTTCACCAGTGGTCTTTTTACCACGTCATCACCCGCCTTTAATACGACTTTGCTCGTCTTCTGAGCCGCTACTACGGTTACGGGCACCTTTAATTTCGTTGCTACCAAAGCGATAAGTAAAGTTTACTCTCAACTGCTGCGACTCCCATTGGAAACGTAGGTTGGTGGCAATACCAGCGTATTCAGAATAGTGCCCTCCCCTACCTGTATGTAACACATCAGTAAAGCTCACTTTCAGCGTAGCATTATCTTTCCAGAATTTTTTCTGCACGCCGGCGTCCATCGTACCCATAGCTGTGTTGTAGTCAATACGGCGGTAAGGTGAATTATACCAACCCGAAAGTTCTATCGTCCAATTATTTTTTAGTTTGAAGGTAGTTTGTGCATTGGCGTTAGCTGCAATAGTACTATTATTGATTTTAAGCCCATTTTCCAGATCACCTCTGAACACGTTAGTATAGCCACTCACGTTTACGTAGATATTCCACCATTTGGTAATATCAGTTGCCAGGCTCACATCTAGGCTAAAGCCTTGGGTATAATCTAAGTTTTGGGCAATAAAATAGGTACGGCTCTCATCATAAGGCATTCTTAAACCCACTACCGGAAATCGAGTACGCCAGTAGCCCAACGAGGTTGTAAGTTTACCTTTATATACGTGTGTCAGTTTAAAATTATTGGCATATTCGGGGCGTAGAAACGGGTTACCTTTCGAGTACACCAACTCATCAATTCTGTACTCAAACGGGTTTAGATTCTGATAGCTTGGGCGGTTGATGCGTCGGCTATAGTTCAGATTCAGGTTGTGGTTTTCTGATAATTTATAAGAAATAGCCCCACTCGGAAACAAGTTAATGTAAGTTGTATCTACTTTGTCTAAATCATTCTGCTTATAACTTGTCAGTTGCCCTAACGAATGCGTGCGTTCGGCCCTAAGCCCCAATTGTAAATCCCATTTTTTGTTAAGCGATACATTGTAGTTTGCATAAGCGGCATAGACACGCTCGGTATATACAAAGTTGTTGCTTCTTTCAATGTCTCTTACTTCAATATCGTTCAGTACATTAAAGAAATCGAAGGTGTTATCTGATTTTACGTCTGATAACTTGATACCATAACCCAGCTTGCCTTTTTTCAAGGGTTGCTCATAGTCTATCTTAAACGATTTAATACTAATATCAATAGGCGTTTTGGTAACAAAGTTTCGGCTGAACGAAGGTCTGTCAGAATTCGGAAACTCATAAGTATTCGGCTGATAGCTGATGCCTCTTGAGGTAAAAATACCATAATCGGCATCAATATTCAGTTCTCTTCCGGTTGTATCGGCAAAGCGATAATTCAGATTAATATTAAGGTTCTTGTTTTGCTCAGGATTTGAGGTACGAGAGTTCAAAATCGCCGAATCTGGGCGAGCCAAGTTTCTGTTGCCAATTAAAGTCTGGCTTTCGCCACCACCATTGTGGTCGCTGGCACGGCCATTGGCACTGATACCAATGGTATGCTTAGAATTAATGAAATAATCCATACCAATTTTGGCATTGTGCGAGGTATCACGCCAGATTCCATTCCATGTTTTATTATAGGCAATGTTGTTTAGTATCTGGTCGTCGAGCGTGCGGTTGTGCCATGCTCCTTGATTATAGCTGTAATTACCATAAACATTGATTTTTTTATCTCTATGGTTAAGGTTTAGCGAACCGTTAAATTTAGGCGTAATACCAAAGTTAGAGCCAAGTGCTACGTTTCCGTTAGTACCAATTTTTTTGTTCTTTTTAAGCCTGATGTTGATAATACCCAAATCGCCTGCTGCATCATACTTGGCTGATGGATTGGTGATTACCTCAATGGCTTCAATGTCAGCCGAGTTCATGCTTTTCAAGGTCGATGCCAGGTCTTTCCCGCTCATTGGCGAGGGCCGACCATCAATAAAAATACGAACGCCTGATTTGCCTTTTACCAATATGTTTTCGTCTCTATCGACCTGAACACCCGGCGATTTTTGTAGTAATTCAAGGGCCGTTAAACCTGTGGCATTTACGCTCCCTTCTACATTGAATACGATTTTATCGTTTTGTACTTCAATCAATGGTTTAGCCGCTACCACTTTTACTTCGTTGAGTTGTTTGGTATCAGCCAATACCGTAAAAGGCTGAAATTCGAGGTCTTTATCAACCACCTCAAAAGCCGGAGAGCTAAACGGATTAAAACTCACCGCCGTAATTTTGATAAAATATTTACCGGCTTTAAGATTACTAATCTTAAAACTTCCGTTTTCGTCGGCTATATCAGCTTTTGCAAGAGAGGAATCTTTGCTTACATGAACAGCAATGGTAGCAAACGAAACTACTTCGTTCTGCTGATTTTTCACCTGACCTTTAACAGAAAATGTTTGTGCATACACAAGCTGAGATATGCTCGTGAAGAGGAATACGAGTAACAGATTTTTCATAACAATTTTTATAGCTTTTTCATTAATTTTATAACAGGTACAAACGTATCTGTATGCTTATAAGATGCCCAGCAAAGTAATTTTAATGCAAATATAAATGTTTAAAACTATCGTTAAATCACCCAATTTGCGTTTAACATTTTTTAACTACGAAATATTTCGTAGCAAATATAGAGACTCTTTCCTTATCCTCCAAAATTTATTACGAAAATTTTCGTAGAATATATTTTAGCCTGATAAATACTTATAAACAACCTTTATTTCTGACACGGAAACTCGTGTGATTTCAAAAGGTTACAGCATATTTATTGATTTTTTTAAAGACGATCGAGCAGCGTAAGTATTACAGTTTATTAAAAACTCTATATTTGCTTTGTGACAGCGAAAATAAATCCCTAAAGTAACCTTAATTATGAAATTCCTAAAGCCTAATAGATGAAGCAGAAAAAGATACCCGTTAAGACTAACAAAAAAGTAATAAAGAAAAGAGTAATGTCTACTCCTCAGAATAAGTTTCTTCAAATTTTACTTACTCCATTAGTATTCTTATGGACTCTAATAAAAGAACTATTCAAAAAATTGTGGGCGTATTTATTGTTTTGTCTAATTGTCTTCGGCATTCCTACAGCTATCAAGAGGGATATGCTATCATCTAAAACAAAATATATACATGGCATAGTAATAGACGAGGCGTACAACTCAACACGATACCGAAAAGGTAAGATTCAAAAGCACTATTACCTTTATGCTTTTTGGCTGAATGGCAAAAAATATACCGGACCCACTGGCAGTTTAGATTACTATGTAGGTGATAGCGTTAAAATTAAATATTCAATACTAGATCCTGAATACAATGAACTTGTGGGAAGACCATAATTTATAGCATATCAGGTAATTTTAAATTAAACAGGCACTTTATCAATAATACGATAAAGTGCCGCTTTAATGTAGGATATCAGCGAAGAATTATATCAAAAATCAGTATTAGCCTCTTTTATATCCAGCTTTTTAATCCAGATATTGCGGTACAATACATCGTGGCCTTCGGCTTGTAATTTCAGTCCACCCGGCGTGTCGGTAATACCCTTGCCGCCATCGTTGCCCCCATCAATACCAGAGTTTGGCCCACCCCAAACCTGACTGATTTTCTGATTAACGTGTACCTTTTTACCATTAAAATACATTGTTACCATTGGCTGTTCTACCAGTTTGCCATCTTTAAAACGTGCCGCTCTGAAAACTATATCGTAGGCATTCCATTTACCTACACCATTATAAGCATAATACGGCGATTTCGACTCATTGATAACAGCCGCCATTCCGTGTGAGGTAGTGTCGCCATCTAAAACCTGAATCTCGTAGCGGTTTTGTAAATACACACCACTATTGCCACCAGGCTTACTTATATAAAACTCAACGTGCGCTCTGAAATCACGAAACGTATCTTTCGTAACAATATCGGCAGCACCATATTTACCACCAGCAGCGGCAGGGTCATTTGTATTTATAGCTGTGCCTTTTCCGGTAGGGTCATCAACCACAAACCATTTAATGGGCATAGTAGCTGCCAGCCTTGGGCCTTGCCAGTAAATCCATTTTTCATCAAGCATCTTGCGTGAGCCATCTAAGTATACCTCGGCACCTTTGGGCGCTTTGGCTCCTACCCCTATTTGCGCCTGTGCATACACGCTTGTGGCAATATAAAAAACAAAAAGAATAACAAGTCTGCTTCTATTCATAGGTCTTATCATTAGTTTAAAAGTTAAAGAGTTTTTGAAATGGTAAGAATACAAAATAAAAAAAGAATAATTGAACAAAAGTGTGTAATTTTAACGTATCTTTCAGAAGATTATGCCTTCTAAAGATAATAAAAGCGTTTGCCTTAACTTATTTACTATTGGCAACGCTCTATTAATTGTTTTACTTGCTTTCCTGAGCTTTAATTAAAAGTAAGAAAACTATTAAAACGATGACCCCTAACCATTAAAACTGCATGACCAAGTTAAACTATAATATCATTCTTGCCGATGACGACGAAGATGACCAGATTTTCTTCAAAGAGGCCATGTCAGAAACTGTAAGTTCGGTAACTGTTAATACTGTTAGTGACGGAATGGAACTGATGAGTATGCTTTCTGACACATTGCCCGATGCTATCTTCCTCGACTTGAATATGCCCTTCAAAAACGGTCAGGAGTGCCTCAGTGAAATAAAAACACATAAACACTATAAGAATATTCCGGTAGTAATCTACTCTACCAGTTCAAATATCGACCAGATAAATTCCACCTTTAAAGCAGGCGCTAATTTGTATATCCCTAAGCCTGACTCATACCTAAAACTGAAAATTATCCTAAAAAAGGTTTTTACCCTAAAATGCGAAGAGTATAAACCCCAACCAGATAAAGAAAAGTTTGTTTTAAAGTATTAAAACTTTATTAAGTATGGCCCTTAGCAAAGAACAGTCAGACGTAACTCGTGCTGAAAGCGAGTTCATTACGCCTGATTCTTTAAACTTTCAATACTTACCAGACTACGCACAATATCTTCTGAGCAACAGGCTCGAAGATTTTACCCGTAAAACACTCGCTATCTCAAGAGAAGTAAAAATACCTTTGTTGAGATTCTTTGAGAATATGCCCGAAGATGAGCTAATAAAACTGTCGATTCAGGGCACGCAAGATTATCTCAGCTATTTTGCAGCCAACAAAGTAGATGAATTTATTGCGCTTTCATTGAAACGCTGGACCGACAACCAGCTACCTCTTGTGCAGAATAATGAAATAGTAGCACAAGATATTTCAACGGTTAGTTATACACGCCGAGCCGCTTTTCGGCATTTTTTGCCTGATTACACAACCGACCTTCTACTGTATAACAATATTCTTGATGAAATCGACAGGTTTGTGCTTACTGTTGAAGAGCAATCTTATAATACACTCTTCAATATTAAGCAACAAAAAATAAACGAGCACCTGTATTTTATCGAAAAAGTAAACAATACTCTCCCTGGCATTATCTACGTATATGATATAATTAATTTTAAAGAAATATATACTACCAGCAAAAGGGAGCATATTCTGGGCTATAATCATAAAGAAATAGCCGAATTTGGCCCTCACGTATTTAAGGCATTGGTGCATCCTGATGATTATGAGAAAAGGATTAGTCATTTACAGGATTTCGCTTTAGCCAACGATGGTGAAATACGAATTTTAGAGTATAGAGTTAAAACCAAAAGCGGCAAATATCATTGGCAAAGGGTATATGAAACAGTATTCAAACGTAATGACGAAGGAATACCAGAGCACATCATTGGCATATCGCTTGATATTAACAAAGAAAAAGGAGCACTACAGCAACTCCAGTTACGAGAGCAACAACTAAGTGAAGCACAGGAAATAGCAGGCTTGGGTAGTTTTGACTGGGATTTGCAAAATCATACATCAAGCAATTCTGAGCAGTTATTCAAAATATTTGAGCTTGAAGAAGCGCAAGACTATCTCTCTTTTTTGCAGTTTGTACACCCTGCTGACCAGGTGATGCTATCAGCAGCTATCAATGAGGCTATTACAGGCAATGGTATATATGAATGTGAGTATCGTTATAAAAGATATACTGATAAAATAATATGGTCGCGTGGAATTGTTACTTTCCAAGATGGAAAACCAATCAAAATGAGAGGTACTGTGATGGATGTAACCGAACGACACGCTATGCTTCAGCAATTAAAGCATACTGTTGACCTACACAAACAAGCGCAGGCACTTACACACATCGGAAACTGGAGCTGGGATATTCCAACCAATACTATTGAGTGGAGCGACGAGATGTATCGCATTTACGGCCTTGAGCCACAATCTGAAAATATTCATTTTGAGCGTTTTCTTTCCTTGGTTCATCCCGAAGACCGTGAACGCCGTGTAGAAGAAATACAAAGAGCTCTTGCCACACACATAGCCGAAGATTATGTAATGCGAATTGTATGGGACGATGGCACTATAAGAGTACTACAAGGTAGAGGCGAAGTAGTATTAGATGAGTTTAACAAACCCTATAAGATAACCGGCACATGCCAGGATATTACCGAACAATACAATACCAACCTTCAGCTAGCGCAGAAAAACCTTGACCTACAACGTAGTAATGAAGAGTTGATGTCGTTTAACTACATAGCCAGCCACGACCTGCAAGAGCCTTTACGCAAAATCAAGTTGTTCAGTAACCGTATTTTTGAGAAAGACTTTAATCTTTTATCGCCTACGGCTAAAGAGTTTTTGCCTCGTATCATGTCGTCGGCTACACAAATGCAAAAGCTCATTAATGACTTGCTGGCGTTTTCGAGAGCTACCTCGGCTGATAAAGTATTTGAGCAAACTGATTTAAATACGCTGCTTGAAGAAATAAAAACTACACTTAAAGATAGTATCGAAGAAAAAAACGTAAGCATCACTTATACTACTTTACCTGAATTAAGGTTGATTTCTTTCCAGTTTCAACAATTGCTTGAAAACATTATAAGCAATGCTATTAAATACAGTAAAGCTGATGTTCCGGTAGAAATAAAAATTAACGCTAAAGTAGTAGCAGGTAATGCGTATATTAACGAAGGGGCTAAAGCAGATAAAAATTACCAGATGCTGAGCATCAGCGATAATGGTATTGGTTTCGACCAACAATACTCGCAGAAGATATTTGAGTTATTCCAGCGTTTGCATAATAAAAATGAGTATTCGGGTACTGGTATTGGCTTGGCAATATGCAAGAAAATCATTCAGAACCACGAGGGATTTATTACCGCCATCGGCGAACCAGGCAAAGGAGCAACGTTTTGTATTTTTACGCCTTTGAACTGAGGAAATATATGCTAAACAAAAGAGACAAAGTAATTTAATCAATTTGTCTCTTTTTGTTAACCCCTATATCAATTTCTCTTTCATCGCCTTTTCAATAGCCTCGGCTTTTGAGTGAACTTCAAGTTTCCAATAGATATTCTTGATGTGCGTTCGTACGGTTTCTTTGTCAATAAACAAGCCTTCGGCAATATTGGTATAACTTTTCCCTCTCGAAAGTAACTCTAAAACCTCTGTTTCTCTTGATGATAATGGCGAATTATGGTTCTTCTGAAACGATGCCACCACCAATCGGGCAATGTTGGTACTCATAGGCGCTCCGCCACCCATAATCTCTCTTATGGCCTCAATCAGTCGTTGCGAAGGCATATTTTTGGTCAGGTACCCACCTGCGCCGGCACATAGCGCCTTAAAAACCAAATCATCGTTTTCATAAACCGTTACTACTATAATTTGCGCATGCGGATATATCTTTTTTGTGCGCTCAATGCCTTCAATACCATTCATGCCCGGCAGCTCAATATCCATCAGCACCACATTAGGTTTATCGGTTTGAACGTTTCGCAGAAAATCCTCACAGTTATTATAGGCACTCACTACTCTAAAACCTTGATTTTCGTTCAAAAGCATGACAAATCCTTCCCGAATAATATTATCGTCCTCTACCAGGCTGATTTTGATAGGGTTCGTATTTTGATAGCTCATTTTTTTATATTGTTGATGACTAACTTCACAGTCGTTCCTACTCTATCTTTTGATATAATCTCTACTTCTGCCCCAATCTTCTCGGCACGGCTTCTGATATTACCTAAGCCATTGCCATTATTAGGCTTATTTTGCTGAATACCACTTCCGTTATCCTGCCAACATATCGTCAGAGTGTTAGGCTCAGCCTTGAAGTTGAGTTTTACTTCGGTGGCATTGGCATGTTTCAGGGTGTTCATGATGGCCTCTTTAAACAACATTACCAGATGTCGGCTTGCGCCCATTGGTAATTTAATATGCTCAAAGTCTTCCGAAATCCCCTCGCACACAAATCTTATATCTTGTTTATCTAAAATCTCATCGCAAAAATCCTTTATCCTTATGGCAATTTCAAACATATTGTCATGCTCAGGATTAATAGCCCATATAAAATCTTTTGTCCCCTGATATAAGCGGCTGGCGTTGTCACCTATTTTAGCAAGTAGAACCAGCGCCTCGTCCCGCTCCGATTTTACGAGTTTATTCTTTATCAGTTCTGTCAATAAAGTAATTCGGGTTAGTGAGTTGCCAAACTCATCGTGCATATCTTGCGCTGCTATTTTGCGCACCCGCTCGTTTTCTTCCAGTTTTACCCGTTCAATCTCTAGTATACGGTTTACTCTTACCCTATAAAAAGTCATTACCAAAGTACCCAGCACTACAAACGAAAGCAGATAAAACCACCAGCGTTGCCAGAAAGGTGGCGCTATTGAAATCGGTATAGTCAGAATATCTTTTTCGTTCCAGAAACCCTGATTATTGGCACTTTTTATTTTCAGTGTGTAATCTCCCGCCCTTAGGTTCGTGAAATTTATGTAGCGACGGGTACCATAATAAATCCAGTCTTTATCGAAATTCTCAAGTTTATACGCTATCTGATTTTTTTCAGGATTCGTAAAATCGAGCGAAGCAAAGCGGAAAGCGAAAAAGTTTTCATCATAATTCAGTTTTATTTTTCCGTCTTTCATTAACAAGCTATCCAGATTCTGCTCTTTTTCAAACTTTGTGAAAGAGGTAATCACCGTTTTAGGCAAATGCTTATTATTGGTCATTTGTAAAGGGTTAAAACTCACAAATACTCCTAAACCGCCAAAGAAAATCTCGCCCGATTTGGTCTGAAAATAAGCTCCCGAATTAAACTCTCTGTTCGACAAGCCGTCGTCAGAAGAGTAATTCTGAAAAGTTCTGGCTTTTGGGTCAAAGCATGAAATCCCGTTGTTGGTGCTCATCCAGATTCTACCCTTGGCATCGGCTAGTGTCGAGTACACAAAGCTATTAGGCAAGCCGTCTTTTTCGGTATAATGCACAAAGGCTTCTTTACCTTTTTCTACCACTAGTTTACTCAAGCCTTTGGCACTACCTACCCATATCTGATTATTTTTATCGCATAATACCGAGAGTATCAAATCGCTGATTAGCCCCTTTGGCTGGTTAGGGTCGTTTAAATAGGTTTTAAAAGTCCCATTTGCTTTATTAAACTTCACTAAGCCATTATATGTACCTATCCATAAATTGCCGCTATTATCTTCTTCAAGAGCTGCAACCGAGAGCCGTAATCCATCAGGTGTTTGCTCATATTTTTTTATGTTGCTGCCATTAATATGCAACAAATACCCCCCTGTGCCTATCCAGAGCGTATGGTTCTTATCTTCCAGAAAGCTCATTACAGCCGGTTCATGGCCTTTTATTTTCGGAATCGGGAAATTATAAAACTTATCGGCCTGCCTGTTATACCTGAATACCCCCTCGTTACTACCCAGCCAAAGATTTTTTCTTGAATCTTCAAAAATAACCTGATGTGCATTGAGTTGGCTATTTGTGGTACTTAAAACATATTTTTTGTATTTACTGGTATGCGCATTAATCTTGAAGAGCCCATCAAAAGTACCTACCCATATATCATTATAACTATCTTTACAAATACCCGAAACCGATGTAGCTGCTATCGAATTTTCTCTGGCTAGTACTTTATCCCATTGCTTAAAACTGTTTTTAGAATGGCTGAACAAATGCACTCCTGCTTCACGTGTACCTATCCATACAATGTCTTCGTTGGCTTCTTTTCCTTCATAAATCGAGTAAATAGAACTGCTTTTTAAACCTTTTCGGCTAAGGGCATCTTCTTCTATGTGCTCTATGAGTTCAATACTATTGCCTCTTACTTCATATCTGAACACGCCCTTGGCCATAGTACCCACCCAAACAGTGCCAAATCTATCAAGCATAATGGCCGATATAAATACGTCAGGCTGAAGCAATTGTTCTGAAAAATTCTGTAATTCGGCCGTATTCAAGTTAAGCCTGAACAAGCGTTCTTGTGCAGCTATCCAGAGATTATTATGTTCATCGCAAAAAAGCCGTTGAATCGGGGAATTCAGTTTTTTGTAAAACTCTTGTGGCGTATTATTGGCATGCAAAAACTCAACCTGCTGTTGTTCGGGGTGCTTAGTAGCATCTTTAATCACTATTTTACTAAGCCCGATTCTTGAGGTTATCCATAAGCCTCCCTTTTTGTCTTTCACAATATAGCCTACGCCATAGCTGGGTAAACTTTTATTATTGGTCGAATCATGCTCAAAATGAATGGCTTTGTAGCCCTTTCCTTTCGGAATAAGCCGCCATAGGCCATCGTAGGTACTTATCCAAAGTGTTTTATACTGGTCTTCTACAATTCCTGTTACGACATAGCTGTAGTCTGGCTTATTTTTACCGAAAAGCTCGGTGTGGCGCACAAAATCTTTCGTTATTTTATTGAAACTATTGAGCCCATATTTAGTCCCTATCCAAAGTTTTTGTTGAGAGTCTTCGTACAAAAACGTTACGTCGTCGTTCGATAAGCTGTTTTTCTCAAATGGATTATTATAGAAATGTTTCATCTGAGCACCATCATAGCGGTTTAGTCCGTTTTGGGTACCAAACCACATATAGCCCTCTTTATCTTGTAAAATTGTACGAACTTCGCTCTGGCTCAGTCCTTCTTTCAAGCCAATCTGGTCTAAACCGGGGATAGCCAATACTCTGAAACCCAGCAAAAAGAAAATAATAAAAAGTCTTGCTAACATAGGCCCTAATTTAAACGCTAATTTACGAAATTAAAGCCTATCTGAATCTCACCCAATTTGGGTGTATTTACTTATTACTGTTATTATGTCAAAAATACTCTTTTTTCATCTTCTCAAATCACACAATCTTAAAAACAAGATTTCCTTTTTCGTAGTCGAAACTGCAAATTACCTTGCTGTATGCACACTTTTACAATTCTCATAATCTTCACTTTTGGTCTATATTATAATCACTGAATTGACTTAATAAGATTATTTATGTACTTTGTGAAGCGAAAATCATCTAAACAAACTACTAATAATATGAGGATTCTTGTCTATTTGCTCCTATTACCTGTTTCATTATTTGCGCAAAAAGTTTCTCGAACATTTTCGGCTGCTGAAATCAAGCGTTTCGAACAACAAGCGCAGCAGGTTACGATTATTCGCGATAATTGGGGAATTCCGCATATTTATGGCAAAACCGACGCCAATGCAGTTTTTGGCTTGCTTTATGCCCAATGTGAAGACGATTTTAAGCGTGTAGAAATGAACTACATCGAAAAACTGGGCAGGATGGCCGAGTTAAAAGGCGAAGGCGAGCTTTACAACGACTTGCAAATACGTATGTTGATAGATACCACCGAGGCCATTGCCGATTATAATAAAGCAGACCCCTGGCTCAAAAAACTGATGAATGCCTATGCCGATGGCATTAATTATTATTTATATAAGCATCCTGAGGTAAAACCAGCTATGCTTACACGCTTCAAAGCCTGGTATCCGCTTTTGTGGACTGATGGCAGTATTGGAGCAATAAGTACTGCTGATGCTACGATTTCAGAATTAAAAAACTTCTACTCAGGCGATAAAGTTTCTTATGTTGATGAACCAAAAGATCCCGAAATGCAAACAGGCTCTAATGGTTTTGCTATTGCTCCATCAAAAACTGCTTCGGGCAATGCTATTTTGTATATAAATCCGCACGTAACTTTTTATTTCCGCCCTGAGGTTCAAGTTGTGAGCGAAGAAGGGTTAAATGCCTACGGTGCCGTAACTTGGGGACAATTCTTTGTGTATCAAGGTTTTAACCCTTATTGTGGTTGGATGCACACCTCAAGTGCAGTTGATGTGGCCGACCTCTACGCCGAGAAAATAAGCAAGAAAGAAGGTAAGTTTTTTTATGAATATGATGGCCAACTGAAACCCGTTTCAGAAAAGAAAATCAGTATAAAATACCTGAAAGACGGAGAACTACAAACCCGTGAGTTTACGACTTATGCCACACACCACGGCCCAATAATGGCCAAACGCAATGATATGTGGATGAGTCTGAAATCATATAACCGCTCAGTTGTAAGCCTTATACAAAGTTGGAAACGCACCAAAGCCAAAGGGCTTGAAGATTACAAAAAAGTGATGGATTTAAAGGCTAATACTTCAAATAACACTGTTTTTGCTGATAATAAAGGAAATATTGCTTACTGGCATGGCAATTATGTACCAAACAGAGATAAATCTTTGAACTGGTCGAAACCTGTTGATGGAAGCACCAGCGCAACCGAATGGAAAGGCTTGCACACAGTAGAAGAAACGGTACATTCATACAACCCCACTAATGGTTGGTTGCAAAACTGTAACTCTACGCCCTTTACGGTAGCCGGCGATAAAAGCCCTAACAAAGCAGACTACCCACCCTACATGGCACCCGATGGTGAGAATTTCAGAGGGGTAAATGCAGCACGAGTATTGAGCCAAGGTAAAGATTTCACTATCGATAAAGTAATTGAAGCCGGATATGACACCTATCTGTCAGCATTTGAAGTACTTGTTCCTGCCTTGGTAAAATCATTTGAGGAACATGTTGCACCCAAAGACACCCTTCACGGGCAAGTAATTGATGCCATTAAGCTATTGGATAAATGGGATTATCGTACGAGTGAAAACTCAGTTGAAACTTCAATAGCCATTGAGTGGGCGCAGAAATTGGGTAGTGAGATACAAAAAATTTACATTGATGAAGGCGAAGCCGACCAAGTAACCCGCACCAAAAAGTTTGCTGAAACAGCTACACATGAGCAGCTACTGAAACCTTTTGCGCAAGCACTCAAAGATTTAAAAGCCAGATATGGCACATGGCATACACCTTGGGGCGATATTAACCGTTTTCAACGCCTGACGGGTGAACTGCAAGGTAAATATGACGACAAACAAGCAAGTTTCCCGATTGGCTATGCATCTGCTTTGTGGGGTATGTTGCCATCATACAACAGCCGGGCTTATGCAAATACTAAAAAAAGATACGGAATAAGCGGTAATAGCTTTATATGTGCTGTTGAATTTGGCTCTAAAATCAAAGCAAAATCTTTGCTGGCAGGTGGGCAGAGTAGTAATCCAGACTCTCCGCATTTTAAAGACCAAGCCGAAATGTACACCAAAGGACAATTTAAAGATGTTTTGTTTTATAAAGATGATGTATTGAAAAATGCCGAAAAGAGCTATCATCCGGGCGAATAAGGCAAGCTTAAATGGTATCAGATCAAAATAACTAATTGATAACACAGCACAGGGAAACATCAGCGGGCTTTTTGTTAATATTGCGTCTATTAGTCTTATTAAAATCTATAAGCGTTTTTACTATGAAATCTGTGAAAGTAATTTATTTTACCCTACTGTATTTTCATCTGGCTAGTGCTGGTCTTTTTGCCCAAAGAGTAGTTGTGATAGGGCTAGATGGCTTTGGAACTGAAGGTTATAAAGCATCAAAACACCCAAATATTGATGCCTTGGTAGCAGAAGGGGTATTGTCTTTAACAACCCGCCCTGTAATGCCCTCGGTAACAATGCCTAACTGGACAAGCCACCTTTCTGGCGCAGGGCCGGAAGAGCACGGTGTAGTAAACAACAACTGGACAATAGATAACCATCAGTTACAACCTATAGAGGCCGATAAAGAGGGTTTTTACCCATCAATATTTAAACTCTTGAAAGACCAGGTACCTAATGTAAAAACGGCCTTTTATTACAATTGGGGCAACCTGATAAAATCGTTCAATAAAAATTACCTTGATGAAGTTTCGTTTGAAGATGGATACGGGTACAAAAACAATTATCAGAAAGCCCATGATTTCATTGTAAAGCATCAGCAAGAACCTACAATGGTGTTTCTGTATACCGTACATACCGACCACGCCGGGCATACTTACAAGTGGATGTCGCCGCAGTATATAGCAGCTATTGAAGAGGCCGATAGTGTGATAGGTAAACTCACAACTCAGTTAAAGGCTGAAAATCTGTATAAAGATACCCATTTCATGCTCATTACCGACCACGGTGGCATCGAAGCCGGACATGGAGGTGTTACGATGTCAGAAATGCAGATTCCGTGGGCAGCCACAGGGCCACAAATCAATAAACTTGGGCTTGCAGATTATCCCAATAGTAATAAGAATACTTCGCTGGTAATAGCCAATATCTTCAACCTGAAAGATATTCCAAACTCATGGTCGGGAGTTTTGCCGGAAATGATTCTAAAAAAGAAGAATAAGAAGATGAAACGTTTTTTCAGATAAAAGAAGAAATAGTATTATTTGCAGGGATGCTAAGTTAGCACCCCTGTTTTTTTTATAAGAGTTGCTTTACAGGCAAAATCACATTAAATATTGTTCCGCCATTCTTATTGTTTTCTATGCTTATATTACCTTTATGGTTCTGCACTATTTTTTTACACATGGCAAGGCCAATACCTGTACCTTCGTACTCTGATTTACGATGAAGCCGCTGAAATATATTGAATATTTTTTCGGCATATTCAGGCGGAATTCCAATTCCGTTATCGGCACATTGTATGTTATAATACTCTGAATCAGGGCTTAAACCAAGCCTCTGCACCGACTCGTCACTTACTTTTTCTGCACTTATATTTATTATAGGTTTTACATCTTTAGCAACAAATTTTAAAGCATTGCCTATTAAATTGGCAAATAACTGAATCATTTGTAAAGGTATAGCTTCAATAACAGGCAATTGCTGCTGCTCAATAGTAGCCTCTTTTTGCTCAATTAATAAATCATAATCGGCCAGTACATTCTTTACAATCTGGTTAAGATTTACCTTTTCATAGGTTTCATTTTCTTTTGCCAACTGCGAGTACATCAGTACATCTCTGATGAGGGCTGTCATGCGGGCCGATGAATTACGGATTTTTGCCAGAAAATTCTTTGATTCATCAGTGGCATGGCTACCGAGGCTTCGCTCAAGAAGTTGAGAAAAAGTACTTATTTTACGCAGAGGTTCTTGTAAGTCATGTGAAGCTATATAAGCAAACTGTGCCAACTCTGCATTAGACTGTATGAGTTGTGCATTAGACTCGGCAAGCTCTTCAACAGTTGTTTGTAGTTTTTCTACTACTTCATCAAGCTCTTTTGTGCGCAACTTTACTTCTGCTTCCAGTGCCATCTGCATTTCTCGTTGAAGCGTAATATCTTGCGCCGTACCACTCAAAAAAGCCGGAGCACCCGACGAATCATAAAACACTTGCCCCTGAGCATGAATAAGTCTTACCTGCCCCGTGTTATGATTCACAACCGGATGTATGTTGTCATAAAAACCTGAACTATCTGGTAAAATTGTTTTTTCTATAAGTGCAGGTACCGATTCACGGTATTCACCCGGTAATGGGTTATATGCAGCTACCAAATTCTGGGTTTCTTCGGTAAACCCGAGCCACTCCATAAACCTTTGGGAGTATTGATACGTATTATTTTTAATATTAAGTTTCCAGGTAGCAAGGCCGGCCAATTCTATTGCGCCACGTAATTCAGCTTCTGCATCTTCAAGTGCCTGTTGTGCTTTAATCTGGTCGGTTACATCAACAGCAATCTCAAGTATGGCATATACCTCACCTTCGGCATTAAATACAGGTGTATAGGTAATGTTATAATAGCTATCGGTCATTATGCCATTTTTCACTATTTTGGCCAATGAGCCTGAAGAATGATACTCCTTCCCGGTTGCAAATACATCGGCCAATATATCTAAAAACGGCTGATTTTCACTTATCAATTCAGGCATTACTTCTCTGAGTGATTTACCTGTGATATCAGGCCCTTTACCCATCAGATCAATAAAGGTCTGATTCGGACTTTCAATAATAAAATCCTTTCCAACATAAAGCCCTATTCCTGCCGGAGCCGAAGCCAGAATGCTTCTTAATTTGGTTTCACTCTCTTCTATCTTCTGTCGGGCAAGTACCTGCTCGGTTATATCGGTGGCCACTACAAGCACACCTACAATTTTGCCGCTGCCTTCGTAGCGAGGTTGGTAAACCAAGTCAACAAAAATAGTTTCTAATTTACCATTGCGTACTACATCGGCTCTTACTTCTTTGGCAATATATGGCTGGCCTGTACTGATTACTCCTTTCAGCAACAGGTCAAACCCCTGACCTACCAGTTCAGGAAGTGCTTCCATCATAGGTTTATCAATCAGTTCCTCCTGTTTTCGGCCTACCAATGCGGCGTAGAATTTATTTACATTTCTGAACGTAAGATTATTTTCACTTATAATGGCAATAGCTACCGGAGATTCTTCAAAAGAAGTGAGTAGTTCTCGCTGGGCTTCTTCTACTTTTTTTTGTGCCTCTACCTGCTCGGTTACATCTACGGCCATATCCATAATGCCATAAACTTTACCGGTGTTATCTAAGAGTGGTTTATATGTAAAATCGAAATAATAAGTACCTAAAACGCCGCCCACTTCTAAATCGGCACGCATGGCATTAGCTGAATAGGCAACACCAGTAGTATATATTTCGTCGAGTAATGATAAAAACGGCTGGCCTTTTAGCTCAGGTAATGCTTCTGCTAATGGTTTGCCAAATACCGATTTGCCTTTCCCCCATATATCCAGCATCTTTTCATTGGCTATTTCAATCACTTGGTCTCGGCCTACAAAAAGGCTTGTTGCTATCGGTGCCTCTTCAATCAATGCACGGAAACGTGCTTCGCTTTCTTCAAGTTTTTTAGTTGCATTTTTCTGATCGGTAATATCAAGCACCGAGCCGATAAAACGTATAGGTTTATCGTTATTATCAAAAAGTACTTTGCCTTTGGCTTTAACCCATCTTACTATGCCATCTTCAAAACCTACAGTGCGGTATTCAACATCATAATCTCCATTGCTGACCGATTTTATAAAAGATTTATCAATCTGGTACAGAATGCGTTCACGGTCTTTCGGATGAAGCCCTCCCACAAAATCTTTATCGTAGCTAACATCATCTTTATGGCTGATTCCAAAAAGAATACGGCATCGCTCGTCCCATTCCATTGTACCTTTTTCAAGGTCTAAATCAAAAGTACCTAATTGAGCGGCTTCTTTTGATAGACGCAATTGTTCAACGGCTCTCTCTAATTCGTATTCATGCCGTGCTCGTTCGGTTATTTCAGTACATAATCCGATATAGCCCAAAAACAGGCCTTCTTTACTAAAACGAACAGTAGAATGGCCTAATAGTAAATGGTATTCTCCATCTCTACCCAAGATCCTGAACTCGCTTTTGAACGAAACCCGATCTTTAAAAGCCTTTGATGCTGATTGAAAAAATCGTTCTTTGTCTTCGGGATGAATTAGGCCAAGCCAGCCATTTTTATATAATTCAGGTATAGGTTTACCAGTCAGGTTTACCCATGCATTATTCATATAAGCAATATTGCCATCAGGGTCGCCAATGGTAATCAGAATATCGCTACTTTCGGCCATAGTCTCAAAACGATCTTCACTTTCTTCCAGATTCTTGATTGACTTTACCTTGTCGGTAGTTTCTTTACCTATTACCAATATTCCCTTTATTGCAGCATTTTCGTCTTTAATTGCACTGTATGAAAAATCAAAGAAAGCATCTTCAAAAGTTCCATTTCTGCTGAGTTGCAATTTAAAGTCTTTATAGCTCGCATCCTCACCCTTTATTACCTGTTCAAAAAGCGAAGAAAATGTCCGCCATATCTCGGCATTGGTCTCCTCAACACTTAACCCCAACGACTGCGGATGCTCAGAATCACCAAGAATTGGCAAAAAAGCATCGTTATAAAACTGGGTGCGCTTCTCGCCCCAACAAATAAGCATTGGAGTAGGCGTAGTGAGCATGGTAGCCACTAACTGTTTTAATTGTATAGGCCATAAATCTGGAGTACCCAGAGATGTTTGGCTCCAGTCTTTAATTCGCATTAAAGCACCAACTTCGCCACCTCCTTGCAGGAACGGGAAATCATTAACAGCTTTACCTGATGTGTTCATAAACAATTTTAACGAATTAGAGGCTTCAATAAATCTACTAACTGGTCGAAATCAGAAGGTTTTGTTATAAAATCATGGGCGCCAAGGTGTTTGGTCAGCTCTTTGGTAGTGGGGTCTGATGAGGTAGAAAAAATTATTACCGGTATAGTTGAAAGAAGTTCATTTTGTTTTATTTGACCCAAAAACTCCTGCCCACTCATAAGAGGCATATTCAGGTCAAGAAAGATTACTTCGGGTGAAACCTCACCCGATGATAATTTCTGTAACGCTTCCCTGGCACTATTCAGATATTTGTATTGAACTGAGGTAGAAATCTGCTGCACCGCCGACTGGAAAATCTCCTGGTCGTCTTCGTCGTCATCTATTAACAATATATTACTAAAAATCATACTTCGAATTTAAAGAAACCTTAGCTTAAAATAATTATTATAGGTTGGCTTAAGATAGTACTAGGTTTAGTAACAATGTATGGTTATTGCATAAAGGTAGAAAGAAAAATAAAAAAAGCAAAATTATTGCTTTTACAGACGTATATCGGTATCTTTTTTATTCAAAACTGCTTTTATATCAAAAATCACTGAATGTTTTTCTTTTTTTAATACCTGCAAATCGAGCGTTAAGAAATCCTGATGAGGAACTGCCAGAATAATACCGTCATATTGATTATTAATTTCTTGCAAAAGATTTATTCCATACTCTCGTTGTACTTCGGTAGCATCGGCCCAGGTATCATACACATAAGTTTTTACTCCGTATTCATTTAGCTCTCTTATTACATCAAGTACTCCTGTATTTCGTATATCTGAACAGTTTTCTTTAAACGTAATACCCATTACCAATACATCGCTATTCTTAATGGTAATGCCTCTTTGCAGCATGGTTTTAACTAATTTTGAAGCTACAAATACCCCCATTTTTTCGTTTACACTCCTACCTGACAAAATTACCTGTGGATGATAACCCAAAGACTGCGATTTATGCAAAAGATAATGGGGGTCAACACTGATACAATTACCCCCAACAAGGCCCGGCTTAAAAGGCATAAAATTCCATTTAGTAGCAGCGGCTTGTAAAACTTCGGTAGTATCAATCCCCATTTTATCGAAAATAAGCGCCAGTTCATTTACAAATGAAATATTCAGGTCTCGCTGGGTATTTTCAATTACCTTGGCAGCCTCAGCTACTTTGATTGAAGGAGCAAGGTAAGTACCGGCCATTACAATACTCTGGTACAGTGCATCTATTTGCTTTGCAGCTTCAGGTGTAGAGCCTGAAGTTATTTTCTGAATACTTGTAAGCGTTCGGGTTTTATCGCCAGGGTTAATTCGTTCGGGCGAATAACCACAAACAAAATCCTTATTAAACACCAAGCCGCTGTATTGTTCTAGCACAGGTACGCAGTCTTCTTCGGTACAACCTGGGTATACTGTCGACTCATAAATAACAGTATCGCCCTTTTTCAATACTTCAGCTACTGTTTGGGTAGCCTTAAGCAATGGTTTAAGGTTTGGTTTTTTGAAATTATCAACCGGTGTTGGAACCGTAATAATATAAACATTGTAGCCAGCTAATAGCTCTTGCTGGTATGAGAAAGTCAAATACCTGGCAGCTTCAAATGCAGCTGTTTCATGCTCACGGTTGTGGTCGAAATGAGTAGTTAATTCTTTGATTCGTTGTGTATTATTATCAAAACCAATGGTAGTATACTTTTTACCAAATTCAATCGCCAGTGGTAAACCCACATACCCAAGTCCGATTACTGCTATTTTTATCTCGTTCGATTCCACTAAATAAAGGCTTGTATGAATAATGGTGGCAAGTTAGTGCGAAAATCGAAAATAAGCGTGCGAAACCAACAAATATTAGGTAGTAGATTGATTAAACGACAAAGGCTTACAAATTTTAGCACTCAGCATACAAAGTAAAGAACTATCAAAAACAATGTTTGATTAATACGCTAAAAGCCCTTTCTAGCGGGTAGAAAAGGGCTTTTAGCGTATTAATAAATTTTATTTTATGCTACCACTTTACCCATCGCAGGGTCAGTAAAGCTTGGCTTCCCGGTCTCTACGTGTCCGGCATAGCGTTTTTCAAAAGTACTGTTACCTTTTACCTTCACACTGAAATCGTACCAGTTGAAGCTTTTGGCAAGGTCAATCACGATGGTTGCGCTAGCGCCGGCTGCTACGGTTTTGCTATGCTTACCGTTTTTGTACGACTGGTCGGCCACCTCAATAGTAATTGCACTTGTGCTTTGGTTTTTAATCTTCAACTCAACATTTCCTGTCAGTTTTTTAGTGCTGCCTTTCACACGTTGATACTCGCAGTTAATATCTAATGACGGATCGTTGACGTCTCCTTTAAACTCACGCATATAGCCATTTGGGCCATAGGCTATCAGGTGATATTGCTCATTCTCAAAATCATCTAATTGCCATTCGTCTGATAATTTATCGCCATTGGCAACTGCGTAGTTCCATGTTCTTACGGTTTCATAGCCTGTTTTCTGGTTGTCTTTATCACGCATAGCATATTTGCCTGGTGCATAAACAATGAAAGGCGTTCCGCCAGACTGCTTAGCAAATAGCTCGTTTGACGAATGCATATTAATTGCAAAAGTCTTTTTATCGGCACTTAGCATTCCATCTACATACAATTGATACGGAATCGGCATTGCTTTACGCACACCTGGCTCTTGCTTTGGCAAAATACCAAGGTCTTTACCTTCGTTTAGCTGTGCTATCTCACTTTCGTTTAGCTTTTTAAAGTTCGACGGTAGCCCTTTAAACTTAGCATTATATACGGTTTTAATAAAAGCTTCTTTCTGAACAAATGTTGGTAGTTTGATTTTCTCACCATTATAAGGTTCAAAGCTAGAAGTGAGGTCTCCACAGATAGCTCTGCGCCACTCGCTGATATTAGTTTCTTTTATGTCTTTACCTGTTTTATGTTTCAGGAATTTCTCAAGAAACTGTAATACAGATGTATGGTCGAAAACCTCAGAACATACATTACCGCCTCGGCTCCAGGGAGAAGCAATTACCATTGGCACACGGAAGCCTAAACCAATCGGGCTTGCACGAGAATCACGCTCAGGGTTGGTACGTTTACGTTTCAATTCTTGGGCTATACCAACTTGCTCTACACCAGGGTCAATACCTGCCGATACTTTACCTGTATGGGGTTGTTTTGGGTTTGGGGGTACAAACGGCGGAACGTGGTCAAAGTAACCATCGTTTTCGTCGTAGGTTAAAATAAAAATCGTCTTCTTCCAAACCTCAGGGTTTTTAGTCAGAATATCCATCACTTCCGACAAATACCAAGCACCATACCAAGGTGCACCAGGGTGGTCAGAGAAATTTTCAGGTGCTACAATCCACGAAACCTGTGGTAGTTTACCTGTATTTACATCTTCACGGAACTGATGCAAAACATCCCCCTTAGGCACTTGCACAGTGCGTTTTACACCATTATCTTCATATTCAAGGGTTGTAAGTTTATGATAGTCAGGGTCGTTTCGGTTATTTGAAAAAGCCTTTTTATGAATGTTTTTATGAAACTCTGATAGTTTCTCAAATTTTTCAGGTGTCCATTCTTGTAAATCTTTTTTTGCTGTAACCAGTTCGTCTTCGCTCTGTGTCAGTTCTTTTTTGGTTTTAGCATAATCGGCAGTTCCTTCGGTTAAAGAGGCAAGTTTGGTTTTCAACTCTGCGATTTTACCCGGCAATGCTTTCTCCATCTTTACCAGATACTGATAATACTCTGGCGAAAACTTCACATTGTATTGCTCAAACCATTCAATCGGATTATCGGTAAAATTGGCTAACCAAGAATCTTCTTCGCCCTCTAAACCAACTGAAAGACTTATTTCATTCTGATATATTTTCCACGAAATATTGTTTTCTTCTAGCCTTTCAGGGTAAGTTTTCCAACGAGCCCAACGGTCGTAGTCTACGTCTTCGTTTTTTACATTAGCTTTAGAATTTTCATTTTGCTCTTCTCTGATAGTACCCGTCCATAAATACAAGCGGTTTGGCGTAGTACCCGTAAGCGAAGAGCAGAAATTCTGGTCGCAAACCGTAAAGGCATCGGCTAGCGCATAGTAAAACGGAATATCCTCACGGTCATAATAGCCCATTGTGAGGGGCATTTTCTTGAAATCTTTATTACCCGACTGCTTCACATCGAGCCATTTATCATATTTACCATGATTACGGGCATCAACCTGGTTTTCCCACGAGTGCGGCAAAGAGCTCATCCAGGTTGCTTTGGTATCTTTCAGGTCTAGTCTGAACGGTGCAAAGGTTTCTCCGGCAGCGTTTGGCTGAAGCCATACCTTATTTTTATTTGGAAGCGAAATAGCTCTTGGGTCGTTGAAACCACGCACGCCTTGCAAAGTCCCAAAAGAGTGGTCGAACGAACGGTTTTCTTGCATCAAAATCACTACGTGCTCGGCATCAAGGTAAGTGCTACCTGCTTTAGGGTCGATGGCGAGTGCTTTCTGAATAACCGGAGGTAGCATTCCGGCTAATCCTGTGCCACTGGCTAAAACTGCGGCTTTCTGAATAAATTCTCTTCTTGTCTCCATAAGGGCTGTCGAAGTATTAGGGGAGTTTAGTATAAAATCAAGGTGTAAATATAAAATATTAATCACTTAGCTAGGTCTACAAAGCTAATTATTAATAATATCTTTACCTCAATACCTATACTTATAAAATTGCTGGATGGGCTATTGACTGAGGAAACCGAACAATAGTTTAATAAATTTAGCGAATGTATAGAAGCACTATTAATTAAACAGAAAATCTAAAAATACTGCTGCCGGAACCAAAAGTGAAATGGATTTTCTTTGCACAGAATTTACGTTTCAAAGTTTTTTACTTATTACTCTGGGTTGGCTATACTTCTTTCAACACTAAGTCAAGAATAAAAAAATTACCATTGGTATTTCTTCGTAAAGCAGTACTGATAACCTTAACCATTGTTTCTATTGAAGAGGTAGAATAAAGTACTTTCGAAAGTTGTAGTAAATGGGTATTAAAACGGGTCTTATCTTTTTGTTCAAACATCGTTTCGTAAATGCAATGATAGGTAATCAGATGATATTTTTCATCACGCACATCATATACAACTATCGGATTCGAGGTATTGATGCCAAAACAAAACAGAAAAACAGGAAAATCAAAAAGTCGCAGGCCATTCAAACTATTAATTAAATCGGCGTCAAAAAATTCATAGTACTGAAACACACTATTTACCTGTTCTTTTTTCAGGGCATTATGTAGCATATGTAATTTAGCAATCATGGTATCGAGCGGTATCGAATCATAACTGAATTGCTTTATAGGTAGCCATACATCTGTAACTAAATCGAGGTATTCTAATGATGTTCGGGATAAGTCCAGTTTATAGTCGAATAAAGGGTAACCAGGGGCAAAATAGCCGAGGTAAAAAAAATCTAGCCCTCTTTTTTTAGAGAACTCCATTTTCTGAAACATCAGGTATTTACCTAGGCTATGCTTTTTATAGTCGGGGTCGTAGAAACACGAAATGCCGGCCGAGGTGGTTTCGCCCAAATCAAAAAAACCACAGGCAATCAGTTTGGTATCATCATAAATACATACTTCAAGGGTATCATAAATATCATGGCTACCATGCCCAAACAACAATTGCTGTAAATTGGGGGCTGTATCAAACTTAACATGATTCTGATATTTTTCGAAGAGTATTTCTTTAGCATCATCAATGTAAGCCTCCCGAATATGTATAGTAAAGTTTGAATTGAGTTTCTGAAGTTTTTGCTGAGTGCCAGAGGGCTCAAAAGTATTTAAATCAATCCGTAGCCAGATAGCACTATAAAGTACTTCTTTGAATTTAAGGAAATTGGTAGTAAAAATAGCTTGACCCATTCTGAACCAACCGTCTTCAAGGTGTGCATCTAAATCTTTGGGTTCGAGTAACGAGGGATAATATAATTCTGCTAACATGGGTAAGTATTACTTTCGGCCCTTAAAGTAAGCATAAAGCAATAAAATTCAAAAGGAGAAAGTATGATTTTAATCTGAATTTGCTGATGCATATTTACTTATTTCGCCCCTACTGTCTTCAGGTATATATCAGGCAAAAATAATATAAAACAAAATTAAAGCCCTAAGCCCTCACGATCAATAACTTTGCAGTTAGTTTTGATAAAGAATCTTTCTGATTTAAAGCCCTATGTATTACTAAATTTTGCTAACGATTTTTCACACTTATAACCAATAAAAAATGACTACAGTAAACGTCTACCTCACTTTTGAAGATAATTGCGAAGAAGCTTTTAATTTTTATAAGTCTGTTTTTGGTGGAGAATTTGCAAGTATAAACAGATTCAAAGATATGCCTCCGCTAGCTGGAATAGAAGCCATTCCAGAAGGACAAGGCAATCGATTAATGCATATTAGCCTGCCTATAAGTAAAGAAACCACATTAATGGGCTCTGATACTGGCGGAGCAGGAGTTGGCAAAACAATTTTTGGCAATAATTTCAGCTTATCTATTAATGTTGATGCAAAAGAAGAAGCCGACCGTTTGTACAATGAACTTTCGGCAGGTGGTATACAAACAATGCCAATGGAAGATACTTTCTGGGGTTCTTATTTTGGTATGTTTACCGATAAATTTGGCATTAACTGGTTAATTAGCTTTGATCCAAAGGCGGGGAGGTAAGAATTGAATACTTTATTTAATATTAATGCCTGAGACCTATGCTCAGGCATTAAATTTATGAGGTTTATAACTCAAAAAACTTCCCATTATTCCAATCATAATGCTCCTGATAAGGAACATAGCCTAACTGGTTGCAGATAAGCTTTGTTTTACCAATTTGAATCTCAGGCATATTACGATGGCTATGTCCATATATCCAATAATCAGGTTGATGTGTTAGAATAAAATCATCTAAATCGGTGGCAAAAGCCGAGTTCAGCCTGCTACCTATGTGGTCGGGATGAACACATTGAATAGAAGGCAAATGATGGCTCACCACTACTTTCTTATTCGCATCTGACTTAACCATCGAATTAGCTAAAAAAGCCAATGCTTGCTCATGTAACTGATTATAGTGTTTTACCAAAAGGCTCGCATTTTTATAAGCAATTAAGCCAAAATCGGGCATATGTTTTTTTACGAAGGCTTCATCTAACTGATTTATTTCAGACCACAATGTTGAAAAAAAGAAAGCTACATCTTTATAGACAATCTCCTGGTTATTAAGCAGAAAAATATTGGTCTCTATTTCTTGTAACAATGGTTTTTGAAACACGCTTACATCCCAACTTCGATAAAACTCATGATTACCGGCAATAATAAAAATCAGCTCAAACTGCCCTGATAAGCGCTTAAAAAATTCTTTCTCAATCAGCCGAGGAGAATCATAATATTTCGCATTTGTAATATCTCCGGCCAGTATCAGCACCTCGCCTTGTGGTAAAATCGGGTTTTGCAACAAATATTCTTTGTTGGTATTCATTTCCAGATGCAGGTCGGAACAGTATTGGATTTTCATGAGTGGGTAGTTGTATTTAATACTTGGAATAAAAAGACAATTTTCTTATAGCCTATTATCTCTTTGCTTATATCTCTCTTCTTTTGGATTTACAATAATACCTTTTTGGGTATAAAATATAAAAGGGATAAGTAAAAATGTGCAAAACCCCACTAGATTGTGATAAAAGTTTTGCGTTTATTCCAACCATTTGAATGACTTTCATATCCCTATTTATAAATAACGCCTATCTTCAATTAAATCTATAGATAGTTTGGTTTACTCACAAATTTTAATCATTCATATTATGCGAGATTTCATAAAAATTCTGCTAGTAGTTTGTGCTTCACCAATTATGCTAGTGAGTTGCAGAAATGAAGTAGCGGCTTTAGATGAAATATCTGAAGCTCAAAAAGCTATTGTGGTGTTTGAAGGAGATCCGGCAGTTGATGGATGTGGTTGGTTGCTTAGTGTAAAAGACAAATTTTATTACCCTGTTAATCTAAGCTCGCAATATCAGGTCGATAGCTTGGAAGTCACAGTAAAATATGAAATCCAATCTACAAAGTGGACTTGCGGGTGGAGAAGCCCTGGATATGAAAAAATAGAAATTAAAGAAATAAGGAAACTCTGAAATTTAGCACATTAGGAATAATTGCTATCAGGAATAAATCCCATCAGCTTTGTGTGCGGGGTATAATACCTACGGGCTGTTAAGAAAGGCCATGAACCTGAAGTAATAAAACTTATATTTGAATAACATTTAAACTTTTGCTGAATCATCAGTACAATCTAGGCGCATGACCAACTCAAACTTTTTTTTGGTCTGAGCCTAGATTAATGATGCTCCAGATTGTTTGTTGCAAGTCTTATTACAAAAAATTTATTTACAACAGATATACATCCAAAACGAGGCTTGTTTTCGACATAGAAGACGGCCTCTTTTGCTGACTTAAAAGGCTTACAATCTATCCATTAACCAGAGGGGTAAAATAAGTTTTACAAAATCTTCTTTCTATTCAGTAAATTTCTGACCTACAGACCAACTATTCACGCCAGTTTTAACCCTTGAAGAATCTCTAATAATTAACTCTCCTTGAATCGATAAAACAGCAGGAATCAAGCTATTTTTATTCTTAATGTTCTCAATAAGCAAATTAATAGCAGCCTCGCCAACTTTAGATGGAAAATGATTAAATACTGTGAGAGACGGCTCAAATAACTCGCACAGGGTATCGTCACCAAAACCTACAAAAGCCATTTCTTCCGGAATTTTAATATGTCTTTTTTTGGCCTCTACCATCATCTCTATAGCATTTCTTGAAAGTATAGAAAAAACGCCATCAGGTGGCGCTGGTAGATTAATGAAATATTCAAAGGCTTTTGCTCCATCATATTTATTCATGTCTGAATAATAGATGTATTCCTCAATTATTGGAATGTTATATTTTTGAAGGGCTGCTTTATAACCTTCGAGCCTAATCTGTGAAATATAGAACTTCTCAGGGCCAAGCATCACTCCTATTTTTTTGCATCCCTGAAGTATTAAATGCTCTACTAACTCAAAACTTCCTTTAAAATCTTCATGTATTACCTTAGGAGTAGTTATTTCATTACAGACTCTGTCAAAATGCACTATAGGGATATTTTTTGCTATAACCCGTTTAATATGCTCAAAAGAGGTAGTTTCTTTTGAGTGGCTTACCAATAAGCCATCTACACGGCACGAAATGAGCGTTTCAATATTTAATTTTTCAATTGCTTCACATTCACTTGAATGACAAACCATAATTCTATAACCCGTGTTAATGGCTACTTGCTGCATACTAGCCAGAGCAGTTGCAAAGAAAGGTAACTCAACATTCGGAATCACCACGCCAATTGTATTGGTCTTGCCTTTATTAAGGCTCTGTGCTAATAAATTAGGTTTATAGTCTAAATCTATCGCCGCTTGTTGTACTGCCTTTCTGGTAAATGGGCTTATATCAGATTTCCCATTCAATGCTCTTGAAACCGTTGAAGCAGCAATACCTAGATGCTTTGCCACATCTAAAATAGTGGTCTGGTTAGTTTTCTGAGGCAATCTGGTATTTTCATTTTCTAAAATGAAATAGAAATCACACAGTTTACAAAAAAAACGCTGCTTTCCTCTCAGAAAACCAGACTTTATCACCCCATCTACCGAATTACATTTAATACATCTTTGCATACATCAAGTTGTATTTTTTTAAGATTACTTATCAATAATCAAATTAGACAAAAATCTCTTATCATTAATTCATATACATTCAATTTAACTATTCTCTTGCCAAAAACATGGTAAAAACGCTTATCACAAACGTTTCTGATAGTTGACGTTCAATAATTGGTGTCAAATTGACACTTTTTGTTTGGAATTCAAAATCCTACCTATAGTTTAGGTAATTATTTTCTTTGTTAATCAGAAATTTTAGCATTCGAATTACAAAAAATTGTACTAATCAAATAAAATCCTAATACAATCAAAGAACATTCCCTATCAAAAAAGATAGTTTTAGAACTGGAATACTGATTAGTCATTTTGCTAGTGCAATGGTTAAACTTAGACCTTGCTATTTCATTACTTAACCACTTTTTTATTACTCTCTAATGAAATTAAAAGATTATTGGTACCCACTAAGTATTATTCTGCTTGTTATACTTGGTTATCATTTTCCTGATACCTTCAGTAGCGTTGGAGGAGTTAAACTTAATACATTCATAAAACCTGTTTTACAAGTTATTATGCTGGGAATGGGAGCAACAATGACTGTTGACGACTTTACAGAAGTTTTTAAGTCTCCACTTAAGGTATTAATAGGCTTAGTTTGTCATTTTACTATTATGCCTTTTTCAGGGCTGGCACTATCAAAAATTTTCAGTTTCCCACCAGAAATCGCAGCTGGCATTATTTTAATCGGAAGTAGCCCGAGTGGCCTCGCTTCTAATGTAATGGCACTTATGGCCAGAGCAAACGTGGCACTTTCGGTTACGATAACTACTTTATCTACACTGGCAGCTCCGATTATGACCCCTTTTCTGATGAAAACGCTGGGAGGAGGTTTAATAGAAGTAGAGTTCTGGGCTATGTTCTGGGATATGTCTCAAATGGTTATTTTACCCATACTCCTAGGCTTAGTACTCTATAAAATAATGCCAGAGCTTATGGCACGATTTAACAAAATATTGCCTATTTTTTCTATGCTAGGCATTGCGTATATTATATTAATAGTTACGGCAAGTGGTGCCAATTCACTTAAAACAGTTGGTATAACACTGGTTATTGTGGTAATAATCCATAATATTTTTGGTTATACCCTTGGTTATTTTTTCTCCCGACTTTTAAAATTCACAGAATCAGATGCACGTGCTATTTCTTTCGAAGTAGGTATGCAGAATGCGGGGCTGGCCTCTGCTTTAGCAAACGAAATGGGTCGTATTGCCACAGTTGGGCTGGCAGCAGCTATTTTTGGGCCGGTTATGAATATTATTGGTTCAATGTTAGCCAATTTCTGGAATAAACGCCCTCCAAAAAAGTAATAATAAAACAGACAAATATTGAAAACCATCCAAAACCATATTTAACCTAAGAACCATGAGAAAAATTTATTTAAGTATATGCTTCTTTTTAGCAATATCAAGCCTTTATGCCCAGCAAATATCAAAAGAATATCTGCTTCATCTGACCCGTGAGTGGAAAGGAGAAAGATTCGCCGATGGCAGACCCAAAGTAGATGATGTGCTCTTGAAACGCATGAAAAAAGTAACCTTAGAAGAAGCATGGGCTGTATTAAGAAATCATAATTATAGATACCAGTTTGAAGGTAACTGGCAAACCATTAATCCAGACTCGGTGCTGGTTGGTAGAGCTGTAACAGCCATTTTCACTCCTGGACGACCAGATTTGCAAACAGCTATTGATGATAAAGGACACGAAAAAGATGGCCGCATCAAATCTCAGAATGCCTGGCCAATTGATTTGCTGGTTAAAGGAGATGTATATGTAGTTGACCAGTTTAATGCCTACATAGATGGCCCCACTATTGGCGACAACCTAGGCAATTCTATTTATGCCAAAACAGGTAACGGAATTGTCTATGATGGAGCTGTAAGAGATTTAAGCGGATTGAAAGAAATAGGCGGGTTTACGTCTTTTTATCGGAGTTACCATCCATCACATCATTTAAATGAAGCTAAAAGAGCCTTAAATACTACGCTGGTAGGTATTAACCAACCAACACGTATTGGCTCTGCTACTGTGATGCCGGGCGATGTTGTACTCGGAAGAGAAGGTGGTGTAATTTTCATACCTCCTCACCTTGCCGAAGAAGTAGTTAAAGTTTCTGAGGTAGTTCGGCTGCGTGATATGTTTGGGCATCAAAGACTGCGCGAACAAAAGTATACCCCTGGCCAAATTGACAACCGATGGTCTGATGAAATTGAGAAAGACTTTTCTCAATGGCTTCGTGAACATATCAATAAATTACCGGTAGACCCTGCACAGATTCAGGAAATATTGAAGCAAAGAACCTGGTAATCAAGCTTTTTTTTAAAATATTCAATTCAGCCTGAGGGCTACCCCCTCACTAAAACCTTTATAATAAGTGAATAGAAGAAATTTTTTCCAGAAAGCAGCCGTAAGTTCTGCTTTAGCTGCCACTTCATTTTCGACGTTTGGAAATGAGTTTATACAGGCCATTGATAAAGCTCCGAAAAGCTCTGCACCGTCTGATTTAAAAATAACTGATATTAAAGCCGGATACATACGTGGTGGGCATAGTTTATTTGTGAAGATTTATACAAACCAAGGCATAATCGGGCATGGAGAAGGGGTTGATGCGACCCCCGGCACTTATCATCTTGTAAAATCAATGGCAAGACGAATTCAGGGGCAAAACCCTTTAAATGTGAATCGCTTGTTTGAATCAATCCGAAAATCCGGTTTTTTTGAGGGAGCACAATCAGGTATGTTTGTTGCCGTACTAACAGCTATTGAAACTGCCTTGTGGGATTTGGCAGGCAAAGCACTAGGGGTACCTGTTTATCAGCTTTTAGGTGGTAAATTCAGAGACAACATCAGAGTTTATATGGATACGGCTCTCTATCAGAATCAATTACCTAAGCCCGAAGATTTTGCCAAGGCAGCCCGTGAAGCCGTTGATATGGGATTTACGGCCGTTAAATTTGATTTAGATCAGGGTAATGACCCTAATAAATATGACCGCTTCAACTGGACAGCCAGCCCAGGTGAACTACAACGGATGTATGACCAGATGGCTGCGGCTAGGAAAGAAGTAGGGAATAAAATAGATATTTGTGCCGATATGCACGGACGCTACGATGCAACCAGCGGCGAAAGAGCCGCTAAAATGCTTGAACCACTGGGCCTGATGTGGCTTGAAGAACCAATTCCAGCAGAAAATACAGACGCCTACAAGAAGATAACAGCATCTACATCTACCCCGATCTGTGCTGGAGAAAACCACTACCTTGCTTATGGGTTCAGACCTCTGCTTGAAAGCGGAGCTGTAGATATTATTATGCCCGATTTACAAAAATGTGGAGGATTGGGAGAAGGCCAACGGATTGCCAATTTAGCCAATTTGTATTATGTGCCATTTGCGCCGCACATGGTAGCTTCCTACCTTGGTGCTATGGCTTGTGCACACGTATGTGCCTCTGTGCCCAATTTTATGATTATGGAATGGCAGATATATTTTCATAAAGACCCTATGTTTAAAGAAATCGTAACATTTAAAGGTGATATGGTAGAAAAAAATGGTTTTATTAAGGTAAGAGACGAACCGGGCATTGGCGTAGAAATTAACGAAGAAGGTATGAAAAAGTACGCTACCCCAGGCGTGCCTTTCTTTGAATAAGCATTTTAGTAATAGCTAATGATAGTCTAATCTTATTAAATTATACTACCATTAGCTCTACACTTAATTCTCAAAAAATAAATATTTTACTAGCTAATGAAAGTTTACAATACAACCCTTGGCCCTTATATTGAACACAACAAAGATTTTTATTCCTTTAATGAGTACTCTTTTGATTCGCTGATTAACGAGCCTAATCTTTATCAATTTTTAGCGCAGGCTATTACAAACAAAGCTCCTGAAAAAGATTTCAGTTTAGATAGTGTCTTGCTTCCACCAATTGTTTCTCAGGAAGTTTGGGCATCAGGGGTAACATATCTGCGTAGCAAAAATGCCCGAATGGAGGAATCGAAAGATGCAGGTGGAAGAGATTTTTATGATAGAGTTTATTCTGCCGAACGCCCTGAGATCTTTTTTAAAGCAACTGCTGCACGTACTGTTGGGCATAAGCAAGGTGTAAAAATCAGGCGAGATTCAAAATGGAATGTACCTGAGCCTGAACTAACACTCTTTGTAAATGCAAGCGGAACGATTGCGGGCTATACCATAGGCAACGACATGAGTTCGAGAGACATTGAAGGAGAAAATCCATTGTATTTGCCACAAGCCAAATCGTATGATAAAAGTGCGGCTATTGGCCCTTGTATATTGGTGCTAGAGCAGCCAATCCCTAAAGAAACCGAAATTAGGCTTGATATTGAAAGAAACGGCATAAACATATTTTCACAATCTACTCATTTAACCCAAATGAAAAGAGAGTTGCCTGAACTTGTGAGGTATCTGACCTTTGACTGCACTTTTGCCAATGGTTGTTTTCTGATGACAGGTACCGGGATTGTACCACCCGATAGCTTTTCTTTAATACAAGGAGATACTGTACATATTTCGATTGAAGGAATCGGAACTCTAACCAATACAGTAGAATAAGTAATCACAGAATCATAGGTTAATCATAATAGCAGTTTTGTTTTAGTGAAGTTAGTCTAACGTCTGTAAATTATAGGCGTTAGATTTTATCTAAATTTAGTATCAGTTTTTTCAGTGTTTATTTTATCATACCTAATTAATTACATGAAAATAAAAACATTTATGCTCGTTGTTTGGGTAATAATTTTATTCTCAAACTTTACTTATCAAGATACCAAGCCAGGCATCGACTCATTGAAAGAGGCTTTTAAAAATGATTTTACCATTGGCACTGCGCTTAATTCGGCACAGATTGAGGAGCGGAATCCGACAGTTAATAACCTTATTATACAACAGTTTAATGTTGCTACGCCCGAAAATGTAATGAAATCGGCCTTGTTACAGCCCAAGTGGGGTATTTATGATTTCAAAATGGCCGATAAACTGATAGAGTATGGCAATAAACACAATATCAAAATCAATGGGCATACATTAATCTGGCATAGCCAGTTACCCGGTTTTATGCGCCGCATGCAAAGCACCGATTCGGTTAAAACGTTTTTCAACGACCATATCAAAACAGTGGCAGGGCACTACAAAGGCAAGGTATTTTCGTGGGATGTAGTAAATGAAGCGTTAAACGAAGATGGTACACTCAGAAATTCGATATTTCTTCAAAAATTAGGTGAGGGCTATATTGCAGAAGCGTTTCGCCTGACACAAGAAGCCTCTCCAGACACCGAGCTGTATTACAACGACTATAACAACGAGCAACCCGCTAAAAGAGCCGGCTGTATTAAGCTCATAAAAAAAATCCAAGAATCGGGCGCCCGTATTGACGGCGTAGGGATACAAGGCCACTGGCATCTTGGTAAAATACCTTTGAAAGATATAGAAGAAAGTATTCTTGCGTATTCGGCACTTGGCATAAAAGTAATGATTACCGAATTAGATATTGAGATTTTACCCCGAAATTTTCAGGGAGCTGATGTAAGCCAGCGTTTGGCAAATACAACTGAATCAAATCCGTATCCTAATGGTCTCCCCGATTCTATCCAAAAACAACTTGCTGATGACTATGAAGCACTTTTTAAATTATTTCTGAAACACAAAGACAAAATAGCAAGAGTTACTTTCTGGGGAGTTAATGATGGCGATAGCTGGCTTAACAACTGGCCGATCCGTGGACGGACAAACTACCCATTACTCTTTGACAGAAATAATGAGCCCAAGCCCGCTTATTTTAAAGTAATTGGGTTGAAACAATAATACGTTAAAGCCAGTAATTATCATGGTATTTAATGTGCTCATATACAACAACATTAAGCTTTAATTATTCAATCAAAACTCTTATATCATGAAACATTTTTTAATAGTATTTCTGCTAATAGGCACATTCTCTGCCTTCGCTCAAAGCCCAATTGATGGCAACTGGAAAGGTAGCCGTGAAACCCCTAATGGGACCTTTGAAATAAACTATACTTTTAAAGTAGACGGCAATGAACTAAAAGGAACCTGGAAAACGCAATTCGGAGAAGCAAAAATTGAAAATGGTAAAGTTGAGGGCAAAAAATTTTCGTACAGCATTTCGTTCAATGACATGACAATTAATAGCACCGGTGAACTTATCAATGACAACGAAATTGTGATTAAAAACGACAGAGGTGAAATGAAACTAACCAGAGTTAAGGAATAGTATCATGCAAACTCAAGAAGGCATCTTCTTTATTGGAAACACGCCAAGCGTGTTTCCAATAAAGAAGATGCCTTCTGCAATTAGAGTGGTATTAATTTACGAAGAAATTTTTACTGTTCCTCCGGTCTTAGCTGCCTGATAGATAGCTTCTACTACTCTGATATCTCTCAATCCTTCTTCACCAGGTGCTATCAGTTGCGTGCCATTTATTAATGCAAGGCAATCTTCGTCTAATTGTTTGGCTTGCTGATTTTTAATCGGAAAGTCAATTAGCCCACCCGAATGGCTTCCTTTATTACCACCATAGGCAGAAAAAGGCTCCATTTTTAACCAGCCTTTCTCATAATTAACCTGCAGGTAATTCATGTTAATACCAAAACTTGTATGACAAGCCGCCACAGCCCCACTCGGAAACTGCAATTGAAATAACATAGTTTCTTCTACCTCTTTATATATCTCAGGCCTTATTACGTGCGCCTGTGCTGTTACACTTATGGGTTCTTCGCCAACGGCTAGCCTCGCTCCTTGCAAAGCATATACGCCCATATCAGGCATACAGCCACCTCCTAGCGCTTTTTTCTGTTTCCAATGGTTGGTTCTTCCGTCTACATACCCTGCACCGCAGGCAATCATCATGGGTTTACCATAGGTTTTTTCTCTCCCGATACGCATATATTCCTGGGTATTAGGGTCATGCTGGCATCGGTAGCCAATGGCTAGTTTTACTTTGTTATCTTCACAAGCTTTAATCATTGCCTTACAATCTTCTACGCTTGTAGCCATTGGTTTTTCACAGAAAACATGTTTACCTGCTTTAGCTGCCCTTACCACGTATTCACGGTGCATGCTAGGCGGTAGCACCACATATACTACGTCTATGTCAGGGTTATTAGCAATTGAATCGAAGTTCTGATAATTATAGATATTTTTGTCAGGTATGTTATATTTCTTTTTCCATTGTTCGGCTTTAGCAGGTGTACCAGTTACAATCCCTGCCAGATAGCATTTATCTGTCATTTGCAAGGCAGGTGCCAATAAGTCGGTGCTATAGTAGCCCAGACCAACCAGTGCAATACCCAGTTTATCTTTCTTTTTAGTTAAACCTGCCAATAAAGTATTTGGCGAAAATAAGGTAGCAGCACTTCCGACCGCTAAAGACTTAATGGCATCACGTCGAGTAAACATAGTTTTAAGTGTTAAGTGAATAATAGATTCTTAAAATCAGATCATAACGAATAAACATGCGTTAAAGGATTGTTCAAATCAAATAAGTTTACCAGAAAACTGTATAAATTACTACAAATATGCCTATTACCAGCAACGCACCAATAGCAAAAGGCGTTTCGACTTTGAACCATTCTTTTTTTACTTCAAAAGCATTTGGCTGATTTTTGCCTTTTCCTTCAATAAGGCTGATTGTAATATGCACCAGTGAACAAATCCAGAACACAACACCCATACGATTCATAAATGGAAATTCGGGATACAAGCTTTCTATAATAGCCGATAACACAATGCTTAGTACAGCGGCAGATAAAGCGCCATTGGCTGTGGCCTTCTTCCAGAAAAACCCAAGCAGGAAAATACTCAGAATACCCGGTGAAACATACCCAGTATACACCTGAATATACTCAAAAGCTTGTCCGAAATTGGCTAAAAGCGGGCTCACAATAAGAGCAATAATAAAAGCGATTATAATTACTACACGGCCTGTCCATACAGTTTGTTTTTCTGTAAGGTTTTTATTGAAGAATTTTTTATGAATATCCAACACGTATATTGTTGAAATACTGTTGGCTTTTCCGGCTAGAGAAGCCACAATGGCTGCCGTAAGTGCTGCAAAAGCCAAGCCTTTTAAACCAATAGGTAGTAAATTCAAAAGTACCGGATAAGCATTATCAGGTTTTACTATTCCGTTTTGCGTAATACCATTGACAATTGAGGAGTCGGCATTTTCCTGAAAGATTACATACGCAGCCAGACCTGGAAGAACTACAATAATTGGCATTAGCATTTTCATGAATGCAGCGAATAAAACACCCTTCCGGGCTGTTGAAATATCAGCTCCCAAAGCACGCTGTGTAATATACTGATTACAGCCAAAATAATTCAGGTTATTTACCCACTGGCCTCCGATAATAAACATCATAATACCCGGTACTTGACGATAAGCATCAATAAAGCCTCCTTTGCCATCATGTACCTGATACTCGTCTGGCTTGAAAATCATGTGCAAATGCCCATTGGCCTTTTGTGCAATCAGGTTCATTCCTTCAAATACGCCTGCACCAGTACCTACCTTGTTAGAAAGTAACTCAAGTGCCAGATAAGTAGTAGCCAAACCGCCAAAAATCAGACAAACCACTTGAATAACATCGGTATAACCAATTACTTTCATACCTCCCAGCGTTATTATTACTGCGAAAATGGTTAGGAAAATGGCGCAGTTCATAAAACTAAAGCCTGTCATTTTCTCTAAACTAAGTCCACCCAGATAAATAATAGAAGTAAGATTTACGAAAATGTAAAGGAACAGCCAAAAAACTGCCATAATTGTTGACAAACGAGTGTTATACCGTTTGGCAAGAAATTGCGGCATTGTAAAAATCTTATTGTTTAGATACATCGGTAAGAAATAAACTGCCACAATCAATAAAGATACCCCTCCAAGAAGTTCATAAACCGAAATAGCAATTCCTAACTGAAACGCCTGCCCGCTCATCCCGATAAATTGTTCAGCTGAGATATTAGAAGCGATAATTGAAGCCCCTATTGCCCACCAGGTTAGTGAACCTTCAGCCAAAAAAAAGTCTTTACTATCGGCCGATTGTTTGCCTTTGTTTTTGTAAATCCAATATCCGTAAGAAGAAACAATAATAAAATATATCAAGAATATGATATAATCGAGGGTTTCGAGTCCAAGTGTCATTTAGTTAAGTATATTAAGGTTGAATAAGTAAGTGAATATATTATTAACTATTCACTTTTTTATAATCGGCCAGAAATTTCTCTAAACCAATATCGGTTAGTGGGTGCTTTAATAGGGCAGTAATAGCACTCAACGGGCCTGTCATTACATCGGAGCCAATCTCGGCACATTTGATGATATGCATCGGGTGGCGAACAGAAGCTGCCAGAATTTCGGTTTCATACCCATAATTATCAAAAATCAGGCGAATTTGCGCAATCAATTCTAAGCCATCTACCGAAATATCATCTAGCCTGCCAATAAATGGCGACACATAAGTTGCTCCTGCTTTAGCGGCCAACAATGCTTGCCCTGCCGAAAATATAAGTGTACAGTTGGTTCTGATACCCTTTTCACTAAAATACTTAATTGCCTTTATACCATCTTTTACCATAGGTACCTTTACCACAATATTAGGGTGAATTTCGGCCAATTCTTCTCCCTCTCTGATGATTCCATTAAAGTCAGTAGCAATTACTTCTGCCGATATAGGGCCATCTACAATATCACAAATAGCCTTGTAGTGGTTCATAATATTATCGTATCCGGCAATACCTTCTTTTGCCATCAGCGATGGATTAGTGGTTACACCATCAAGCACACCTAAATCGTAAGCTTCCTTAATTTCAGCTAAATTTGCAGTATCAATAAAAAATTTCATTACTTAAGTTAGTTTAATTAGAAAGTAAATTTTATGATTAGCACCCTTGCCCATAATAAGCATTTTTACCATGTTTACGCTCATAGTGTTTCATGCGCAAGGTATCTTTTATGCGAGGTGTATCAGGATTAATCTGTAAGGTGAGTATAGCCATTCGCGCCACTTCTTCGAGCACCGCGGCATTATAAACCGATTTTTCGGCGTTTTTCCCCCAGGTAAAAGGGCCATGATTCTGAAGCAAAACCATTTCGACCTCATGATGCGATAGACCTTTGGCTTTAAAAACATCGAATATCTGGTTACCTGTCTCGAATTCATAATCTCCCCGAATCATTTCATCTGTCAACACAGGCGCACATGGAATATCTTGATGGGTATGGTCGGCATGAGTAGTTCCAAAAATCGGAATATCTAAACCGGCCTGCGCCCACGCTACCGCATGGGTGCTGTGCGTGTGGGTTATACCGCCTATATCGGTCCAGTTTTTGTAAAGTTGGGCATGGGTTTTAGTATCAGACGAAGGGCGAAGCTTGCCTTCTACAAGCTTTGCTTCATAATCTACAATAACAATATCGTCTGCCTTTAGTATTTCATAAGGCACCCCACTTGGTTTTATAGCAAAAACTGCTTTTGCTCTGTCAACAGCACTTACATTACCAAAAGTAAACAAAACCAAGCCTAGCTTCGGAAGCATCATATTAGCTTCGAAGCATTCTTCTTTTAATGATTTATATGCGCTCATCTGTAGAATACTTCATTAACTTTAATTTCATTTTTTAAACTTCTGATGCTTGTATCTTTATCAATTACCACCAATTCTGTATCAAGCATATCTGCCAGGTCTTCAATATATTCAGTTGTAAGATTCTGGCTATAAACAGTATGGTGTGCACCACCTGCAAGAATCCATGCTTCTAGCCCCACTTGCATACTTGGTTGCGGCTTCCATAAAGCACGTGCCGTTGGTAGTTTAGGAAAAGCTTCTGTAACCTCTACGGCTTCTACTTCATTTACAATCAGACGGAAACGATTCCCCAAGTCAATTAACGAAACATTTAAAGCAGGGCCTGCGGCAGCATTGAATACCAACCGAACCGGGTCCTCTTTACCTCCGATTCCTAAAGGATGCACCTCGCATTTTACCTTATCAGCAGCAATTGATGGGCATATTTCGAGCATGTGCGAACCTAACACTAATGCATTGTCAGGATTGAAATGGTAGGTATAATCCTCCATAAAAGTATTTCCGCCCTTCATGCCGCTTGCCATTAGCTTCATTACGTGCACCATAGCAGAGGTTTTCCAGTCTCCTTCACCTCCATAACCATATCCGGCAGCCATCATTCTTTGCGAACCGATTCCCGGCAACTGGCGCATACCATGTAAATCTTCAAACGTATTAGTATAAGCCGAATATCCCCCCTCTTTTAAAAATGCTTTTAAGCCTGACTCTATTCGGGCTGCTTCAACTAATGAGCTTCGCCTATCTCCATTTTTGAGCAATGATGGCATCAACTCATAAGTATCTTCATATTCTTGTATAAGTTGTGCAATTTCAGCATCAGAAACCTGGTTGATTACCTCTACCAAATCTCCTACTGCATGTGTATTTACCGAAAACCCAAACTTCATTTCAGCCGCTACTTTATCTCCATCTGTTACGGCTACCTGGCGCATATTATCACCAAACCTTACTACTTTCATGTGCTGCATCTGGTATTTACCAACTGCTACACGAGTCCAGATATTAATTTTTTCAAGTACTGAATTATCCTGCCAATGCCCCACCACTACTTTACGATTCAGACGCATTTTTGACATAATATGTCCAAACTCCCGGTCGCCATGTGCCGACTGATTAAGATTCATAAAATCCATGTCTATACTATCAAAAGGAATATCCCGATTGAATTGTGTATGGAGGTGTAAAATAGGCAACTGTAAGGCATTCAACCCGCGAATCCACATTTTGGCAGGCGAAAAAGTATGCATCCAGGTTATGATTCCTACGCAATTGGAGGTATTATTAGCCTCTTTACAGATTGATAGTATCTCATCCGGTGTTTTTACAACAGGCTTAAAAATGACTTTTACAGGAATCGTCGGTGATTTATCGAACGAGTCAGCTATGATTTGTGAGTGTTCATCAACCTGACGAAGCGTTTCTTCTCCGTATAAATGCTGACTACCTGTTATGAACCAAACTTCAAAGGATTTTAGATTAAGCATTGTTTTCTATGAATTTTCCTAAACGCTGATATTTTTTATATAACTTCTGATACACTTCTACATACTCGCTACGTGGTTCATAGCGGGCGTCAAATCCTGAACCCATTGCTTTTTGTGCTTCAAATAAGTTTTTATGTACACCTGCCGCTACTGAAGCATTCATGGCAGCACCCAAGGCACAAGCCTGATCTGAACTGGCTACTTTAATTGGCATATTAAGTATGTCAGACAGGGTTTGCATGACAAAAGTTGACTTTTTGGCAACTCCGCCTATTGCAATCACTTGCTTAATTGGTACACCTTCTTCTATAAATCTGTCTACAATAGCCTTTGAACCAAAAGCAGTTGCTTCTACTATCATTTTGAAAAATTTTACGGCATCTGTTCCTAAATTCAGACCTATAAAAGCAGCTTTCAATAAATGATTGGCATCTGGCGTACGTCGACCATTAATCCAGTCTGTTGCTACGGGGTCATTTTCAGTAATAGGTAACTGAGATGCTTTCTCTGATAAGTGAGGAATGAGTTTCTGTGCCAGCTCATCTGCTGCTTTTTCTCCTAATAACTCACGCACAGGTTCAGTAATTACTTTTTGAAACCAAGCATAATAGTCACCATAGGCTGATTGGCCAGCTTCCATACCAAGCATACCCGGAATTATTGAGCCATCAACTTGTCCACAAATACCCTTAATAAGCAGGTGACCAATTTCTTCGTTAGGTGCCATTAGCATATCACAGGTAGATGTACCCATCACACGCACAAAGTCATATGGTTCAATTTCGGCCCCTACGGCTCCCATATGGCAATCAAAAGCGCCTACGCCAACAACTACATTTTCTGAAAGGCCTAATTTCTTAGCCCACTCAACAGAAATTTTCCCCATAGATTCGTCAGAAGTATAGGTATTTCTAAAAAGTCTTGCACGTAAGCCACTTAATAGGGGATCGAGTTTAATGAGGAATTCTTCTGAAGGTAAACCTTCAAACTCTTCATGCCACATTGCTTTGTGGCCTGCGGCACAACGAGAACGCTTGATTGTCAGCGGATTAGTATTACCTGTTAGTACAGCAGAAATCCAGTCGCAGTGTTCTACCCACGAAAATGCTTTTTCACGAACTTTTTCATCTACTCTAAGTGTATGAAGTATCTTGGCCCAAAACCATTCAGATGAATATATACCCCCAACATATTTCGTATAATCAGTATCCCATCTGTGTGCCAAATAATTAATTTCCTCTGCCTCTTCATTAGCAGTATGGTCTTTCCAGAGAATAAACATGCCATTAGGGTTGTCGGCAAATTCAGGTAATAAAGCTAGTGGTGTTCCTTCTTCATTAACCGCTACTGGTGTAGAGCCTGTTGTATCGATAGAAATACCTACAATATTTTTTTTGATTTCTTCTGAAACACTGGCTAATGCTCCTTTAATACAACTTTCGATTCCCTCGAGGTAATCAAGCGGATGTTGTCTGAATTGCGAAATGGACGAATCGCAATACATTCCATTCATCCAGCGGCTATAATATGCCACAGAAGTACCTAAACATTGCCCATTGGAAGTATCGACTAATAAGGCTCTAACAGAATCAGTTCCAAAATCAACTCCTAAAGTAAATTGCTGCTTCATTTGCTATGTGTTATAATGACACATTTTATTTGGTAAAATGTTATAGTGTTTGCTAGATACACTTTTATTATATAATTGTGGTTTTGTGTCGAGGTTGCGCTAAAACAAAAAGTGTTAAAATGACACATTTTGTTTTACGATAAGCTATATCCTTTTCTTGAATTTTATAAATCCTTATTTTATATCATCGCATCAGACATAAAATTATGAAATGCGTTAAACTGGCTCTGGTATTTTTCTTTATCAAGCTGATAAAGAATGGCCTTTTTAGTAGTTGAGTTCTGATTTTTTTCGCCGGTATCAATCAAGAGTTTTGTTGAAAGAATCTTACGGCTAAAATTGCGTCTATCAAGTGGTGTGTCATAAATAGCTTCATAAAGTTTTTGAAGCTGTGGAATTGTAAATTTTTCTGGCAAAAGCTCAAAGCCAATGGGATGTAAAGCCGCTTTGTAACGCAATTGCTCTAAAGCCATATCCACCATCTGATTGTGGTCAAAAATCAGGCTTGGCCTGTTTTTAAGGTCTATCCAATAAGCATTTTGTGCTTTTGCCTGATCCTGATTATGATCATGAATGTTTATTAAAGCAAAAAAACAAATCGATATTGTTCGTTCCACAGGATCTCGCCCTACTTTACCAAAAGTTTTAATTTCTTCAAAATATATATCTTTTAGCCCCGTTAAATCATACAAAATACGGTTTGCTGCCACTTCAAGATCTTCTTCCGCTTCTAAAAAACCACCCATCAAAGACCACTTTCCCTTTTCGGGTTCAAAATCCCTTTTAATTAAAAGTAATTTAAGTGCTTCGCCATCAAAACCAAAGACTATACAATCAAGGGCAACCAATATTCTGGTCGAATGCGGGTATCTATTCATTATTTAATGTGCTGCATAAAATTTGCACAAATTTTAGTAATACAATGCTTAAAATCAATAAAATTCGTGAAAATCAAAGATTTTCACGAATCAAATCAAATCTTAACCTAATATATATAAATATTAAAACACTAATCGAATTGTGTAAATATAACACAATTTTTTTTCATTCCGAAAACTGCATTAAAGTATTTAAAAATTTATTTTTTCACATTTAAAACAATTACAGAATAGGCTGGTATAGTAAGTTTTAATACACCCTTTTCGAGTTTTGCTCCACTAAAATCTTTCACAGATACCTTATTAGGTTGCTCAAAAGTATTATGGTCATTGATTTTTGCTGAGCTCAAAATCTTTCCTGACATTTTCGAGAAATCTTCTCCTCGCAGGTTAATAGTAACCTCGTGTGGCTTACTATAGTCAATGTTGGTCAACGATATATTTAACGCACCTGAGGCATCTTTTGAAGCCGAAGCAGAAACTGCTGTTAGCTCTTTACCCTGAAAATTATACGATGGCGACTCTATACTGATGGGCACAAGAAGCGCATCCTGATGCACATTATACATTTTCATTACATGATAGGTAGGCGTTAAGAGCATTTTTTCTTCGTTAGTCAATATTACTGATTGTAATACATTTACAATCTGCGCAAGGTTTGCACCACGTACACGGTCTGCATGATTGTTAAAAATATTAAGGGTCAAACCGGCAATCATGGCATCACGCATGGTGTTTTGCTGATACAAGAAACCTGGATTTGTTCCCGGCTCAACACTATACCATCCGCCCCACTCATCAACAATCAAATCTATTTTTTTCTGTGGGTCATATTTGTCCATAATTGTGCTATGGCCTTTAATAAATTCATCCATTTGCCATGCCTCTTCCATAATCTTGAAATATTGCGCTTCATTAAAGTCAACAGAAGGTCCTTTATCAACCGTCCAGCCTAATACCGAATAATGGTGTAATGCTACAGCCTGCATCATTTTATGAGGAATATTCTTCATCAAGGTTTCTGTCCATGCATAATCACCATCGCTCGCCCCAGATGCTATTTTATAAAGAACTGCATCTTTTGAATCAGACATAAAAGTGGCATACTGGCGATAAATATTTGAATAATATTCAGCAGTCATGTTTCCACCACAACCCCAGGCTTCATTACCAACTCCCCAAAGTTTTACGTTCCAAGGAGTTGCTCGTCCATTTTGTTTACGAGCTTCAGCCATTGGACTTCCTCCCGGATGATTCACATACGAAACCCAGTCAGAAAGGTCTTTTACTGTGCCGCTACCAACATTACCTGCCAGATATGGCTCCGCACCAATGCGTTCGCAAAGGTCTAGGAAATCGTGCGTACCAAAGCTATTATCTTCTGTTACGCCACCCCACCAAACGTTCACCATTTTAGGGCGGTTAGCCTTGGGACCAATACCGTCTTTCCACTGATAAGCATCAGCAAAACAACCACCCGGCCAGCGAAGGTTAGGAACCTTGAGTTCTTTTAGCGCTTGTATCACATCGTTGCGCACTCCTGCCGTATTCGGAATTTTGGTATTACCTTCACCTACATATATACCTCCATATATACATCGGCCCAGGTGTTCGGCAAAGTGCCCATAGATATGTTTACTGATTTGCGTCTTTGCCAGGTCAGTATTGAGGGTAATTTTAGTTTGAGCCAAGGTTGTTACTAATGTACAACAGGCTATAAGCAATGATAGAATAGTTTTTTTCACGTTACTAGAAATTAATTTCAATATTATAGGTTTTTAAAAAATTGTTTAGGTTTACTCTTGCATTAGCCGATACTGAACAAAACGAGGCGATGCTTTATTATTATTAACTTCAACTTTTACTTCTATCAATTCAGTATCAGCATTGTTAATTACAACTAGTTTTTTTTCTTTTTTGATGATTTCTACAGGCTTGCCATTAATCAGAATCTTAATATTTTCTACATCAAAATCATCTATAAAATCTATTTCAAGGTATTTTGCCACAAGATTTTTATTTTGAAGTTGGTAAGAAAAATACCCACGTGTCGACCGCCAGAAATTTTCGTCATCATAACCCGCATTGCTTTTTTCTCCCTTAAAATTATGGTCAACTTCTGATTGTTGCTCACCGCAATTTACTTTATCTATTGTACGGGCTTCTATTGCCAGAAATTCCTTTTCTTTTTGCTTCAATTTCATTTGTTGCGCATCATAAGACTCCTGCGTAAATCTAGGAAAGTACATCTGATAGCGTGCCTCATGGATTTCAAAAAAAGGCTGTAGCAAAAGTGAATCTAAACCAAACCGAAGATTACCAAGTGGTTTTAGCTGAGAAATAAAATTACCTGTATCGTTAATCAATGGAAAAGCCTTATCTATCGGATACAGCGACCCCTTTGTTTCGTGCCCCATTCTACTTCCATCTGCAAATAAACCAGTCATATCTTTAGCCGAAGTTTTAGCTGCCAATACAATAGGGCCATTTAAAAACGCTACCCAATCTGAGCCATCAGGAAGTTTCTCGAGCCGTGGAGATGTTTTAAAACGTACAATAATTTTATCACCCGGCTTCCATTTTTTGTTGATAGACACGTATTTTTTGGGTTTAGCCTCAAAGCTATATTTTTTACCATTAATAAAAATCTGAAACTGCTCTGCCCACTCTGGATAACGGATATTTAATGCAAATGAGCGTGCTTGATTCAGATTGAGAATCAATTCAGTCTGGTTTTCATACGGAAACGCTGTATGCTGAATCAATTGTATACCTTTTGCTTTCCAATCTAGCTTAGAAGGAATAAAAAGGTTAACAAAAATATCGTTTGCCGAATAACTGTAAATCAGTTCATTATACTTTGCATGATTCTCGATTCCTGAGCCTACACAGCACCACATACTAGTTTCGGGTTGAGAATAAACCCTGTAATGATTAGGCCGAATAGGCGTAAAATAAACAAAGCCGCCTTTTTGGGGGTGCTGGCTTGAAAGGATATGGTTATATAGCGTTCGTTCATAAAAATCCAGGTAGCTCACATCATTTTTATCAAGAAACAATGCTTTACTTAAACGTAGCATATTATATGAATTGCAGGTTTCAGGGCCCTGATTCGAACGCAGCATTTTGCTAAAATCGTTTACCGGATTAAAATGCTCACGCACACTATTACCGCCAAATGCTACACTTCTGGTTTGCGAAACATTCTGCCAAAAATATTGTGCTGCTGCCGACCAATCTTGCTTACTGCTTAAAAGACCAATTTTTTCAAAACCGATTACTTTAGGAATCTGCGTATTGGCATGTAGCCCTGTGAGTTTATCCTGCCTGTTGATTAATGGCTCTAAAATTGCACGATGCGAAAGCCTTTGTGCCATATCGAGATACTTTGGTTCTTTTGTAATAATAAAAATATCGGCAAAAGACTCGTTGATGCCCCCATGCTCGGTACGAAGTATCTGCTGAACCTGTGCATCAGAAAGAGGCTTTAGTAGCTCAATTAACCAATCTCCGAGTTTTATTAAAACTTCTTTGGCCTGCTCGTTATGTGCATATTCATAAGCATCTCGCAAACCTGCATAAAGTTTATGAATGTTATAAAACGGCACCCATGTATTATTAAGACCGAATCCGCTACCATCAATATCACCTTTGTGAATTCTATCCCAAAAGACTTTGCCCTGCGGAATCCCTCCTACATAGCCATTAGCATTTTGGGTTTGGCACCGAGCCAATTCTGAAACCATATAGTCCAGCCGTTTCTTTACTTCGACATTGCCTGTACTTGCATACATCATGGCTAAGGCCGAAAGATAATGCCCACCTATATGCCCATCAAGGCCAGAACTTTCCCAATTCCCATATCGCTCGGCTTTTAATGGTAAGCCCGCATCAATCAGATAGGGAGCAAGTAATTTATCTGGTTCTAACGCCAATATGTACTTCAAATCGACATCCTGAGCATTTTTGAATATGCCCTCCTCTAATCTCACTTCCTTCAGCGAAAAAGCCTGCATCTGTGCAGTGACAGATGCAGACCAGATAAGAAACACAAAAAGATACTTAATTTTCATTAATACTAAATTTTAGAAACATTTCATGCTGATTGGCATATAGCATTCAACATTTTCTATTTAAATAATAACTGCGCAAACATCATCAAATCATGTCGCCAGACAGGCCAGGTATGCCCTCCTGCATATTCGCTGTATTTATACTTGACGCCCATTTCATCAAATTTTTTCATCATAATCTGACCATTAGCATGGGCAATATCTTCTTTACCTCCTTGCGAAATCCAGAACTCTTTAAGATTAGAGTTTATTTTATCGCTATTAGTTTTCATAAATTCATATTGTGGGTCTGACAGTTTCGTATTATTAGCCCACCAGCCTGAACTGAAAACTCCGAGATAATTAAACATATCGGTATTACGCACACCGGCATGAAGTGTTTGTAAACCTCCCATAGAGAGCCCTGCTAAAGCACGATTTTTACCATCAGTTAAAACCCGATAATTTGATTCTACAAAAGGGATTACTGCATTTTTTAACTCGTTTTCAAAAGCTTTCAGTGCATTTTCTCCAAAACCTGCTATACCTCCACCCATGCCTATATTGCCATCCATCATTACAATCAGCATTGGTTTAGCCTTATTATCAGCAATCAGGTTATCTAAAATCAAATCTGTTTTACCTTGTGTAGCCCAGCCCCTATGGTCTTCGCCGCCTCCATGCAATAAATACAATACAGGGTATTTATCGGCACTGGCATCATATCCTGGTGGGGTGTAAATATACATTTCACGCCATGAATTTGAAGCCTTCGAAAAGTATTTTTTTATACGAATATCGCCATGTGGCACATCTTTCAAAGCATAAAATCCACCCTCTTTGTACGGAATTTCAATTCCACTTGCCATTCGCCCCATACCATAGAAACTTTCACTTGAAGGGTCGGCAACTGCCACGCCATCTATTAATAAAGAATAATAATGAAAGCCACGGCTGATAGAATCGGTGGTAACCATCCAGAAACCACTTGTGTCTTTTACCATATCATACTTTTTACCCAAATCAATCTGTACCTTTTGCGCTTCTGGGGCTTTTACTCTGAATACCACACGGTTATCAGGTAAAATCTGTGGGTACTTGGCATTTCTGATATTAGTTGCGGCGGGTGTTCCTAACACAGAATACTTTGTAAAGTCTTTAGTACTTATTGGCTTAAACAAAAACTGTGAAAACATATAAAGCCCATTTTTCCAGACTTTAAAATCATGCACACCCGGCTCAATATAGTAAATATGTGGTACCTCTTTTTCGTACAGGTAATCGTGAGTACGTTTGCTGAAAGTAATAAGGCCGTCGGCGTCGCCGCATGAAATCCAGAGAAGCTTAAGTTTTTTCTTAGCTTCCTCAGCATTAGGAACTAGTTCCTCGGGGCGTTTTGTGTTAGGAGCTGACGAAAAACCACCTACCCAAGCAAATTTATCCAGATTCCCCAAACCAAAATTGAGCGACTGCCCCCCTCCCATCGAAAGCCCTGCAATGGCACGGTTTTCACGGTCAGTAAGTGTAGGGTATTTTTTTTCTATAAACGGAATAAGATCATTTAATAAATCTTTTTCAAAAGTTGCAAAAGCCTCTACTTTTTCCTTGTCGAATATATTACCTACTGCGCGGTCGTTTTTCATAGCTCTTCCGTTAGGCATTACTACAATCATAGGTTGTAGTTTGCCTTCGGCATAGAGGTTATCCAGAATCACAGGAGGATTGCCTCCGTTTAACCATTCTTTTTCGTCACCACCTATGCCATGCAACAGATAAAGTACCGGATACTTTTTCTTTTTATCAAAACCTGGTGGGGTATAAACTAATGCTTTGCGGTTTGCACCAACGGTTTTAGATTCGTATTTAATCGTATCTAGCTTGCCTTTGGCAATTCCTGCACGCTCTTTGTCAAACCCTTTTGGTGCTTCTTTTTCGAAATTCTGAGCAAATGAAGAAATCATAATACCCAAAAATCCTATGATTGATAATATTTTTTTCATACTTAATAATAATTTAGCTCAATCCAGTTTTATTTCCAAAGTTACCTACTTGTAAGTGTTTCTGAACACTTATTTACTTTTTAAAGAGTAGTGGCGCTAATTGATAAAGGCTACGTCGCCAGGTTTGAAATTCGTGTGCAGTGCCTTCCGAAATATAAGATACCGCATTGAAACCAGCGTTTTTCAATGCTTCTGCTGCTTTTTTCACAGCATCAGGGCGCTCTTTGCTACCACAGCTCAGAAACACAAGCTTTACTTTAGATTTATCTTTGATGTCAGCAGGTTCATAGATACCACCACTCAACAAACCATAATAAGCAAACACATCCGGATTATTAAGCGTGATTGTTTTTGTTTCCATCCCTCCCATCGATAGACCTGCCATTGCACGATTCTCCCGATTAGCTAGTGTACGGAAATTGGTATCAACATACGGAATCAACTCATTAATAAGTACAGTCTGAAAAGGCTCAATTTTAAAATTACGTAAACCTCCAAATTTTACCTCGTTGGTCATACCGTAGGTCATTACAATAATAAATGGCTTAATTTTACCATCAGCAATTAAGTTGTCCATAATAAGGTTAGCACGACCTTGGTTACTCCATGCTGTTTCATCTTCGCCCCAGCCATGTTGTAAATACAAAACCGGATACTTTGTTTTTGAATCTTTCTCGTACCCCGGAGGCGTATATACAAATGCTCTTCTTGAGGTGTTGGTGCTTGGCGAAGGGAAAAGCACTTGTTGTACATGTCCATGAGGCACATTCTTTAATGCATAGAAGTCTTGGTCATGGGCAGGAATTTCGATACCACTCTCCCAACGTACCGAGCCATAGTAGTTCAATGTGCCGGGGTCATTAAATTTACCACCGTCAATTCTTACATTGTAATAATGGAACCCTTCGTCCATTGGTCCTTCGGTAGTACCCATCCAAGTGCCGTCTTCTGCCTTACTCAATTTTGTGCCGCCTTTACCGCCAAGGCCCAAACTTACCCTTACACTATCGGCAGCGGGTGCTACTATTTTAAACCGAGCATAACCTTGCGAATTTACCATCGGATACTCTTGTCCGGGCTGGTTCAACGAAGAAGGCTTAAAATCTTCAGTTACATTGGTTTGCTGTGCCTGACCCACGCAAGCACCACCCAACATTGCAGTAAAAAGTGTGATTTTAAAAAGTTTATTTTTCATCATAATTTATTTTTATTTTACTTGAAAATTTTTTGAAGCGAATTTGCCAGAAATAACTTGCAGTTCATCCAAGTGTGGCCACCCGATACAATGAGAGGCTCAACTTTAATTTTCTTTTCCTGAAACATAGCAATGTTTTGTTTTACACTTTCATAAAGAAAATCGTCAGTACCTACACTGATAGTAAATAACTTAACCTGCTTATTTATCAGATTGGCATCGGGATTCCAATCAGTAAAATTCTTCTTAAATTCTTCGGTAGCTGTATATGGTGCATAAGAACATATATAGCCAAACTTATCGGTATTGGTAAAACCTATATTAAGTGTCTGGCCACCGCCAACCGAAAAACCAGCTACTGCACGATTTTTACTATCTGTTTTTACCGGATAATTTGCTTCTATAAACGGAATAATATCGTTTATAACTTCTTTGGTAAAATCAGGCATCGGACTTGGGCGAACATTGCCATAAGGCATTACAATAATCATAGGTGTAGCTTTACCTTGTGCAATAAGGTTATCAGCAATCAGATTTGCCCGACCTACCTTTGTCCAGGTTTCCTGCGTATCAGAACCTCCATGAATCAGATAAAGTACCGGATATTTTGTTTTACCGCTGGCATCAAAATTTGGGGGGGTATATACCAGCAGGTCACGTGTGCGCCCTAAAGTTTTAGAATTGTAATACTGATAATGAATTTTGCCATGAGGCACATTTTGTAATGAATGTACCAGAGGGGTTTTGCCTTGTACATCTACAATACTGCGTTTGAAACGTTCATTCGCAAAAATGAATGTATTGTTGGGGTCCGCTATCTGAACACTATCTACATAAAAACTATAAGGATAAATATCTGGTGTGATGTTCGGGATAGTGACAGACCAAATCCCTGATGTATCTTTTGTCATTGATACAGGTGCTTTCAGAAACTCGCCTGATAGTGTTACTTTTTGCGCTTTTTTAGAAAAATATCTAAAAGTTACACTATTGTCGGCATTGACGTCTGGTGAGCTAATAGCAGGTGGCCTTTGCTGAGCAAAAAGACATGTGCTAAAAAGAAACAATATCAGGAAACCATTGGTAATTGTTTTCATAGTTTATTGGTTAAAATGTTTCCAATCATGATTACTAAAGCCATCTATAATTAAAGCCTTAATTCTTTCTGGCACTGCTTTGCGCTGAAGTATTTTCTACAAGCCAAGTACTAAAAAAGATAATTAACTTAAACACAGCATAGCTTTTCATTGATTATTAGAGGTTTATTGAAACAATAAGGGCAAGGTTTCGCTCATGTATTTCTTCACGTTCATCCAGGTGTGGCCGCCGTCAGTTACATAGCTTTTAAAGTTTACCTTTTTAGCTTTAAGGTACTCTTCAAACTCAACAGTACCTTTGTATAAGAAATCTTCAGTGCCAATACCCGACCATAGCAGCTTTAGTTGTTTATTAGTTTGCTCTGCATTAGTTGTAATATGACTGAATATTCTATCCATTTCGGCAGGCGATATATATGAAGCATAACTACATACCCAGGCAAATTTATCCATGTTGTTAAAAGCAGCTCTCAGAGTTTGTCCTCCACCCCTCGAAAAGCCAGCAATAGCTCTATTCTCACGGGTATTAAGCGTACGATAGTTTTTTTCGATATAAGGGATAATATTTGTAATTAAATCTATCTCAAAAAACTTGGCTCTTTTTACTGCATCTTCGCTGTCGCGATTCATGATGTCGGCAGGTTTAGATAAACCCTTTTGTTCAGCAATACGGGCAGCCGGATTTCCATAAGGCATCACAACGATCATGGGTTTGGCTTTACCATCAGCAATAAGGTTATCCAGTATAAAATTGGTTTTACCTACTTTGTAAAATGTTTCTTCTGTATCGGTTGTACCGCTGATCAGATAAAAAACAGGATACTTTTTTGCTTTTTCTTTAGTATAGCCAGGGGGAGTATACACAACTAAGGTTCCGGTTGAGCCTTCTACAGAAGGGTAATACTCGTAACTGATTGTACCATGAGGCACATCTCTTAATGAGTATACCGAAGGAACATCGGCAGGGATTTCAACAAGGCTAGCTTTAAAACGCTCGTTCGGGAAAAAAGCTACATTAGCCGGATCCATTACCCCGATACCATCTACCTGAAAGTTATATGGATAAATATCAGGTTTAATAGGCTCAGTAGTTACACTCCAGATACCCTGAGCATCTTTTGTCATGGCAACAGGTGCTTTTAAAAACTGCCCACTCAATTTTACCTCATTTGCTATTGGTGCCAGATACCGAAACGTTACCGACTTATCGGCATTTATTTGTGGAGAAATAACTAAAGGGCCTCTTGGCGGCTGGCTCCAGGCAATATTAGCTATTGCCATAACTGGCAGCACCAGCATTATATAGCGCACAAAACGGCAAAAATTTGTTTTAGTTTTCATATTTGTGGTTTTGGTTAAATGCAAGAATAGTTTACTTATTTGAATAATTTTTGTGCAATGGTAGATAGGTATAGCTTGCAGTTCATCCAGGTATGGCCGCCTTCTGATATAAGGCTTTCATACTTTATTTTCTTCTGGTCAAGCACCTGCATAAACTCTTGATTTACACCATATAGCCCATCTTCTTTACCCACACCTATCCAGAACAACTTGAGGTTTTTATTTACAAGTTCAGGATTTTTAAACGCTACCTCGTTGTTTCTGTCAAACTCATTTTTCAGCATTCCAGGCGCAAAGCCACATACATATCCAAACTTATCTGTATTGTTTAATCCAAAATACAAAGTAGTGCCACCACCGCCCGAAAAACCCGCAATAGCCCGTCCGTTTTTGTCTTTTATCGTTCGGTAGTTCTTCTCAATAAAAGGCATCAGATTATTGAAAAAATCTTTTTTAAACTCCTGCAAGTTATCCCAGTTTCTCAAACTTCCCGACGATTTACTAATTACGGGATAGGCTCTACCGTAGGGCATTACTATAATCATTGGTTTAGCCTTTCCTTCTGCAATCAGGTTATCGAGAATAATATTTGCACGCCCTACTTTGGTCCAGGTCTCTTCGGTATCTGTAGTGCCATGCAACAAATAAAGCACAGGATAATTGCTCTTGGTGTTTGCCTCATAGCCAGGAGGCGTATATACCACAACCGCTCTCATACCTAGCTCGGGAGACTGATAGTAACGATAAGAGACAGTACCATGTGCTACATTCTGAATTGTATGAATCAGAGGCGAACTACCTGTGATTTCTACAAGGCTGTTCTGAAATCCTTCATTCGGAAAAACAGCCGAATTACTAGGGTCAGCTACTTGTAAACCATCTACATTGAAAGCATAAGGGTACATATCAGGTTTTGCGGGTGCTGAGGTAACGCTCCATACTCCTTGTTCGTCTTTACTCATAACCAAAGGTTTTTTCTCAAACTGGGTATTCAGTTTTACTTCTTTAGCTAAAGGAGCATATAAACGAAAAGTAACTGTGTTGTCGGAATGCACTTCCGGCGAAACAACTACTGGCCTTGGGTTAGGCTGTGCCTTACCTGCAAAACCAGAGAATAATAACAAAACGACGATAAGTTTTTTGTGTATAGTAAGCATCAGAATTTTTATTTAGTAATAATGTCTACTTCTGCATAACCCGGGGCTGACCCCTCCTTTATGTTTTTCAAAGCCCGTAACTTTATAAATCTTGCTTGCACAGTTTCAAAAGTTTTGTTTTGCCAGAAAGGATTATTCTTTATGTTCGAAAACTCTCCTTCGCTTACTATTTTCCATACTTTATTATCTGCTGAAACCTCAAACTGATAGTGCGTAATTATGCTGCCATCAGCCCACCAATTCTGGTCAGGCAGGTACCTGAAACCCACCAGACTCTCCTCTTTACCCAAGTCTATTATCAACTCTGTGGGTATCCCCTGGCTTTTACTCTGATGCCACGAGGTAGAAGAATTTCCATCTAAAACCTGATAGGCCGCTTGGTTATCAGTATTTATTATTTTCCAGTTTTTGCGGGCAATATCAAACTTTTCTTCACTGGCTATACTTGTCTGTTTTGTAAAAGGATTATAAGTAATCGCTTTTACCGTTACTTTCCCTTCGCTGGTTTTGACTGGAGATTTATATTTACCTGTATGTGGCCCCGGCATGATTTCATTAAGCGTATAATACACCTCTGATTCGGAATCTCCTGCTTTAATGTGTATATCTCCTGACTGGTCACGTGTGATGGTAGGCGGAGTAAGTATTATCGGCGCTTTATAAATTTCAAGATTCGATATTAAAGGATTGCTTTTAGCATCAAGAATGTTTAATCTTACCTGAGTAGCCTTAATTAATGGAAATCGAAGAATACGTTTATAGCCAATAGTGGTTTCTTTGGCAATTTCTTTCCAATTTCCATCTACCATAGCTTCTACACTAAATGATTTAACACGTTGCCCTAAATAGATAGGCTCCTGTACCAGAAAGCGGTTAAAAGAAGTAGGTTTATCCAAAGAAAGTGTAAGTGAGGCTTTTCTAACCGAATCGTCAGTAGCCCAATAATTTTCTTTGTCGGCATCAATAGCTTTCTGTGCGCCAAACGCCTGACTTTTGCCCCGAACATTTGATGCAGTAATACGCGCACCTTTGGCAAGATTTACAGCAAACGCTTCTTTGATAGCCTTAGCAAAAGCCTGTACTGCTTTCTCATCTTTTTGATGAATTAACCCATTAGGCATAATAGGAAAATTGAGAAGTAAGGTTGCATTACGCCCTATTGAGTTATAATAAGTATCCACTAATTGTGGTAAAGTTTTTACCAGTCTATCTTCTCGCTCATGATAAAACCACTCGGGGCGAATAGAGGTGTTTACTTCTCCAGGCACCCATGTATCTCCATTTTCCAAGCCATGGCGTAACATTTCTTCGGGTACATCTTCCGTTGCATTCAATAAGCTCCAGTTTGTTTCTCCTACATATCCTGCTTCTGTACCCACCCATCGCAGGTCTGCTCTATCACCACCATCATTCCAGATAACAATTTTAGGTTGAAGTTTACGCACCAAGCTATAGGTATTAGGCCAATCATAATAAGTCTTGGCATCTATTTTACGTGTTTCGTTTGCGCCACCATAATAGCCTGAGCCTCCATTGGCACCATCAAACCATATTTCAAAAACTTCTCCATAGTTTGTCAAAAGTTCCTCTAGCTGATTACGGAAGTAAGTAATGTATTCAGGCTTGCCATAGTCTGGGTGATTTCTGTCCCAAGGCGATAGATAAACTCCGAATTTAAGCCCATATTCTTTACAGGCATCAGCCATCTCTTTTACTATATCGCCCTTGCCATTTTTCCAAGGCGAATTTTTTATAGAGTAATCGGTGTACTTTGAAGGCCATAAGCAAAACCCGCTGTGATGCTTGGCTGTGAATATAATGCCTTTCATTCCTGCCTCTTTACAGATTCTGGCCCACTGTCTGCAGTCTAGTTTTGTTGGATTAAACAAAGTAGGGTCTTCATTACCAAAACCCCAGGCCATATCGGTATAAGTGTTTATAGAAAAATGGATAAAAGCATAATATTCCATTTTCTGCCACCTTAACTGGTTTGCGCTGGGTATGGGGCCAAAAGACTCAGGTGGCGTTACCTGACCAAAAGATGCCCAGATTATTAAATTTAAAAGTAATATATTGAGTGTTAGATGCTTCATTTTACTTATAATATCAGTTTACAAACTTATTTTGCCCATTCTTTTCCTTCAGGAGTTCTTCTCCATTCAAAATATTTATCCAGGCTTTTCAATGCTGTTTCACTCGGCACTCCTCCCATCATTGCTTTTTGCTGAAAATACATTACTCTTGGCTTATCATTTGTAAATGTTTCCCAAGTTGGCAGCCCCTTACTATTAGGGTTACCATTCTTTGCAAAGTTTGTCCAATAGGTCATTATTGTTTCTGATACATTCGCATCAGTAGGTGTAGCTTCTGTGCTCGAAGGATTAAGATGCCCAAATACAAAGCCAACATCTTGGCCGTGCGGAGAACCATATCCATACCGAGGAGAATCAGCAGGGAAGTCGGGATGTTGGTCAAAATAGTAATAATAGACTTTTGCTTTACTATTCTGGGCTTGTAAGCTTGCCCAGCTCCAGGTATGCCAGCCAAAAGCTGCATCACGTGCCAAATCACGAGCTGTTTTGGGAACATTGGTTTCTCCTACCGGATAAGCCTGTATTAAATCATCGGCAAACTTACCATAGCGTTTCTTTGTACCATCTATATAGTTTTGAGGTGTTTTTGGCGGAGAAAAACTCGCTCCTTCATCCGAATTATATCCGATTAATATAGGAGTATGATTATATTGTCCTTTTTGATAAAGTATATGTTGGTCATCCGGTATCACATAGCCATCAATAATAGGCCATGCACCAGGCATACCAAAACCCATTGGCAGTTTATCGGCAGGCATTTTTCGTAAATCAGCCAGGTTTTGTGCCCCCGCTTTTTCCATAAACTCAAGTCCTTGTTTTTCGGCAAATGGTAAAAGTTTTAGGTTTTCGCCCGGATATGTGGTGCTACGATACGGCCCAAATGAGCCCCCACTTTGAGAAATAGCTCCATGAAAAAGGCCCTTTGCCAGAGGCGATGCACATAGCATACTAACGGCTATACCGCCTGCTGACTCACCAAAGATGGTAACTTTGTCAGGATTACCCCCAAATGCTTTAATGTTTTTCTGAATCCATTGCAAACCAGCTATCAAATCAAGCAAGCCATAGTTGCCCGATACATGGTTAGGGCTTTCTGCACTCAATTCAGGATGCGCTAAGAATCCCATCTGCCCTACCCTGTAAGCAACGCTTACCAGTATAACTCCTTTTTTTGCAAGATTTTCACCTGAATAAACAGGTTCTGATGTTGAGCCAAAACTGAATCCGCCGCCATAAATCCAGACCATTACAGGCAGATTATCTTTAGGGGTTTTAGCCGGCGACCAGATATTCAGGTAGAGACAATCTTCACTTTTGCCCGATGGCGGATTCCCACCTTGAAATGGAGCCGGAGCAAACTGAGTAACAGTTTTAACACCCTCCCAACTTTTAGGGGCTTGCGGGGCTTTCCAACGAAGTTCTCCTACAGGAGGAGCAGCAAAGGGAACCCCCTTAAATACCGACAAGCCATTTTCTACTGTACCTTGCACAAGACCCTCTTGTGTTTTTACAGGTGCTGCTAATTGAGCAATACCCGAAAATGGTAAAGCTACTACTAATAGTTTAAGCCAGAATATTGTTTGTTTCTTCATTGTGGTATTGTTTATTTTATCCAGGCGTTGCGTTTTAACCAGTCAAAAAGAGGGTCCATCCACCCTTTGTGCCTAAATATAAATCCGTGGTCGCCTTTGGGGAAAATGTGCATTTCTACTTCAACCTTGTTTTTGCGAAGGCTCTCAAAATAGGCTATGCTATTATCTACATCCACTACTTTATCGTCGGCAGTGTGTGTAATCCAGGTTGGAGGGGTATTTGGTTTGATTTGTAACTCATTAGAAAAATAGCTTATATCCTCTTTTGAAGGGTTCTTACCCAACAGATTCTCTCTTGATCCCTTATGTGCCAGGCTATCACGCATACTGATTACAGGATAAACTAAAATCTGGAAGTCTGGTCTGACACTTGTATTTTCAGTATTATTTATCTCTACTTTGTCAAAATGGGTAGCGGCTGTACTTGCTAGATGCCCTCCTGCCGAAAAGCCCATTATACCGATTTTATTTTTGTCAATGCCCCATTTATCGGCATTCTCTCTCACCATTTTCATGGCTTGTTGTGCATCTTGCAGAGGTCCTATTTTTTTATCAGCCATAATATCGTCGCTCGGAAGGCGATATTTTAATACAAAAGCGGCAATTCCTTTTTCGGCAAGCGCTTTGGCTGTGTTAATTCCTTCGCCATTATAAACAACTACGCTATAGCCCCCACCGGGAACTACAACTACAGCAGCACCTGTAGAAAGATTAGGGTCGGCTTTATAATATTCTAACGTAGGTTTTGTGATTCCCTTATAAACTCCATTCTCAGCACCTATTTCTTTTATTTCAGAGGGCTTTGAATTAGGTACTTTATCAGGGTAAAGTAACATTGTCTCCGAAGGCACAATACTACTTTCGTCAATAGTTATTTTTTTTCCTTGCAAAGCCAGTAAAGCTGCGGCATATCTCTTACCAAATACCCTTACACCTGCACTACTGAAATGCAGCTTGTCAGGTACAGCTGGTAAGCCTTTTGAAGACACTACCAACGCTTTTGGCAACACCTGAGGTAGAGTAGCGATGATTTCGTTCATACTTGCACATTTACCGCCTTGGTCGGCACCCACCAATTCTCCGGCCAATAAAGGAATAGAATTAGAAGGCAAATTCAAATCAGCCAGAATATCATCATACAATTTTTTAACTTGAGCAGGCCAGGTTTTATCCCCCGTGTTTGATTCTCCCTGATGGAGTAAAATCCCTTTTATCACACCTGATTTTTGCGCAATTCTAGCCATTTCAATAAGCCTTTCATAGGGGTTTCCACCATACTCTTTAGCCATGTTTATCATCCAAGGTTTATCTTTGGCCGATGAGTCCAGATATGCCTTGTATTTTATTTTATCAAAAATTTCTATTTTACTTCCGGCTACAGCTACATGCACCAAGCCTAGTGACTGCTCTTTAGACATATGCTCAAGCATTGTGCGGCCAAAATAGTCAGCAGGCGAAAGCCCTGTTTTACAACGGCACAATGGTGGTTTAGCTGTGTACCACTGCCCTTTTACCCTATTCAGTTCAGGGCAGTCCAAAGCCTCCAGTATTTTGAAACGGCTATCTATATTAATGGTATCTTGTGCTTCGATGCGCCCTGCACCTTCCATGTTTGACTGCCCTATGCACAGATAAATGTGAAAGTTAGGATTCTGAGCCAAAGCCTCTGTTTTCTGTAACAGAAGAATGAATGATAACAGATAAAAAAAATTCTTTCTCATAGGGTTAGAATAGGTAAACTATATTTACTTAATTGATGAAATAGTGTCTTCAATTCTGAAATAATCAAAGTCAGCGAATCCACCAACCTGTTTAGTGGCATAATTAAAAAGACCAAACCGATAACCCATAAAGTGCGGGATAGTATATGGCATTTTTAAAGGTTCTCCGATGCGACTCCATGTTTTCCCATCGAGGCTGTAAAAGAAATTAGCTACATCAGCTCTATTATGAAAATTACATTCTGCTTTCAGATAGATTGTATTCTGTGCCAATGCAATCTTCTCAATCTCAATAGGTTTACCTGTGTTTGTACTAATCATTACAATTGACTTACTTGCTTTATCTATCTTCACACCTAGCAAACCATAGTTTTTTTGAAGTAAACTCAGCCCGGCAAAATCTCCTTCTTTCATGTTTGAAACATCAAGGGATATTGACCCCGAAGATTCGGGGCCAATGGTTCTTTGGGTAAGTGTATTACGTGCCAATACAAATGAAGTATCTATTCTGCCTGTTTTTAATCGTAAAAATCCTTTTCTCTCAGTTACTGACCATAGTTTATTATCAGGATTATGATTCCATTGCCACACTAAAGGCAAAGCATTTTCTCCTTTTTTACGGCTAAACTCATCAGAATGAACAATACCAGGAATCAATCCTTTACTTGCAGGTAAATCAAGACTTTCTGGTACTTTGCCATTTTCACCAAGCACTGGCCAACCATCTTCCCATTTTACAGGCACCAGGTAAGGGATACGCCCAACCCCTCCAAAATCACGAAAAAGATAAGCATACCAGCTACCGTCCGGCGTATCAATTAGTCCACCCTGAGCTACACCCAAATCCTGTAAGGCAACTTTGCCCTCCCATCGACCTGTAATTTTATCAGCTCTATGAACTATTACGGTACGCATTCCTCCACGTGGCCAAGCAATATTAAACAGGTAATATTTGCCATTTACTTTATATAGCTGTGAGCCCTCAGCTCCAAGCATAATGTTTTCACCTGCCGGAGCACTGGCATTTTCAATAATAGTTTCGTCGAGTCCTCCTTTCTTAATGCCCGATACATCAGCATTCAGTTCTATTATTTTTAGTTTTCCATTGCCATAAATCATATATACCCGGCCATCATCATCAAAAAACAATGTATGGTCGTGTAGGCTTGGGGCAAAAGATACCGACTTCCAAGGCCCCTTTTCTATGTTTTTTGTGGTATAGATATGTGTTTTGCCTGTGGTTTGTGCAAAAGTGCTTATATAATAAAGCCCATTATGAAACTTAATACAACTTGCCCATGATCCTCGCCCATAAGTACCTTTGCCATCTGTTAGATTCAGCGATGGAATGCTGGCAAGTGTATCGTACACGTAGCCAAGCATTTGCCAGTTGCTTAAATCAGTAGATTTCATAATAGGTACACCAGGACTCATGTGCATAGTAGTACTACTCATGTAATAGTTTTTACCTACACGCACCATCGACATATCGGGAACGTCGGCAAAAATGACCGGATTCTTAGCTTTGTTTTCTTGCGCCAGAAGCACTTGCCCTAAGCATCCGTTAAAAAATACTAATATGATTGCCGTTAGTTTTTTCATTTCAACATGGGGTCGTTACCGCTGTATTTCAAAAATTTAAATGACGCTGTATTAGTTGAGTTTTCACCACTTGATGTAGCATACATACCATAAACACAGCCTATAAAACTTCCGGCTTCTTTAGTACTTAAAAATTTACCGTCTACTTTGTCTTTCAGCAGGTGCCAGTTTTTAGCATCAGTCGAATAATAAAAACCATAGTCAGCGCCTTCTGATTTGATTCGAAAAGTAAGCTTTTTTACATTTGAAGGTAGAGGTACCTCTGTAAGCAACTCCATTGTTTTTTCTTTTGGCTGGCTTTTAAAAAGCTGTATTACCTCTTTGTTTTCGTTTTTAGATTTGGCTATAAAGTAGAAATGTCGCTCATCCTGAAAAATCACTAATCCTGCTTTTTCATTAGCAGCTTTTGGAGAGAAATTCAATTCTGTTTCTGCTGTACTATTTAAGTGTTGCTGGCGTTTACCAACAAATGATGGGTTTTTAAACTCTGAAATGGTTTCAGGTTTTAGTTTTAATGTTAAGCCATCGGTTTTAGATGTTTTGAAAGAACTACTATCAACTGTACGCATGAATAGCAAAGAAAGGTCAAGTCCTTTGTCAAAAGTAAGTGTATATTGAAAATTGCCTGACTGTGGCAATGCTCCCTTTGACTTAATTTCTTTAATGTTGGTCTGGTAACTGTATTCAATAGGCTTTTCACCGTGTTCAATCATTGGCCAGCCATCTTTCCATGTTACGGGCGCAATAAATGTTTCGCGGCCTGTATTGTAGTAATCACCTTCGTACGGACGTACTGCCAAGAAAATACAATACATATTGCCATCAGGGCCATCCACAAATTGGGCATGACCTGCCGATGTTATCGGATATTTTCTATCTGCCGGTAATTCTCTCTGGGTTAAAATCGGGTTCCCTTCATAGGGTACATAAGGCCCCCAAACTGACTTGCTACGCAGAATTACCTCAGAGTGATTGACAGAAGTCCCCCCTTCGGCTGCATATAAGTAATACCATCCATTTCGTTTTAGTATATGTGGGCCTTCTATCCATACAGGTTTTTTAGAAAGGTCTACGCCCCCATTTACGAGTTGCTGTTCTTCACCAACAACTTTCAGGTTCTGGTAATCAAATTCATACATTCTGATGGTCCGATGCCCAGAATATAAGGGCTTTCTATCAGGTGCATCACTATTATAGATGATGTATGCTTTGTCGGTCTCTTCATCAAAGTAAATAGATGGGTCAATTCCCTTCACTTCTGGTATTTTTACTGGGTTGCTCCAGGGGCCTGCCGGATTTTTTGCAGTTACTACAAAATTCCCATCATGATCAATATCAGTACAGGTTACATAGTAGGTTCCTTTATGGTAGCTGATGGCTGGCGCAAAAAGGCCGCGAGTCATGCGTTCGCCCATGAAATCAAGCTGCGAAGGGCGGTCTATTACGTTTCCGATTTGCTTCCAGTTTTTGAGGTCTTTGCTATGCATCACCGGAAGACCCGGGAAGTACGAAAACGTTGAATTAACTATATAGTAATCTGTGCCAACCTTTACTATACTTGGGTCAGGGTAAAAGCCGGTAAGAATCGGGTTCACTAAAGTAGTTTGTGAATGAGCAACGCCAAATATCAAACATAAAAGGGCCGCAGAGAAAAACTTTGCTACTATTTTTATCATTTCTAATTATTATAGATTTAGGTGTTAGATGCCAACAAAACTTAATATTTGTCCTTTTTGTGTTGGCACATCAAATAATTTGGTTTCTTTTAAACTAAGAGGGTTTATTGTTGATTTTTCTGAGATTATTGCCGCAGGAGTTTCATCTAAATCAAAAAAAGGATTGGTATTTTTACCTGCCGCAGTTTTTAATTTACTACCCGTATTAAACTTCAGTTCATTAGGCAAGCGCAAACGTAAATTCCCTCCCAGATTAGACTTTACAACCAGTTTTATAAGTTTTGAATCTTTCCATTTCATTTCTACTATTTCAAAACCGCCTCTGGCACGCAAGCCTACTATACTACCCGATTGCCACACATCTGGTAAGGCTGGTAAAACATGAATAGCTCCATCTGAACTTTGCATCAGCATTTCTGTAATACCCGAAGTACAGCCAAAATTACCATCAATCTGAAAAGGTGGGTGGGCATCAAAAAGATTGTTATAAGTACCGCCCCCATCTGGATTTACGCCTAAAGGTGTAAGCTGATTCTGAATTAAAGTGTAAGCATGGTTGCCATCTTGCAGTTTAGCCCACCAGTTTACTTTCCAGCCCATACTCCATCCGGTAGATACATCACCTCGCTGAATCAATGTATTGCGTGAAGCAGCAAATAATTCGGGTGTTTGATAAGCCGAAATCTGATTAGAAGGGTATAATCCATACAAATGTGAAACATGACGGTGGTGGTCGTCAGGGTCATCTACATCATCGAGCCACTCCTGTAATTGATTGTGCTTGCCTATATGCATAGGGGCAAGTTTGCTTCTTACTTGCAAAAGAGTGTCTACAAAAGATTGGTCTTTTTTCAGTAATCCGGCGGCCCTGATAGCATTGTTCATTACATCAAAAACTATCTGGTTATCCATAGTTGTTCCTGCATCAAGCGATGATCCACCATGTGCTGCCGGAGCATTTTCCGGCGAATTTCCTGGATTCACAACCAACCATTTGTATTTTGGGTGCTGTACCAGAAAATCTACATAAAACAAAGCAGCACCTTTTAAAACCGGATACACAGAAGCCAGAAATTCTTTATCGCCCGTGTAAAGATAATGTTCCCACAGATGTTGGCTCACCCAGCCACCTCCGGCTGTCCACATCCCCCAGAAAGCACCATCAATTGCTCCGGTTGCTCGCCAGATGTCGGTATTATGATGCGCCATCCACCCTCTTGCACCATACATACTTTTAGCTGTTTCCTGTCCGCTTACTGCTAGCTCTTTTACCATCGTTAAAAAAGGCTCGTGTAACTCCGAAAGATTAGTTTTTTCGGCAGGCCAGTAATTCATTTCAGCATTTATATTAATGGTATACTTGCTGTCCCAGGGAGGATTGATTCTGTTATTCCAGATACCTTGCAAATTAGCCGGTTGCCCACCGGGCTGCGACGACGAAATCAATAAATATCTTCCATATTGATAATACAATGCCACCAAATTCGGGTCATTAGCATTTCTAAAATTTCTGAGGCGCACATCTGTTGGGTCTTGGGCGGCAGCTGTTGTGCCTAAGTCAAACTTTACCCTTTTAAAAAACTTCTGATACGCAGCTATATGTGTATTCAGAAGCGTTGCATAAGGTTTCTTGAATGCTTTATTCAGGTAGTCTGAAGCCCTAACTTCTTCATCGCCACTTATATCTTCATAGTTATTAAAACTGCTGGCAATTGAAATAAAAATAACAGCAGCATTAGCTCCTTTTACTATTAAGGTACTATCTGTAGCAGATAATTGTCCTCCTTCTAATTTAATACGGGTAATGCCTTTAAATTCTACCAGGCCTTTAACTGTTTCGTGGTCATTTGTAATTCCTGCAATAGTCAATTCTTTTGAAGCTGTTGTGGCAATTGTCTTACGTTTTTGTGGAGATGAATACTTTGCCGTAAATGATACCTTACCTGCTTTACTTGCTGTAATTCGCATAACAATTACTCTATCAGGCAATGAAGCGAATGACTCACGGTTGAAAATCACATCCCCAACCTTATAGCTTGTTTTAGATATAGCTCGCTCAATATCCAATTCCCGATAATAGTCTGTGTATGTGTCGTGGCCTTCAAAAACCAGATTAAGGTTTCCTACCGGTTCAAATTTTTGTCCATGCGATTTTTTTGAAATAATGGCTTTATTTGCCAGCTCCTCTGCTTCTTTATGTTTGCCATCAAAAATCAATTTCCTGATTTCTGCTAGTTTTTCAAGTGCCAAAGGGTTATCATTTCTATTGGGGCTACCACTCCAAACAGTGTGCTCATTTAGCTGAATTATTTCTTTCTCTACGTTGCCATATATCATGGCACCTAAACGACCATTGCCAATAGGCAAGGCATTTTCCCATGTATTTCCAGAGGGCTGTTTATACCAAAGCTTTAGAGGTGCCTGGCCTTGCGACAGTCTGGTTAGTAAAATAAAAAAAATAAATAGAAATTTTTTTTTCATTAGTGGTTGGTGCAAACTGAAAGAATTAATGGCATTTTTACATAATGCCCTTTGTCAGATTCAAATATGTGTCATCTATACACAAATTTATGTAATATTCACTGCCAGCCAAATTAATTGTAAGAAAAAAAGAAATAATTTTATAATTTCAATTTTTTAAAGCTACCCATTGATAAACGTTTAAACACAGATTTATAGCCATCAAGCTTTTGCCGACAGGCTTGTTTTAAGCAGAATATGCCTTTGTTTATAAATAATACTTGATAAGAATAGACCGCCATGCAACGGTCTATTCTCGAGTAGGCATCAATAGCCGGGATTTTGATCTTTAGGATCAATACTCGGATTGTTATCAATTTCTGTTTGAGGAAGGGGCAGTAATTCATGTTTACTTGCCACAAAATAAGATATTGGTTCTGATGTTGCCTTTTTGTTCTTTCTCCATCTGATAATATCAAAGTTACGTACTTGCTCTGCTGCTAGTTCAACATAACGCTCATGTTGAAGAGCCGCAAATACACTTGCTTTCGAATCGCACGGATAATTTTTAGTCGGATACGCAGGCATATTTACCGAAGCTCTGGCTCTCACCTGATTCATTAACTGAATTGCCTTAGCAGAGTTACCCAGTTCATTTTCACATTCTGCAAGCATCAATAGTACATCTGCATATCGCATCACTCTCATATTAATACCGCTTGTCGTAAATCCGGAATTAGACTTATAAAGAACCGAATATTTTCTCCAGCTGATTTTCAATGTTTTGCCATCTATTTTTGATGAATTCCCCTGAACATTTTCGTCTTTGATAACATCAGCACCATTGTTGAATTTATCTCCATCCTTCCAGAAAGACATATCAAAACGTGGGTCGTTTTTAGTATCTCCTTTCGATGCTCTTTCGTAGTTATCAAGTATCTTATCAGAAGGAATCAGGTTTCTCCATCCGATAGGCGAATACTCTTGCGTTCTGATTGTTTCCTCTTGTGCACTAGCTCCGTCGCCATCAGGGCCACTCCAGTTGAAGGCGCCGTTAGAAGGTGAAAAAGCGATTTCAAAAATTGACTCAGCGTTAAATTCTCCTTCTTCATTCGTCAGGTCAAGATAATTATCAACAAGCTTGTATAAGCCCGAATTAACAACTTTTTCCAACTCGGTTTTGGCACTGCCATAATCTCCTAACTGAAGGTAAGTACGAGCCATAAGCACCTGTGCAGCGGCTTTGGTGGCTCTCCCGTATTGGTTGGCCGGATAGGTAGCTGGCAATACACTTTCGGCAGCTTTCAAATCGTCAATTACTTGTTTATAAACATCTTGCTGGCTTGCTCTTGGTTTTGCACCTTCAACAGATTTAACATACTCTGTATAAAGAGGCACTCCACCCCATAAAGTACCTAGCTCATAATAAGCCCATGCACGCAAAAATTTTGCTTCACCAGTAACACGATTCTTTATGTCTGCCGAGAAAGAAGCATCTTTTTTATTAGCACTTTCGAGCACCACATTGGCTCTATGTATGGTTCTGAACCAACCTGTGAAAACCGAATTGGCAACAGAGTTTGCCGGATCATTTACACCAATAAGTAATTGATTACGAGGTGCCTCAAGTTGGCCGCCACCGGTAGCCATCTCGTCTCCTCTTAAGTCATGTAAAAAGAACCACTCTCTGGCTCCAAGGCTAAAGCCCTGTAAAATGGCATAAGCTCCATTTACTCCTGCTATAAGCTCATTATCATTTGTAAAGTATGTTTCAAAAGTCACACCGTTCGGATTTACCTTATCCAATACAGAGTCATTACAACTCATAACGGTAGCCAGGCCGAAGAAACTTGTAATAAATATTATTTTTTTCATCTCGAAGTATTGTTAATCTTTTTTGGCAATTTTTTAATTAAACCCAAGGTTCAAACCAATAGTAAGCGTGCGTGCCTGTGGATACATTCCGTAGTCTACACCATTGGTAAGTAAGTTATTATTTCTTGAGGCAATCTCAGGGTCGTAGCCACTATACTTTGTAAAGGTTAAGAGATTTTGGCTCGTAAAATAAATTCTCGCTCTGGTCAATACATTATTTGTCAGCTTAGCAATTTTTTCAGAGGGCAAAGTGTAACCTATTGTAAGATTTTTTAATCTTAGGTATGAGCCATCCTCAATAAACCGATCTGATGTTCTTGAGTTTTGGTTGGGGTCGCCACTTACCGCTCTTGGTACGTCAGTGTCTGTATTGCTTGGCGTCCAGGCATTGAGTACATCTGTAGTGGCATTGAATAATCGCAACATTCCCTGGCCAATAACTTTTGTTCCGTTATAGATTTTATTACCATAAACTCCTTGGAAGAAGATAGCAAAATCAAAGTTTTTATAGGTTCCTGAATAGTTCAGGCCATACGAAAACTTAGGAAGATAACTACCAAGGTACGTTCTGTCATTGCCATCAATCTTACCGTCGTTATTCAAATCTCTGAATTTAATATCTCCGGGTTTTGTCAATTCATTCTGATATGGTGTTTTTGCATCTCCATCTGCTGCGTTAGCTGCTGCTACTTCGCCCTCATTCTGGAATATTTTTTCAACTTGCCAACCAAAGAAAGATTGTAACGGATGCCCAGCCTCTGTACGAGTTATATCAAAACCGCCAAAATCTGCACTATTACCTGCATTTATTGTTGCATTTGGCGTATCTAAACTTAAAACTTTATTTCTGACTAAATCAAATGTACCTGTTATAGTTGATTTGAAATCTTTTTTATCGATGTGGTATCCTAACGATAACTCAAACCCATTATTCTGCATACTACCTACGTTAGCCAGTGGGCTATTAGAATAACCTTCTGAATCTGGTAGAGGAACTCTAAGTAATAGTCCATCGGTTTTACGAGAATAAAACTCTGTTGAAACACTTACTTTATTACCGAATAAAGATAGATCCAAACCAATGTTTTTCATGGTTGTTTCTTCCCAACTTAAGCCGGTGTTACCAAGGCTATTAAAATAAGAACCTAATTGAGAAGCATTTCCAAACGAGTAATTGGTATTGTTTGCCGAGATTAGCGGTTGCCAGTCATAATCGCCAATAGAATTGTAACCAGTTACCCCAATACTACCTCTCAGTTTTAGTTCATTAATGGCTACCACATCTTTCATGAAGGCTTCTTCGCTTATTCTCCAGCCTAGTGATACCGATGGGAAAGTACCCCATTTATTACCAGGAGCAAATTTTGATGACCCATCGCGACGTACAGAGGCACTTAAGAGATACTTACTGCTGTATTCGTAGTTTAAACGAGCAACATAAGAAAGCAAAGTATTTTCTGAAACCGATGTATTACCATTAATATTAGAAGCACCTTGAATCTCTTTTATATTGTTGTCAGGTCGTTGCCCAGTCAGATTAATTGATTTAAAAGTAGCATCTTGTCGTTCAATAACACCCAACACATTGATATAATGCTTCCCGATTGTTTTATCGAAGGTCAACTGATTAGTAAAGATAGTTGAGAAATACTGGCCTCTGTTTTGAGACAACTCGGCTGTTTGACGACTACGGTTACCATCATTGTAAATAGGAACAAATCCTGTGAAAATTGAGCTTGAATAATCGCCCCCCATCGTAAATTTATATTTCAACCAGTTGAAGAATTTAACTTCGGCATATACCGTGCCCAACATCTTGAATGAGCGGTCAATCTGGTCTTTTTGCTCTTGTACGGCAATACGCATAGGGTTTTCGGGGTCAGTAGCGTCAAGACCTTGAGCCGTTGTACTGTATCCTCCTAATTTGGTAGGGTCGCTTACAGGCCAGTAGGGTGTCATTCGCATAATATTCATAATCATGCTTCTGCCACCGGCGTCTCTTTCGGCAATACGTTTATCGGTTGACACCATCATTGTTTGGCCAAGCGAAATAAACTTTGAAATACTATGGTCAGAATTAAGACGAATACTTTGACGACCATACTCTGTAAATGGCAAAATTCCTTCTTGTTTGAAATTACCTAAAGAAAGATAAAATTTTGATTTATCTGTTCCACCCGCTAATGAAAGCTGATTGTTATGAATAGGTCCATTCTTGAACATTACATCCTGCCAGTCTGTTTTTGTGTCAGCAAAGGTGGTAGAAGCGCCCTCATAAATAGGTGTGTTCATTGCTGAAAAACGGCCCGGCACCGGTTGTCCGGAAGCAGTCAACAAAGCTGTGCCATATTTAATATATTCATCGCTATTTAACAAATCCAATGTTTTCCAGGCCGATTGTGTACCTACATAAGAATCAAGACTAATGCTTAATTTTCCGGACTTCCCTTTTTTGGTAGTAATCAACACTACCCCATTGGCAGCTCTTGAGCCATAAATAGCAGACGCACTTGCGTCTTTGAGCACTTCAATAGATTCAATATCGTTCGGAGCAATGGTATTTAGCCCACCTGCCGGCACTCCATCAATTACGTATAAAGGATTAGGATTTAAACTAATAGAACCTACCCCCCTTATACGAACGGTTGGCTCTGCACCAGGGCTACTATTATTTACAATAGATACCCCTGCTACACGCCCTTGCATGGCTTGCGTAGCACTTATAACCGGTTGTGTAGACAACTCCTTATTGCCTATAGATGATACTGCTCCTGTAAGTGATGATTTCTTTTGGGTACCATACCCAACTACAATCACCTCTTCCATAAGGGCATCGTCAACTTCTAATGAAACATTAATCTCTTTTTGATTGCCTACCGGCATTTCAAGAGACTTATATCCCAAAAAACTAAATACTAAGGTTGACCCACCAGTAGCCGCTACTTCATAGCGCCCGTTGGCATCAGTTATTGTGCCTTTGGTCTCACCTTTAATTACAACATTTACTCCTTGAAATGCCTCACCATTTTCATTTTTAACAACACCTCTGACCTGCGCCATAAGTGTTCCTACTGAAAATAAAGACAATGAAAAAAACAGCAGCAGCCTTATCGACTTCCGTGATAAACCTCGCTGGATGGTCGGTTTGTAATTGTTTACCTTCATTTTTAAAAAGTTAAAATAAATTGTAAGAATAGAAACTTAATTATATTTTTTTGTGTAATTTTGATATGTGTCAAATTAACACAAATAAATATGTGTCAAATGTACACATAATAATGTAAAAAAAAAGTTAATATGATTTTTTTTTTATTAACTAGTACTATTTTAACAACAGCATGAATTCATCTCAAAATATTTCATTAAAATCACAATCAATTTCTATTATTCATCTATGAAACCAATTCTAATTACCCTAAGCTGCTTATTATTTTTATCAGGATGCAACACAAAGCCTAATAAACTCTTTGAAAAACTATCAAGCTCTAAAACAGGAGTTGATTTTGTCAATAGCCTGGAAGCGAATGAAGATTTGAACGCCTTTACTTTTACAAACTTTTATAACGGTGGAGGTGTTGGTATTGGCGATTTTAATAATGATGGGCTTGATGATATATTCTTCACAGGCAACCAAGTAAGTTGTGAATTGTATCTTAACAAGGGGCAACTAAAATTTGAAAAAATCACCAAACAAGCAGGGCTCACTACTGATAGGTGGTGTAATGGCGTTTCTATAGTTGATATTAACAATGATGGCTGGGATGACATTTATATTTCGGTTGCTCATCATCCGTTAATGCCAAACACCCGCAATCTACTATACATTAATCAGAAAACACAAATACCCACCTTTAAAGAAGCGGCTGCGGCTTATGGCCTTGATTATGCAGGATACTCAACTCAGGCAGTATTCTTTGACTATGATATAGATGGCGACCTTGATGTATTTTTATTAAATACCTCTCCTGACACCCAAAATCCTACTTATTTAAGACCAGCCATAAATGATGGCTCGCATCCATCTACCAGTAAACTTCTTCAGAATTATGGCGCAGTAGATGCACACCCGATTTATAAAGATGTATCAAAAGAAGCAGGAATTATTTATGAGGGCTTAGGGTTAGGAGTAGTTGTTTCAGACTATAATAACGATGGCTGGCCAGATATTTACTGCTCTAATGACTTTCTTAGTTCAGATGCGCTTTATCTAAATAAGGGCAATGGTACATTTGAAAACGTGATTAAAAGAGCTATGCCTCATACCGCACTGTTTGGTATGGGTATAGATGCAGCAGATATTAATCAGGATGGTAAGGTAGATATTTTCCAATTGGATATGCTACCACAAGATAACGCCAGACAAAAACAAATGCTAGGCAAGCCCGATTATGACAAAAAACAAATGAGTATAAACGCTCCTTATAACTACGAATTACAGTATATGAGAAATATGCTGCAAATAAATCTGGGCAATGAAAACGAGATTCCTCAATTTAGTGAAAACGGCCTTCTAGCAGGCATCGCCAAGACAGACTGGAGTTGGTCTACCTTACTTTGTGACCTTGATAATGATGGAAGGAAAGACATTTTTGTTTCAAACGGATACAGAAAAAATGTAACAGACCTTGATTTTATAAGTTATTACCGAAGCAAAGATATGTTTGGTACTGAGGCAGCACGAGCAGAAAATCGAAAAGAATTACTTGAGAAAGTACCTGAAATACCACTTAGAAATTATGCTTATCGGAATATTGGTAATCTGGCTTTTGAAGACTTATCTGAAAGTTGGGGTTTAAATGAGCTTTCTTATGCTAACGGTGCTGTATATACAGACCTTGATAATGATGGTGATTTAGACCTAATTGTGAATAATGTGGATAGCGAAGCTTCTATTTTTATAAATTCATCTGTCCAACAAAATCAAAATCTAAGTTTAAAAGTAAATTTTGAAGGAAGTGAAAATAATAGGTCAGGTATAGGCGCTAAGCTAAGCGCCTGGATTGGAAATGAGTTACTCATATTTGAAAATAATCCGGTTAGAGGCTATCTCTCTTCAATGCCTCATACTATTTTAATAGGGCTAGGTAAAAACAAAAAAATTGATTCATTACTTATTAGCTGGCCTGATGGTAAAGTTCAGAAAAAATATGCGATTGATGGTAAAATCAGAAATTTAACTGTAAAATATGCTGAGGCTACTCAAAATAGTAAGCATTTCGAGCCTAGTGAAAAACTTTTTCAGGTTAATAATGAATCATCACTGGATTTTGAACATGAGGAGTTCAATTATGTGGATTTTAATCAAACAGCTACGCTTCATAAAATGCTATCTAAGCTTGGGCCTGCCGTTGCCAAAGCAGATATAAATGGTGATGGCATAGAAGACTTAGCTATTGGCGGGTCGTTATCAGGTAATGAGACCCAAATTTTCATTCAGGATAAAACAGGAAAATTCAAAAAGGTGTTGGAGATTCCTACAAGTAAAAATATGGAAGTAGGCGCTATCCATTTTTTTGATGCCGATAAAGATGGTGACCAGGATTTAATCTTTGCCGGAGGGAGTTGTGAGCGGGCATTAACTATATCAGAGGCTTTTCAGCCGCAATTATGGCTCAATGATGGAAAAGGAAATTTTAAAATCACAACCAATTTCCCTTCTATTAATATAAGTAGCCATGTAATTACAACACTCGATATTGATAACGATAAGGATCTTGATATTTTTATAGGTGGCCGTATAATGCCGAATGAATATCCTAACGAACCCAAAAGTTATATTTTGAGAAATGACGGTGGAAAGTTTACAGACGCTACATCTCAAATCGCTCCATTTCTGAATAAAATAGGAATGGTTTGTGACGCTAAAGCAATTGATTTAGACAAAGATGGCTTTAAAGATTTAGTAATAGTTGGTGAATGGATGCCATTAACTATCCTGAAAAATAACAAAGGCCAACTATCTCTTAATCAAAAAGAAAAAACAGAAGGCTGGTGGAATACAGTTGAAGTAGCCGACCTGAATAAAGATGGATTTGATGACCTAATACTTGGCAATGAAGGACTAAATTCTTTTTACCAAGCAAGCGCTCAATATCCTATAGTTTTATTGGCAAAAGATTTTGACAATAATAACAGAATTGACCCGATAATGGGCCAATATATCAATGGGGAGTTAGTTCCGGTGCACCCTAGAGAAAATCTGAATTTACAAATCAATACTTTCCGCAAAAGATTCACTAATTTCAAAGATTATTCAGGCACATTGTTTAATGACTTATTTTCTGAAAATGATAAAAAAGGTGCCACTCTAAAGGAAGTTTATGAGTTACGGAGTTGTATTGCAATAAACAATGGAAAAGGTAGCTTTCAAATTACACCTCTTCCCTGGGAAGCACAACAATCCCCTGTCTTCTCAATAATACCAGAAGATTATAATCATGATGGCAATACTGATTTATTGCTGGGGGGTAATTTTTTTGCCAACGAAGCTCACCAAGGCAGACAGGACGCCTCAAGGGGTGTTATTTTGTTAGGCAATGGAAAGGGAGGATTCAACTCGACGACATTCGAACAAAGTGGGCTTAATTTTACAGGGGATACGCGTAGATGTTTATTCTTTAAACATAACGCAACACTACAGGTTTTATCTAATTCAGGTAAAGTCCAATCATATAAATTGGTAAATTCTCATTTTAAGTGAGTAGAATTTATTTTTAAATATGCGCTTTAATGCTTTTGATAAAAAGAACTTAAAACTATGTGAGCTAAAACACTGGCGTGGCTTTGAGCTTAATCTCTGGTAATAGTTTACCCCACACAAATTCAGCTTACATTTTATATTCATAAAAACCCTTGAAAAATCTTTGACAGAACTCGAAAATTTGAAGCATCTTTGTAAGTAAATTACCTGACTCAATTAAAGCAGAAACCGCCCTTTGCTATCCTTTCTCTTGTTTTGACAGCGTTTTTTCAGTTCTAACACCGATTAAAAAGAATATTTTTATGCATACAAAAACACGCTCTTTTCTTACAGCACTGGCATCTATTGTGGTTTTATGCAGTTTTATAAACTCTGGTTTTTCAGAGGCAGAAAAACAGTTGGCTGAAACCAGAAGCAGCATTGTTTACAACAAGAAAAAACACAGCATTACCCTAACATGGCCGGCTTTCGGTTCATCAGGGCCTTATGTAATTACAAGAGGCGGTAGCCGTCTGGCATCAGATTTTGTAATGGTAGGTTCAACTTCAAAGCTGACTTTTACCGATAAAAAGCCCAATGCCGATAAATACGAAAACTACTATAAAATTACACGTGATTCGGTAACAATGCTACTCTCGCTGGAAAGCCAGATTTTTGGCGACAACATGTATTTCTACGATAGAAAGTTTGAAAAACCAGAAACCGCAAGAAACGAAATTAATGCACACTTTGCTACCACCGGGCGAAGCGGAGCAAACGGTGAGTGGACAACCAAACGGCAGGCGTATTATTTCAAAGCAAATGTGGGTGGGCAGACTTACGATGTGGGTGGGTCGGGTTCAGCCTCTTCGGCAGAAGCCAACTCAATAGAACTCGGCTTTTATTCCCATATAGGTGGTTTAGGTAAATTACCTACTGATGTAAAACTGGGTGCTGTGTTTACAAGGCCTCACCTTTCTGGTGGTGCAAATGCTACCTGTACATTCTGGCGTTCGATGGAAAATGTAACAGTAATGAGAGATTTTGCCTGGACAGTCTCTCAATCGACCAGTGCAAGAAGGATGCAGATTGAAAGCACTTCAAAATATATTTCGGATGTTGGCAGCAACAACTTCTGGGGTAGTGGTGGTTTTATTGCCGACACCCGTTATACCGCTAACAGACCAAACTGGGCCGGACAGCAACAATGGTACACCAGAAATACTGTATTCCCGGCAGGTTCTGGTGCAATGGGTGGTTCTTATAACATGGTCTGGCAGGGTTGTGTCAACGCTCCAGAGGCGAATGATAGCAACTCCCCTATTGCCACCACGCCTGTTGTCAGAGAAAAACCTTTCCTTTTTATTGATAAAGACCATGAATATAAAGTATTTGTTCCGGCATGGCAAAAAGACAGAGTGGGCCTATCGTGGTCAGAAACCGACATGGGCAAAGGCAAAATTCAGGATTTGCTTAGCGATTGGTATGTAGCCAAAGAAGGTGACACCGAGGTAGAAATAAACAATGCCCTGAAAACAGGTAAGAATATATTTTTTACACCTGGCCATTATGCACTGAATGCGCCGATTCAGGTAAACAGAAAAGATGCCATATTGCTGGGTGCGGGTATAGCTTCGGTAACGCTGGAGCCAACCGAAAAAAATACTTGGGGCTGCATTTATGTTGATGACAAGGACGGGATTATCGTAGCCGGACTTCTGATGGACTCATTCAATAGTACGACTTATCAGATAAGAATCGGTAACGACGGAGCCAATGCTGACCATAGTGCCAACCCTATTATGCTCACAGATATTACTTGCAGAGTGGGTGGAGTTCAGGCTAAAAATATTCAGATACATGCCTCTATGCAGATAAACAGTAGCCATGTGGTGGGCGACCATTTCTGGTTATGGCGTGCCGACCACGGCTCGCAACCTGGTGGTAAAGCACGATGGACAAGAGACAGATGCAAAAACGGCCTGATTGTTACAGGTAACGATGTTACTTTATATGGTCTGTTTGCCGAACACTATCAGGAATACGAAGTACTATGGCTCGGAGAGCGTGGCAGAACCTATTTCTTACAAAACGAGCCACCTTATGATGCGCCCAATCAGGCAAGCTGGAGTAGCCAGGGAGGCAGAGTTGATGGCTATGCCGCCTTTAAGGTAGCTAATACAGTAAAAGAGCACCACAGTATCGGGATGGGTTCCTACGCTGTCTTCACAGGGACCGACGGTAACGTAAACAAGAAAAATGGTTTTGAAATACCAAACAGCCCAAATGTAAAGCTCGAAAAAATGTGTATCACCCGTTTTGCTGGCCCGGGCCAAATTCAGCATGTTATTAATGGTACGGGCGGAAGCACTGCAACCGGAGTAAAACGTGTAGCATCTTACAATAATAGCGGAGGTACCCAGCCCTACGATGAAACATTTGACCTACCCGACGGTCAATCATACCCTGCTTATATTATGATGGAAAAATAAATTGGAAACACGTAGCAGAATATACTATTTCAGCAATCACTGTTTCTGCCTTAATAGCCACAATTCTGCCTTTTTTGCCCTTAGTGGCCTTTTTTGTCAGTATTATATAGAGTTGTTATGCATCAGAAAGCCTTGTCTTACAGATGCACAAATGTTTGCCTGTATTCCGTAGAAAAAAGTAGTCATCTACTGGCATAATTTCGTTAAGGTCAGCTCTCAAAATCACTTATAAGAATATGAATAATGGAGTTAAAATAGATTAGAATATAAAATAGTATCAACAAAAACCCAGATATGAATCAGTAAAATCTTAGAAGGTCTGAGGTCAGAATTGAATGGAACTAGCACTCATACAAAGAATGATAGAGATGCAGTAGCTTATCTTTCATACTTAAAATCAATAAAAGTTTAAACAGTTTCTTTACGTCTATTTTTTAGCAAAATTTTAGAACATATCCTTAAGATTGAATTTGTTTTTCAATTTTAATCATTCCACTAGCGTCACTCATTCCTGCGGTTCCTTAGTTCATTTGTTTTTCTCCTGCAATCATTGATTTGTTGTAGAATACTGCTTATTACTATTCTAGTTTTGTTTCATCAAATAATCAAAATCAAAAAAAGATGAACAGAGAATTAGTATTTTTAAGAACCTTTGCAATAGCAACCGCAATTGGAATAACTTTTATTACTTCAGTTGCCTTCAAAGAATCAGGCAATCAAAGATTCAGCGAAATTGATGTAGAACGCATCAATATTATAGAAAAGGATGGTACGGTAAAAATGGTCATTACTAATGTAGAACGCTTTCCGAACGGAACTGATAAAATCAATAATCGCCCCACCAATGCTGATCGGAAAAAACGTTCGGGAATGCTATTCTTTAATGAAGATGGTATAGAAGCAGGAGGCTTTATATATGATGGTAAGAAAAAAGAAAATGGGCATTCGGCAGGCCTTTCGCTAACTTACGACCAATATGATGGTGATCAGGTAATGCAACTGTTAACCCAAGACATTGGAGAGGGCGACAAGCGGTTTGTGAGCAGTACGTTGGCCTTCAACGACCGCCCAAGCAAAGAGTCTCAGCTTAAAACAATGGAAATCATGAAAGAGTTGGAGGAACTTCGCAAAAACAACCCCAAAGCGATGCAGGAAAAATATAAACAATACCAGGCAGAAGGTTTATTAGGGGGTGTTCCGAGAGTGATGCTGGGAAAATCAAGAAGCCAGAACAACGGGCTGTTTCTTTTTGATGACAAAGGAATGCCCAAAGCTATGTTTTATGTAGATAAGGAAAACAATGCAAAACTTGACTTCTTTGATGACAAAGGAAACACCATTGCGTCATTTCCAGAAAAGAAAAATTAAAATACACACTATCAGAAACAGTCCTTTAAAGTTCTAGGGCTGTTTCTTTGTAAGTTGCCCGAGCAAAATTTCAATGAAAAACATCATCGTTAAAATAAACCAAAACGGCCACTTTCTGATGTTTATTTTGCTATTTGCGTATGTACAGTCTATATACATACGCACTGTGAATAGACAAAAAATCAACATCTACACCTTTACGCCCGAAGCAGCACTGGCAACACTGGTGGGAGCAGGTATTTTGTTTTTGATTATCCTTTTCTTTATCCGGAAATGGCAGAAATCAGACCTATTCAATACGCCAGTTATACTTAAAATATTCGGCACATCTTTGCTTGTGTTTGTGGTAACCATGCAATTAATCAGCCTGTTGATAGCAATGGCTTTTGATACCGTAGAGAGAAACTTCAACTTACCTACCCTAAGCATTTCACTGTTTTCACACTTTCTAGACGGAATCATTTACGGTAGTTTTTTTCTTACCTATTATTATTATAAAAGCAATAAAAAACACCAGCAGAAACTGGCAACATATAATACAGCGCTGGCAGAAAGCAAAATCAATCAGCTTAAAAATCAGCTCAATCCACATTTTCTGTTCAACAATCTGAATATACTGGATCAACTGATAGAAGAAGATAAAAACAAAGCCTCCGATTTCCTCAATGAATTTGCAGAGATATATCGCTATGTATTACATTCGATTGACAAAGAATTAGTAAAAACTGAAGAAGAAATTGATTTTGCCAGGCAATATTTCAAACTCATTCAGCATAAATACGGAAACGCATACCAGTTGCGTATCGAAAGTAGCAATGAAAACGGCTCTATCGTTCCGCTTACCTTACAACTACTGATTGAAAATGCTGTGCAGCACAACCTCGGAACGAAAGAGAAACCGATTTATATTCACATAAATGTTAACCGAAATGTTTCAGTGGTTAATAATATAAATCTGAAAAGAAACAGTAAGCCTACATCAGGCAGGGCATTGAAAAACCTAAAAGAGCAGTACAAATTACTTTCTGAAAATCTGATAGAAATCCAACAAAAAGAAGATAAGTTTTCGGTAGTTGTTCCTATCATTCATAAACAAAGCAAATGACAAAAATACTCATCATAGAAGACGAAATCCCGGCACAAAAGAAACTGAAACGCTTCATTGAAGAATTGGATTTGTCAGCTGAAATTATAGCCGAATTAGACACGGTGCAATCTGCCATTGATTTTTTGAATACTCACAAACCCGACCTTATTCTTTCTGACATCGAACTTCTGGACGGTAATGTCTTTGAGATTTACCGCCAGGTTTCAATTACTTGTCCTATTATTTTTACCACAGCTTATAACCAGTTCTGGATGGATGCTTTTGATGGTAACGGTATTGCTTATCTGCTGAAACCCTTTTCTAAAGAACGTTTCCAAAAGGCATGGGATAAATTTCTTTTGCTCAGAAATTCCGGTACAAAAGAGCAAGACTCTATTGCCAATTTGACCAGACTTATTCAACAAAATTTTTCTGACAAGTCTTACAAGAAGCGTTTCACCATCAATACCCATCAGGGAATATATTTTTTAGAAACTGAAAGCATTTTGTTCTTTGAAGCTAACGAAGGCTTAGTGTTTGCTTATGATCGTCAAGGAAAAAAACACTTGCTGACAGAACCCACTTTAAAGGAAATTGAAGAGTTTCTCAATCCTTCTGATTTTTTCCGTGTCAACCGAAGTGAACTTATTCACAAGCCTTACATTGAAAAAATAGAACGCTACAATAAAAATACGTTGGCTATCAAACTAAAAGGCTACGAAACCTACTTAAAAACCAGCCAGAGCCAAACGGCAGCGTTTCGTGAATGGGTAGAGAAATAGGCCGGCAAAGTACTTTTTTAAATATATTTACAGTATGGGTCCTGATTTAAAATTATTTTATCACCCCACAGGTTTTAAGTTTAATCTTCGTTTTTCTGTTGTAAATTAAGCCTTGTTTTTGGCGTTTTTTATTATCTTGCATCTAATAATTCTTAAATAAAAACACGGACTAAAAAAGAGTTTATACGTAGTTGGCCGTTTTGTCTTACTTAGTCCGGGTTTTAGAGCCGACACAAGAAGTATCTTCAAAGCTCAGACAGGCGAATGCCTCTGACACCTATTTTCTCCGAATTTATATATACTATAATAGCTAAATTTGCCTATGCGATAAAATCAATCATCAGGTCTGTAAATAGAAATATAAGTATCCGATTATACAATTTCACTCGATTTTGCTTATATTTGTGCCAAATATTCTACACTTGAGAAAAGCAATCGCTATATTACTTCTGTTTTCAGTAATGGTCAGACCCTTTACTCAGGTTTACTATTTAATTGATTTCAAACTGCGTCAAGACTACATTGCCAAGGTTCTCTGTGTAAATAAAAACAAACCTCAGCTTAATTGCAATGGTAAATGTTATCTCGCCAAACGGCTCAAAGCCGCTGAAGACAGAGAAAAGCAGGCCCATCACCAGGCTTTTGAAAAATTTGAATTACCCATAATTATTTGTGAAGAAATATTCGCTCACAATTTTGACCGCCACTACGCAATTCAACCCGATCCGGTAGATTTATATAATGAATCTTATTCTACAAAGTACATATCTCATTTTTTTCATCCACCCTGCTTAGCCTAGATCGTTTTTAGTTTCCTTCTCTTGAGAATTCCATGCTCAATACTATTCCTATGCCCTTTAGTAAACCTGGGCATCTGGTTAGTGTGCAGCTATGTTATTTGCTCAACTATCTCATTTCGATTTGCCTTTGTAAAGATCTGCCTCAGAGTAGTTTTGCCAATCTGAGTTGTGGGTCTTATGGTGTCAATATATCTTTATTTTATATTCATTTTTTTTAATAAATTGAATTCAGCTAAAAAAATAGGTACTATGCTGGTTTGTGGCTTGCTTTTTATGCGAGTCATGATAGCTCCTATTATCTATCTACAATATGAAATCAATAAAGATTACATTATAAAAAACTATTGTGTTAATAAGAATCGACCACAACTCCATTGTGATGGAAAATGCTATTTAGCCAAAAAATTAAAAGCAGCCGAAGAACGTGATACTCATCAATCTAAAGTTAGCGCATTTAAGCAATTATTAGAGTTATATCACAGTTTTCAAAATTTTTATATTTCACAAATCGCTACAGTAATTTCAACCCTAACCTTCAACTTCGCTTACCTAAGCAATTATTTTTTATCTCCGATTACTTCAATTTTAAAGCCTCCGCAGTTTTAAGAATCCAACATAAGTAAATTTCTAACATTCGTATTTGTCCGTTCTTAAGAATTGGGTAGAATACCTGTGTATCTATGTTTTACCTAAGTCAATCAACAATGAAAAAAATATTATATATCATACTATCCATTATCTCTATTAATTTAAGTTTTGCGCAAAAGTCGATTAAAGGAAAAATCTACGATGCTAATACAAAAGAACCTGTTGTCGGAGCAACTGTAAAAGCTGAAAACACCTCGATTGGAGCAATAACGGATATAAATGGTGCTTTTGAATTGAATGCCAATGCTACAAAATTAGTCATTACCAATATTGGTTATGAAACCAAAACTATTGATGTAGTAGCTGGTAAAAGCATTTCAATATCGCTCGAAACAGCCTCAGAAGATTTACAAACTATTGTTGTAACGGGAAACCGTGAAGCAAGTTTGCGTACCGAAACTCCTATTGCAATCTCGAAACTTACACCTAAACAAATTGACGAAGCCAAAGCAACATCTGTGTATGAGGTTATCAATAAAACACCAGGTGTAATGATGGTAAACCTTAATAATGAGCAACATTCAATGTCGATTCGCCAACCAATGACTACCAATGCATATTATTTGTATTTAGAAGATGGGGTACCGATTCGCCCAATGGGTGTTTTCAACCACAACTCATTGCTCGAAATGAATCAATTTACGGTAAGCTCAATAGAAGTTGTGAAAGGGCCTGTTTCTTCTATCTACGGGCCAGAGGCAGTTGGAGGAGCAATTAATTTTGTTTCACAACGCCCAACGGCAGTTCCAACAGCACGTGTAGGTATACAATTTGACCAATGGGGCTATCGTAGAATACAATATGGTGCAGGGGCAACAATTGGTAAATTTGGCATTTATTTGGGGGGATTAGTAGCAGAGCAAAAAGACGCCTGGATGACCAGTTCGGATTATACAAAAAATGCTCAATATGCACGATTGGAGTATCAGATTTCGCCTAAAGCACGGCTTATTTATACACTCTCTTACGCAAAATATAACTCACAAACGAGTGGTAGTGTAGATAGTGTTGCTTTTTATAATCGGCAGTATATTAGCACAACTGATTTTACCTACCGCAAGTCTTACTCGCTTCGTACACGCCTTACTTTCGAAAAAGACTGGAACAATGGCTCTCAGTCATTTATCACTGTTTTTGGTAGAGATAACAAGCATGGGCAAAACCCAAGCTATGGTATTCGTTGGACATCGGGAGCAACAACTGCTCGTGGAGAAATTAACTCAAATAACTTTAAAAGTCTGGGGGTAATTGCACAACATACGCAAAACTTTAAGTTTTTAAATTCTAAAGCAATTATCGGTACAAACGTTGATTTCTCGCCAAATGATTATTGGTCATACCAGATTGACTTAGCCGCTCAGTTAAGAGCAGATAAAAAATCAGTTGAAAAATATACTATTGTAAAAGAACGTCCGGATATTAAGATAGCTGATTATAAAGCAGACATACGCAATACAGCGATTTATTTGCAGTATGATTTTGAGCCTATCAAAAATCTAAGAATATCGGCAGGATTGCGCTACGATAATATGTCGTTCGATTTTGTGAATAACCTTGATGTTGATAAAACAACCGGCGAAGCCATTGGAGGCTCTAAAACTTATACCAAAACAACGCCAAAACTCGGCTTGACCTATAATTTAGGTAAAGGTAAAGGTTTATATGCCAATTTCTCGAAAGGTTTTGCGCCATCGGGTTTAACTGCCATTTTCCGCAAAAGACCAGCCCCGGCTGCCAATGGAGATTTGTTCTACTACAATCTGATACCTGCTACATTCAATAATGCCGAAATCGGTGGATGGGCATCATTGCTCAAAAACAAGATTTATATAGATGCTTCACTCTATCAAATGAGCGGCACAAACGAACTGCTAAACATCCGTCAACCTGACAATTCAACCGATTATCAAGCTGCCGGTAAAACAATTCATAAAGGAATTGAATTGGGTCTAACATTCAAACCAAGCAAGCAAGTAATGTTCCGAGCAGGAGGTGCATATTCAATACATCGTTTTGTTGAATTCATTTTAAGTCAAAGGGCCTCTGACGCCTTAAAAGATGTGAATGGTAAAGATATGCCTTCTGCCCCACGTTGGCTGTGGAACGCTGAATTAAGTTATTATCCAACCTGGCTGAAAGGTTTCCGTACATCGATTGAATGGCAGCACCTAAGTAAATGGTATCAAAACCAAATCAATACCATTTCTTATGATGGGTATGACTTAATAAACTTCCGTGCCGGGTATCAGTGGAAAAGTATTGAAGTTTATACAAACATCATGAACCTAACTGATGCATTATATGCAACCAATGCCACTCGTGGTAATGCTGCAACTGACCGTACAACTTTCACGCCTGCAGCTCCGCGTACATTTGTAGTTGGTTTACAGTACAATTTTGTAGGTAAAAAATAATCGCCACCACAAAGACACGCTAGATTTGGAAGAAAGGCTGGCGTGTTATTGAAAACAGAATTAATATGAAAAATAAAACTAGTAAAAACATTTATCCTTGGATTGTAAAATGGCACTTTATCGGTGGTATAATTTCAGCTCCCATTGTTATTCTGCTTGCGCTCACTGGCTTGATATACTTATTTAAAGACAAGTATGAAGCACCTCAAAAGGCTGCTCTTGCTCATATAGAACAAAAAACCGAAAACAAAATGAGTTTTCAACAACAATGGCAACTGGCAAAAAAAGAGTGGAAAAAAGTACCTTCAGGCATGATTGTTCCACAATCGGCTAACGAGGCAACAGAATTTATATCAGGTAAATTTTCTCATAAATCTCATTTGTATATTGATCCTTTTTCTCAAAAAGTTAAAGGCATTATAAATATCAATGAAACTGATATGTTCAAAGTTCGTAAACTTCATGGAGAACTTTTGCTGGGTAGTTATGGCACCAAGGTAGTTGAGTTAGTAGCCAGTTGGATGGTAGTGTTAATCATCACAGGTCTTTATCTTTTTTGGCCAAGAAGCGGTGGTATAAAGGCTTTTTTTAGGGTTCGTATCAATCAATCAAAACGCATATTATTCAGAGACTTACACGCTCTTTTGGGTTTTTGGTTTTCGCTTTTACTCCTGATTGTTTTAGCAGGAGGATTGCCTTGGACAGATGTTTTTGGCAAAAGTTATCAATGGGTACAGAAAGTAACAAATAGTGGTTATCCTAAAGCATGGGAAGGTAAAGCGATAAAATCTACTCCTGTTGGCGAACCTTTGACATTAGATGAAATAGTAATGAAAGCCAAAGCCATGAACTTAGATGGTACTACCATTATAGAATTACCAGAAGGCCCAACAAGTGTGTATAGTGTATATAATGAAACTACCAATCTGAGTGCCATGGAAAAAATTCACCTTGATCAATATTCTGGAGAGGTTTTGAAAAAAAATACTTGGGCAGATATAGGTTTAATGATGAAAAGCAGGCAGTGGGTGATGGCATTTCATCAGGGAGAGTTTGGATTATGGAATTGGTTGTTAATGATATTTATTGCCACAGGTCTTTTGCTATTAAGCATTACGGCAATTGCTACTTACTTCTTTAGAAAAAAAACAGGTTCATTAAGTGTACCGAAAATTCCAAAAAATCTAAGCCCAAGTATGGCATTAGTAATAGCCATTGTTGCCTTGGGCGTAATATTACCATTGTTTGGCCTTAGCGTATTACTCATATTCATAATTGATAAATTTAGATCTAAACAAGGTGTGGCTTAGAAAAGAGCAACAAAAATCTCGATTTGCATAGGTATAATCCCATAGATGCACATTTGGTTTAAACTGTTAATTCTTTAACTATTGTTTAAAATCTCTTTAATTCTATTCCTATGAAACACTTTGAACATTTGCCACCCGAACAGCAAAATAAATTGAAAAGCATTCTATTTTATACAATCCGAACAATTCAAGTTACACTTATTTGTTTAGTGCCTATAATCGTTGCTATCATCATTTACTTATTATAATTCAAATAGAAAAAACGCACTCAGTGTATCATACCTGATTGTTTTGCTAAAACAAAAACCAATGAAAAAAATAATAGCATTCATATTTAATTTACTGATAGTAGGCAGCCTATATGCTCAATCTATCAAAGGAACAATCAGAAACCAAGCTGGTGAAGGCATTATTGGTGCCACAGTTTCGGTACTAAATACGCCAAAAGGGTCTATTACAGATAAAACCGGATCTTTTGAAATCAGCTTGGCTACAGGCACTTATAGTGTATCTATCAGTGCTATCGGATATGCATCCAGAATCCAAACAGTAGAAGTGAGCGGTATAATTACTTTGGATATTACTTTGAAAGAAAGTTCGCAGGATTTGGGTGAAGTAGTGGTAACAGCTGATAAAATCGAAACTAATCTGCAAAAAACGCCGTTAGCAATCACTTCTATAAACGCCAAGAAAATAGAAGAATACCGAATTTGGAACATTACAGACCTCACAGCATTAGCGCCAAGCACATTTACTGTTGAACATGGCAATAGTGTAGGGTCAAATTTTTTGAATATTCGTGGTGCTATGGGTTTTTCAAACGACCAAGCCGTAGCAACTTACGTAGATGGCGTTTACCAGTTTGATTATTTTTCGGCACCGCTCAACTTCAATAATATCGAAAGAATTGAAATTTTGCGTGGACCACAAGGCACACTCTACGGTAGAAATGCCTTTGGCGGTGTACTTAACATTATTACCAAAAGACCCACAAACAAAACCAGTGGCTTTGCTGAGGTAGATTTAGGAAATTATGGACAACAACGTTATAGTATAGGTTTTAATACACCTCTTGTTAAAGATAAGTTGTTTATGAATGCAGGTTTTCAGTCGAATAACCGTGGATCTATTTACTCGAACCCAACACCTGAAACCAAATATATTGACAAGCACAATACATACAACGGAAATATAAATCTAAAATACATTGCTTCAGAAAAACTTACTATCGACTGGAACACAAGGTACGAAAATAATAAAGACCAGGGTGCTTATCCATGGGCAGGCACAGACAGTGCCGCCCGAGCTACTCCATTTACAGTTTTCGGAAATTGGGATAATACCGAACGCAGAACCAATTTCAATACTTCGCTGGCGGTAAAATATTACAACAGACACTTTAATTTTACCTCTATCACTTCATTGGTCGATTATCATATCTGGCTTCCCGGAAGATTCGATTTTGACTTTGGCCCTGCTCAACTCATTAGTTTTACTACCTGGTCAAAACAAAAACAGTGGACACAGGAATTACGCTTTTCATCTCCTGCCAATGCCAATAAGTTTAAATGGACGGCTGGTACATTTTTATTTGGTGAAAAATCAAAGAACAGTAGTACTACCTATTTCGACCAGGATTATGCACTATTCGACCCCAACGCACCCTATGGCTCGGTTGGCAATGGAAGAAGAAATGCTTATGGTGTAGCTTTTTATGGGCAAGCTACCTATGCCATTACTTCAAAATTAGATGTAGTAGCTGGAGCAAGATATGATATTGAACACCGTGAGCTAACACAAAATTCAGCATTTGAAAAAAGTGGTGTAATCACACCATTAACTGCTGACAGCACAGCGAAAAAAACCTTCAACGCATTTACACCAAAAGTTATTTTGAGCTATAAACTGACCGATAACGCTATGATTTATGCCTCTTATGCGAAAGGCTTTAGAGTTGGAGGGTTTAATTTCGGCAATACACAAAATCCAACTTACAACCCCGAAAAATCGGATAACTATGAGGTTGGATTAAAAAATAGTTTATTCAATAACGGTCTGAAATTAAATCTGACGGCTTTCTATTTTCAACAAAAAGACCAACAGGTCTCAACCTCTCAAGACGGTATAAACTATGCCTCGCTGAATGTGGGTGATATGGACAATTATGGATTGGAGTTGGAGGCATCGGCACTACCAATCAAAAATCTGCAAATAGACTGGACAGCCAGCACCTCGCACAGCGAATACAAAAGATTAGAATTATTTGATGCAGCAACCAACTCAGTAAAAGATTATAAAGGCAATAAGGCAATTAATAATCCTGCTTTACAGTCGATGCTCGCGGTTCAATATGGCATACCGCTTTCAAAATCTGCTCAGAATTTAAAGGCATTCATCAGAGGCGAATACCGATACATTGGCGAATATCAATTAGATTTTGTAAATGCGTTTCAACAGAATGCTTATGGAATGCTCAATGCCAGAGCAGGTGTTACGAGCAAACATATAGATATTGCTCTTTGGGTTCGTAACCTAAACGATGTACGTTATATGGCTTATGGCTATGGCTCTTATATGATGGGCACACCGAGAATGTCAGGAATTACATTGACCGGGAAGTTCTAGTATTTCAACCGGGCAGAAGGGGTAAAAGGCCTTTCTGCCCTGAATAAACCGGAATCATGAAAAGGTATATGCTCTATTTTATTGCTTTGTTTTCATTGCTGCAATTAAAGAATTTGCAGGCGCAGACGCCTGAATTCAGCAGTAAGAAAATTTATTTCCAGTATCCTCCCTGTAATATCGAGTGTGATACGGTTCATTTTTCAGAACCAGGCACTTGCCCTACTTGTAGAATGAAATTATTTGCGGCCTATCAGGGCTCTGAAAACAAGGAGGGTGCGCATGGAGCTAATTGCAACAAAAAGGTGGCGGGTTTAACTTTCCCCCGCAATGTATCTCAGCAATAAAATGAATGCAGATATTACAGCATTTTTCAAAAACTACTTATTTTCTTTCATTAAACAAAAGCTGTTATGATAAAGAACCGATTAAAAACAATATTATTTTTTTGTTTCATTGCAGCAATCAGCGCATTTGCTCAGGAACAACCTGAAACAGAAAAAGAAGCTTCCAGATTGAAGCAGAAAATAGAAATGATGAAAATCCTGATGACCAAGCCTAAGGAGAACATCAAAACAATTGGCGTATATGTATATGATGGCTTTAACACCTTAGATGCCGTAGGCCCTTATCAGGTATTATCTCAACTTATGAAGGTCGATATTTTTTTTGTTGCTAAAAACAAAGGACTTGTCAAAAATCAGCGAGGGTTAGAAGTAAACGTTACAAAATCAATTAACGATGTACAGCAATTAGATATACTCGTGATTCCGGGCGGTGCTAAAGAAACTTTTCTGCAGACACAGGACACCGAAGTCTTAGACTGGATAAGAAAAATCGATAAAAACTCTGTATATACGGCAAGCGTTTGCACAGGTGGATGGATTTTAGGAGCCACCGGACTGCTGGAAGGTAAAATCGTTTCCTGTAACTGGTATCGTGCTGATGAAATCATGAAAATGTATGGTGCCACCTACCGCCCTGAACGCTATGTGCGCGATGGCAAGTACTGGACCTCAGCAGGAGTCTCTGCCGGAATTGACATGGCTTTAGGTATGATGAATGAACTGATGGGAGAAAAATATACCAAAGGAGTAATGCTTGATCTGGAATATGACCCAAAGCCACCCTATGATGCCGGCTCGGTGAGTAAAACTGATAAAATTGTAGCCGATATGATGTTAGAAATGTATGACATGGGCATGCAATCTTTATTTAAGGAGGAAAAGCAAAAAAGAGAGGCAGCTTTAAGAGAAAAACAGGTAAATGAAGGGAAATGGCCTGAGTTGGATGATTATCACACAACAATGTCGCAGACCTTTCACCCTGCCGAGGAAGGCAATCTAAAACCTTTGTATGCCAATGCTTTTGAGTTAGCGCTTAAAGCTACTGTGTTAAGGAAGTCTGTAATTCCGGCAAAATATCAAAAACCGGGTGTAAAAGAATCCATAGAAATGTTGGAAAAAGAATCAGTTGCTCTGGCAAAAATGGTCAAGAAGAAAAAAACTGACGAAGAATTAAAAAAAGCTATTTACGCCTTACATGATCGTTTTCATGAAGTGATGGAGAAGTGCCATCATTAAGACGGGGATTATAGAAAGATAAAACCATCCAGCTATTTCTGGTTTATTTTCCAAATGATGTTTGAACCAGGCTAAATCTACCAAGTATTGCCGACTTAAGGCTTTAAGTAAAAAAGAATAAGAAGCTCTATGAAAATTCTGGCTTCGCTATAATCATCTGAATTTCTCTCATAGCCTTCCAAAACGGCTATGAGAGAAAAACCACTTCACACATTCAACAATATAATAGGTTCAGGCAAAACCTGCTTAAAGATTCAGGAATTTATTTACTAACCGACTGGTTAGTAAAAAGGGTAATTATTCAGGAATAACTTTATAGACAGTTATATAATGTGAATCAAGAGTTAAATAGATAAAAATGCAAACAAGGCGCATTTTGTTAAATTGCAAAATGCTACCGCAGCGGCGGCCGCAATTACAATTAATTCAAATATACTGCCTTGTTTGTGAGTGCTATACTACAAAAATTTGTTTGCACTACCAACGGCAAAGTAATAATTATCACCCTCGATTTACAGATGCTGAGGCAATAACGATTTATCTTTTTGGCATCTTAGAAGGCAAATTTACTAATCGCTCATCCTATGATTATATTGTTAATCATTGGTTAGATTGGTTTCCAGATTTACCCTCTATCAAGCTTACAATTTTCGAATAAATGAACTGTATTGGCACTTTGAGGTTATAATTAATGATTTAATAAGTCTAATAGACTATTCAGATTGTTATACGAATGTATATTTAATAGACTCCTTACCAATTATGTTAGCTAAATATCCTGATAGAGCTAAAGTAGCGCCAATGCTAGTAAGCAAGGGTTATTGTGATGCTAAATCGCAATACTATCATGGTGTGAAGTTACATTGTTTGGGTAAAGACCGGTTTAAAAAAATCCCTAAATTAAGTATGATTCGTATTACACCAGCCAACGTACATGACTTAACAGCAGCTAAACCTATCATTACTCAGCTAGCTAATCAATAGAGCTTACGCTTCTGAGTCATTAAACCAATTAATTCATCGGTTTTTACACAAGTAAAATTGAAAAAGGGTCAAAAAACAAAATCAGCCCAAGATTATATGTTTTCTAGATATATTAGTGCAATCAGGCAGCCTACCGAATCCTTCTATAAATGGTTGATATATAAAACTGATATTCAAAATGCTGCTAAAGTTCGTTCTGAAAAGGCTTTTTGGACACACTGCTTGGGTCGAGTTGCATCGGCTTTGATTTTATTTATTATTAACCCTTGATTCACATTTAATAACAATAGACTCTCCTTAAAAGCATCCATTGAACACTTAAGCAGTGACCAAAGCAAGACGTACAGAATTTTAGAAAACAATTTAGAGAAGCTAACTGACCTGGAATTTGTTTTTAACAAGACCAATGCGTTGGAAAAACAGGAGCTGATAAATATGGTGTTCGATCAAAAACTCTACTATCAGGAGGGTATGTATCGAACCCCGACAATGATTGATTTACTATCGCATAACTGCTTGATAATGAGGGAGAAAGGCTTGCTGGATTATCAAAAAAAACGGGGAAATTGAAAAATTCCCCCGCTCAGCGGGCTAAATGGGCTTGCAATCGAACCCTTGATACCATTTTTAACATTTTTGGATGATTTAAAAATCGGTTGATATAATTGTCTGCTTGAAGACACTTGATAGCTATAAATAATTTCCCCTAATCATATTACAGCCTCACAAAATATATATTATTATAGCTTAAAATTTTCAATTAGCTGTGGACATGGAATTTCATCATTTTCAAATATTTTTGACAATAGTATCATGTTTAATAATTAGTAATTTAGGCACTCTTATCCCAATACTTTTAGATATTTCACTATTCTTTAGTATAAAAACTCTAAGTATATGACAAAACTTTGAAAAGAGCCAAAAGATTTGTAAAATGGGTTTACCAAGACTCATCAAACAAACCAAATTGGCTCATGGAGGATAAAAGTACAGAGATAAACTTAAATTTACAATCCCACTTTACTTGGCACAAAGCACGAATAAATTTTTTAGAATTTCTCATCATTTCATTGATACGAACACGGTCAGTAGTTTATAGCTTAAACGCTGTTAGTTTGAACGACCGTGCAATCAGTAGCAATCTAAGACGCATCCAGCGTTTTATGAACAGTTTCATGATTGATTTTGACTTGATAGCCAAGGTTTTAATGGCACTAAATCCTATAAAAGGGCCTTATAAATTGAGTTTAGACCGAACTAATTGGCAGTTTTCGGGTATAAACTACAATATTTTGTGTTTAACAATTGTGGCTGATGGTGTTAGCTTAACAATACTTTGGACAATGCTTGATAAACGTGGAAACTCTAACCACAACGAGCGTAAAATATTGATAATAAGATATATTCGTTTGTTTGGTTTAGATTCTATTGAATCTTTAATAGCTGACCGTGAATTTATAGGAAAAGATTGGATTGAGTTTCTATCCAGCCACTCCATTAAATTCTATCTAAGAATTAAAAGTAATCTTACTGTCAATCAACGTGGACGAGCGTTAAAGGTCTTTTGGCTGTTCAACAATTTACCTCTTAATCAAATCTGTGTCTTAGACAAACCCTTGCAAATCAATGGGCAATGGATTTACCTAACCGGTATGAAAGTATTAGATTCAAAGAACGTTATTGAATATGTTATTGTAGCAACTTATCAAATTGACCATCAAGCTATGCAAATGTACGCTCAAAGGTGGACGATTGAATGTTTCTTTAAGGCTATCAAGTCTGCTGGATTCAATATTGAAAGTACACAATTAACTGACCAGAAACGTTTAGAAAAACTATTTGCCATAGTTTGTATTGCTTTTCTATGGGTTTATCGAGTAGGTCAATATCAAAATCAGGTGAAACCAATCCCTATCTTAAAACACAAAAGAAGGGCTTTTAGTATTTTTCGCTATGGATTAGACGAACTTAACAGAGCTTTAATGTTTGATTTAAAAGCGGTTTGTAAATATGTAAATCTTTTGTCATGTACTTAGAGATAATAGTTAAAAAAAATACAAAAAATGCAGTTTTTTTGACATAGGTGTTTATTATCAAACATAATCCAAGTAAAACTTCAATTGGCGAAAGAAGAGGTCCAATATAGCTAAAGCTTCCCAAACCATACCGGAATAATAATTTTATAAATCCATTGGAGTCAATAATTTTGGAAAAACCACTAACAAGGAATAATAATCCAATAACAATAGATAATAATCTATGGGAGTGTAAACTGAACTGTGTCAAGTATTTTTACTACTCACTTGGAGTTGTCTTCAAGTGAG
>NZ_JBBEWC010000013.1:0-181608 GCF_037860775.1 Emticicia soli | reverse complement strand
TTTTTCGTTAGCATGAGGCTAACTTAACTATTTTTAAACTCTTTCGCAAAAGCGAAAGTCCTAAATTTAATATAGTTTTAAATTTTTCAGATATAAACCAATGAATTCCTGCTGGATAGAAACCTATATAACTATGTAAGTCATTTAGTTTCCACTCCCATCGGTTTTTTCGTTTTCTATCAAAGCTCTCAAGATAAAAATAATCAAATATTGAGACTTCTTTAATGATTTCTCCATTACTTATTCTATCAAAAATAGCTTGAGCATTAGGTATATTTATACCATTAGCACGTCCAACAACTTCATTGTTTTCTTTTGTTAATATGTCAACCTTAAAAAATGGAATTTTAATAAATTTAAATCATTTTTGTCTAGTCCTAAAATAGGTTTGTGTAAACCTATTTTAGGACTAGACAATTAAGTCTGTCCCTTAATTGACAGGTTCCGGATTTCTTGGAAATGTCGGCTATTTCATTCAGCAACGTAATTGATAGGAGGCAATATGATGAAAGAGAAAAACGCTATCTTAAAAAAAGAAAAAACCTGCACCAAAGCGATTATGCGCTGACACAGGATTCTTCATCCAGATGAAAATCTCTCCCTTTATTCTAGCAAGATGCGGATTTTCCTGACTTCTCCCTTTGCATTACCTAAATGTAAATAATATATACCCCTTGGCAGATCATCAACCTTGATTGACAAAGTCTTACTAGACTTGAAGGAATTGTCGAAGTAACTTTTAGCCGTATCTACTGTCTTAACTTCTTTGCCACTTGTTTCGGAATAAAGTTTAATAGTTTCTGGCAGATTTGTTGCCTCGTTAGATTCGTCAAATTCTATATTGATCACATCACGAGCTGGGTTTGGGAAAACCGTATAACTCGCACTTCGCGCGCCACAATCATCAACGCAAATTGTAATGCCTTTTTGAACAGACCCGAAACAGTTGCTAGCAGTTACATCTATCCCGTAACAATTGTTGATGTAAGTATTAAACGTGGCACTTCCTCCCGAATAATATAGATATGTATTTGCAGGGTCACTGGTCGTCCAATTTCCAAAACTTGTTCCTGGCTCATCAGTATAAGCACTCAATTGAACTCCTGTGCCACGGCACATGAAATCAGGTTGTCCTCCAATATTATTATAAACAAAAAGAGCTGCCGGTTTGGGAGCACTCTTTTTTACATTACGTTCCACACTATATCCGGTAGTATATGCACATACCGATGATGATGCTGAAACTTTGACTGTTCCATCTGCTGTACCAGTGATGTAAGCAGAATTTGTGTTACCAGGAGAACTTGCGGATATGCCGCCTGTTGTAACCCAATTGAAGCTTGTTGCATTTGCAGAAGTTGCCGTGATAGTTTGTGGGTTGCACAACAAGATGTCACCAGTATTTAGTGTTGGCGTAGTAGGAAGGGGGCGTGTTATTGTAATTGAAATTTTTGTGCGAAGGTTACTGTCGTTTCGTTTCGCTTCAACGGCAATTGTACCACCTGAACTAATATGCGGAGTAACCGTTACCGATGGGGAACTCGAACTGGCTGGTCCTGACCATCCTGACGGATAATAGAAATAATATGTAACGGGCGAACCAGAAGGATCTGTCGTTACTGCTGGCACTGAAACGGTTTTGGAGGATGTTCCGCATGCGTATAGTAGCGAATTTCCATTACTTAACGTAGAACTATTAAAAGTTATAGAGCTTGGGGTGCTTATATATTTAACTTCTATAGGCTGTGCTGAATTACCTCCTCCAGCAGCCATAATGCTGTTTATTTCCTTTGTTTTATTGGTAGTTCCATCAACCCAGCTAAAAGTAATTTTTAGCCTGATTGTTTTAGTGGCAGTACCCATGTTATAGTTGGCGGTGTTGTTCCATGTCACACCGATCTGTTGATTCGTGGTCTGACCATTAAGTGTTCCTCCAACCACAGTCCATGCATACGTTTGTGTGGCATTGTAGGGAACAGTACTCGATGTTTGATCGAAGTCAACAACTGGGACATAATAATAATATCTAGAATAAGATCCGGCAGTGGGTTCAAGATTGTAAAAACATCCACCGTCGTATTGAGTGGAGCATTCGGTTCCCTTTACGTAAACCTTTGGATCCACTTGGGCATACAAATGGGAATTTGTAAAGAGAAGAAATAAGGTGAGATAAGATAAAATGATTTTCACGAGCTTGTTGTTTTATGGTTTATAAATTGTAACTAAAATTCAATACAAAATATCCAAAAGAGGCAATTTCTGGTTCTTTGAGAATTTCCTTTGAAATCTGCTTTCCATTAAAAGAACTGGTTTGAACTTTCTTACCATAAAGCAGCCTTATCTGACTTTCGAGTGAAATAGCAAAACGATGATTTAGATAGTACTTTCCACCTATTAAAGGAGATAACATCACTGCATTTTGAATGGATTTAGTACTGAGTTTTCCTGTGATATCAACGCCATTCTCATCATTTTTTTTTGCATAGTTGTCATGAAATTTGTTTATTTCTGCCCTCCAGCCAATGTCTGCCCCATAGAAAAATACAAATCTTCCACTGATTTTCTGCCATTCATAGCCAAGGGTGGCGGCTGGGCGAAAAAAGCTTGTTACGGGATTTGTAAGTTTGATAGTATTATCACCAAAAAAGGATTGGTTTTTTCCAAGAAAGTATGGGGTGACCATGAAGCGTATTGCTCCAGGATTAGTACCCCTAATGATATTCCGCTTGATTAGATAAGAGTAGGTCCAATTGTCAGCAGATTGTAGTTTAAACAAAGGAATCAGATTGATATTTATTTCCCACTTGTGCCGTTGGATTGGCTGGTCAATTGCTTTACTAAATAAAGTGAGATGCCTGGCCGGCAGAGTATCAGTCACTTGTGCCGTAGCATTTACAGCAAATAAGCAGGAAGCAAATAGTCTGCCTAAAAATTTGAAATTGTTTTTCATGGACATTCAATAAATGATTAAGTTCAATTTTCAATAGAAATATTCATATAATGTGTTACCTAAAATTAGCCTGTTCCTTGAAATAAAGAAAAATCTGTATCAGACAATAAATTATTTCTACAATAATTTGATTAAGGGGCTTTATAAACTTTTATTCTTTTTATTGATTTTGCGTAAAAAAAATTTGTAACCGTACACTTTTTCTTTTGCTATTTTGAAAACTTTTACAAGAACTCTTTTAGCAACTTTTTGATTTAGCGAATCTTCTCTAAAAGTTTATTTTAAAACATATGACATACTTTTTAGATGAGAAAAAACAAAAAAAAATCAAAACATTGTCAAGTAAATCGCAATAAAAAAGTGTACGGCTGCAAATGTAAAATATAAATTAGTTCGTCTACTATATATACGTGGACATATGTTTATTTAACGGGAATAAACTTATTTAACGGCGCTTACTTGAAATTGTTTCTTGTGAGAATAATGCAAATTGAACAAAGCACAAGAATAGAAGTAATGATTTTCTTATAAAAGAGTAGAGTTTTAGACACAGTCATTGAACCTGTTTAAACTTATTTCTTTTGCCTGCAAATGATGCTTTTTCGATTATATTTCAGAGAAAAATTTCGAACGTAGTTCTACTACGTCCTCAACTTTTCCCTTCATCTAATCAAAAAACATCGGGCGACGTTCGCACATTTTCGTCATTAAATAAAAAGTTTAAACAGGTTCATTGTTTGATAAAGTTAAAGAAAAATCGTCTTAGAAAAAAATGAGGCGAAGGAATTAGAGTTGAATGGATAAGTAGTTGATTAAAGTCTAGAATTTTCTAAACTGTCTTGTCCTAAAATAGGTTTGTGTAAACTTATTTTAGGACAAGACAGTCGCTCGGTTCGCGCCACAATATTACTTTAAGACACCCTCCCCAACTCCCTCACATCTTCATAGGCATTAACTACCATGGTTTGTAGTTCTTGTATTAATTGTTGAGCGTTGGTTCTTTTTTGTTGCATTTCAGCTATGCTGAGGCTAGCCAGAAAGCTTTTTATCTGTGCATCTATCTGGTTGTTTTCTTCTACCAGCCAAGCGGCTTTGTGTAGCAAGGCCCATGTATCGGCCTGTTTGTTGCCACAAAACAACATGGCTGCCCCTGCACAAATAGAACTTACGGCTTTTGATGGCACAGCAATGTGTGTCCACTCCTGTAGTAAACTCACCAAGTGAATATCAATAAAATGTAATTGGCTGCGAGGCACACTTTTCAGAATCGTAATGCCTGCCCGACCTTGGGCATAAGCTAGTACTCTTTCGGCCTTTTCGCCATAGACGGCTAGTATTAAATGATGCTTTTGGGTATCCAGATTATCAATGAAGCGCAACAGAAATTCGTCAGAATGGGCTTGTCCTAAATTACCACAATAGCCAAAATAAATTTTACCATCTGCGTTTTTCCATGTGGGTACATTGGGGTCGTTTTCCTGATGAAACAAAACTCCGCAGGGCAATATGGTAGTAGGTATTTGTTGCTGGTAACTCTGCTTAACGAAGGTGGCCTGATTGGGGCCGAGGGCTATCAGGTGTTGTGGTGCAGTGCGATACGTTTGTTTAAGAATTGTGCGATAAACGAAGTTGTCAGCCTTTACTGTTCCGGCTGCCGCAAAACCTTCGGGAAATAAATCCATCGACCAAAGTACCCAGTTTTTCAGAAATAGGCTTGCCCAGAAAGGTAATAAGGGCGGGCTGGTCATTACAATTACTTTGCCTTTTTTCAGTTTTCTGGCTTTTAGCACCAGAAAAAGCCCATCTAAAGTGCCTGAGATTAACTTTAACAAACCGTTTTTGCCTTCGTAGATGGTCTTAACTGGGTGAAGAACCCCTATCGGCTGGCGTATTTGTCCACCGCCATCATAGGTGCGGTCTATGTGTACAATGTGTACTTCGGCCTGATATTTTTCTATCAGATACTTAGCCATATCCCACGCCGATTCTCCGGTAATACCGGGATTTGGCGGATAATGGCGATTGATGATAGTAATAACCGGAGGTCTTTTTTCGGATTTATCAGACATGTATAAACGCTTATCTTAAGCGGCAAAGGTAGCGCAATAATGCCAGAAATGAAACAGATTGAGGCATGGCAAAGCTATTCGGAATCGCCCTGGTCTGAATACTTATAGCCTTGCAGAATGTTGTATCTAAACACCAGCCCAAAATTGAAATTAATGCCATTTGATAGCTGCTGGGCTCTGTCTGTAACAAACTTATTAACCGAATACTCAACATTCGAAGTAATCAGTCCTTTTGGTGATATATTACTTCTTGCGAAAACTACAATCGATAAAGCATTAGAGACTCTACCATGAAGTTCAACTTGCAGCTCACCCTGTGCAAAACCTTTTTTGCTTAAGAAAGCTTCACTTTCCAAACGAAGGGTATCCTTTCTTTGTGGGTCATTTGGTCTACTTATAAAACTTTGTTCGCCTACTTTTTTATTTTTTGCATCGGGCGATAGTAATACCCCTACTCCCACATGAATAGTAGCATTTTTGGTGATAGGGTCAATGGTAAATATCTTTCGTTTGTAACGGATAGGAATAGTCTGTAGAGCCGCTCCTAAACGATAAGTATAAGGTATTGACCTGCCGGAGCTCACTGTCTGAATAACATAGCTCGGATTTTTGTAGTAGCCTGTTTCAATAGACCACACATTATTCATGCTATAACCTAGCACAATACCCCAGTAAAAATCTCGCCCTTTGTCTTTGCCCAGTAGGCCGTCCATATTATTAGTTAAGGTCGACTGGCTAGATTTTAGTCCGCCCTCTAAGCCAAGGTACATATTAACCGACTTACGGTCGAGGTTGGGATACACATTATTTCTTACATCACGCCGTTGGCTTGGCGCTCTGTAATAATCATCTTCCTCTTGTCCGAAAACCAGACCCGAACAACACACACAGAAAAATAAAAGTATAACTGATTTCATAAATGGGTAGAAAAGAGTTCAAATTTACAAAAAAACTAAAACCACCCCCAGCTATTTCTGATAGTATCGTTACTTAGGGTAGGCATTTCTCAAATTGAAAGACGCTTAAAAGTTTAAAATAGTTGGTAGGCTAAATAATATTTTTCATAACCAAAGAAATTATATAATTATTTAAAGTTTTTTTGGTACTTAGTAAAAGAATCGTGGTAAAATTTCGTGATGATAGCGAAAAGAAAATTTATATTTGTCCTAAAGAAACTCGTCTAACCCCAAAAATGATTGAGCGAAAAAAGAATGAGTAAATTTACTCATTTGCTCAGGCTTATTACTCACTCTCTATCTATCAATGATGAAAACATTAGATACTTATGATTTCTCGGGCAAAAAAGCCCTCATTAGAGTTGACTTCAATGTGCCTCTGAACGAAAAATACGAAATCACTGATGATACGCGTATTACGGCAACAATCCCCACTATTAAGAAGGTTCTTAAAGATGGTGGCTCATGTATTCTGATGTCTCACTTAGGTCGTCCGAAAGATGGCCCTACTGAAAAATATTCATTGAAACACCTGGTGAATCCTCTTTCGGTAATATTGGGTTTACAGGTAAAATTTGCTGACGATTGTATTGGCGAATCGGCTGCTGAGCAAGCTGCCAGCTTAAAACCAGGCGAAGTATTACTACTTGAAAACCTAAGATTTTATAAAGAAGAAGAAAAAGGTGATGTAGCCTTTGCTGAAAAACTAGCCAAACTAGGCGATGTATGGGTGAACGATGCCTTTGGTACTGCTCACCGTGCGCATGCTTCTACGGCGGTTATTGGCCAGTTCTTTACCGACCGTGTTTGCGGATACGTAATGCAGGCTGAAATTGACAATGCACAAAAGATTCTGGAAAAAGCTGAGCGTCCGTTTACCGCTATTATGGGTGGTGCTAAGATTTCAGACAAGATTCTTATCATTGAGCGCCTTTTAGATAAAGTTGATAACCTTATCATTGGTGGTGGTATGACCTATACCTTTACCAAAGCACAAGGTGGCGAAATCGGAAAATCTCTTTTGGAAGCCGACAAACAACCACTTGCATTGGAGTTGATTGAGAAAGCAAAAGCGAAAGGTGTAAATCTTATTTTACCATCTGACAACGTTTGTGCTGATAAATTCTCGAATGATGCAAACAGACAAATTGTTGCAACGGGACACATTCCGGCTGATTGGGAAGGTCTTGACATTGGCCCGGATACCATCAAAACATTTACCGAGATTCTTGAGAAATCAAAAACGATTCTCTGGAATGGCCCTATGGGTGTTTTTGAGTTCCCTAATTTTGCAGTTGGTACCAATGCTATTGCTGAGGCAGTAGTAAAAGCTACAGAAGAAAATGGTGCGTTCTCGTTGATTGGTGGTGGCGACTCAGCCTCTGCGGTAAACAACGCAGGCTACGGCGACCGTGTATCTTATGTATCAACAGGTGGTGGTGCTTTACTTGAATACATGGAAGGCAAAACCCTACCGGGTGTAGCTGCGTTGGAATAAACGAAAGAGGTTGTTTTACAAAATAATTTTGAAAATAACCCCACCCTAACCCTCCCCAACTGTGGGGAGAGGGGACGAAAAAAGCCCCTCTCCCCACAGTTGGGGAGAGGGACGGTCGGCCGCTGCCGTTGGGGTGTGGGGTCATAGCTCCACCAAATAACACACTATTGCCTTTCACTCTCCCCACCTTTCATTTCAATTTCTTCCAATTATGGGGTTTATTTTACCATAGTTTGATATTTGTAAAATAAAGTCCGACACTCACAACAAGTGCCAGCAAGCCGACCAATAATAGCTCCGCATATTTCACGGATGATTCTGTCCTTGTAGTTTTCTGCATAAAAAGAGATGGTTTTGGGATTTAATATTACTTCTATAACGAGTTTCGGGGCTAAAAAGATGCAGAAAGCCTTAAATATTTATCCAACGGTAAAGTTCTTTTAAAAACAACACAGTTTTACGCATTTCTTTTTTCTAAAGCATTATCTTTGCGCCTTGTTTTAAACTTTAGTGAATTTTTATAGTTCATAAAGATAAAATCACTCATTCTCCATTCATAAAAATGTCAAAAGTAATTATCATTGGTGCCGGTGGAGTCGGCAGTGTAGTTGCACATAAATGTGCAATGAACTCCCACGTTTTTACGGAAATTCTATTAGCAAGTCGTACCCAATCGAAATGCGATAAAATTGCCGCCGATATTGAAGAAATGCACGGAGTAAAAATACAAACTGCTAAAGTTGATGCCGATAATGTGCCCGAATTAGTGGCTTTAATTAAAAGCTTTGGCCCTAAAATGGTTATCAACGTAGCACTTCCTTATCAGGATTTAACTATTATGGACGCTTGCCTTGAAACTGGCGTACATTATCTTGATACGGCCAATTATGAACCAAAAGACGTAGCCAAATTTGAATATAGCTGGCAATGGGCTTACCAAGACCGCTTCAAAGAAGCTGGTTTGATGGCACTATTAGGTTGCGGTTTCGACCCGGGTGTTACGCAGGTATTCACTGCTTATGCCAATAAACACCATTTCGACGAAATGCATTACCTTGATATTATCGATTGTAATGCCGGTAACCACGGTAAAGCTTTTGCTACCAATTTCAACCCTGAGATTAACATTCGTGAAATTACGCAGAATGGTCGTTATTGGGAAAATGGCGAATGGGTAGAGATTCCGCCGATGTCAATCCACAAACCAATCGATTATCCGGGAATCGGGCCAAAAGAATCTTATGTATTATACCACGAAGAGTTGGAGTCTTTAGTTAAAAACTTCCCGACTTTAAAACGTGCCAGATTCTGGATGACTTTCGGACAAGCTTATCTTACGCACCTTGAAGTGCTACAAAACGTAGGTATGACTCGTATCGACCCTGTGAAATTTAACGGTATGGACATCGTTCCGCTTGAGTTCCTGAAGGCTGTATTACCTGCGCCAGATACCTTGGGCGAAAACTACACAGGTCAAACCTCTATCGGTTGCCAGATTAAAGGTGTGAAAGACGGTGAGGATAAAACCTACTATGTTTGGAACAACTGCGACCACGCTGAGTGTTACCGCGAGGTAAGAGCGCAGGCGGTTTCATACACCACAGGTGTGCCTGCTATGATTGGCGCCATGTTGATGCTAACTAACCCAGAATGGCAAAAACCAGGTGTTTGGAACTGCGAAGAGTTGAATCCAGACCCTTTCATGGACTTATTGAATACCCAAGGTTTACCGTGGCACGAGCGTGTAAACATAGAGTTACCGCATGAGTATTGATAAAAAATAAAATAATATATAAAAATCCGCTAAGCACTTGGCGGATTTTTTTCGTTTTATATGTATATTTCGGTATATAATCATCTAAACAAATGAAAGCTACCTTTTTTGCAGCAGCCACCTTATTGAGTATCACTACTGCGTTTGCACAAGATAATAAAGTGCAAGATGCTATATTGGTTAATAATTTACCTAACGGATATGGTACTCCTTCAGGAACACTCGCTACCATGAATGCCTACGATACTCGTTATGAGGGCACAAAGGGTTCTAAATATTTTATTAATGAGTGGCTTACAGGAGAGCTGATTTTTGTAAAAGAAAACACCAAAGCGCCAAAAACTGTACCGCTAAAATATGATACGCATACGAAAGAAGTATTGTTTAAGCGCTCGGTTGGCGATTCTATTGTGGTAAATCCGAATCAGATTAAGGGCTTTATTATTAATGATACTAAAAACAACACAAGCTACCCATTTGTTAAGGTTGAAGGCATAAGAACCGAAGGTGGCATGGTACCTGTTTGCTACCTGATGGTTTTGTATAAAAACAAAACTTCGTTGCTCAAATATGTGAGTAAAATAATGCAGAAAGCCAATTATTCAGGGGCTTTTAGTGTTGACCGCCGATACGATGCTTATGAGGATAATTCGGAATATTTTATTCAGAAACCTGATGGCTCATTAAGCCGAACCAAATTAAAGAAAAGCTCAGTAATTAAAGCCCTCGACGATAAGAAAGACCAATTAGAGGCTTATATCAAAAAAGAGAATATAACTTTCAAAAACGAATATGATTTATCACGGGTTGTGGATTATTATAATAGTTTGTGATTTTTTTTCATGCTCATGGTAATAGCTTTGTCCTTCGGTTTCGGTGAATAAAACGGTCCGCCGTCGCGGTCACCGCCTAATATAACAAAGGAAATTTTTGTATAAATGCCCGACTTAAGTCGGGGCTGTGATGAATTTCCATTGTTACATTAGCCACCGAATTTATTCGGTGAACAAGGGTATTGGCTATTGTCATTGAACCATCCCTTCCATTTTGGTGAATAAACTCTAGCTGTGCAGTTAAGTATAAGCAACGATTATTTGTGGCGCGAACCGAGCGCCACAAATGTTTAACTGCAGAGTAAGAATAAATTGGGTGAACACGGGCATTAGCTATCGCCATAAAACCATCCCTCCCATTTCAATAAATCCCCCCTATTTCCAAGCATTATCACCATCAACAAAATCATTAAAATAAATATTTAGATAATTATCTAAATATTTATTCGTTTTTACTTGCAAGAACCGTTTATGTTTCTTAACGTTGTATCGTAGTTCAACAAACTACAATGTTCAACTTAAACTTTACAAAAAAAATGGAAACCAACGTTCCGGCAACAATGCCTGTGACGCTCGACGAGATTGTGTTCGAGCACCGAAACAAAGACTATGGCGCTTTTGAGCTCCGCACCACGTACTCAAAAACCGTGAATCGTGCCATGTGGATTGGTATCACGCTCTTCAGCGGACTATTTGTTACTTCTTACATTTTTGCACATCAGAAGGAAGATGTAGAACAAAAGACGATAGTTATTCTGAATCCTGACAACTACAAACAATTTGAAGAACCTCCAATTGAAAAGATTCCTGAGCCAGAGCCACCTAAGCCAGCGGAGCCAAAGCAAACTATTAGATATGTAGCACCGGAAGTAGTGGAAAACACGACAATAGAAGAAGCACCTCCTACACCAGAAGAAATAGATGGTTCTATTATTAGTAATGTAACAACTCCGGGTGATAAAGTTGAGGGCATTGCAGAAACACCTCCGCCGGTAACTCCTCCTGTGGAAACAAAAGTTGCAGAGGTTGTTGAAGACAATACGCCTTTTCTTACGGTGGAAGTAAATCCTTCGTTTGTGGGTGGTCTTAGTGAAATGTACAAGTTCTTGTCGAAAACGCTCAAATACCCATCAGCGGCGCAAAGAAATAATGTTGAAGGTAGAGTTTATCTGAACTTTATTGTAGAACGAGATGGCAGTATTACTGATATAAACGTGCTGAAAAGTGTAGGCTTTGGTTGTGATGAAGAAGCAGTAAGAGCAGTAAAACTAATGCCTAAGTGGACACCCGGCAAACAAAACGGAAGAAACGTGAGAGTTAAATATACAATACCAGTAACATTTAAATTAGACTAATATTATGAGCCCTCAATTAATGCCCAGAAGTCCCCCGAAATAGCTGATTTCGATTTCGTCAAAATTTTTATTATTTGAGGTAATACCGACAGTCCGAGTGATTTTCATTCGGACTGTTTCTTTTTACGGGCTATGTAATATTTCTGCTAAGTCGTCTGTCAGCATCAATTATTCCGGTTTATCTAATAGAAAGTATTAATTTTGTGAATTGTTTGAATATTTGAGTGGTTGTAATCAGAGACAAACTGAGTCTGCAATCATAAACCCACATTTAATTTTAGAAAATGTCAATTGATATAGCTAAAATCCCGTCGCCGTCTTATGTTTTAGAGGAAAAACTACTACGCCGGAATCTTGAATTATTAAACCGTGTACAAACCGAATCAGGCGCTCATATTATTCTGGCGCTGAAAGGGTTTTCGATGTATGCAACTTTTCCGATGGTTGCCAAATACCTGTCGGGCGCTACGGCCAGTTCATTGAACGAAGCCCGCCTGATTGTAGAAGAAATGGGTTGTCTGGCGCATAGCTACGCCCCTGCTTATAAACCCGATGAGTTTGCCGATATGATGCGTTACAGCAGCCATATTACGTTCAACTCACTAAACCAGTGGAACCAGTTTAAGCCACAAATAGATAAATATCGCAGAAAAATATCGTGCGGAATCAGAATAAATCCACAATATGCCGAGGTAGCTACCGATATGTACAACCCATGTATTGTGGGTTCTCGCCTGGGTATTACCCGCGATTTGTTGGGCGAAAAACTTCCCGAAGGCATTGAAGGCTTACACTCACATACGCTTTGCGAAAACGATTCTTATACGCTTGAGCGTACGCTTGTGCATATTGAAGAGAAATTCGGCGATTTATTGCATCAGGTTAAATGGTTAAACCTTGGCGGTGGTCACTTAATGACTCGTGAGGGCTACGACCACGACCACCTGATTAAACAGATTAAACGCCTAAGAGAAACCTATAACATTGAGGTGATTCTTGAGCCGGGGTCGGCCATTGGCTGGCAGACGGGGTATCTGGTTTCAACGGTTTTAGACATTGTAGATGCCCAAGGCGTTGATGTAGCTATATTGGACGTATCTTTTGCAGCACACATGCCCGATACGCTTGAAATGCCCTACAAACCACGTATTTGGGGTGCTACCGATGCCGTAGAAGGTAAACCTACCTACCGCATGGGTGGTATGACCTGTCTGGCCGGTGATTTCATGGGAGATTATTCTTTCGACCAGCCTCTCAAAATCGGTGATACTGTTGTGTTTGATGACATGATACACTACACAATGGTAAAAACTACTACTTTCAACGGTGTAGGCTTACCATCAATAGGCATCTGGAAAGAAAACGATGAGTTTGAGTTATTGAAAAAATTCGGTTTCAGGACTTATAAGGATAGGATATAGGAACTAAAATTCCCTCACCCCAACCCCTCTCCCCAGGGAGAGGGGCTTAAAAAGTCCCCCTCCGCGCGGCGGCCGCTCCTTTTTCAGGAGAGGGGGATTTAGGGCGGACGTCGCACGGGGGGAGGAGAACCTCATAAACCACCCGATGTGCTTCATGTAGTTGGGGTACTTCTAGTTTATCTAGCATTCGCTCGAGTACATTGGCGGGTACTACATGCTCGCGATTTCTGTTCTGGTTGATTAATTGTAGATACGGCACTTCGAGGTATATTAAGTTGATACTTGCGCCGTAGCTAACAAACAAATCTATGAGCTGTTGCCTATTCTGACGGGTAATATTGGTGGCATTCCACACAAAAGCCTGCTTCTTTCTTAAATACGCACGGGCCTGCTCTTTAGCCAATTGTATTACCTTTCCATTCCCCTCTTTATCGGTTGGACTAATTTTTAATTCCCTGCGGATGTTATCGAGGCTGATAACAGGCACCTCGGCCAGTTGCTTCCTGATATAAGTGTCTTTTCCTGTACCCGGCAAGGCCGACAGTACTATTACTTCAAAATAGTTTTCTTTGTCTTCGTAAGGCACGTAATCGGAACTGCGAGCTTCTTTATTAAAATACTCAAACCTTGCTAAGTCAGACGGGAAGTTCTTTTGTGTACCCCAACAGTCTTTTTCAATACAAAACTCTTTGAAGAGTTCAACCTTGTAGAGTAATTCTTCTTTGTCGGCACATTCCCGACCCAATACATCGGCTTTTGCGAGCATTGTGAGCCATTGAAGATTCACTTCGATACTTGCCTGATAAAGTGCTTTCTCTGGGTTTTCTTTCTCAAAAATCCACAAAGGCAAGCCATGATACCTTACCAATTTGGCTATGGCTTCACGAATAGCAAAAGGTGTTGGTATTTCACGATAAAGTATTTGTCTTACCGTTCGCTCTCCTTTTTTTGCATGGCCTTTCGAGGTAATGCTACCATCTTGCTCCAATACTGTAGTTGAGCGTTTTTCAATATCATGCATCAAGGCAGATGCCCACAGAATTTGCTGCGCTTGTGCATCAAGCTGCTGAAATTCGTCTAATTTACCTAGTTCATCTATCACCATTCGGGTATGTACTTCTACATCGCCTTCGGCGTGGTGACGGGCATCTTGTGGTACACCTCGCATAGCACGTATCCAGTCGAATGTCTCGTAAAGATGTTGCCAGGTTTTATTTTCACTTAGCTTCCACATGATTCACCTCCTTTTTCGTGCAGTAGTGCTGCTCGTTTCCAGTTCCGTGTCCAATGCTCATTAGTTTTTACATGCCCTTTTCTTACGTATTTGAGCACATTCAGCGCAAAATTATCAACAGGATATTCGGCACTATTGCGGCTGACGATGCCTTCTATGGTGCATGGTTGTTGCGTGCGTACATCAAAAGAATCGAACACACTTGACTTTGTTACTGCTGCGAGTATATCAGCCTCAAACGCCTGTTGAGTTATTGGCATATTTACTTCGCCCAAAATATTTACCAGGGGTAAATCAAATAGCTGCGCAATAAACTTTGTTTCTTCCCACGAAAGCCAATAGTCTAGCTGACGCACACCAAAGACAAAGAAATGCGCAGGCAGTTGCCGGTATTCAATAGAATGAACGGCATAGAGATTTTCGCCAAAAATCTCGTAATCGCCCAAATCATGCTTTAGGAAGTTCCATTGCTGGCGTATCTGGTTTGTCCAGGGCGAAGTTGTGGGGGTAGCATGCGAACGGGCAAAGACCCCATAGCGGCTCAGGCAATTGTTTTCACCGTCGAGTTTTTCGGTGTGTACAATGCGCTGTATCTGTTGGAAATCATTCCAATAATTAAAACTGATTCTATCGTCGGAAGTCGTACCCGGAGAAAAAGGATAATGGTACGTTCGTCCATATTTTCTTGAAATTGCCATTTTGTAATGATGCTAAAATTATAAACAATACAATAGCAGCCTACTGATTATCAGCAAGTTGCATTGGTTGATGTTTGACTAAGCATTACATGGTTTCTCAAGAATTAAAGAAGTTATTAATAAGCGTATTTTTAAATTTTATGCAAAGCTATAGATAATTTCTGTAATCATCAAAACTTGCTTTAAGCTCAACAAAAAAGCCTTCCTCCGAAGAGAAAGGCTTTTGCGTGCATATTCTTCACGGATTAGCAATCCGTGCTATGCAATTATGCTTCAGCAACTACTTGTACAGCTACTTTGTGTTTAACTTCTTTGTGAAGGTCAACAGTAGCAGTGTAATCACCAACATTTTTGATATCTTCTAAAGCAATTTTCTTACGGTCGATGTCAAATCCTTTTTCTTTCAAAGCATCTGAAACCTGTGTGTTAGTAACACGACCAAAGATACGTCCGCTCTCACCGGTTTTCATCGGGATAACGATAACCATATCACCGATAGCTTCTGCAATATTCAAAGCTTCGGTTTTGATTTTTTCTGCTTTATGAGCAACTTGTTTTAGGTTTTCAGCTAAAACCTTGCGATTCGACGCAGTGGCTAATTGTGCAAAGCCTTGCGGAATAAGGTAGTTACGAGCATAACCTGGTTTTACAACAACCACGTCATTTTTGTAGCCTAACCCTACTATATCAGTTTTTAATATTATTTCCATTTTTCTTAATTGTGAATGAGATATTTACAATTGAGTGATTGAGTGGTTGAGTGATTGAGTGATTGAGTGGCCGCAATGCGACAAAAAACAGCTCAAAAATTTAGAATCACTAATTCACTAATTCACCGAAGCGGCGGACCGCTAAATTATTTAAGTCCGTCGGCAACGAATGGTAATAAAGCCAGGTGTCTTGCACGTTTGATAGCTACCGATACTTTGCGTTGGAATTTAAGGCTATTGCCCGTCAGACGGCGAGGAAGGATTTTACCTTGCTCATTCACAAATTTCAATAAGAAATTCGGGTCTTTATAATCTACAAATTTAATACCCGCTTTTTTGAAGCGACAATATTTTTTACGAGCAGTATCTTTTCTATCTACCGGATCGTTTACAAGTGACATTGTGTTGTTTCTCATTGTTATTCTTGGGTTGTAGCTTCAGCTTTCTCTTCTTTAGAGTCAGCAGGAGCAGATTCTACATTTTTCTTACCAATAAGACCTTTGCTACGGCGTTGGCTGTAGTCAAGAGCATATTTGTCTAGTTTCGTAGTCAAATAACGCATAACACGCTCGTCACGTTTGAAATCGGTTTCCAAAGTTGCTACAATAGAAGTATTCGCTTTGTACTGGAATAACTGATAATAGCCCGTGTTTTTGTGCTGAATGGTATAGGCCAATTTACGAAGACCCCAATGCTCTTCGTGAACTAACTCAGCACCATTATCAGTTAATGTTTTTTTGAATTTTTCGACAGCTTCCTTTATCTGGGCTTCAGATAAAACGGGAGTTAAGATGAAAACTGTCTCATACTGGTTTTGAAACATACTAAAACAGTGTTTAATTAATATTTAATGTTTTGTTCTCAAAAATGAGGGTGCAAAGGTAGGAAATTTCAGCAACAATGAAAAGCCTAACAGTAATATTTTTTAAATAAACACCTGTTTGTTAAGTAGATAGCAAGAATTTAGACGTTGGAAATAACCCGACGAGGTAAATCGGGCAATTGGCGGAAGCCCTGTGTAGTGAAGTCGATTTCGAAGCAGAAGGTCTTTAAACCGTTTGTAATTGCCACATAAGGGCATTTAAGCGTAAGATTGTAACGTGAAGCCTGCTCTATAACGGCCTGATTGATAGGCACTTCGGGTGCTTTGCATTCGATGAGTAAAGACGGTTGCCCGTCATGGTCGAAAATCACAATATCAGAGCGTTTTTGTAGCTGGTTGTATTTAAGCCCACCCTCTAGGCGAATCAGGTTTTTGGAGTATTGGTAATGGTTCACCAAGAGGTGTACAAAGTGCTGCCGCACCCATTCTTCGGGCGTTAGCACTAAGTATTTTCGACGTATAGTGTCAAAAATGCAGATTTTTCCCTCAATTTCCTTAATTTTGTATTCGAAAGGTGGTAAGTTGAGTTGTATCATCTTTAAATTGGCAAACTATCTAATTATTAGAGCTAGTGTTCATCTGCTAAAACTACACTCATTTTTAAAACAAAATTACTATTTATTTATGGAAAAAAAAGAAGAAATTGTAGCCAACTGGCTACCGAGGTATACCGGCACACCCCTATCAGAATTTAAACCATACATTCTACTAACGAATTTTCATAATTATGTTGATATGTTTGCCGAGATGTTCGGTGTTGAGGTAAAAGGTAAAGACAAACCTATGCAAACAGCCTCGGCCGGAAACATCACCATCATCAATTTTGGTATGGGAAGCCCAATGGCCGCTACCGTGATGGACCTACTGTCGGCGGTTATGCCTAAAGCGGTGTTGTTTTTAGGAAAATGTGGCGGACTTAAAAAATCGAGCCAACTAGGCGACCTGATTCTACCGATAGCTGCTATTCGTGGCGAGGGTACAAGTAATGATTACGCCCGTCCTGAGATTCCGGCGCTGCCATCGTTCCGTTTGCAAAGAGCTGTGAGCTCAATGATTAAAAAACATGAATTAGATTACCTTACCGGAACTGTTTACACCACCAACCGCCGTGTGTGGGAACACGACACCGTATTTAAAGATTATCTGCGCGAAATACGTGCCATGGCCATTGACATGGAAACCGCCACTATCTTTATTGTAGGTTTTGTAAACGCTATTCCGCACGGCGCATTGCTGTTGGTGTCTGACAACCCGATGATACCAGACGGTGTAAAAACCGAAGAAAGCGACAAAAAAGTAACTGGTAACTTTGTAAAAAACCATTTACAGATAGGTATCGACTCGTTGGAAGAACTAGCCAACTCAGGCGAATCGGTGAAGCATTTGCGTTTTGAGTAGGAGAATTTTTAGAACACGAAGTGTCCAAGACTTGGACACTTCATATTTTCGACAGTTTAGCTCAAATTCACATAAAATTGAGCCAATTGCCATCTGCATACCTAATTAAAACTTCTATTAAGCCCTTTTTAAGGTCACTTCCCTCAAGTCTAATCGTATTTTTTGCATTCAATATAAGAACTGTATAATAATCTTTTAACCTTGCTCCATCAAATTTAATAAGTGCTATTTGTCCACTTTCCTTTACCATCTCAAAACAATTAATCAAATCGTCAAAAGAAAGATTTTCTTTTTTTAGTATCTCTTTTATTGAATTCATAAGTCTATTTATCTACTATTAAATTAAGTCATAATGTGATTTAATTTAAATCTATTATTTCAATTTCCCCAATCCATAAGGAATTTTATCCCATCCATTTACAGGCATATTATTAAGTGAATCAGGCACACTAATATCCCACAGAATTTCAGAAACATTAGGGTCTTCACAATAAAAACGAACAAAATATCGACGATTTAAATAAAATCTAGGGTTTCCTACTGCTTTCGATTTACTCAAGCCCTTACCATCACTACCTGAATACTTTTTGTTTTGGTAGGTTACATCATACTCTAACGACATATACGAAGAAAAGCCACCTGAAATATTTGTTGGTTTTACAATTGTATATTTAGCACAACTATATGCGTTTCTTCTTTTCGCTTCATAAACAATCCACAAAATACCGAAGAATATAAGCCAGAAAATATATTTAAAAAGTTTACTTTTTAGCCACAAATAAGTCTGTTTTCCCATTTTTGCAGAATTAGTTTGAAATACAATATATTAAAACGCAGAGCTCTAGCTTAATCTATTCTTCAAATAGCTTCTTAATAAGTTCTATCGTCCCAAAACCGAACACCGCGTCCCAAAACCGGACACTTTCTCAATCGCCAAAAATACACAAACCCCTCATTATCAATATTTTACTAATTGGCACGCTCATTGAAAGATAGATAATGTATTTGTTTCAAAACTGAACACTTACAAATCACCTCAACACATACAAAATTATAAAAAAGCTATGGACAAAGAAATCTCGATAAAAGAGGTCCGAAAACAGAAAAACAAAAACTGGTTGATGGCCGTAGTGGCGCTGCTGGTAGTAGCACTCGTGGTATGGCTTTTAAGAAACTCCCTATCGTCGTCTATCAGTAAATCAGAAATCAGAACGGCCGTGGCCGAAATGGGAGCGGTCGAAAACACCCTCACGGCCTCGGGCGAAGTACAACCCGAGTTTGAGCAAGTAATCACAAGCCCCATTACGGCCGTTATTCAGCAGGTATTGTTAGACGCCGGCAGCACCGTAAAAGCCGGACAGAAAATCCTTGAGCTCGACAAAGAAGCCACCCAGCTCACCTTCGACAAAGAGAAAGACCAGGTAGATTTAAAGAAAAACACCATCGTGAAGCTCCGCCTCGACCTCGACAAAAGCTTCTACGACCTCAAAATCTCCGACTCCATCAAGGCCATGAAAATTGCCAGCCTCAAGGCTGATGTCGAAAACGCCAAACGCCTGCAAAAAGCCGGAGGCGGTACCCGTGAGGCCATCGAAACCGCCGAAATGAACCTCAGAATAGCCGAATTGGAGAAAAAACAACTAGAAAACGACATCAAGATAAAGCAACAAACCATGCGTGCCGACATCAGGGAGTCGGAGCTATCGGCCCAGATTCAGGAAAAACAATTGATGGAATACCAAAGCAAATTGCAAAAGGCCAACATCATTGCCTCACGTCCGGGTGTGCTTACCTATGTCAACAAAAATCTGGGTTCTAAGGTCTCAGAGGGCGAAATTCTGGCTCGTCTGGCCGATTTAGGCAGTTTCAAAATCATCGGAGCCATCTCCGACAACTACGCCAATCAGGTAAAAGTCGGTATGCCTGTCGTTATCCGCATCAACAATACCCAATTGCGCGGCAGCCTTACCAACATACAACCCTCGGTACAAAACAATATCCTGAGTTTTGACATAGCTCTTGATAGCAAAACCAACGATTTGCTTCGTCCGAAACTGAAAGTTGAGGTGTATCTCATCACCGCAGCCCAACAAAACGTGGTACGTGTAGCCAACGGACCAGCCTTTAAAGGCGCATCAATACAAGAGATTTTTGTGCTACGCAAAGACGGCAAAGCCGAAAAACGTGCCGTAAAAGTCGGGCTGGCCAATTTTGATTATGTAGAAATTATCGACGGCATCAAACCCGGCGAAACCGTAATTATCTCAGATTTGAGCGAATACAAAAACACCAAAGAGCTCGAGATACGATAAGCCCAACCTAAGCAAGCATTTTATGAAATACCTCATTTATATATTAACCATATACCTACTGGCGCCTACGCATCTGGCATCGGCGCAGGGCATAACCCGCCTGAGCCTGCCCGAAGTAGTGCAAATGGCCAAAGGACAATCGATTGCGGCCCGACAAGCCTCAACCACCAAAGAAACCAAGTACTGGGAGTGGCGCACGTTTCAGTCGAACTACAAACCGCAGTTGGTTTTAAACGGAAATCTGCCGGCCTTTACCCGCTCGTTCACCGAAGTAGTACAGCCCGATGGCACCATTCAGTTTCAGCCTGTGCGATACAACAACTCATCGCTCAACCTGTCGCTGAGCCAATCGGTGATGCAAACGGGTGGACAAATCTATGCCACCACACAATTACAACGTTTTGATGATTTTGCCCGCAAAAATACGCTTTACAACAGCACCCCTTTTGCGGTGGGTTACGAGCAACCCATTTTCAGATTCAATCCCCTCAAGTGGGACAAAAAGATTGAACCCCTGAAATACGACGAGAGCCGTCAGGTTTACATCGAATCGCTCGAGAAAATTGCCGTTAAGTCGACCGAGTATTTTTTCAATCTATTGTTGGCACAGGTAAACCTGCAAATTGCCGAAACCAACCTCGCCAACACCCAAACCATTGTAAAAATAGCAAACGAAAAATACGAAATCGGCAAAACCACCCGCAACGAGATACTGCAATTGCAACTTGAGTCGCTGAAAGCACAAAAAGCCATTGCAACAGCCAAAAGAGACCTCGAAATTGCTACCTTGAATCTGAAAGCCTATATTGGTTTACAGAACGACGATAAGTTAGAACTCATCATTCCGGCCGATATTCTGGTGATTCCGGTTTCTAACCAGATAGCACTGCAAGAAGCGTTCGACAATCGTTCAGATGCCATTTCGTTTCGACGACAGATTTTAGAAGCCGACCGGGCGGTAGCCAAGGCTATTGGAGATAATGGGCTGAATATGACCTTGACCGCTTCGGTAGGCTTCTCAAACAGAGGCTTAACCATTCCCGAACTGTACCAGAAACCGCAAAGTCAGGAGTCGGTACAATTGCAATTAGATATTCCGATACTCGACTGGGGACGCTCAAAATCAAGAACAAAAACGGCTGAAGCGCAGAAAAAGCTCACCGAACACACCGTAGAGCAAGCCAAGCAGACATTCAGACAAGAGATTTATACACAGGTAACGCTTTTTGAAATGTTGCGTAATCAGCTAAGTCTAACGGCACAAGCCGACAGCATAGCCTCTGAAAAATACCAGATAGCCCAAGACCGTTACGTGTTAGGCAACCTGAGCATCACCGATTTAAGTATCGCTTTTCAGGAAAAAGACCAAGCCAAACGCGACCACATCAACGCCTTACAAGACTACTGGAAAACCCATTACGAATTAAGGTACCTAACCCTATACGATTTCGAAAAAAACAAAAAAATACAACCGGAAGATTAGGTCTTGAACTTTGATTTAACTGATTTATCTGATTGTTATGATTTATAATTGACTAATAACGTGATTGATTTTATTCTTCAAAATCATTTGATGACAGTATCAGGTAAATCAAAAAAATCAGTTAAATCACAGTTCAGACAATCATCAACGAATCAGTAAAATCATAAAAATCACTCATTCACTAATTCACTAAATAGTTAACAATTATGATCAAGTTAAAAAACATCGAAAAAGTTTATCGCACAAGCACGGTTGAAACGCTTGCGCTCAATGAGATTAACCTTGAAGTGGGCAAAGGAGAATTCCTATCTATCATGGGGCCATCGGGCTGTGGGAAAAGTACCCTACTCAACATCATGGGACTCCTCGACGAACCATCAAACGGAGAAATAACCGTCGACAACGAAACCATCAGAGACTTCTCCGACAAAAAACTAGCACATTTCCGTAACCAGAAACTAGGCTTTATCTTCCAGAGCTACCACCTCATCAACGACTTACCCGTGATTGATAATGTGGAATTACCCTTACTCTATCGCTCAGCCTCGGCCAGCGAACGCACCAAACTAGCCACCGAAGCCTTGCAAAAAGTAGGTTTGAGCAACCGCATGAAACATTACCCATCGCAATTATCGGGCGGACAAAAACAAAGAGTAGCCATTGCCCGTGCCATTGTAGGTCGTCCTGAAATTATTCTGGCCGATGAGCCTACCGGAAACCTCGACAGCGCCATGGGCAACGAGATTATGGATATACTTATTGGCCTCAACAAAAACGACGGCACCACCATTGTAATGGTAACACACGACGAAAACATGGCCAAAAAGACCAACCGTCTGGTGCGCCTCTTCGACGGCTCGCAAGTAATGTAATAGTATCAACCCATAAAAAAAGCAGTCGCAAAACCTGCCAACTGCCCATACAAATATGTTAAAGAATTATTTAAAAATAACATTTGCCGTACTGAAACGCCGAAAATTCTTCACGTTTATCAGTCTCTTTGGTATCAGTTTCACCTTGTTGGTGCTGGTAGTTATCACGGCATTCCTCGACCACCTCATCTCGTCGGGCTACCCCGAAGTGAACCGTGAGCGCTCTCTGTACATCGAAAAAATGATGCAGGAAGACACCACCAAACAAGGCATGCGCAGCGGCCCTGTGAGCTTGTATTTCATCCAGAATTACGCCAGCAAACTCACCACGCCCGAAAAAATCGGCTTTGGTTCGTACCCCAATACAATCAACGCCTACGCCAATCAGAATAAAATAAAATTGTTGTTTAAACACACCGACGCCAATTTCTGGGACATTACCAGTTTTGAGTTTCTGGAAGGCAAACCTTACACCCAACAAAACATTTTGAACAACGACTACGTGGTTGTAATCAACGACGACACCCGAGATAAATACTTTGGCAAAGGCGTATCGGCCGTTGGCAAATCAATCGAGATAGACAACGTCAATTACCGCATCATTGGTGTGGTGCGCGGCTGCCCTATTACCCGTGTGTATGTGGCCTCAGATGTTTACCTGCCTTACACCACCGCCAAAAGAGACCAGACCAAAAAAGACCTCAACGGCAGCTATCTGGTTTTCTTGTTAGCAAAAAGCCCCGCCGATTTCCCGAAAATAAAGGCTGAATATCAGTCGATAATGAAAAAAGTGCCTATTATTAGTGAAGACAAATGGTTTACGCCAAATAAGGTAAACTCTACTGCCGACACCTACGTAGGTTCTTTTTTAAGCCAGTTCACCCACTCCGACGGCGACACCAAGAAGCACTATATCTATCTGGCCATTTTTGGTTTTGCGTTCCTGTTTATGTCATTACCGGCCATTAACCTGGTAAATGTCAACATCAGCCGAATCATGGAGCGAGCCTCCGAAATCGGCATCCGCAAAGCCTTTGGGGCTTCGTCTAAGGTGCTGACCTACCAGTTTATCATCGAAAACCTCATTCTTACGCTAATCGGTGGTCTTATTGCAATCATTCTGTCGGTTGGGGTGATATTCTTCATCAACAACAGCGGCCTGATTCCCTACGCCGACCTAGCCATCAACTGGAAAGTATTCCTGGCCGCCATATTAGTAAGCTTAGTTTTTGGCCTACTATCAGGCGTCTACCCAGCCTGGCGCATGTCAAAACTACAGGTAGTGACAGCGTTGAGAGGTGGGGAGTAAAAAGGGTGATTCTCTCATTTCGGTGAATAAATTCACCGCCTAATAAAACAAAGGATGTTTATCTCTAGCCCCGACTTAAGTCGGGGCATACATTAAAATAATTCCTTTGTTACATTAGACACCCAATTTATTGGGTGAACACGGGACTGAGGGAAAGGGAGAAGATTTTTCTTATTAAGATTCAATAAATAAACGTTCTTTAAATAATCAGACCGATTCGTAGAGACGACATGCTGGCGTCTCCAAGGGCTTGTAAACCTCAAAAAATGATATTTGAGAGACCAACCCAATAGATAAATTTCTAACATTTACAGGCCTGTGGAGACGCCAGCATGTCGTCTCTACGAATAGGACTGATTTATTTAAAGAACGCTTATTTTTTGAAAGTCAATTAGCCACCAACCGCAACGATAAACATCAAAAAATATCAAAAAACATTAAAATAAAAACACCATGTTCAAACATCTTTTTAAATTGATATGGAAGAAGAAAAAGAGCAATTTTCTGATGATGCTCGAAATCTTCGTATCATTCCTGATACTATTTGCTATCTGGAGTCTGGGCGTATACAATTACCGCAATTATGTAAAACCATCAGGCATCGACTCCGACAACGTATGGGCCGTATTCATAGATTTCAACACCGACAGCGACAGCCTACGCACCATTTACCGCGATTTAGTGCGACAAAAACTAAAATCAAACCCCGAAATCGAGGCATTTTCGTTTAGTTCGTCTAACCTGCCTTATAGCTTTTCATCGGCTAACAACAACATCAGTTACGATGGTAAAAGTACAATGGCCGAACAAATTTCTGTCGACCCAACCTACCCCGATGTATTAAAAATGAAATTATCAGAAGGACGTTGGTTTACAGAGGGCGACAAAGTCAATAAAATAAAACCCATCATCATCACCCAATTTCTGAAAGACAAACTATTCGGCAATCAGAATGCCCAGGGCAAGATACTCGGCGAAGGCGACGACAAGAAACAAATCATAGGCGTAGTAAGCCATTTCAAGCACAACAGCGATTTTCAGGCCGAATCAGGCTGCGTATTTGAGCCGATTGGTAGCTGGCAGTCAGACATGCTCATCAGAGTAAAACCCGGCACAACGGTAGAAACCGAAGCCCGTTTATCTAAAGAACTCGTACAACTAGGCAAAGACTGGTCGGTAGAAGTGCAGCACCTTTCAAACATGAAAGCCAACAAAAACCGATTCATCTGGGTACCAATCCTGATTCTGGTTGTAGTTTGTAGCTTCCTGATTTTCAACGTAGCATTGGGGCTATTTGGCGTATTATTCCAGACAATCAGCCGTCGCAAGCAAGAAATCGGCGTTCGCAGAGCCATTGGCGCCACCAAAGGAGCTATTTTATGGCATTTTGTAGGCGAAACCACCGTTATCACCACCTTTGGTGTTATATTAGGCATATTTTTCGCCGTCCAATTCCCACTATTAAACGTATTCGATGTCGACGCCTTCGTATACCTAACCGGAATTGTACTAGCCATCATCTCAATCTATACCCTGGTAATAGCCTGCGCCATATTCCCAAGCAAACAAGCCTCAGAAATCTACCCAGCCATTGCGTTAAGGGAAGATTGAGGATATGGCGGGAAGATGTTATTAGTTATATTTGCAAATTCTCCTCACCCCCTAAATCCCCCTCTCCTGAAAAAGGAGAGGGGGACTTGAAAGCCAAAATGAGAGTTTTTTAGCCCCTCTCTCTGGGGAGAGGGGTTGGGGTGAGGAAAATAACAACTAAAGCTTAGCACGTTGCGTAAGGCCAAAAAGCTTGGGGCTGTCTCAAAAGTTTTTTTGTGCTAAATGATATTTGCAAACAACCCCACCCTAACCCTCCCCAACAGTGGGGAGGGAACCAAAAAAGCTCTCCACTGTTGAGAAAAGGGCTTTTCTTGTCTCCTCTTCACAATTGAGGAGGGAACTAAAAAAACCTCTTTGTACTGTCGAAGAAAGGGTTTTCTTGTCCCCTCCCCACTGTTGGGGAGGGTTAGGGTGGGGTTAATTTTATACCCCTATGCTCCTAATAATAGACGATGACATAGCAGTCCGAACCTCGTTAGCCCTTTTGATGAAAAAAGAGGGCTTCGAATTTGTTGCTGTAGGTTCACAGCAAGAAGCGCTCGCATTTCTCGAATTAGAAACGCCTGACTTGATTATTCTCGACATGAACTTCTCCAACGACACCTCAGGCGACGATGGCCTGAGCCTATTAGAGAAAATCAAGCGAATCAACAACGCCATTCCGGTCATTCTCATTACGGGCTGGGCCACTATTGACTTGGCCGTAAGAGGCATGAAACTAGGCGCCAGCGACTTCATCAACAAACCCTGGCAGAATGCGCATTTGATGCAGTCAATCCGTACCATTCTCGATTTATCAGAAAAGAAAACGCTGACCCTCACACGCAAAAAACTAGATGCACAATACAATTTCAGCCAGTTGATAGGCGAAGACGCCGAGTTCCTGAAAATACTCGAAACCATCGGCAGAGTAGCCTCTACCGACGCCTCGGTATTAATTATGGGCGAAAGCGGCACAGGCAAAGAACTCATTGCCGAAGCCATACACCAAAACAGCCAGCGTGCCCGCAAACCCTTTGTAAAAGTCAATCTTGGGGGCATATCCACCAGTTTGTTCGAGTCCGAAATGTTTGGGCACATCCGTGGCGCCTTCACCGACGCCCGTTACGACCGTGTCGGACGCTTCGAAATGGCCAACAAAGGCACTATTTTCTTAGACGAAATCGGCGACCTCGACCCAAGCAGTCAGGTAAAATTACTTCGGGTTCTGCAAGACCGCACCTACGAAATACTAGGCAGCAGCCGCACCAAAACCCTCGATGTACGCGTGGTTTGCGCCACCAACAAAAATCTGGAAGAAAGCGTACAGAAAAACACTTTCAGAGAAGACCTGCTCTACAGAATCAACCTTATTACCATAAACCTACCGCCCTTGCGCAAACGTCCGGGCGATATTCCGCTCTTGGTGAATTTCTTTGTCCATAACCTGCGCGAAATCTATAACCGGCCCAACCTACGCGTAACACCCGAAGCCATGAAATGGCTCAAGCAATTATCCTTGCCGGGCAATATCCGCCAACTCAAAAACCTTGTGGAGCGCACCATTTTAGTAAGCAACCACGACACCCTCGAGGCCGGCGATTTCCAGACACAATGGCAACCCGGTGCCCGCAAACCAAGCGCAGCATCATTGCCCGAAGTAGGCAGCATGACGCTCGAAGAAATGGAAGTGCAGATGATAAAAAAAGCCTTAGATTTCCACAAAGGCAAAGTAATGGCCGTAGCCAAAGCACTAGGCTTGACACGCAGCGCTTTATATCGTAGATTGGAGAAATATAATATCCCGCATGATGAAGATTCGGACTAAGTTTTTGCTCTTTATGGTGGTCATTCATTCGCTTGTGATTGGCCTCTCTTTCTATATTTTCAAAGACAACAAGCTGGTATTTATTCTGTCAGAAGTCTTTATTCTGCTTTCTGTTTTTATAGCCTGGCAACTCTACAACAGCCTTATTGCCCCCATAAGCCTGCTCATGACCGGCATCGACGCCATGCGCGACAAAGACTTCAACGTAAAGTTTCTACAAACAGGTAAGTACGAAATGGACATGCTGATTGATGTCTACAACGGCATGATTGACGAGCTCCGACAAGAGCGCACCAAGCAAGAGCAGCAGCATTATTTTCTCGAAAAACTCGTCCAAACCTCCCCCACCGGTATTCTTATTCTTGATTTCGATGAAAATATAGCCAACATCAACCCAAAAGTTTGTACAATATTGGGTTTAGAAGCCAAAGACCTCATCGGCAAATCTGTCGCCGACTTCGACACCCTACTTCTACGAGCCATCAGCACCCTTAAAACAGGCGAATCTAAAACCATAGCCTTAAACGGAATCCAGACCTATAAATGCCAGAAATCGCATTTTATTGACAGAGGCTTCCCACGTTATTTTGTGATGATAGAAGAGCTGACAGCCGAAATCCTGAACGCCGAAAAGAAAGCATACGGCAAAGTGATACGGATGATGGCACACGAAGTAAACAACTCAATTGGCTCAGTAAATTCTATACTCGACACCACCATTCAGCTGCATGATTATGATGCAGATGTAAAACACGCACTAGAAATTGCCATTCAACGCAACGACCACTTGAATCATTTCATGCGGAATTTTGCCGACATGGTTCGCCTCCCCATGCCTCGCCCCGAACAAATAGATTTGAATGAATTGCTGAAAAACACAGCCAACCTGATGGAGTTCAGAACCCTGAAATCAGCCATTACGATAGAAACAAAGCTCAGCGAAACGCCCCTCCTGATATCGGCAGATGTACACCAATTTGAACAGGTGATAATCAACATCATCAAAAACGCCATTGAATCGATAGAAATCAGAGCAAAGAAAAACCCCGACACTAAAGGACTAATAAGCATCAGCACCACCAATCAACCAAAACAGCTTTTGATTGAAGACAACGGCATAGGCATTTCGCCCGAAGTAGAACAACAGATTTTTTCACCCTTTTTCACCACCAAAGACAACGGCCAGGGCATCGGCCTAACCCTCATCCGTGAAATCTTAGTGAATCACGGCTTCCAATACTCCCTAAAAACCAACAAAGAAAAAACCACCACCTTCCAAATCCGCTTTTAACCCACCCACCACACCCGTACCACGCCTATACTCGTCCAAATAAAGGGCGTGGCACGGGTAGTCGGGAAAAAGCCCGTGGCACGGGTAATGTGGCAAGAGTCTATCCACCGTGGCACGCCTATACTCCGAAGAATAAGGGCGTGGCACGGATAACAAGCGGAGAGGTCTCTAAAATTAAGTTTATGAGACCTCATTAATCGTGCCACAATAGACAAACTCCCGTGGCACGCCTATACTCCGACTCAAACGGGCGTGGCACGGGTAGCAGCGGAGAGGTCTCTAAAACTAAGCTTATGAGACCTCATTAACCGTGCCACAATGGACAAACTCCCGTGGCACGCCTATACTCGGACTCAAACGGGCGCGGCTCGGGTAACACGTGTTAATTTAAAGATCCCTCCGAGCTTAACCGTGACACGCCCATTCGAGTCCGAGTATAGGCGTGCCTCGGTAGACAACAAAATGACACGGTAGACCCTAATTAAAATAATAACTCAAACCCAGCCCAAACTGGAAGGTTTTTACGTCGGGACGGTCTTGAATGCCATCCTGGTCTACCAGAAAAGTACTGAATTTACCTACATTTGCGCCCGCTTTGGCTTGAATAGCCCATTTAGGTGCCACAAAGAAGTTCACCCCACCACCTACCGAAAAAGCCCCTCCTTTGAGGTTATATTCATACAATAGTCCACCGAGCGATACCGGCGAAATCACCATATCCTGATAATTATAGGCGGCTTCAACAAATGGCCTTACAGCTTGCAGTGTACCTCCAAAATTATACCTTGCACCTACGCCAAAAACCGAAAAGCCATAGTCGTCCCATTGGTTTTCGAAGGCAAAAGTGTGCCAATCGTAAGTAGCAAACAACTCAATATGCTGATTAAGCCCATAACCAATGGTCAGCCCACCGCCCAAACCCATCGGTTCGGTTTCATCCAGACGGTCAAAGTACGACGAAAGCCAATGTTTATATCCCCCGCCGATGCCAATATGAAAACCCTCGGTATTTGAGCGCAACCTGATGGTTTCTTGCGCAACAGTCGAGAGGCTTATCAACGAAAAAATAAGTAAATGGGCTATGTATTTCTTTTGCAATAAGGTTTTCATAAAGTTTTATTTTAAGTACTAAGAATGTATTATTTGACATTAAAATTTCAGATTGATTCTATAAACCTGCTTAATAGAATGACAGCGAATAAAAACGCTTCGTAGAGACGACATGCTGGCGTCTCCTAGGGTCTGTAAAGCTCAAAAAATGATATTTGAGAGGTCAACCTAATAGATAAATCTCTACTCGTTGGGTAAACTAGATTTTAAGGTTTAAATATATCGTCCCTACGGGACTTAGCTCTTGGATAGTTATTTTTTCTACCGATATGACATCCCTACGGGATATTTTTTTTAGTCCCATCGGGACGATATATCGGTAGAAAAACCAGTAAGATTAAAGCACTGTATCCCGTAGGGATAATATATTTTAATTTCATCCAACGAGTATAAATCACTAACATTCACAGGCCAATGGAGCCGGGGTGGCGACCCACCGCAGCATGTCGTCTCTACAAATTGCTCCCCATCACCCCATTTCATTCCATAAAAACACCTCAAATACTAATAGTCAAAATAGTATTTGTCGTTTTTGGGTCGGGTAAAATGCGTGTTCCTCTTGTGAAAATCACCGCCTCAATTGAGCTTCCCGATTTGCCCAGCGCCGGACTTTTCAACGGAATCCAATCGCCGTTTACGGCCTGTACACGGTCGGGTTTAAACTCCAGAAAAGACTTACCGTCGTCGCTAGAGCGGGCGCTTGTTATGCGGGCTATGCCTCGTGCGCCTGCAGCAATTACCGTTATGCCGTCAACTTTAATATCGCTTAACACCCTCAGCGACACATTCTTACTTTTTATCCCCGCCTCGTTCGAAGAGATAGTTTCATCCAAAACCAATGCCACCGAAAGCCCCTTAATTACCAATCGATGGCTGGCTTTGGGTTTAACCTCTTCTTTCACCACAGGCTCCGGTTCTTTTTCCCGCACAGGTTCCGAAACAGGTTGCTTCACAATAGGCTCTGAGAGCGCAGGCGTTTCCTTTTTTTCTTCCTCTTTTTTCTTTACCGGTTGTTTTTCCTTCTCCTTCTCTTTTTCCTTGCTTTTGCCGTCAACAGGCGCAATTTCTTTAGGTTTAGGCTCATTTTTCGCTATCGGATTCACAATTTTGTCGATAGGTTGTTGAAAACTCACGCTCGTGTTGTCAATCTTACTGGAATCTGCGTTTGTAGTGTTTTGTGGAATAACTACCTCGTTGGTAGCTACAAAATCCTGCGCTTGTTCTTTATTGCTATCAGGATTTTTGGGCGATAAAAAGAAAATCCCGCCAATCACAATCAGGATAGCCCCAAGCACCGCCCCGCCTAAAATCATTCCCTCGGTCGACATCATCTTCTCCCGCACCGTCTGCACCACTGTAGGTCTCGAAGCACGCATTTGTTGATTAGCCAATCGTGTCGGATTTGTGTTCGACTTCGTGTGCATCACAGTCGGCGCAACATTTACCGCCACTTTCTGCGGCTGCAAACTTTGCGGCACTACCCTCCCCGGACTCACAAACGTGCTCAGGATATTCCTTAAATCATGGGCACTTTCAAAGCGTTTTTCGGGCTTTTTATTCAAAAGCGTATCAAGAGTATCCTCGATTTTCTTAGGCAAAGTACCAATGCGGTTGCGGAGCGGAATAGGCTTTTTAGTCAGAATCTGCGTAATAAGCGTTGAGTCGGTTGAGGCCTCAAAAGGCATTTTACCCGATAGCAGCTCATACATCAGCACGCCAATAGCATATAAATCCGACTGCACACTTGGTTCGCTGCCGTCGAGCAGTTCGGGCGCCATGTATTCAAGCGTACCCACAATTCTATCTGCCCTTGTGAGCCTCTGTGAACCAACCATGCGGGCAATGCCAAAATCCATGAGTTTTATGATACCTTCACGTGTGAGCATCAGGTTGGCAGGTTTAATATCGCGGTGCAGAATCCCTTTTTCGTGGGCATGGTGCAAGCCATCAAGCGTCTGAATCAGAATTTTCAGCACCGACTCCAGCGGTAAGCCTCCGTTTTGCTTCAGCAACTTTTCTAAGTTCATGCCATCCACATACTCCATTACCATGAAGTTGTCGTTTTGGTCTCTCAGAAAATTATACAGCACCGCTACATTTGAGTGATTCAACTTGGCCGAAAGAATGGCTTCATTGCGGAAACGCTCAAAAAACGTAGTATCCCGAACCAGATGCGGATGCAGAATCTTGACAGCCACCGAGCGTTGCAGCAGCGTATCGGTAGCCCGATAAACCGTGCCCATGCCTCCTTCTCCCAGCAGTTCTTCTACATTATAATTTTGTATCTTCTGGCCTATCATGGTATATCAATATTTTCGGTAGGTTTAGCAGGCTGAAACTCTTCGGGGTTTACACGCTCTACGAGCAATATGGTTATGTTGTCGTGTCCGCCCCGTTGCTTGGCAGCATCTACCATTTGTTGAGCCGCCTCATTGAGCAAAGGAATGGTTAAAAAAGTAGCAATTTCGGCCGAACTGAAATAGTCGTAAAGGCCATCGCTGCAAAGCATAATGCGGTCGTTATTCTCAAAAAGTGTCGACACCTCCTGCACATCAACCTCCACCTTATTGTGCGTACCCATGGCACGGGTAAGCATGTTGCGGTCGGGATGTTTTTCGGCCTCTTCTGCCGAAATCACGCCTTGCTGAATAAGTTCCTGCACATAAGTATGGTCGGTCGATAGCTGAATCAGGTTACCATCTTTAAAAAGGTATAGCCTGCTGTCGCCTACATGCGCCATGTATAGTTTGTTCTGACAAATGGCAACAGCCGTGCAGGTTGTACCCATTCCTTTTTGCATTACGTTTTTATTGGCAGTTTGCCAGATAGCCCTGTTTGCCTTAGAAAAAGCCACAAAAAGGCTCGATTCAGGCGTATCTTCTTGCTGATAATACGTTTTTGCGATTGTTTCAACAGCCATTTGAGAGGCAATTTCTCCGGCAGCGTGACCACCCATACCATCTGCCACAATAGCCAGAAAACCCTTCTGTATCCTGACTAGAACCTTCGACGGACGCACAAATCGGGCAGCATCTTCGTTGTTGGTGCGCACCTGCCCTACGTCTGTTACCACAATGGCCCGCAGGTCTTCTTGCCGTATCTGGTGTTCTTCGGTAGGCTTAGGCTCACTGCCCGATAACCATTTTTTCCAAAACATCATATTGATGATTAAATGATTGATTAAATAAGAGTATGCTTAAAACACATTGCGTACCCAAACGCTGAGCCTATGCAGCAGGTTATTGGTGGCAGTTTCGCCCCTTAGTTCGCTTAGCAAAGCAGCGGCACTAATGCGTTTTTTAGGATTCACCTGTAACAGTTTCTCAATAAGCCGCTTACTTTTTTTTGATATATGCGGATTTATCAGATTAGGCGCCATGTAATCGCCACGCTCTATTCTCACACGGGTTTCTGTTTCGGTTCGGCCATCGAACGGTAATTGTCCGGTCAGCATTTCGTACAGAATCACCCCCAGCGCCCAACAGTCCGACAGTACGCTTCCTTTGCTATAAAACTGCTCAGGCGCCATATAAAACGATGTCCCCACAATGTAGCCCTCTTGCGTAAGTTTGGGAGTGTAAGCAGCCTTGGCAATGCCAAAATCAAGCAATTTTACCACACTTTCTTTCGTAACCTTTATGTTAGCAGGCTTTAAGTCTCTATGAAAAATACCGTTTGCGTGCAAATGCGCCACGGCATCAACCATTTGTTCCAGCACTTTCCACACAAACTGTTCGGGCAAAGCGCCTTGTCTTTTAATGAGCCTTTCAAGGGTTAGTCCCTCAACATATTCCATCACAATACACGGAATACCATTTTCGATTGCATACTCAAAAAGTACCGCAATATTCGGATGCCTCACCGACGATTGCACATAGGCTTCGTTGCGGAATCTTTCTACCTGGTCGATACGGTTCAACACTTTTACAGCAGCAGTCTGACGAGTAAATTGGTGTTGCGCCTGATACACCTCTCCCATCCCACCCGCCCCTAACCATTGTGTGAGTACATATCCTCTGATATTCCTATGTAAAAATGGTTCGTGCATTTTTTAATGGCGAATGGTGGATGATGAATTGCGAATGGTTAATGGGCTGTTTTGGGGTGAACATGGAATCGTACTCTACATTTCGGTGAATAAATTCACCGCCTAATAAAACAAAGGATGTTTATCTCTAGCCCCGACTTAAGTCGGGGCATACATCATTAAATATTCCTTTGTTACATTAGCCACCCAATTTATTGGGTGAACACTGGTCGTAGCGATTATCATTAAATCATTCCTACCATTTCGGTGAATAATTAGGTTTCAAGAAATAACGTTCTTCAAATAAACCAGACCGCTTCGTAGAGACGACATGTTGGCGTCTCCATTGGCCTGTAAATGTTAGAAATTTATCTATTAGGTTGGTCTCTCAAATATCATTCTTTGAGGTTTACAGACCTGTGGAGACGCCAACATGTCGTCTCTACGAATCGGTGTAATTCATTAAAACCCTTATTTATAGCGAAAACTGCGCAACATTATTCACCATTCGCCATTCACCATTAAAACCCTACAAAACCTTCTGATTACCCATCAGTTCCATGCCGTATTTGATAGGCACGGCGAATGATATTTGAGTGCCTCGGGCATCGCTTTTACCAGCATAGTAGATACCAATTACACGACCTTTGTCGTCAAACATCGGCCCACCGCTGTTGCCGCCACCCGTGGCATTGATGGTAAGCTGATACGAATCGCCGAAGGTGCTGTATAGATTTGCTTTATCGGCCGAACTTTTGATAAGTCGCCCAATATTACCCGGTGTAACCGTTGGCGACGGCACACTGTTGAAATCCATATTAGGCTTGAATGGGTCGCTTGATTTACGCACAACATATTGCTCAGGCGCAACCCCCGGATACCCCATTACCGTAACCGCCTGTCCGGCCTTTATCTCGTCATAGTTATCAAACAGCTCAACACTCGGCAGATTCCCCGGTATGGCTACTTTAATCATGGCAGCATCGTGGTTGTCTGACACAGCCTCTACAGTAGCATTACGGCGCAAAACATTGTTGGCAAAAGTTACTTTCAGGTACGTATTACGCCCTTCAACCCGACCGTTTACAGGTCTTCCGCCCAATACAGAAGCCTCTGACGGTACCCAACCATAGACATCACCCATAGAAATCATCTGATTGGTTGCTTTGCCCTGACCATCTAACAAAACCCCCGGAAAGGCATATTCAGGAAAAGAAAAACCAGTATTCCACGATGCCGCCACGTGACGGTTGGTCAGAATAAAACCTGCCTCTGATACCACAAAACCAGAGCCCGAAGCGCCCGTCATACCGATAGGTACGCCCATCTGCACATTTCTTTTGGTGTTCAGATAAGGCTCAATGCGCCCCTGTTGGTTTTGCACATAAGCCGCTACATAGCGTTGCGAACCATCCTGCATTTTCATCGGAATATACACATGCCAGATTTCGTCGCTCGTGTTTGGGTCAAACAACTGCCAGCCAAATTCTATTTTCACAACTTTATCCTGATTAGCCGCCACAATCTCTTCCGGCGATAAAGATTGTCCTTTCTGTTGTTTTTGCACTACTGCATTTCTCAACGAATCTACCTGCTTATTGGCATCACCCATGCGTTTCTGCATATCATCGTTAGAATCCTGTCCGTTTTTCCAGATAACAAAGCCCACTGCGCCAAAAAGCACCAAGGCAGCGGCAAGACCAGTCCAGAGCATCCGCTGCGATTTCTTGCGTTCGTGTGTAATTACACGCTCAAATGTCTGTTTACCAATGCCCGTTTTACCCGTGTTAGCGACATTGGCTACCTCGGCCGGAATAAACTCGGCGGTAGGTTTGCTAATATCAACCATGCGGGTTTGTGGCATAAACTCCTGCGGACGAGGGTCAAGGTCGAAGACAAAAACAGGCCCATTGTTTCCCAGTTGAATTTCGTCGCCCGGAAAAAGTTTGGTTGAACCTTTCACCTTGATTTTATTTACCATTATGCCATTGCGGCTATTGTTATCAATCAGCGTAAACGAGAGCGGGTCGCTCGAATCTTTCACAATTTTGCCGTGTTCACGGCTTACAACCGTATCTAAATCGGGGTCGAACTGCACAACACTGGTACTTGCTCTGCCCAGCGTCAGTTCGTTATGCTTCTTAAAATCAAATTCTTCAACCTGATTGGCCTTTGCCCCTGCAATGTGACGAATCACAAAATTTTGTACTGAGGTGTTCATGGTTTGTGTTATTATTAAATAAATGCTGAATAGTTTTTTTTTACCTCACCCCAACCCCTCTCCCCAGGGAGAGGGGCTAAAAAAGCTACTTCTGAGTTCAAAGTCCCCCTCCGCGCGGCGGCCGCTCCTTTTTCAGGAGAGGGGAATTTAGGGGGTGAGGACTTTTGGACGATAAAATCCCTCACTCCTACCCTTCTCCCACAGGCGATGCGAAAAAAAGCCCTCATTATCTTTTCGAACGATACAAAATTAGGGGGAAGACAAAAGCGTGTAAATCTGTAAAAGTCTACATTTTGGGGGTATAGAAACCTACATTTTTATATGTAGGGAAACCTATAGATGAAGGCATCAAACAGTACATTTTAGGCCGAATGTTTGCAAATACACCCCGATTGATTGTATCTTTTCAGAGAATTAAATGCTTTTTCTCTATGTCAAGAGCTTTACTCTTTTGCTTGTTCTGTTTTTCGTTTCAGTCTTTATCTGCACAATCCGGCAAGTCGGGCAATAAAACCCTCGATTCCCTCAAGCAGGCTTTTGAACAATTAAAAACTCAAAAAGCCTCTATTAAAAGAGACTCATTGCTTATTATGACCTTCAGAAACCTTGCCTACCAAATACCCGAGGGCGACACCACCCAATACAACTATTATAAAAAACACTTCCAGCAGCTACTCGATAACACCCAATGGAACAAAGCTCTGGCGCATTATTATTTTCTGAGCGGCACTATGCACATTTTCAGCAACGAACTCTACCTGGCTTTCTATGATTTAGAACGCTCAATGATAGAGTTCAAAAAGTACCACGACTACGAAAACTACCTGAAAGTAAACAACAAGTTTGTGCCGCTCATCAACTGGATAATGATAGAAAACGTAATTCCGAAAGATGTTCAGAGTCGTTACCTACAATATATGCAAGAGGCACTAAACTTAGCCAAAGCCAAAAAAGATACGGCCGTGTGGGCCAATATTCAGATTACAATTGCGGGCTACTATGTGTTTGTTTTAAAAGACTATAAGAAGTGCTACCAGAATACAGAGGAAGTATTAGCGCTGATAGAAAATAAGAATCGCCGGGAGTGGTTCGATTATTATTATATAACCAAGCTCGGCCAAAGTTTAAGCCTGCTCTACATGAACCGTGTAAAAGAAGGCCGAGCCATGCTCGACGAAGTGATTCGGGTTGCGCAGGAAAACAACGCACTCAACGAAGCCAAATATGTGCTTAGTCAGGCCGGAGCCTTTGGTGGAAGGTATTATTTAGAGAAAAAAGATTACCAGAATGCCCTCAAACTCTCGCTACTTGGCGAGCGAAACGCCAATTTTCTTAATTTCCCTTACTTCAACAACGTATTAAACAACACCTTGTACGAAACCTATAAGGGGCTTAATCAACCCGCCAAAGCCTTTATTTATCTTGAAAAAGTAAAAGCCTACGAAGAGGCTTCCGAAACCCGTAAACTGAATCAGAATCTGGCTGAATGGCAGGTAAAGTATGAAGACGAAAAGCAGAAAACAAAAATAAAAACCCTCGAAAACGAAAACCTTAAACGTGCCAACGAACGCGACGAATGGGTGCAAAATACCCTTTTGGTGAGCCTGCTGATAGGTTTGGGCTTGGTTGGCTATGTGTTCTGGAATAATAAACAACTGAAAACCAAAAACGAAGAATTAAAGGCCAAAAACGATGAGATTTCGGGCGCTATGTTTAAAGGACAAACCATTGAGCGTAAACGCGTAGCATCAGAACTCCACGATAACCTGAATACCAAAATTGTAGCCTTAAAATGGCGTTTTGAAGCCATTAATACTGCTAAATACAGCGAAAAAGACCAGAAAATACTCGCCGACTTCGTTAAGGTACTAGACGATATTTATATGGACGTGCGGCTTATTTCGCACAACCTGCTACCCGCCGAACTCGAAACACAGGGCCTTGTTGTTGCCTTACAAAAATTATTAAATAGCATCAGCAACAGACACATCAGTTTCCACTTCCTGACCGAAGGCGTCACTCGCAGGCTTGAGCCTCAACTAGAGCACGAACTCTACAACATTGCCTTGGAGCTTATCAACAACATACTCAAGCACGCCCAGGCCACACACGCATGGGTTAGCCTCACACAACAAGACGACAGAATTTCGCTCACGGTGTCAGACAACGGCAAAGGCATAGATTTAAGCCAGACAGACAATGGCGTAGGGCTAAGAAATGTACACGCAAGGGTTGACAACCTGAATGGCAGGGTACAAATAACCAGACAAAGTACACACGGCACAAACGTGCAGATAGATGTTACGCTTTAAGAAACTGTTTGAGTTTATCTTAATTTCTATATCAACCGATACTTAATAGCGTATTTAATAATACCAATAGTGTTTTTAACACCCAGTTTCTGCAAAATATTGTGGCGGTGATTTTCTACTGTTCCAACGCTGATAAACAAGCGTTCAGCAATCTGAGAAGAAGATAATTCCTGAGCAATCAGTTTTACAATTTCCAGCTCTCGCAGGGTTAAGGCCTTAGGCTCTGCCTGTACCTCTTCGGTCGAAGTTGTATTCATCGATACCGGTGTCAGTAGCTCTTTCAGCACAGCTTCGCTGAAATATTTCTCACCTCTGGCAATAGTAGTAAGCGCCCGCTCCAGCTCTGCTCTGTTAGCCTTTTTGGTAACATAGCCCGATATACCCGCCTGAAACGCATGGCGAATGTTCTCGGCCTCATCGTTTACGGTTAGCATCAAAATCTTCAGGCTTGGGTACTGGTTCCGTAATTTAAGCGTAAGGTCAATGCCAGTCAGATAAGGCATATTCATGTCGCTTATCAGCACATCTATTTCATTATTTTCCAGAAAATCGGGCACTTTGCGGCTATCATAAAGCGTACCGATAACCTCCATATCCGGAATAGAAGCAATTAAGAGGGACAAACTATCTAATAAAATCTGGTGGTCATCTACAATGAGGATTCTGATAGACATTGCAGTTTTGGGTTTATGGGCTATAAATGTAAGCCAAAAGTAAGTAATCGGCAGCTGATAATCAACCCTTTATCGAATTAGTTACTTTATTCGTAATACCATGAAGAATAACATTTATCAATATAAACTGATGAATTTATTTAAATATTTGTGGCGCGAACTTTCAGTTCGCAGTGGTAGTATAAGTATTTCGAACCTACTTTTAATAAAGGAATAGCGATTCTTATAGATTCTCAAACTATATAACGCCAACTGCGAACTGAAAGCGACCATCGCTCAGTTCGAACCACAAATAAAACCTTGCCTGATTTTAATTACACAGTGAGAATTTATTGGCGCAATTAAAACGTTTTTATCCAAATTATAAGAAATTCACTAATTTAGAGCCACTAAACATTTAGTAACATTTTTTAAGTCGGTTTATTAGGATTCAAGAAATAAGTGTTTTGATAAAATTCCTCACCCCAACGGCAGCGGCCGACCGTCCCTCTCCAGTTGGGGGTGTGTTTTACCCATAAGTGCGGAGTTTTTGTAAAAATTATTTACCCTGAGAATAGATTCGAATTAAGATTCGATAATTGCTAAGCTAAATAGACATTTCTCAGCTAGTAAAATGCTTTAAAATTCAATTTTCAGCTTTGAAGAATCATTTACTATTAAGTATTCAATTCTCAGAGTCGTTTTTAAAATTACTTTTTTACAAAAACACCCTACTTGTGGGTTAAGCACACCCCGTTGGGGTGAGGAGAGAACCCTAATAAACCAAATAAATCTACTACGCAAACACTCATGAGAAAAATCCTCTTTTTATGCTTGCTGGCAAGCATGGCAATGGCTCAAACCCCGAAGCCTTATGGCGCAACTCCATCGGCCGACCAACTTAAATGGCACAAGATGGAATACTATGCTTTTGTGCATTTTGGGCCAAACTCGTTTACAGATAAAGAATGGGGCGACGGAACCGAGAAAGAAGAAGTATTTAATCCAACACAATTAGACTGTCGTCAGTGGGCGCGTGTTGCCAAAGCTGCAGGCATGAAAGGTATTATTATTACAGCCAAACACCACGATGGTTTTGCGCTATATCCGAGCAAGTACTCAACCCACACGGTCAGAGAATCGAAGTGGAAAGATGGCAAGGGCGATGTTCTAAAAGAATTATCAGCAGCATGTAAAGAATACGGCCTTAAAATGGGTGTCTATATTTCGCCGTGGGACAGAAACCACCCGACTTATGGAACGCCCGAGTACAATCAGGTATATGTAAATATGCTAAAAGAAGTTACTACGCAATACGGCGACCTGTTTGAAGTTTGGTTTGATGGCGCCAATGGCGAAGGCCCGAACGGCAAAAAACAAGTGTACGATTTCCCTTTGTTCAATAAAACGGTTAAGACCTATCAGCCGCACGCCCTTATTTTCAGCGATGCAGGCCCCGATATCCGTTGGGTAGGAAATGAAAACGGTTTTGCTGGCGAAACTTGCTGGAGCACCATCAATGGCGCACAGCTATTTCCGGCGTATGACAAACCTAAACACCTGAATGTAGGCGATGCCAACGGCACACACTGGATTCCGGCTGAATGTGATGTATCTATCCGTCCGGGTTGGTTTTATCACAAAAACGAAGATGATAAAGTAAAGACACCACAGGCTTTGATGGACATCTGGAATAAATCGGTAGGCCGTGGCGCTACGCTATTATTGAACCTTCCGGTTGATACCCGTGGATTAGTTCACGAAAACGACGAAAAAGCCTTGATGGACTTTAAAAAAGTACGTGACGAGTACTTTAAGAAAAACCTTTTAGTAAAAGGCACTTTCACCAAAACGGTGTCAGACAACAGCTACGATATTAAACTTAACAAAGCACAGACATTCAACTGTTTGGTAGTACAAGAAGACATCCGTTACGGACAACGTGTAAGCCAATTTGCAGTACAAGTAAAAGAAAACAACGAGTGGAAAACCGTTGCAACTTCTACCACTATTGGTTACAAACGCATTGTGTACTTCCCTAAAACCAACAGCAAAGAAGTCCGCATAGCTATCCAAGGCACTTTAGCCAAGCCTTTGATTTTGAATGTTGAGTTGTATGATACACCTGAGAATCAATAATTCTTTAGCATACCTCATCAAAACAAAAAATCCCTTCCGATAACCGAAAGGGATTTTTTGTTGATGGATACAAATCCTACTCCCACTCACAATCAGCATCTAACCAATCATACCCCGACTCAATAGGAGCGCCGTCTGGCTCAGCTAATGGTTTAGTAGTAACATTGGCCTCTGGATTCTCTTCAAATTGTTTGATTTTCAATAACGTTAAACGGGCGAATCCTGCGCCATCAACAGTATTGTTTGTCAACCAGGCTTGTATATCATCAATAGCACCATAAGCATTGGCACGAGCTTCCATCGCCGCAGATTTATTGTTAGCCAATTCCATGAGTTGGTCTAAAAACTGCATAGCCACCAATCGGTCTATTTGCGCATAATAGCTATTGTTTTTAAACATTTCAGGCTTTTTCCACAGTTTTTGCACCATAATGGTCGAAATCTCAGCCAAAGTAGGCAAATCTGCCTTCATGACTTTCTGACTTACCAATCTTGAACTACGCTCAGGATTCAGCAATAATCTTAAAGTTAGCCCTGCCGATGCTTCTGCCGGAGCCAATGGGTCGAAACTCAAACCTGTATGGCGTTTAAAAGTTTCTCTCGGATTAGCCTGATAACGGAACGCCCTTGGCGGAATCAGTTTTAAGATATGGTCTGGCACAGCCAAAAACTCAGGCGTAAGTGTTTGCATCAAAGCATTGAATGCCTCACGTTGTTTTGCAGCCGCTACAGGCTCATAAATCAACTGTCCGTCGCCTCTTAGCGCAAAGTTGTAATCGGCACCACCCAATACTTTAGCAGCCGCCTCAGTCTGGTAGCGGTGGAACATATAAATAGGCACAAGCACCTCTTCAATAGTAGCCATTGGTGCATTTACTCTTATTTTCTTTTCCGTAAAATCTTTCAAAGCAATTTTACGCAGTTCCATTACTCTTTTCAGCTCCGTTACGGCATCGCCACCATTATCCCACAAATGCGTATGCGGATTCACCGAACCTTCCGGACGAGCATCCTGATCGGTCAAGAATCTTAAACCCTTTCTTAATGTATTCTGTACTATTTTCTCAAGTTCAGCCTTTTCATTTACATTATCCGGAAAATCCTGATATCCCCAAGTGATTGAGGCCTTATCGTATTCGCCGATACCCATGGCATAAGCACGAGAAAGGTCAAATTTACCATTGGCATAGCTGATAAGCGGGTGCGGATAATCCATCACCGATGCACGGCCGCTGATGCTCGAGATATAGTTATGAGGCAAACCTAAAGTATGCCCGATTTCGTGCGCCGATAATTGTTTTAATCTATCCAACGACATCTGCGTTATTTCCTGCACTTTGCTTGTATCGGTGTCATAATTACCGATGAATCCTTGCGCAATCAGGAAGTCCTGACGTACACGCAAAGAGCCTAGCGTTACTTTCCCTTTCAATATTTCTCCCGTACGAGGATCAATGATACTGGCACCATACGACCAACCACGCGTACTGCGGTGTACCCACTGCACAAGGTTGTAACGAATATCCATAGGGTCGGCATCGGCAGGCAATAGCTTCACCTGAAACGCATTTTTATAACCGGCCGCTTCATAAGCCTGATTCCACCACGTAGCACCTTCCATCAATGCCGAGCGGATAGGCTCCGGCGCACCCGGATCCATGTAGTAGATAATTGGTTCTACAGCTTCACTTAATATAGAAGTAGGGTCTTTCTTTTTTAATCTGTGGCGTGCAATGTATTTTTTCACAATCGGCTCGCTGATAGGCGTAGCGTAATCGTAGAACTCTATTCCACCATAACCAATACGAGGGTCAAACTCTCTTGGCGTAAACGCTTTGCTTTTTCTGTCAGCCTCAATATCCGGCAACTCAACAAACGAATGGTGTTGGTGCATCGTTATGATAGAAGGCGTTGGCACCACACTACGCAAATACGGCCCTGCGTTTTCGCCTGTTATGGTGATAATGGTTTCAAACTCTGTGTTTTTCGGGAAACTCTTCGTGTTTGGCAAATACACCACACTACGAGAAGCATCTAAACGAAAATTCCCTTGCTTGCTACGTGAAATATCCTGAATAGCGCCTACGGCATCTTGCATCAGAAATGGGGTTAAATCAACCAACACTCTGCCATTGGTTTCAGCTTTTACATCAAAGCCAAAATGCACCGACTTGGCGAACGATTGCTCTACGGCTCTTTGCTCCAAGGGGTCGTTAGAAATGGCTCTGTACGCATAATTAGGCTGAACCATCAATACTTTGTTACCAGTTCTCTGAAATTTCACCACATGCGCACCACCTAAACGACCACGGTCAAGGCCAATGTCGTTAGAGCCGATACCTTGCGCCAAGGTTGGGTAATACAACAATTCGGTATCAAACTTATTGATTTCCAGATAAATTTTACCGTCTTTGGCATTCCAATAAAAATTCAGAAAACCTTCTTTTTTCTCCATACCCGTTGTAAAGGCATCGATAGATTTGGTTTCTTGCGCAAATGCATAAACACCAATAAGTAGTAAGGCCAGTGTTTTGATGAAGCGTTTTTTCATAAAGGAGACTTTGTTTGTTTTTGGTTATTTTTTAGGGGTTTGTATAATAAAAAAATGTGGCGCGAACTTCCAGTTCGCAATTGGTTTTTCATACTCAAAGTAAAGATGGGAATCTCTAATAATTGTTATATCTTTCTTAAAAGTAGGTTCGAATATATTCATACTACCAAAGCGAACTGGAAGTTCGCGCCACAAATATTTGACCGCGCAATAAGGGTTTGTTCCATCAAAACACCACCCATCACTTATAACTCTTCTCCCCAACCTTGATTTCAGTGCTGATAAGATTCTCTTTTGGCGGAATCGGGCAGATATAGCTTTCGTTGTAGGCACAATAGAAATTATGAGCATTGTTAAAATCGATTTCTATTTTATCGCCTACCAGTTTATCTTTAGGAATATTAATATAGCGGCCACCGCCGTAGGTTTCTTTACCGTTTGTCAGGTCACGGAATGGCAATAGATAAATATTACCTTCGTCAAAAAGGCTTACGGTATAATTCTCGCCGTTGAGCATAAAAGTAGCTTCGCCGGCTTTTTTAATTTCGCTCTGTGTGCTATCAGTCATCAGAATCATGCTTTGTCCGCTGTCAGACGTACCTTTAAAATCGGCCTCAACCCGATACTCAACATTTGGCTCATAATACTTAATACCCGAGTAGTTGCTAAGATTAGCAATAGGCGAATCTTTCTCATTTGCCAGATTCTTTTCGTATTCGCTTCTTTGCTCACTGATGGTAGCAATATAATCTTCTGAACCCTGTAGCGAGTAAAACAAGATACCGACAACAGCCGTGATAAGAATAAGAAGTACTATTTTGTTTTTAAACATAGTGTTGTATGATTGTGTCTAAACATCCGCTAATATACTTAAAGAAGAACTTTTATTCGCTATTCTAAGTTGAAATATCGTAATTCGCAGACAAAAACCTTATTAATTATTACATGTTTACCGGAATCGTAGAATCAATGGGACATCTCATTGACATTCAGCCAGATGGCACAAATTTAACCTTTACTTTTGAATCTGATATAGCCCACGAGCTAAAAATAGACCAGAGTTTATCACACAACGGCGTTTGCCTTACCGTTGTAGAGCTACTCAATGCCGAATACCTGCCTGTTAAAGGCAACAACGGCGATGCCGCTGTAAGATACAAAGTAACAGCCATCGACGAAACCCTGAAGAAAACCAATTTAGGCAAACTAGCCATTGGCGACAAAGTAAATCTTGAACGCTGCATGCCTGCTCACGGACGTTTCGACGGACATATTGTACAAGGCCACGTTGACCAGACAGGCGTTTGCACCGCCCTTGAAGACCAGAACGGCAGTTGGTTGATTTCGTTTCAATACGATGCTTCAACAAACAATATCACGGTCGAAAAAGGCTCTATTTGTGTAAATGGAGTGAGCCTTACCGTAGTAAATTCAACCGACAATGGTTTTAGTGTAGCTATTATACCCTATACCTGGGAGCACACCAATTTCCATCAGTTAGCCGTTGGCAAAACTGTTAACCTTGAGTTTGATATTCTGGGCAAATATATGCAACGCATTATGCAAAAAAGATAATAAGTGACCCTACATTCGGAAATTTGACGGCTCAGACCGATTCGTAGAGACGACATGCTGGCGTCTCCAAGGGCCTGTAAATGTTAGAAATCTATCTATTAGATTATACTTCCCAAATAATATTTCTTGGATCGCATAGGCCCTTGGAGACGCCAGCATGTCGTCTCTACCAAAACGGCAATTTCTCAACCAACTTGTAGCCACCCAATACCCAACAACAAAAATAAAAAAAGCCCCTCTCCCCAGCGTTGGAGAGAGGGGCCAAGGCCTCTGACCTATATCGTTATCTTCAAAAGCTTATCTGTCTTCTAACGATACAAACGGACGCAATGTAGCGCCTGTATATATCTGACGAGGACGGCCGATTGGCTCTTTGTTTGCTCTCATTTCTTTCCATTGTGCAATCCAACCTGGCAAACGACCTAAGGCAAACATTACTGTAAACATATTGGTAGGAATACCCAATGCACGGTAAATGATACCAGAGTAGAAGTCAACGTTCGGATACAGTTTTCTTGATACGAAATAATCATCGTGCAAGGCTGCTTCTTCCAAACCTTTGGCAATTTCAAGTACAGGGTCGTTTACGCCCAATTTACCTAAAATATCGTCAGCCGCTTTTTTGATGATTTTGGCACGAGGGTCAAAGTTTTTATAAACTCTGTGGCCAAAGCCCATCAAACGGAAACCTGAATTTTTATCTTTTGCTTTGTTTACAAACTTCATTACATCACCACCATCTGCTTTAATATCTTCAAGCATTTCAATCACCTCTTGGTTTGCACCACCGTGTAGAGGGCCCCACAATGCCGAGATACCAGCCGAAATTGATGAATAAAGATTTGCCTTCGATGAACCAACCAAACGCACTGTTGAAGTCGAACAGTTTTGCTCGTGGTCAGCATGAAGAATCAACAATTTATTTAAAGCCGACGAAACTACCGGGTCAACTGCATATTCTTCAACAGGCAGCGAGAACATCATGTGTAGAAAGTTCGAGCAATAATCTAAAGAGTTTTTAGGATAATTAATTGGGTGACCATTCGATTTTTTGAAACACCACGTAGCTAAAGTAGGGAACTTAGCCAACAAACGAATAATGTGCGTATCAGTATGATCTGGAGCTTTATCGTTATAAGAGTCAGGATAAAAACCACTCATGGCACTAATCATAGCCGACATCACGCCCATTGGGTGTGCATTTACCGGAAAACCGTCAAAAATGCGACGCATATCTTCGTTTACCAGTGTGTGTCTGCGAATATCATTCTCAAATTTCTCATATTGCGTTTTGTTTGGCAATTCGCCGTTGATAAGCAAATAGGCAACACCTAAGAAGTTAGCTTTCTCGGCCAAATCTTCTATGGCATAGCCACGGTAACGCAATATGCCTTCTTCGCCATCCAGAAAAGTGATGGCACTTTTGGTAGCTCCAGTATTTTTATAGCCGCTATCGATTGTTATGTAACCTGTTTCGTCACGAAGTTTAGCAATATCAATTGCTTTTTCTCCTTCCGAACCTTCTATGGTAGGGTATTGGTAAGACTTACCGTCAAGTATTAATTCTGCTGTACCAGCCATAAAAACATTAAGATTATTTTGTGGTTATCAATTTTATTGATGAATTATTTCGCTAATTCCGTTGCAATAATAACAAAAAAAGCGTAAAAATAACCATATACAGTAAAATATTTGTTAAAGCAACTATAATTTAATACATCCTCTTAGAATTGAGGTGTCTAATTACAATTTCTTAACTTTATAACCCCCGCATTTTCAAAAAAGTTTGTCTTTTAAGAAAAATAGCATAATTTTTTGAAGAAATGTTTGTAGTTTCACTCTCCGAAATCCCTTAGTTTATGCTCACAGCCATTTTAATTGACGACGAGAAAGGTTGCCTCGATACCCTCGAAATTGAGCTCCAGACCTACTGTACCGATGTAAAAGTACTTGCCAAGTTCCAATCGGCCGAAAAAGCACTTGAAATTCTGGAAACCATAAGGCCCGACATGGTTTTTCTCGACATCAGCATGCCGCAGATGAATGGTTTTGATTTTCTGTTGAAGATTCCGAAAATCAATTTTGAAGTTATTTTTTGTACTGCTTACGATGCCTATGCCCTTACAGCTTTCGAGTTTTGCGCCATAGACTATCTTCTGAAACCCGTTTCGAAAGATAAACTCGTCAGAGCCGTTGATAAAGTGCGCCAGAAACAAAGCAAACAGGTTGATTTGCAGAATCTGGAATTATTGCTGGCAAATATGCGTGGCGGCATTCATCATAAACCAAATGTAGCCGTTCCTACTGCCGAGGGTTTAGAATTTATCTCTATCAACGATATTATCTATGCCGAGGCCGACGGCAACTATTCACGCATCATGATGGGCAATAAAGAAAAAATACTGATTTCCAGAACCCTCAAAGACCTGGAAATGCTTTTATCCAATCACCCATTTGTGCGTATCCATCAGTCGTACCTCGTCAATCTTACCCATATCAAAAAATACATTAAGGGCGAAGGCGGCTATGTGGTCATGAACAACGGCGCAAGTTTGCAGGTATCGAGGGCAAACCGAATGAAGTTGATGGATTTGGTGAGATAAACCCCATATGCTCTAAGCATACAACACAACCGACGATAATTATACGTAAAAATAAAATTTTATCTTGAGGTTTCTTTCCACATTTATATTTTTTATAACTAGCTTCACTTACTGTTTTGCCCAGAAAACAGACACCATTACTATTACCAAAAATTTTATAGACAATAAGTTCATCCGCTGCAATACAGAAACCCAGCTTTACATCGATTCGAGCGGCAAAGCACCCATACAACAAGTTGATAAACAGCTATTTATACCGCTACAAGACTTTCATATTCAACCCCTGGCTTTCGATTATTTCAATTACGTTTTCTGGCTCAGAATTACCGTCGAAAATCAAAGCAATAAAAGCATACCTGCGCTCTTTACGGCCGGTATCCATAAAGGCACAGAAGTATATCGGAAGCTCAACGGCAAGTATCAATTAATAGAAGCCACCTATCAGCATTTGCGCCCCAACGAACGCCCCTTTCGGTACGACGAAAAATACGTTCCGCTGGTATTTGCTCCGCATCAAACCTACGACTTACTCATTAAGCTACACGAGCACCCGCAACTCTTTCTTAAAATCGAACCCAAACTGGTGAGTTATGGCTGGGAGTACGACGATAAAATGCGGGCCTTCTTCGACGAGTACCGCTACCTGATTAGCGATGGTTTCTTTGCTTCCATTTTGTTTTTCATATCGGCCTATATGCTTATTCTCTACTTTGTAGAGCACAAGCGCTATTACCTTTACTATGCCGTTTACCTGATTTTTATCTTGCTGTTTGCGCTTTGGGGCATTGAGCACTCGCCTTATATGCAGGTGTTTTTTAGTTTTGTTCCATTTCTTAAGTTTTCGGCCAACAACAATACTTATGCACTTGTAGCCAACATATTTTACTACTTGTTCATCAGCGATTTCCTTGAGCTTCCAAAAACAGCCCCACAGTTCGAAAAAACCATACGATTTTACCTCAAACTACTGGTAGTTTTATTGATTGCCGATACACTCTTAAACTTTGTGTTTCGCTGGTATCAGGCAGGCGGATACATCTGGATAATCAGCCAACCTACCATTGCTTTTTTTGGCATTTACTCAACCTTTGTAGTGCTAAAGCAGAGAGGCTCCTTCGTAAAATACATCAAATGGGGCTCAGTTGCCTTATTACTTGGGGTGATACTTGGTATTTTAGAGCAAATATTGCTCATGAAACCCTTCGAAAACGTGTTGATGCGCCTGGCACTAAGCACGCCTTTCAACGTAGGGGTGCTGGTAGAAATTCTGTGTTTTTCTACTGCATTGGGTTATAAAACATGGCTCCGACAACGAAACCGCAACCAGTTGATGAAATCGGTAAAAGAGTCTGACCTCAGAACCTTGCGTTCACAAATCAACCCCCATTTTATTTTCAATAGCCTCAACGCTATCAAAAGCTATATCCTTAACCATCGCTCGGTAGAGGCATCGGAATACCTGACCGATTTCTCGACATTGATGCGGTCTATTCTGCAACATTCCAAAGAGAAACTTATTTCTTTGACAGACGAGCTCGAAACCATATTTCTGTACATAAAACTAGAAAAACTACGCTTTGATGATGGCTTTGAATTTATTTACCACATCGATAAAACAATAGATACCGACGAGACCTTTATTCCGCCGATGCTTTTGCAGCCTTATATCGAAAATGCTATTAAGCATGGTTTGATGAATAAGACGACCGACCGACAACTATCAATAAGTATCAAAAGCCTACCTGATAAAACATTGATTATTATCGACGACAACGGCATAGGCCGTGAACAGGCCTCTTTGTTACGCAAGAATATCCTCAAACATCAGTCGATGGGCATGGATATTAACGATGAAAGGGTAAAATTACTGGCCATGACCAACGACTGGCATATAAGTGTAGAAATTATAGACAAAAAAGCACCGGATGGCACATCAGACGGCACAAAAGTTATGATTTATCTCCCGATTATTGATTAAATGAAGCACATAGGCAAAATACACGCGCTTTTGGTTCGTCTGTTCACGCAACAGAGCGGAGTATTGCTTTGCCTTATTTGCTTACTTACAGCACAACAAAGCCATGCACAAGTGCGGCTTTATTATGAATTAGAAAAGAACGGTTTTCTCGATTGCACCAATAATACCCAGCTATTTGTTGACTCTACGCAGCAAGTAGCCCTGCAAGCTATTCCGACGCAAAAGTTTGTCAAACTTCAGGGTTTTGATGCGCCTCAGTCGTTTTCAAAAGCTTATCGTTACGATTTCTGGCTGAAAATAGAAATCTATAACCCAACCAAAGATACCCTCGACCTGCTGCTTACTACGGGGCTTCATCGGTCGGTGGTTGTCTACCGTGATATTTATAGTGAGCTGATAGAACTGCACCGAACCAACGAAGAATACCTGCCTCACCAAAGATTATTCCGCTACGACGACCAGTACATTCCGATGCGATTTGTGCCGGGCACTTATTACAAGCTTTATATAAAAGTAAACGATTATCCCAAAAAAGACTTTATCCTTCAACCCAAACTGGTAAGCTACCTCTGGGAAAACCACCATAAGGTAAAAGCATTTTATGACGAATATATCTACCTCATCAACAATGGGGTTATCATTTCTATTTTGCTTTTTGTGGCGCTATTTGTGCTAACTTTCTATATCCTCGACCGCCAGAAATACTATCTCTACTACGGCTTCTATACTATCTCTATCGCCTTGTTTAACCTCTGGGAATATGAGCATTCACCTTATTTTCATGTATTTTTTAGCTATCTGCCTTTTCTGAAATACACGGGCAACAGCAATGTTTATATATTACTTACACAGATTTCTTATTACCTGTTTGTGTACCATTTTCTTGAATTAAGAGAAAAATATCCACGCATCGGCGTTGTTTTCCGGTGGGTTATTCGCACCTTATTGGTTTTCTTGCTGCTCGATGTGCTGGTCTTATTCGTTTTCAGACGACTCGACTGGAGTGATACTTTCTATTGGTTTTTTCAGGGAGTTTTTCCGGTCTTGAACATCGTATTGTTGATAACCATATTCGGCATAACAGGCAAAATTGCCCGTAATATCAAAATAGGCAGTACTTTTCTGATGCTCGGTGGCTTTGTTGGTTTCATGACCCAATGGTTTAGTCACGAAGCCTACATATTGCTGCGCATTGAGCCCAGCATTGTTTTTGCCTTGGGTACGCTCATCGAAATCTTTTTCTTTTCTATTGCCATTGGCAACCGAAGTTATCATATTCAGAAAGAACAAAACTCTTTGTTCAAGGCCATTAAAGAGTCTGAACTACGTACGCTTCGCTCGCAGATTAATCCGCACTTTGTGTTCAATAGCCTCAACTCTATTAAAAGTTATATTCTTACCCACCGTTCTATTGAAGCCGCCGAATACCTGACCGATTTCTCGGTTCTGATGCGCTCAATACTCCAGCATTCAAAACAACAATTGATTTCATTGACCGACGAACTGGAAACGGCTGTACTCTATATAAAGCTCGAAAAACTACGCTTTGAAGACAATTTTGAGTTTATCTATGAACTCGATAAAAACATTGATACCGACGAAATTATGTCGCCCCCGATGCTGCTGCAACCTTATATCGAAAACGCCATAAAACATGGCTTGATGAATAAGCTCGACAAGCGGATTCTGGTATTAAGAGTAAAGCAAATAGAAGAGGCCATTGAGATAATTATTGAAGACAACGGCATTGGCCGCGAACAAGCCTCGCTACTACGCAAAAACATACCCAAATACAAATCGATGGGCATGGATATTAACGACGAACGGATAAAACTCTTGAGCCAGGCAAATGATTTACATATTCAGATTACGATTGAAGACAAAAAATCAAGCAACGGCAAAGCCATAGGCACTAAAGTAGCGATACTTATTCCGAATTAAACACCCCTAGCCCCTAAAGGGGGATAACGCATCTTTTTCATGCGCCATCCGCCGCTGGCGGTCCGTTTTATTGGGCATTCACGGGTGATAGAGTTTCGGTGAATAAATTCACCGTCTAATATAACAAAGGTTGTTTTATTACAGCCCCGACTTAAGTCGGGGGCATACATTAAAAAACATTCCGTTGTTACATTAGACACCCAATTTATTGGGTGAACACGGGACGATGCTATTACAATCAAACCCTCCATTCCATCTCGGTGAATAAAACGGTACGCCGACGGCGGTCACCGTCTAAAATAACAACGGAAATTTATCACAGGCCCGACTTAAACGGTAAGCCGCTGCGATTTAATTTAGAAAAATCTCATCTATAAAGATATTGATAAATTTAAGAGACTCTTCGCTTTAGTGAGTATAGCCTTTGCTATTTGTTTGACACTTGAAAGATAATATGTCAATAAAATACAAATTATCGGGTAGAGTCACCTTTAGCAATATCAGCATAGGCGTTTAAAGCAGTATATAAAATTTACTGCGTTTTTTAATAACTTTGTTTTTTATAAATTAAGGATTTAGATTATGAAGTTGTTTAGTATTATTTCTTTCGTCTAAAAATGCGTTATTTTGGCTATACCTGCATCAAATAATTTCAACCATAGCTCTGCTATGGCTTCATCATTTGATTTGGTTCGCTCAAAATACCACTATTTTTAAACTGAAATTAAAATTCTAAACAACTTCTATTTAAAAATGCAGAAATTACTATTTGACTTTATATCTAAATACATTTCCCTTACAGATGACGAAAGAAACGTATTACTTTCGTTAAACCTGTTTCATTCAGTAAAGAAAGGAACGGTTTTACTCAAAGAAGGACAAAAATCGAAAGACAGCTACTTTGTTCTAAAAGGCTGCATTCGGTCTTATTATTTTGTAGATGGTGAAGAAAGAACCACTGCTTTCTATACCGAAATGGAAGCCTTGACACCTCCTTGTGCCCTAAGTAAAACTCCTTCCGAACATTATATAAGTTGCTCAGAAGACACGCTACTTATCATTTCAAATGCTGATATGGAAGAAGAAGTAAACAGTAAATTTCCAAAGTTTGACGTAATGTGTAGAATGTTTTCAGCGGAACTTTTAGCCAAACAACGAATAGACTTTGACGAGTTTAAAACTTCTTCGCCCGAACAACGATACCTCAACTTACTACAAAAAAGACCAGACCTACTTCAACGTGTTCCGCAACATCAGTTAGCAAGTTATCTGGGCATCACACCTCAATCACTTAGCAGGCTAAGAGCTCGGCTTTTGAAGAAATAACCCCTACCCTTCTAATCTTACATAGAGGTATCATTTCTTAACTTTAGTTAACGATTTATAGCATCCGGCTAATCTAATTTTGCAGTATCCTAATAATAAAAAAAGATATGCAAAAGAAAGTTTTATGGATTGTACTTGCCGCAGTGTTGGCAAGCAGTATACAGGTGAATGCACAATATGCCAAAACAGACAGCAACTATCATAAGTGGTTTGTTGGGACTTCTTTATTTGTGTTATTCGGGAATTTTGACACAAAAAACCCTCCCAATTTTGTTCAAATAGATATTGGGTATCGGCTTACAGGTAAAGACGTAATTAGAATTTCTCCCAAGACCTGGAAATACGCATGGCCAAATGGTATCCATCCATTTTTAAATAAGGCTTACAAAAAACCGGAAGAAAAATTTCCCGGCTATGTACGTGAGTATGGGGTAACAGTTTCTTACGCCCGATTTTTATGGAAGGGTTTCTACGCCCAACTTGATGTGATGCCTACCTATCAGATTTTTGCGAATGATAATGGGAAGAAAATAGATAATGGCTTTCAGATTTTCAATTCATACCGAATGGGCTATCACATCAAACTCTTCAATGACAAGTTTTTCTTTCAACCATCAATTTGTGTGACCCATCGGGCATATCATACCCAACTGCCTGATGGTTTTAAACAGTTGGATGACAAATGGTCTAAATTCATTTTTCCTGAACCGGGACTTAATGTCGGATTTAACTTTTAATAGAAAAATTATGAATACAGACAAAACATCACAAAACGCTTTGCAAGACGTCAAAGTCAGCGTAAACCTGAAGATTGCTGCACTGTGGGCTAGTTTTATGTTTCTATATGCCTACGTTGATTATTTCCATTTATATATGCCCGGCTCCATAAAAGATATATTGGCAGGGAAAGTATTTGTATTTGATATTTCCTACCTCTTTCTATTGGTAGCAATGGTTTTAGTAACCATACCAACCCTTATGATTTTCCTTTCTGTTGCACTGCCGGCTAAAATAAACCGCTTGACAAACATAATCGTGGCAACGGTATTCATTCCTTATATGTTGTTTAATTTGGCTGGTGAGGCTTGGTTACATATGTATTTTGCTGCTATTGTAGAAGTAGTACTTCTTTGTCTGATTATCTATTCTGCCTGGAAATGGCCTCGTATTCAAGCATAAAACCAATCACGAAAGTTTCCAATTGTTGGTGGTGGTTTCAGTAGTAAATGCAGCAATATGCAACCAAAGTTATTATAAAAGAGTAACATTTATAAAAATTAAACTAATAAGGGTTATGAAAAAATTAGCTATTGCATTCTTTACAGTTCTTAGTGTTTTTACCTCTTGTAGTAAAAATAATGTAACAAACAACTCATCACGTACTATTCGATATGAGCTAACAGGCAATTTTACAGGAAACAATATCATTACAGCCTACACAACGGCAAGCGGGGGAACCATTACTGAACAAATAGTATCGCTCCCTTGGACTAAAGAAATTACTTTCGATGCTGGTGTATCAGGAGCGAACATTACAATATCAGGTGCTGGTGGTATAGCGGGGCAGCAAGCTACGCTTATTGTAAAAAAAGGTGGGAATCCTGTAGGGTCTCCTACTACCGCTACGGCAGATGCTAGAGGAATACTCACCATAGTAAGCCCTGTAGTAGTTTTCTGAAAGAAAAAAATATATCCTTAATCAAAAAATAAAAGAGAAAAATGGAAAAAGAAATTTTCAAACAAATACATGAGATGGAAAACCAATATAAAAGGATGAAGCGACTTTTTATAGGGTTTGTTAGCCTCACAATAGTTGGAATCTTCGGTTTGGCATTCACCACAACCAACAAATTTGATTTAATAAGAGCAAAAGGAATTATTATTGAAGATGAAAATGGAAAAGATAGAATTTTGATTGGAGCACCTATACCTCATTCAAAGGACAGGGTTAGGACGGATACCAACTTGGTGAGAAAATATTTTGCAAGTGAACTAAACCCCAACAACAAGGACAAATATATGGAGTGGTACAAAAATTATAGACATTCTGCATTTGGAATGGTGGTAATGAATGAAAAGGGAATAGATGTAATGCAATTAGGTGATAAACTGTCAGATCCGAATGTTGGGAGAAGATTTTTTTTACCAACAGGTATTCTTCTGAATAACCAAAAAGGATTGGAAGTTGGTGGTTTCGGCACACATACATTTGACGATGGAAGAAGTGGAGTTGCATTAGGTTTAGATGACCCCCAAAATGGTAGAGAAGCCTTTCACGCTTTAGTTCTATCGGATGGAACCCGGGCTTTAATACTGCAAGATGCAAAAGGAAAACTTGTGCTTGGATTTGGAACATCAAAAAGTAATTTATTCCTTAATAAAGATAGCCTGAGCTTTGTGGGGATAAAGTATTTCGACAAAAAAGATAATTTGATTTGGGAACAAAAAATGAATAAAACAGAGAGTATTAAGAAATAAAAGGAAACTGGTATGCCCGAGTATGCTAACACCAGCGTTGAAGGTTAGGTTTTGCAGCATACAGCTGCTAAATTTTGTGCCAGCCAATTAACAAGTATAAGTCCTGAAAACTTTCTATTGGCTTACATCTTCAGTAGTTTTATCTCAAATAGAAAAGGAAAAAGACACTCTAGCAATCAGACAAGCGGCCATTCCACGAATTGTAGCTTTAAATTACTATTGATACCTTTTATTCACGTTTGAGTACCAAAAGTTCGGAACTCAATCTACATTTGATGAAAAAACTAGTGAAATGTTGTTGGCATCGATTGATACAACTTTGGCAAATGATAAAGAAAGAAAAAACTGCATAAGCCAAATGAGCCAAAGTATTTCAAAAATTATAAAAAGTAGTCCAAGTTTGAACATATTGATCTTTCATTGTTTAGATTGTGGCATTTTCCTGTCAGAGTATTATTTCCTATTATTATTTTATCAGTTTGCTGACAATGAACAGGAAATTAGAAATATGAAAATAAGAAAAGCAAACGACATAAAGCAATTTCAAATTCGAAGCTCGAAAATGTTATTTGTCATCAAATCAATCACTCAAAAATGAAAAAAATTACCTTATTAATATTCTTAGCAGTTACTAATATTTGTTTCGGACAAAAGACCGTTCAGTTTGCCGATACTATCCGCAACACTTATAATATTCCTGAAATAAGTTATGCGGTAGTTAATGCCAAATCTACATTAGAAATTGCTACTTTGGGTAAGCACTCCATCAGTCTTTCAGACACTGCAACTTTAGATGATCGTTTCCATATCGGCTCAAATACCAAAGCTATGACGGCTTTCATAATTGCCAGGTATGTAGAAAAAGGAAAACTAAAATGGACGACAAAGTTTTTTGACTTATTCCCAGAATGGAAAGAAAAAAGCAATTCTGAGTATGCAAATATTACCTTAAAAGACCTGCTCTCACATAGAGCACGAGTTCAACCTTTTCAAGGAGAAAACGACCCTCAAATTCCTGACTTTAAAGGAACTAACCCTGAAAAAAGAAAATATTTCGGTCAGTTTGTGTTAACGTTGGAACCCATAAAACTTGATGACCAGAATCCATTCGTTTATTCGAATGCCGGATATACATTGGCAACCTTAATGGTAGAAAAAGTAACCCGTAAAAGTTGGGAAGAACTAGTTGAAAAAGTCTTTAATAAGGATTTGAATTTAAACGTAAAGTTATCCTGGCCTGAAAATCAAAAAATAAAAGATACGTGGGGGCATATTACAGAAAATGATAGCCTGAAACCCGTTTCTTCAGACTGGAATTATCATTTAGACTATACCGAGCCAGCAGGTGATTTAAACATAACACTCGTTGACTATGTCAAATTTATTCAACTCAATTTACAGGGACTTGAAGGTAAAAACAATTATTTAAAAACAGAAACATATAAATTCATCCACAATGGCATAAAAAATTATTCGTTAGGATGGTTTAACGTCTATGAAAATGGTAAAGAGTTGTCTGTACATTCAGGAACGGGTGCTTTTACTTACTTCACAATTGTACATATCGACAAAATAAAAAACATTGCTTACGTTATTTTCACAAATTCCTTCAATCAAAAGACACAGCAAGGCGTAAGATTGTTAATGCGAAAACTAAAAGAAAATTACGGTAGCTAACAATTAAAGAGAATAGATACGAAACTGCTTATTCCACACATTAGCCACCCACTGCTGGCGGCGGACCGTTTTATTTGGTAAACACGGGACGATGCTATTATCATCAAACCCTCCCAATGAATAATGCGTACGTTCAATTCCCCTTCAAGGGGTTAGGGTGTGTTTGTTTTTCATCCCCCTTTAGGGGCTAGGGGCATTTCCCAAATACTAAACCAAACCTACCAAATATCTGCTAAAACCGCCAAATACTAAATGTTTATAGAAGGATTATGATTTTCTTTTCAATTTTGACCATCGTTATTATAATCCCTTTATTTACAAGCCATGAGAAAATTTTTTATTAAGCCAACCTATTGTGACCCTCAGATGATTTGGTTCGACCACGGTAAAACTTGTGTACAACCAGATGAGGTAGTCTATTTGAGTAGTCTAGAAAATTACACCGAGTTTCATCTAAAATGTGGAAAGAAAGTAGTTTCTTCTCGCACCTTGGGTGTACACGAAAAACAATTAGTGGAAAAAGGGCATTTCACCCGTATCCATCGCAAATTCATGCTTAACATGCAATACCTGAAACGTATAGAGTCTATAGGCGAAGAGCACATTGCGCACCTCACCACCGGCGACAAAATTGTTGTTTCAAGACGCAAAGCAAGAACGCTGATTCATTAATAAACAAACGAGCTTATTAAGTGTCGGATACGACATTTAGAACAAAAGCCTTGAGTTAGATGCTCAAGGCTTTTTGATTTTATAAACTTATACAGACATGCGATAACAAAATCTATTTGTCATAAAAAAAGCTTCTTAGTCTACCCTGAAAGATATGCCGTCAAGGCTTAGATAAGTATTTACACCGCTATAAAACTGAACATTCCCGTTGGGATGCACATCTATCCGCCCAAATGTACCGTCACCGCTGGCAACTGTAAAAACCCTGATTTCGGTAGGACGATACCCAAGAGGCAAAGTAAATAAAATAGTGTTCTGCGTAGTTACGCCATTTTTAAGAAACCCTTTCAGATGCACAACCGATTCGTTGTCTTTATAATAAGCTGCCTCTGAGTAAGCAGTGCTATACCGCACCCAGTTATTTTGTAATATAGGAAATTGGAAACTCTGGATACTTCTGTTCAATTTTCCGCCTACAGTAATATCTCCATTTATTGACAAACTCGTTATGTTAGGCGTATATTCCCAAAAATCTCCTGCCGGCTGGTTATCGCCACTACGGTCGGGGGCATAGCCTGTGCCAATATACCCTTTATTATTTACAGCAAAACCAACGGCATCGGCCCGACCTGTACGGCCAAAATCATTTCTTTCTGTCCAGGTATTAGTCACGGGGCTGTATTCCCACAAATCATCTTGCGTAGCTCCGTCGTTCCCTGTGCCTATATAACCTTTGTTACTGATAACAAAGCCCGCAGCACTGTGGCGGGCGCTTCCACCAAAATTAGCTTTCTGAGTCCAGACATCAGTTGCAGGATTATACTCCCAGAAATCTACAGTTCTGGTACTTCCAACAGAACCTGTACCTATGTACCCCCTGCTACTCACCGAAAAACCAACGGCACTACTTCGGATACCGCCACCAAAGTTAGCTTTTTGACTCCAGACATTGGCTGTAGTATCATATTCCCAGAAATCCTCTTTGCTAGTACCTGTGCCGATATAACCCTTATTACTGATTGAAAAACCAACAGCGTTAGTTCTGATACCCCCACCCACATCAGCCTTTTGAGTCCAGACATTGCTAGCCGGATTATATTCCCAGAAATCACTCTTGGCAGTTGATGATTGGGAGCCTGTTCCGATATAACCTTTGTTACCAATCGAAAAACCAACAGCACCGCGTCTGTTTCCACCACCAAAATTGGCTTTTTGTGTCCAGACATTCGTAGCAGGGTCATATTCCCAAAAATCACTCAGGCCACTACTACCTCCTGTTCCGATATAGCCTTTGTTACCAATCGCAAAACCAACAGCATCTTGTCGGGCAGTTCCGCCGAAATCAGCTTTCTTGAACCAAGAATCTGAGGTACTTACCTCCATATTATAGCCACAAAGCTTTTGCCATGTATCGTTCTGGTATAAATTAAAGCAATTATCATCGGTATTGTAAATCATTTGTCCCTCAGTCGGTGTAGGTAATGCGTTGCGTTGGGCGCTTGTCAGCCGAGGCACATATATACCATCAGTAGCCATAGTGCCCGATTGCGCATATAGCTTATTAAGGCTACAAAGCGGAAATAGCATTAGAGAGAGTAGTACAATTCTAATCATGTTATTTAAGGTTTATTTGGTTCTGGATTTCTTCAATACTCAGTGTAGGAGGCATTTGTCCTTGGGCAATTTTTGAAGCCGCCAGTTCAGCAATTTTTCTGGCATCGGCTTCGCTTTTAAAAGGCAGGTTTCCCTCCAATGCAGGAATACCTGGCTGATTGATAAGCAATTTGTATCGGATATAAATCCGGTAAGCCCATCCATCAAGCCGAGGATATGTTTCGCACTGGAGGCTATCATTGTATCGGTACAGAATACCGTAGTCTTGTTTTTGAGCAATAAGTCGTTTTGGACGCTGGGCTAATGTGACATATACAGCAAAGCCATAAAATACTATGAACAATATGCCTTTCATTAATACGCAGGTTTTGTGTAGGTTCAATTAACTCGTTTTGAAATGGGTATTTTTTTTTACAAATTACTGATATACAGGCCATTTGTTCAATACGGCAATTGCCGTATAAATGAGGAGGAGGATATAAAACGGAGGTTAAATTGATGTACAATGCAGATATTACTCATAAAAAAGCCTTCGGCTCCACACAGGAAGCCGAAGGCCATTATTTGTATTGTTATACTTAAAAACCGATGCGCCCTTTTGCTTTTCTTTTATCGCCTTTGTCGAGATAATCACGCATATCGGCTAGTTCTTTTTCGAAACCACCGCTTAAAATCGGGAAACGGCACCAGCTACGAGGGTCGAGGTTATAGCTATCAAGATGGAAACTCGGTGCATAACGCTCACGTTTCCACTGATTACGGCTCCAAAGGCTGAAAAACCTTTCTACCCATGCCGCAAGCGTATCACGGTCAAATACCTCTCCAAACTGTGCTTCCATAAACAACAGACACTCTAAAGGAGGCTTTTTGTCTCTGATAGCCACTTTTTCAATCTCATTCAGCACTTCGTAAGGCATCAAATCCTTTTCGTCGGTCTGTTTTTTGTCTAGTGGGCGCAGCTCTGCGGTTGGTTGCAGGCTGTTTACTTTGCTGAGTCCTTCTATTTTAATATGCTTACCTTTCACATCACAACCCACGGTTTCGAGCCACACAAGCCATTTTTTAAGCCAGAACTTATCTATACCCGCTATCGGGTTGATGCTTCCTGCCGTGTCACCATCCATTGTGCAATAGCCCACGGCTACTTCCGAGCGGTTTGATGTTGCCAACAACAAGTGATTATACAAATTGGTTAATAACCACACACTTGGGGCCCTTACCCGCGCCTGAATGTTCTGCAACGGTAAATCGTCGGTTTCCCAGGTCAGATTACGGCCAATTTGTTGTTCTATTAGCCCCGTATAAGCTTCTACCAGACCATTGATATTTACATTATAGAAAGTTGCTCCTATTGATTTGGCCAGACTCTCTGCCGACTCATACGTATCTGTCGAACTGTTTTCTGTGCCTTGGTAAATACTGTGTATCAGCTCCTTGGTTATTTCTTCTACCGTTGTGCAGGCCTGTATTTTCTTGATATAAGATAATCGCTTCTTAAAGGCATCTAAACCAATACTTTCGTCGGCTAAGCGAATCATGAGTCCACATAGAGCCACACAAGCGCAAGAATCGGCCCCACCCGATAATGATACGGTAAAACCTTGCGAACGAGATTTACGCAGATAATCAAACAGTGCCAAAGAAACCGCACGGGCAAATTCTTCTTCTTTCAGATAACCGCCTCTTTCAAATTGCTCTAGTTCGGCATGCTGATTCGCCACAGGCTTAATCTCGGGGTAATCGAATAGGGCTGGTACTTTCCAGTTGCCTTGCAGCAGCGGAGATTTTATTTGTGAATGGTTTACCTTCGGGGCTTCAATGTCTATTACGGCGCTTGTTACGTAGTAATCGTTATACCCAAAACGAGGCGACGAAACCAAGAGATTCCCATCGGAGGCAATCATAGCATCGCCATCAAAAATGAGTCGCCCTGCTTCATTGCCTAATAGATTTGTATAAATATAGCTACACGAAAACGAGCGACTACCGTCAATCACAAAGCGCTCACGGGTTACGAATTTTGAAAACGAAAACGGACTAGCACTCGGATTCAGAATAATATCAACGGCTCTATCAAACAAAACTCTTCCGGGACGGTTCGCCACCCAGGCATCTTCACATATCTCAAAACCTATGCGCACACCGCCCAATTCAAAAACCAAATCTCCTATCGGATACTTAAATTCGTCAATCTCAATTTCATCGCGCATACCCGTTGGCCAACGGTGAAACCAGCGGTCTTCGTAAAATAAGCCATAGTTAGGCAAATGCTGCTTACACACAAAGCCCAGAATACGCTTGTTGGCTATCAAGCACGAAGTATTATAAATCTTATTATTAAAGCGTATCGGCAAGCCCACCGACACTATCATGCTCGAGGTATAAGGCACTATCTCTAAAAGACTTTCTTTGGCTTGTTCGGCTAAATCGAACGAGTAAAAGGCGTCTTCGCACCCATAACCCGTTATACACAGTTCAGGCAAGCACAAGAGCGTTACATCTTGTTTGTCAGCCTCTTTAATACACTCAATGATATTTTTGCGGTTCTGCTCCCAAGCCAATGGCGTTTGGTTGAGCGTTCCGGCAGCAACTTTTATTAGTTTCATTCTTATTTTGTTTTACCGTGCCATAAGAGTCTATCCACCGTGTCACGCCTATACTCGAACTCAAACGGGCGTGGCACGGTTAATATGCACAATGTTCTAAATTATTATTATAGACCTTTCTACGTGTCGCGGTTAGTCAGAGAATTGTCTTATTTAAAGACCTTTCCACTTTATACCCGTGCCACGCTCTTTATCGGACGGGTATAAGCGTGCCACAGGTCTGTCCACCGTGTCACGCCTATACTCGCAAGCAAAAGGGCGTGGCACGGTTAATAAGTAATCCTAAGATTAGTTTAAAGGCTTCTCCACAACTACCCGTGCCAAAGTTAAGAAGCGATTACATGCTTAGTTTAAAGGCTTCTCCACAGCTACCCGTGCCACGGGAGGCCGTCCACCGTGTCACGCCTATACTCGCGAGTAAAAGGGCGTGGCACGTGGGCTGTTAAAATAGCATAAAAAAATTCCCCCTATTTTTGTTTTGGGAAAAACGTTAAAACAGTGGGGAATCAGTCCGAAGACAGAAACAAAGTTAGTTTAAAAAACTACAAGAACAAATCTAAACAACAAACCAAAGACCTAAAAGCTATCAAGAAACGAGTGGTAGAATTAAGTCATAGTCGAGATAGCTGGAAAAAGAAGTACCAAGCACTTCAAGCCTCTACCAAACTTGCTAAGAATTCAACTTCACTAAACTTTGGGATCCGTCCTTGTAAGCATCATTATCCTTTAGGTCTGATATGGTTATGTGTGCAGTTTCAGTTATATGCCGGTGTAAGTTTTCGATCTTGCCGACATTGTCTGATTCAGTTCTATTTACTTTTAAGTCTTAATTATCGGGTCCCAAGTCATGTAAGCATCCGTAACTGGGCTTGCAAATGTGGCTATTATCGTTTAAAAAAGATAGGACTCAATCAGCTAAAGACAGTCAATAACTATGCTGTAATAGTTGACGAGAGTATCAGTATCGGTGCAGAACGACTACTCCTTGTTTTGGGCTTACCTTTAGATAATTGGCAATTTGAGAAAGCTGCTTCATTGGCTGATATAGAGGTGTTATCATTAAGAGTATCCAGAGAATGGAAGTCTGAACAAGTCAGTTCGGTGCTTTCAGAAGTAGAGAAGCGCTATAAAATAGGCTATGTTGTGAGCGATATGGGGAATAATCTTCTGAAATCGTATCAAAACAATGCTTATATCCACCTACCTGATATTACCCATATCATAGCCAGAGCTTTAGAGAGGATTTATAAAAAGGATGCACTTTTTATCGTAATGAATCAAATCTGTGGAGGACTTCGCAGACGTTGGTATCTTTCTAAATCAGCTCCTTTAATGCCTCCCTCTCAGCGAAAGAAAGCACGATTCCATAATATTTTCACACTCGCTCTTTGGGCAAAGGATATTATCAACATTTATCAGACATTAGACCATACCCACCAACAAGAACTTCATTGGATACAAGCCAATAGGGTTTTTATTGAAGAAATGTTGATCTTGAGAAAGGTCGTTAGTGAGTTAAGTGAACTTTTGAAGGTGCAGGGCTTCAATACCCAGACCCATCAGCAAGCCATCCAAATCCTGCAAATTTGCCAGACAAGAAGAGCACTGTTTTTTAAGAATGAATTAGAAGTGTATTTTAATGATTTAGCTCAGAAGCAATTAATGAATCCTGATTTACCGCTAACACTGTTGTGTTGTTCTGATGTGATTGAATCAGCTTTTGGTAAGTTCAAATACAAAATTAGTCCTAATTCAATCGGAGGTATTACTGAATTCGCTTTAACAATTGCCAATTTTGGCAGACAATTTTCTAAAGATGAAATCTTAAAAGCGATGGAAGCCGTTAAATGTGAAGACTTAAAGAAGTGGAGGATAGAGAACGATGTCCCATCTTTAGCTAAAAAAAGACGGGACGTATTCTCTCAAAAACAGAACGCAAAAATACTATCTATTTGAACAGCCCACGTGGCACGGTTAATATGCACAATGCTCTAAATTATTATAGACCTCTTCTTTTCTACCCGTGCCACGCTCTTTTTCGGACGAGTATAAGCGTGCCACGGGAGGTCGCACCGTGCCACGGGGTTTACCAGATTTTCAAAATCTTATCTGGATTTATACTCTTATATGACACCTCATAAAAATTATCAAAATCTATTTTTAAAACCTCTTTTGTCAACATTTGGTTGCACAAAGTTCCGTTTCTAAGCTTAGCATAATCTATGAAAGAAGAAAACTCCCAATCTTCCATCTTTGTTACCAGTAGAGCTACACTCGGATTCTGGTGAATGTAATGAAAACAAGTAACAGCATATTCCCAATCTACTGGTGCTGGAGTCAAATCCTTTACCTTAGTATTCTGCGTGAATAACGAACCTGTTCGTTGTTCTTGTTTATTTATAGCCAATGAATAACTACTCAACATATTTCTTAATGCCTCAGCTATAACGTTCCGTTCTTCGTCTTTTACTTTAATAGTTTTGATCGAATTTTCGTTAGCGCGTATCTGAAAATGAAAATGGTTGGGCATTAAGCAATAAGATAAAATATCACAATGAGGAAGTAGGAATTTCCGCATTTTGCTCAAAAAGAATAAATAATTATCTCTTGAGAAAAAAATCTTCTGTCGGTTATTACCTCTATTATATATGTGATAAATGTGGTTTATCTGATATTGCATCAATCAAACATACTTAAGTTCTGCAAAATACTTCTAATTCAATTAAAGGCAAAATATAGATTCTTAACTTCTTAGAAATCATTATTCACTACTTATGGGTGACACACTAGCCGTGCGCCACCTTTTTCAGGACGAGTATAGGCGTGCCACCCAAACCTGGCATTTTCAACTCATCCTACAAAAACCGTTATTCATAAACAATTTAGCGAAGTTCATCATAAATTTATTGTTTATCGATAAACACAAGCCTAAGTTTGTATCATCAATTCAAACAAATCTAATCTTTAATCAAATACCGTTATGAAAACCAGAACCCAAAATATTTTAAGTGTAGTACGCATTATTGCCTTGATAGGCTACATCGGAGCCGCTGTTTATGGCCTTCGCATCATCATTCCATTTGTTGGGGGTTTTATTACCGACAAACTAGCCTTTGATACCGGAACAGGTCTCGACAGCCTTAGAGAAACGCATCTGCTCACTTATCTATCGTTGATGAGTTTTATAATAGCTTTAGTAATAATGAAAGTACGTATGTGGGAAAGCCTGCGAGCGATTCTTGAAGAAATTGACCTCAGCTCGCCTTTTTCATTAAAAATAGCCTCAATGCTCGAAAACATGAGTTACCTGATATTGGCCGTAGGCATAGTGTACATAGCAGGTGATTCTTATGCCGGATACATTTCTAAAAAAATCAGCATTGTTGATAAAGGGCTACTCAATGGCGATTTTCAGTATCTTTTCTCGGCCGGTGTTGTGTATGTAATGGCCCAGATATTCCGCCGTGGAGTAGAACTACAAGACGAGAACGAGTTAACTGTTTAAGCGCTCAACCTTAAAATTAATTACCATGCCCATAGTCGTAAACTTAGATGTGATGCTTGCAAAAAGAAAAATGCCGCTCTCTGAGCTAGCCGAAAAAGTAGACATAACCTTACCAAACCTGTCTATTTTAAAAACAGGCAAGGCAAAAGCCGTACGTTTTTCGACTTTAGAGGCCATTTGCGAAGCACTTGACTGCCAGCCGGGCGATTTACTTGAATATGTTTCTGAAAAAAAATCATAATTCTGTGCAACCGTCCTGATGATACTTGCATCTACAAGACAAATGCAAGGTTTTACCATTCATCATAAAATACAAACCACTTATGTAATATCAGTTACCTTGCATTACAAAGTACTATATGTTTGTATCAGAAAATTATGAAAAAGCTTACGACACTTAGTTTAGTTTAGGTTAATTGAAAATCAAAACTGTCTCAGCCTTTAGAGGCAGTTTTTTCAACAAACAATGTAACCTAAACCGCACTTTCACTATCTAATAAAGAAGTTGAAAGAAATTTAGAAAAAATTTATGAAAAGCATTTAATAAAACAGTTTTTACCATTAGTGTTTGGCTCTCATAGCAGGCACTCAAAAATATACAAAGCTATTACTAAGTAAATAATTTAAACGATGAAAAAGCTATTACTAACACTCTTGCTTGCAGGAGCGGGCTTGGTTTCTTTTGCCCAAACTACCAAAGGAAAAATTTCAGGAAGCCTCTTCGATGAAAAAAAGCAAGCACTTCCGTTTGCCAATGTTTTATTGCTAAAAGCGCAAGACTCTACACTTATCAAAGGTGCAGTAAGTGATATAGAAGGAAAATTTTTGTTCGAACAATTTGTAGCTAACGATACCCAGAACCAATTTATCGTGTCGGTTTCGATGGTTGGCTACAAAAAATACTTTTCGCCTAAAATTGTTATCAGTGCCGAAAACCTTGAAGTAAAACTTTCTAACATTCAATTAGAACTTGATACTCAAAACCTGAAAGAGGTAACGGTATCGGCCAAAAAACCTTTTGTAGAGCAACAAGCCGACAAATTGGTGGTGAATGTTGAAGGTAGTATAGTGGCTAACGGTAACACTGCTTTAGAGGTTTTACAAAAGTCGCCGGGTGTAACTGTCGATAACAACGATAACATCAGTGTGAAAGGAAAACAAGGTGTTTTGATTCTGATGGATGGCAAACCGACTTATATGTCGGAAAGCGATTTGGCCAATCAGTTGAAAAACATGAACAGCGACCAGATTGAGAAAATTGAGATTATCTCAAACCCATCGTCACGCTACGATGCCGCCGGAAAAGCCGTTATCAACATTGTTACCAAGAAAAACAAAAACTTTGGTACCAACGGAAGCGTATCAATTGGAGGGTCGGTGAGTTTGCCCCCTTTGTTAAAAACCGGGCTCAACAAAGAACTAACAAGCGAAGAGGTGATGAAACCCGGTATGATGCCAAAGTATTCAACAAGCCTCAACCTAAACAATCGCCAGGGCAAATTCAATACGTTTACGAATGTTACGTTTTCTGACAACCAACGTTTCAACAACAACGTATTTATAAGAGAAATAGACGGCCATACGTTTCAACAATACGCACACCGCTACCAATATAACCAGAATTTTAGCTATAAAGCAGGCGCCGATTATTACGCTACTAAAAAAACCACACTTGGAGTATTGGTTACAGGTAATGTAGGTTCATGGGAAAGCTCGAATCCGAATACAAATATTACTTATATCAAACGCACTGGTGCAGCCACGCCTGACTCTAGCTTGTTGACAACCTCGAGTACTGTAAGAACATGGACAAACACAACCTTTAATGCCAATTTGAAACATACGTTCGACTCGACTGGCAAAGAATTGACAGCAGATATTGACTACTCGATTTATGATAACCGGATGAGAGAAAGAGGGATGATTTCGAGATTCTTTAAATATGTTGACGGAGTAGAAACTGAATACAATACGCCGCTTAATATTACCAGCAGTTCGCCGAATAAGTATAACATCTTTGCAGTAAAAGCAGATTATGTACACCCATTAGGTAAAATGAAAGCGAAGTTGGAGTTCGGAGCAAAAAGCAGCTGGGTGAAATCAGACAACGACATCAGATTCTTTCAGAATGGCGCAGTAGACAAAGGACGTACCAACTACTTTATATACACCGAAAACATCAATGCGGCTTATGCCAACTTTAATAAAGAATTTGGCAAGAAATTTAACTTACAGGCAGGTTTACGTATGGAGCACACACGCTCAGAAGGTAAATCGGTTACATTGAATGAGTCTCGTGTTCGTGATTATGTGAAGTTGTTCCCGAGTGTATTCCTGACACAGACAATCAACAAAGACAATCAGTTGACTTATTCATATAGCCGTCGTATCGATCGTCCATCTTATAACTCGTTGAATCCGTTCATTTTCTTCCTTGACCCTTACACGTATCAGTTAGGAAATGAGTACCTGATGCCGCAATACACCAACTCGTTTGAGTTAACACACAGTTTCAAACAAGCATTTGTAACAAGTGTTGGGTATAGCATCACAAACGATTATATGACCGAGGTAATCAAAAACGCGGTAAACGTACCGGAAGTATTAGAGAAACTGAAAAAATACAACAATATTCAAGGCATTGATCCTGAGAAAATAACTTTTGCTACGCAAGAAAACATTGCGAAATTCGAGAACATCAACGTTAATTTCAGCGTTCCGATTCCGATTACAAAATGGTGGAATGCACAAAACAACCTTTCGGTCTATTACAACAAATACACCGGTGTTGTGTCAGACCAGAGCCTGAACGTTGGTCAATGGGCCTTTAACTTCTATACAAGCCAAAGCATTAAATTACCTAAAAATTTAACAGCCGAGGTGTCGATGTGGTACAACTCACCTAACGTGTACGGTATCATGCAAGGAAGAGCCCAATACGCAGTAAATGCAGGTTTACAAAAAAGTTTGTGGAACAAAAAAGCCACCCTTCGCCTGAATGTTAACGATATATTCTTAACAAGTTTCTGGTCGGGTAAAACAAACTTTGCAGGTGTAAACATGACCATCAACAACCGTTGGGATAGCAGGGCAGTACGTTTATCGTTCTCGTACAAATTTGGTAACCAAAACGTAAAAGCTGTTCGTAACCGTAGCACTGCCACAGAAGCAGAACAACGCAGAACAGGCGGCGGAAACTAATTGTTAATAGTCTATAATAAGCACAAACGCCTTAGGCCATTGGTCTGGGGCGTTTTTTTGTGGGGGGAGTATCCGAAAAATAAACACTCAAATATCTATTGATATATATTTATTCTTTATTTTAGCGAATAAGACCTATCACATTTTCCAGAATCAAGCGTTTTAGAGCATTCCAGATGATAATATTACCACAAGAAATAAAAGAGCGATTTTTTAAAACAATCAATGGAGACATTTCAATTGAAGAATTTGAACAATGGCTATATACAGACAATGACCTTGAAAATCATTTAAACTCAAACGATTATCTTGACTTAATTTCATTAAATTTTAAAAAGAGCGGAGCAAAACATGAACTATGGAAATTACTTAAAAAGCACATTGACCTTAGCGAATTCGAAACTTATAAAATACTGGAGCTTCTTAGAGAAGCGCAAAAAAAGACAGATAGTCTTCCTTTTATCTTGATGGAATTTTATGATTTATATTGTAGAGGTTATAACTTTTTACAAGACCTTGGACTTGCGATTGTAATCGCTATAAATGCTACAGCAGATACTTGGGAAGAGCTAACAAGCCAACAACAAAAAGAATTATTGGAGAGTTTATCGCCTAAACTTGAAGAATATATAGAAGAAGTAATAAATTGGATAGAAACAAAGAAAATCATATTGTTAGGTTCACCCGATGAAATACAGTATTACAAATATGAAGATTTAAGATTCAATAAGACACAAATCAACATTATTAGAATAAACTAAAATCCTATCATTCTTCCTTCCATTTCGGTGAATAAATTCACCGCCTAAAATAACAATGGAAACTTATCACAGCCCCGACTTAAGTCGGGTCAACATTAAAAAATTCCTTTGTTTCATTAGCCACCCAATTTATTGGGTGAACACGGGTAGCAGCTATTACCATTCTCCTATCTCGCCAAATAATTAGGTTTCAAAAAATAATTATTCTTTAAAATCTATATTTATACGAATTGACAAGATAAAAATATAGAAAAGAACGCTTATTTCTTGATAAAAGGAGCAACCATCGCACAGCAGCAATTTCAAACAAAAAGATGTAGGTAAGCACTATCTTTTACTAGAGATAAAAAAGTCTCCCTCTCCTTTTCAGAAGAGGGATATTTAGAGGGTGAGGGGCCTTCATCAAATCAGGCATTCTAGAGAACGCTTATTTATTAAACTCTAATCAAGTTGAGATAAAGAACATCCCCAAAAACCCCATCAAACCCCCTCCAAAATAGAATCAATTTCAGAAAGTTTAGCTGCAAGGTAGCCGCTTTCTATGTCTTCAATCCAGAAATCATTTTTAGCCGTCATGTGGCCGTTAATCAGTATTTTTGCCTGATTTAAACCATATTTTACCGTATTCTTAAATTCTTCATCGGCCGTCTGCTTATTGGCTGTTATGGTCTCTTTCAAGGTATTAAAAAGCTCCTTGTCGAAAACATTGTTTATCCCTAAATCAAGTAGGAACTGGTCCATGTCTTGTTTCAATTGCTCATTTGTAGTATTCATCTTGCACAATTTTTTATTTACAAGAAGAAACTCGTAACACTACAGAAAGTTTTAGGATAAGATAAAATCTTTTGAAGAATTACCTCAGAACCCTTTGCTTCGCTTTGGCATACACAAAAAACTCTGAGGTAAAAACACTTAATTTTTAGCAGGCGTAATCACAATATTTCTATATTCAATCGGGCCGTGGTCACCTTGGAAGAAGATAGGGCCTGGCTCGCCTTCGTTGCTATCTAAAGCACCACCCGTTATACCTGGAATTTCGTTTTTGTAGATAATCGTCTTGCCATTCAGCACAACCGTAACTACTCTACCAACCAAAGTAATATCAAAAGACTGCCATTCTCCGGCTGGTTTTGCCGGCATTTCAAGCGGAGCAATAAAGCCATAAACAGCACCTAATTGGTCTTTAAGTGGGTCTCTTCCTTCGCTGTCAGTTACCTGTACTTCGTAGCGACCTCTTAAATAAACACCACTGTTACTTTCTTTCGGGTATCTGAACTCCACATGTAATTTAAAATCGTTGAAAGTACGAACGCTGCGCAGATTTGAACCCGATTTCGGACTTTTCAGCACACCGTTTTCTACAATCCATTGGTTTGTAGCACCGGTTGCCTCCCAACCATCCAGGTTTTTACCATTGAAAAGTTTAATTGGCGCACCCCAAACCGGAGTTTTAGTACTGTTTAATTTAGGCGCACGCACCCCTACCCAACTCAACACCTCACCACTAGGCGTATTCATTGTGCCGCTTAGTTTATCGTCTTGTAAAGTACCTTCTACTACCAAATCTTTTTCGGCGCTATCCCATTGTGGCGGAATAGAAAACGACATCTTATTATCGGCAAAATTGATACGCGAAATTGGTCTGGCACTACCGCCATCACCCACAAAATGTCCGTTTAGGTATTTTACACCAGAGTGATTTACTTCTAACCACGATGGGCTCGTTTTGCCGTTTTTGGTAACAGTAATATCCCAACGGCCTTCAATACTTTTAATAGGAGCTAATTGTGCCGACAAGGTTTGTCCCATCATAGAAACAATACCAAAAATGCCAGCAATTTTTCGAAATTGAGTAGTCATTTTAGATTTTTTTTGGTTGAATTTAAGTAAAAGTATTTATCGATGTTTTTTTCAGCAAAGTAGCGATAAAAGTGTCAGTTTTTAAATCAATAGTCGTTCTTTATTTTCAGAAAATTTAATAGCCCTCAAAATGTAATTCATACACACACCAATAACATGAACAAAAAACAGCTTTAGAAACTAATTCTAAAGCTGTCAGATATAATTACATTTATCTATTTTACCTCAACAAACTAACTCCCATATTCATGCCCAAACCATTGGTGCGGTACATAAATAAATTCTCCATCGAATTATGAGACAATAGCGAGAACGATACCGAAGGCTCTAGCCAAAGCGCCCAACGCTGCGCAATAGGTCTGCTGATTCTATACCCTAGGCGAGCCTGCAACAATGGCTGATTCATTGCCGCAGTTTGCATGCCAAACTTCATACCTAACGATACCGCCTGCATTTTTCTGACCTCATACAATACATCGCTTTGCAGCTCAAAATACTGCCAGTTACGGTTCTCATTCTTCGTAGATTTACCCGGATTTATCTGAATCGAGTTATCGTTCAATACTGTTATGCTTTTTTGCGCCTCATCTGTTATGCCATAGGTAATTCTTGATTTACCCGTCGAATAACTCAAGCCTGTGCGTAAATCTATCTTTTTAGCAAGCGGATATACAAAACCCAATTGCGCTGCAAAACCTAAACGTTGCGAATTACTGCTAAAGTTATTTACCATTATCTGGTCGCCTTTATTAGGCGCAAACATATAATAACTTAGCGTAGAGGTTACATTGGCAAAAACCTCGGTTGGTGGTATAAATACCAGTCGGCGTTTTTCTTCCTCAAAAATTATCGGCTCTTCATACGCAGGTACTTCCGGCGCTTGCAACGATTTTGCCGTTACGGCTACGTGCGCATTTTTACCATGCATTGAGTTGACATGCTCAAACAAAGTGTCTTTCAATACGCTATTTTCATTGGTCAATGCGGCCGGATTATTCAAAGACTGCCCAGCAATAGGGCTCATAGCCAATGTTGTTTCATCGGCTTTCTGCTCTGCTGTAGCTTTTGTGGTTTCTTTTATTTGAGTGCTTGCCTTGTTAGCCAATACAGTTTTATCGTCGTCGGTTTGTTTAGTTGGGGCTTCTGTAGCTAATTCGGTTTGAGCTATTGTCTTAGCAGGTTTTGCTGCAACAGCGTTTTTATTGATTTCCTCAGTTTTTTCTTCAATGGTTTTATAAGCTATTGCTTTTTCTTCTTGCTGAACCGATGCCGGCAATTTGGTCTGTTTGTTTTCACCCAAAGACTCCTTTACTTGAGTCGCTTTCTTCCCATCAGTTTCGCCCGAAGCTAATCTTCTGGCTTCATTGGCAATTCCTTCATCATCAATTTTAGCCTTTGCCGATTCTGCGTTGGCAACATTATCCTTTTGGCTTACGCCAGGCTTCGAAGGCTCAGAAGCAACACTCGCTGGCTTTTCGGGCAAATTACCTATTGGCTGAACATCATCAGACTTTATTAAAAAATATGCCCCTATCAGCAAGCCAAGCAAAACACTTGCCGCCATACCCATAGGGCTGCGTAGGGCGTTCCACCATATTACCAATGGTTTTCCTTTTTCAGGCTCAATTCGTGCCTGAATATTTTTCCATAACAAATCGTCGGGCATTTCTTCAAAATCTTCGAAGCGCTTCCGATATTCGTTTTCTAAATTTTCATCAAAATTCTCCATCTTTTATCGGCTAATCACTGATTACTCCAATGGTTTGTAATTTTTTTTTAAGTACTTTCTTGGCAAAGAATAGTTGCGACTTAGAAGTACCTTCTGAAATATGCAACATCTCGGCTATTTCCTGATGGCTGTAGCCATCAATCACATATAGGTTAAACACCATTCGGGCGCCATCGGGCAGCTCGTTTACGGCGCTCAAAAGCTCCTGATTACTCATCTGCGAAATAACCGACTCACCTTGCCAATCAGTAGGCATGGTTTCGGGTACTTCCGATATATCTACAAAATTGACACGTTTATGATAGTAGTCAATACAAACATTCACAACCACCCGCCTAATCCAGGCACTTAGTTGCTCCGAGCTACGCAGTTCTTTTAAGTTGAGAAATATCTTTACGAAGGCATCCTGAAAAATATCCTCGGCATCTTCTTTACTCTGCGCATAACGTCGGCAAATGCCAAAAAAGCGACCCTTATACTGATGGTAAAGAGCCGCTTGTGCTTTAGAATCTTTTCTTAAGCACCCTTCTAAGAGTTCAAGGTCACTTTTTGACTGCACAAAAGTCGGTAAAAATCGAGGCTAATAATAAATTGATTTTGTTGGCCGCTAGGCGGCGGGTAAATAATTGAGTGATGAGTGATTTGTGATTGAGTGATTTATTAAAATTTCAATTATCTATCATTCAATAAATAGTAATTCTGCTAAATAACTGAGTAACTGAGTTCAAGTCATGTTATGATTTATCTAATCACTAATTCGCTAAATCACTCATTCACTAAATCACTCAATTAAAATTCACTATCACTTTAGCTTTCAGGAAAAGTTTTTCAGAACGATACAAGGCGTACTCAAAACTTTGTTGCCCTTTAACAAGCGTTTCCATTTTATACATAATCACCGGGCGCACGCCTGTTTTATCAATCCGGAGTGTTCCCTCAGCCGGATTCGTCAGAATCCGCAATTCGGCATCTTTATATAAAGCACACAGCCTATCGTTTTGTAATACGTCTAAAACTAACTCGGTGTTGGCTGTATAATTCAAAATATTGATAATATCGTCGGTAATACCGCTGCTACACTCTATCGACTCCGTTACTTTAAGGTTAACCGAAGCCACCGGATTCTTTTTGGTATTAATACCAACCCGATAGAAGAAAACATCATCGCCCAAATAGTCTTTATCTGGTGTATAAACAATCTTTTGGTTAATAACCTGTACTTTTCCGTACTTAGGCGGAATCTCAATCATCAACGAGTTATTAGCAATAGCGCTACAGGTTTTGTCGTTCAACAAAACGTTGATTTCAATTCCCTTCTCAATTTCGGTTTGTGCATTGTCTCCCAAAGCCCCTGCATAGCAAGGCAATTCTGACGGATTAGTAACAAAATTTATTTTAACTTCTTCAGTAATACTCCCCCCCACCGATGTTTTACCTTCTAACGAAAAAGCATCAGAAGTTGCCAGCCTATCGGTAGGATGATAAAAAATATATCCGTTTTCAATAAATTTTGCTTCGCCATGTTCTGGCATTTTACTAATCGATACAGTAGTAGCTTCTTTAAGGCGCTCAAGTGCCGTAGGGTCTATGGTCAGGTTATTCTCCTGCATAGTATAGAAAGTGCTAGCTGGGTTTTCGTCTACCACACCCGGCATCAGTGCATCTTCTTTGGCTATGTCGCAAGAGATAACTGCTGTAAACAAAATAAGTATAAAAATTTTCCGAAGCATCTTTCTTGTTAATTACAGTCTTGACTGTGAAGCACTTAAAAAGGTTGGAACGCCCTACTATTTTTTTTCTATTTTATGAAAATTAATTTTATTATACCGCTTACAACAGCTTCTAGAGCCATTTTAACTGGTCTTTTAAACCAGCTATGGTAAAATTAATATTTCAATGTACCTTTGCTTTATATTTTGCGTGTACACAGAATTGCGGTTTCAGAAACAAATTACATTTTTTAAGAACACCTCTATATAATTCAATCAAATAAAATTTACGTATCAATGTCTGTAGTTTTAGGGAAATTAATTATCTCCTTTTTTTTAAGCCTCATCAATATTATTTTGCTTGCTGAAAAAGAAAAATTCAATGATTTTTTCTCTAAAAACAGTAACCTTGCTATTCTGGGCTCATGGCTTGCTTCTCGTGTATTACCTTTTGCCATTGTATATATAAGCCTTAGCTATGCCGTAAAGTCTGATGTGATTTTCTTTTACGACACCGCCAAGCTTGCCCTCGAAGGCATGATTGTCTATCGTGATTTCTGGCAACCTTATTCTCCCCTATTTCCTTACCTGAATGCCATTACACTGGCTATTGTTGATGCACCCGAATCTATCATTTTCTTGATGATGATTTACGAACTCGTAGCCATTTATATCACCAAAGCACTTGTAAGCAATAAATACAGCACATTTTATATAGTTCTTTACCTTACGCTACCCGCACCGTTTATTTTCCTGATATTCGGCGGACAAGAAGATATTTTCCTATGGTTGTTTATTGCGCTGGCCGTATGGTATTACAAAAAGTCTAAGAATGCACTGCATATAGGCCTAGTGCTAGGCATTGGCATTGTGTGTACCAAAATATTGCTTATTATTCCAATTGCCCTACTGCTTATTTTCTCTAAGCAACGCATAAAAATACTATCAGGACTCTTGATTGTGGGTATTCCGTCTATTGCTATTATGCTCTATCTGGTTGGTGAGAAAATCCTTGCGCCACTCCAATTAGGCGATTTACCCTTTGCGCCAAACCTGATAAGCGTTTTGAGTCCGTTTATTGGTGGTGTACAACCCGGTAGTAAACTATTAAACTGGGGAGGCTTGCTTATTATTCTGGCTGGTGCCGGCTACTACCTCAAAAATCTGAAACCCTACAGCGAAAGCAGCCTATTGATTTTTGCCTTTATACTCACCAACATGATAACCATTGTTGTACATAAAAACTCGCTGCCAAACTACCTATATACAATCTTGCTGCCGGTTATTTATTTCTTTGGTGAGTCGTTTAAAACCAAACAATGGGTATTGATGATAGCCCTCAACGTAGTAGGCTCAGTGCATCCGTCGTTGTGGTATTCGCTAGGCGGAAAATACTATGACTCGTTCAACGGCTTACAAGCACTTAATGTGTTAGAATACGTGCTACAATACGTTTATCTGGGCTTATGTATCTATTTTGTTTATTTTTTCAGCCAGATTTCAGCCGGAAAGATAAGTACTACATTACCTAAGGATTAAGCTTACTTCTTCTTATCTTTCTTTTCAAGTTCATGGATTTTAGCATCAACTAAAAACCTGAACCAGAAACCTTGCAGGTAATGGAACGTACGGCCCGAGGTGGTTTCCAGAAAACCCAGCCTGATTACAAAGCGGTAGAAGAAATATATCATGGGCCTGACGAAGAGCGGCATGTTCCACCATATTTTTTTGAATACAGCCTTACGCTGGTCAGGATTCCCGAATAGGTTTGGTTGTAGGGTTTGCCCTCTTAATCCTTTCTTACGTTGGTATTCTTCTTGCGCCGTTAGGTTACTATAGCGAATCTGTTTATGTAGCCAGAAATCAATATCGTGCTCTTTCAGGTTATCTTCTATCAGTATTTCGTCTTTCCAGATTATGGTTTTGCCTTCTATAACAAAACGGTGGTCCATGTTTTCGTTTAAATCAGACCAGCCCTTGCCATAACGAAACATCTTAAGCATATAGAAGTTTCGGTAGCCGCCATATTTCAATCTTTCGCCCTGAAAATAGTTATGACGATTGAAATAAATACCGCTCACATCAGCCGGAACATCTTTGTCAGAAAATGATTTCAGTTTATTGAAAAGCTCAACAGAAGGGTATTGGTCGGCATCTAAGCCAACTATCCACGGAGTACTTATGGGGCAGTTTTTCAGTGCAAAATCCCATTGCTTCGGGTGATTCTCAAAGGCATTGGTTTTTACAATAGCGCCGTAAGACTCGGCTATCGCCACAGTATCGTCTGTACTGCCCGAATCAACTACAAAAATAGGCGCTTGTAGCCCTGCTATTTTCGACAATAATCTTTTTAGATGTACAGACTCGTTGTAGGTCAGAATAATAAAAGAAATATCACTCATGATTGGTAGAAACAGATACCTGGCGTTTAAAATCAGGCGTAAAAATAACAAATAACAATGGGCTATTGCTATAAACGCCTCAATAATGTTTCATAAAAGCTGTCAATAATAGTATTACTGTTTCTTGATAATCTTCTTCACAACCCGCTTGTTGTTTATTTCAAAACTCAGCAAATACACACCTTCGGGTATTCCTGTCAACTCTAAGTCTAATTTGTTTGCTATTTGCCAGCTCTTTAGCTGCTTGCCGCTAACATCTGTCAGCTTAACTTCCTTTCCTTTAGTGAGCCATTCGGGTAGCTCTACATGAATAGTTTCCCTGAATGGATTCGGAAAGACCAGTATCTGCAAATCCTTATCGTTTTCAGACGAAAGAATACTTTCAACCACAATTTTCACAGGCTCCGAAATGGCACTACAACCAAACTTCTCGATTTTTAGCCGATACGTACCCGTTTGTTTTACCTCTAAATTAGCCTGATTTGCCCCCACAATGGGCTCTGTATCTTTTAACCACTGGAAATCTACATTGGCACAGCCATTGGCCCTTATAAAGCTCTGCTCATCTAAAAACACCGTTGTTTTATCGGCTGTCAACAAAGGTGGATTAAGCATCAGAAACTGATTCGTTTCCTCATCGGTACAGCCTTTCAGCGTTACGGTTTCCGTTTCTTTCATGCAGCCATCGCCCTTATTAATCATGGCTTTATAAACGCCTTTGTCTTTCACAAACAATTCATTGCTGTGCTCATTGCTAAGCAAAACATCATTCCGGCTCCACGAATACCTGTAATCTTTGTTGTATTGCACAAATATCTTAAACGAGTCGACCACACAACCTGAGCCCGCATACGCATAGCCCAGATTCAAATCAGCATCAGGGCTCTTATTGTACTCTATAAACGAATTATAAGTGCAGGCCTCAGCACCCACAAGATAATTTACCGAAAAAGTATAATAACCCGCTTTAGCGGTTTTATAATAAGGCGTTGTAACATCGGCAATATCTTGCCCGTCTACCCGCCACACAATACTTTGAAACTGGTATTTTTGCATAAAAGCATCATCCACCTTTAGTAAGGCTGTGCCGCTGCAAGTGTCTTCTACCTTTACAATTGGTAAGGATTTAGGGAAATCAGACGGGTATAAGCGATACCTACCCGACACATAAGTGATGTTTCTATCAGGCATATATACACTTACCTGATATTCTCCGGTAGTAATAGGGTTAAATTGGCTTCTGGTAGAGTCTCTGACCAAATTCCCATTCAGATACCATTTATACTCAAGTGGTACATCAGAAACAAAATTACAACGCAGATAAGGGCCGGGGCGACAAGGGTCGCCAAGTTGCAGGTAGGTTTCTTTGATTAACTCTACTACAATACCTCCATTAAACACCACCTCGTTCGATTCCTTAGTAACATTCTGAAACCGCTCTCTTACCTGATAAGTACCCTGAAGTTGGTAAACGATACTGGTAACATTCTGGTCATTTATCAATTGGTTGTTTCTATACCACTCTAGTGTGCTGCCTGCCATGGTATGTTTGGTATTGAGCCTTGTAGTAGCATAATCAATTGTTACAGCCAGCGGCTCGCCCGAAGCCAGCGCATAAACACCCACAAAATTGGCCGAGGTTTTGGTGCAGGCAGTATTTGTTTTGCTGGCTAAACGAAGCGTATAATAGCCTTCTATTTGTGTTTGATAGGTTTTGTTGGTGGCATTGAGTACCTTTTCACCGTTTCGATACCATTGGTAGTTGATGCCGTTGTCGGCAAAAATCTTTTCTGTGTCGGCAGCCACGCCTACCGTTGGCTCTACGGGTCTTAGTACATCGCCTACTTTTTCTATACTGAAAGTCTGACTGTTGCAGGCATCTATTTCTTGTTTTTCTATCAGAAAACTCTCATCGTTACGCACAGTTCCTGTGTATCGCTGCGTAGTACCAATCAGATACATCTTTCCGTTAGAATCAAACGACATACTGCTCCAATAAGAAACACTATTCACATCAGCAACATTGTATTGCCTGCTAAAGCCGAAATCTCCGTTTGTACGGTGCTTTATTAAATAATGAATCGGAAACGAATTTGGCACCAGTTGCGTAGCATTATTAACTTTCAGGAATCCGCTTATTGCGCCAAAAACATAAGGCGCGCCATCAGCATCCAGCTGTAAACTAGCCACTAATTTATGCTTCTCTGAATAATTTGAGTAGCCCCCAAAAGGCATATTTCGTGCCCAAATTAGTTGGCCATCAGCAGCATTTAATTTAGTCAGAAATATATTCTGGCCCTCTTCTGTGATACTCACAGGAACAGTATTAAACTGAGCCACGTTAGAAACAACCCCAGACAAGTAGACATTACCCAATTTATCGGCTTTTATTTGCTGGCAATCGTCGTCGGCTTGACCGCCTATGGTGCGGACCCACGTAAGTTGCCCTGCGGTGGTATATTTAGCATAGAAAATATCTTTTAAGCCCCCGGAAGTCATCGGGAAGCCCGTTTCCAATTGTGTAGTACCTTCAAAATCGCCGGCTACAAAAATTTCATCACTAAGGCTGATACTAATGGCATTCAGGTTAATAGCCGGTGCTAATGATTTTGAGAGAACAGACCTGCCGTCGGCGTTCAGTTTCAATAAATAAGATTCTGTGGACCCGCCTCTTGTGCTTACAATCAGCTCGCTGTCAAGCCTTAAATCACCCTGATATTTACCTGTCAGGTATAAATTCCCCTGACTATCTATCTGAGGCCCAAATTCTCCGTTATCGGTGATTCCGCTCAGCACTCGTTCCCAGATGAATATACCATCTTTTGAATATTTGCTTACAAAGGTTTCGCCGGTAGCTGCTTCCGCCTGAGCGTTTCGCTGAAATCGGCCTACAATGTAAATATTATTATTGGCATCGAGTATAATATGCGAGCTTGCTGATACATCTCTGATGTTCCGTTGGGCAAGTTGTAGCCAGAGCACTTCTTTATCAGGGCTGAATTTAGCGGCAAATGAACCACTCAGGCCCGGTAATGAATAGGCTCTGCCGTTTACATCTAAAACCCCGCCGGCTCCTGCAATGGTGCTTTTATTATAGTAGCCTGTTACAATAATGTCGTTCTCATTGTCGACAAGCATATTTGTAACATAGCAACCTGCGCCAGCACCATTTATTCTGAACTTAATGCCCTTTTGCCCCCAGACAATTTGTTGGATAAAAAGAAAAAGAAATATGAATAGGGCTATTTTTTTTGTCATTGCAAATGCTGGCTTCTTCGCTGTTTAAAAGGCATCTAAGCAAAAAACGTTCGTTTCAGGCTTTACCTTTTATTATTAATCAAATTACTTTCAAAATCGGGTATGAAAATACGGATTTAATCTGAAACATCGGATTAAATCTATACATGCATTGACTTCGTACTACGGCAAAAGGTTGTAACGTATATATAATATATAATCAGGAATTGTGATTGGCCTCACCCAAAAAAAATAAAAAAGCCCCTGAAATACTCAGGGGCTTTCTGTATACTTGTCAGCAATCTTATGCCTCTTTTTTGTCTTCTTCCGAAGCTGGCGTTTCATCTTGTGCCGGAGCAGCATCAGCTACTTCTGTAGTTGGCTCAGCTTCAACAGCTGCTGCAGGAGTTTCTACTACTTCTGCCGACGACTCGTCTACTGCTACCGGAGTAGCTTCAACAGCGCCATCAGCTTTTTTACCACCACGACGGCTACGACGAGTTTTAGTAGATTTCTCTTCTACAGCTGTCAATAGAGCTTCGTTGTAATCAACCAACTCAATCAAAGCTACCTCAGCGTTATCACCGAAACGATTGCCTAATTTAATGATACGAGTGTATCCACCATTACGGCTAGCTACTTTCTCAGCAATTTCACCAAATAAAGTTTTGATTGACTCTTTGTCTTGCAAATAAGAGAATACAGTACGACGTGAGTGCGTAGTATCGTTTTTAGCTTTTGTAATTAAAGGTTCAACATATTTACGCAATTCTTTAGCTTTAGCCAAAGTAGTTTCAATACGTTTGTACTGAATTAAAGAAATAGCTAAGTTTTTCAATAACGCATCTCTGTGCGAATGTGTTCTACCTAAATGATTGGTTTTGTTACCGTGTCTCATTGTAATAAATTTCGTAAGTAACGGTCAGAATATCCTACGCAGTCTTGGCTACTCCACCTATTACGATTAATAATTGTTTTATTCGAATACTGCGGTTTCGATTATACAAAAAATTCCCCTCCGGTATGGCTAGCATAAGGAGGGGAAAGAATCAATATCAATCTTCGTCTAATTTATACTTTTGCACGTCCATTCCGAAATGCAAACCTTTATCAGCTACTAATTGCTCTAACTCAGTCAATGATTTTTTACCGAAATTGCGGAACTTCATCATGTCAGCAACTTCTAGTCTTGCTAGGTCGCCTAATGTACGAATATCAGCAGATTTCAAACAGTTGTACGCACGAACTGACAAGTCAAGATCTTGAAGAGAAGTTTTCAATAGCTTACGCATATGCAAGAATTCTTCATCAACAATATTGTCTTCGTCATCTTTCTTGGTATCAAATACCATGTTTTCGTCCGTAAACTTCAAGAAGTGCTGTATCAAGATATGCGCTGCTTCTTGTAAAGCTCTTTCAGGGTGGATCGAACCATCTGTTTTGATTTCAAGCAAAAGTTTTTCGTAGTCAGTACGTTGCTCTACACGTGTATTTTCTATGCTATACTTCACATTTTTGATTGGAGTATAGATAGAGTCAACCGAGATAAAACCGATTGGTAAGTCGTTTTGCTTATGTTCTTCAGCAGAAACGTAACCACGGCCTTTATCAACTATAATTTCGATTTCGATTTCCCTTTGGTCGTCCAAACGGGCAATCACTAAATCTGGATTTAAAATTTGAAAACTTTGAGTAAATTTACCAAGGTCGCCCGCAGTTAATACACTCTGATTTTTTACTCTGACGGTGAATTTATTATCGACATAATCAGAAACTTTTTTAAAACGAACCATTTTAAGATTCAAGATGATTTCCGTCACATCATCTACAACTCCTTCAATGCTCGAAAATTCGTGTAATACCCCGGGGAATCTTACCGACGTGATTGCATAACCTTCTAGCGAAGATAACAAAATACGACGTAGGGCGTTCCCGATGGTCACACCATACCCTCTTTCAAGTGGCTTAAACTCGAAAAAGCCATGGAAGTCGTCAGCTTTTTCCATGACGACCTTGTCAGGCATTTGAAATGCTAATATTGACATACGTATGCAGTGTGTTTGTTTTCGTTAACGAAAGTGGTGGTTAGCTATACCCACCAATAAAAAAACGTAGCTGTGCCACCACCGATTTTCACGGCAATGGCACAACTATTATAGCAAATATTATTTGTTATATAACTCGACGATTGCTTGCTCGTTGAAGTTTTCTGGAATTTGGTCACGCTCAGGGAAGTTGATAAATTTACCAACGTATTCTGTGCTATCCCACTCTAACCAGTTGTAACGTTTTGCATTACGAGCACTTAGGCTATCAGCAATTGCTACAAGGGCTTTCGATTTTTCACGAACACCTACTAGTTGGCCTGGTTTCAACACAAATGATGGGATGTTTAATACTTCGCCATCAACAGTGATGTGACGGTGTGTAACCAACTGACGCGCGGCACGACGCGTTGGAGCAATACCTAAACGGTATACAGTGTTATCTAAGCGTGCTTCACACAATTTCAAAAGGTTTTCACCTGTACGTCCTTGTTTTACTGAAGCCATATGGAAAAAGCGAGCAAATTGGCGCTCCAATATACCGTAAGTATATTTAACTTTTTGTTTCTCAATTAATTGTTGACCGTACTCTGATTTTTTTCCTTTACGTCCTTTACCGTGTTGACCTGGAGCGTAATTTTTCTTACTAAGAACTTTGCTTGGGCCCATGATAGGCTCTCCAAATTTTCTCGAAATTCTAACTTTCGGACCTGTGTATCTTGCCATTTTTTTTTGTTTTAAGAAGAAGTAATGATTGCTTAGCCCCAATGTCCAAACTATCAATCTGCATAGCTAATCACAGCTATTTTTACTTCCGGTGCCTTTGTTTCAAGGCTTTTTGTTTTGATTATTAAAAATTAAGAAACAGAAGAATGAAAACTTTTAAGTTCATTGCCTAAATAAACACATTTTTTTTGGCAATAGTTTAAAAATTTTCACTCTTCTGCTTAAAACTATACTCTTCTGCGTTTTGGAGGGCGACAACCATTGTGCGGAAGTGGAGTCACGTCAGTAATTGAAGTTACTTCAATACCTGTGCTTTGTACCGTACGAATAGCTGACTCACGACCAGCGCCAGGGCCTTTTACGAATACCTCTGCTTTACGCATACCTGCATCATAGGCAACTTGTGCACAGTTTTGTGCAGCCATCTGAGCAGCATAAGGGGTATTTTTCTTAGAACCCTTGAATCCCATTTTACCTGCCGAACCCCAAGAAATAACCTGGCCTTGGCTATTGGTAACTGAGATAATAATATTATTAAAAGAGGCTCTGATATGTACTTGACCTACCGGCTCTACTATTACTACTCTTTTTTTAGCTTTATCTTTTCTTTTAGCTTGTGCCATTGTGACAAAACAGTGTTTAATGATAGGCAATACAGAAAAACCTGTATTCTGTTCGATTTTGCTCCCGTAATTTGCAAAATCCTGTTTAGTATCTTAATCAGATACGCGGGATTACTTAGTAGCTTTCTTTTTGTTTGCTACAGTCTTACGCTTACCTTTACGCGTACGTGAATTGTTTTTGGTACGTTGACCACGAAGTGGTAAACCTTTACGGTGACGAACGCCACGGTAACAACCAATATCCATCAAGCGTTTAATGGCAAGTTGCACTTCAGAACGCAACTGACCTTCTACGGTTAGTTCTTCGCTGATAATACCACGAATAGCATTAGCTTCGGCATCGTTCCACTCACCTGCTTTTTTATCAAAGCTGATATTTGCTTTTTCTAAAATCTTTTGTGACGAACTACGACCAATACCGTAGATGTACGTAAGGGCGATCTCGCCTCTTTTTTTGTCCGGGATGTCAACACCTGCAATCCTCATAGATAATTAACCTTGTCTTTGTTTAAACTTCGGATTTTTTTTGTTAATAACGTAAATTTTACCCTTACGACGGATAACTTTACATTCAGCACTGCGCTTCTTTACTGATGCTTTAACTTTCATAATATTTAAAACCACCCCTAACCCCTGAAGGGGAATTTTTGTACGAAAGTCTTCATGTTTTGGGGTTGTAAAACAACATGAATTTTCTATAAATAATTCAATCGTTATATTGTTGCTGCAAACCTGAGCTCCCCTTTAGGGGCGGGGGGGCTGCGTTATTTTACTTATAACGATAAGTAATTCTTGCTTTTGATAAATCGTAAGGAGACATCTCTAATCTAACCTTATCGCCAGGTAGAATACGAATGTAATTCATTCTCATTTTACCAGAGATATGGGCAATCAGTTCATGTTTATTCTCCAAACGTACACGAAACATGGCGTTTGAAAGAGCCTCAGTAATGATGCCGTCAACTTCGATATTTGATTGTTTTGCCATATATTTTAAATTGCGCAGAAAAATTGTTTGTCTTGTTTCTCTCTACGCTAAACTCCTAAGCAACTACTAAATTCTTTTTGGCTAATACTTCTTCAATATACTCGAAGGTTGTAAGTATTTCGCCTGCTCCTTTTCTTACTACAATTGTGTGTTCGAAGTGTGCTGCTGCCTTGCGGTCTTCGGTTCTGATAGTCCAGTTATCATTTTCCTGTACTACACTTCTACGACCCAGGGTAATCATTGGCTCTATTGCTAAAACCATTCCTTCCTGCAATTTAGGCCCATTTCCACGTTTGCCAAAGTTAGGTACTTCAGGTGATTCGTGCAGGAACTTCCCTACACCATGGCCTACCAGCTCCCGTACTACGCCATAACCAAATTTCTCGGCATGGTCTTGTACACCAAAACTAATATCACCAACCCTGTTACCTGTCTTTGCTTGTTCGATTCCCTTATAAAGAGATTCGTAAGTGCGTTTCAATAGGTCAGCTACTTCTTTGGCTATTTCGCCTACTGCATAAGTATATGCACTATCGGCATGATAACCATCTTTATAAACACCGCAATCAATCGAAACTATGTCTCCCTCTTTCAGAGTTCTGTTACTTGGTATACCGTGTACAACAACATCGTTGACAGAGATACAAAGTGAAGCTGGAAACTTAAGGCCTCCGACATCATATCCTAAAAAAGACGGGTGCCCTTTCTGATCTTTAATGTATTCTTCGGCTATTTTATCTAATTGTTTAGTAGTAACACCCGGAGCTATTGCTTTGGCTACTTCTGCATGAGCTTTGCCCAGAATCTGGCCATTGTTTCGGATAATCTCTAACTCCTCTTCCGATTTCAAATAAATAATTCTATCCTTTTTGCTCATGGTATTACTCTTCTATTAAATAGATACTGTTGATACGTTCTGGCGGCCCTGAATACGACCTGATTGCATCAAGCCTTCATAACGTTTCATCAACAAGTAACTTTCAATTTGTTGCAATGTATCTAACACAACACCTACCAGAATCAACAATGAAGTACCACCAAAGAATGAAGCAAAGTTCTGAGTCATTCCTAGTAATCCGGCCAAGGCTGGTAAGATAGCGATAACCGCTAGCAAAACACCACCTGGTAATGTAATTCTGTCTAATACATCAGCAATGTAATCAGAAGTTGGTTGACCCGGTTTGATACCCGGAATAAAACCACCACCACGTTTCATATCGTCAGCAATTTGATTAGGGTTAATCGAGATAGCTGTATAGAAAAATGTGAAACCAATGATTAAAACTGCATAAATTAAACAGTATTGCCATGAGGTCGGACTATTCATGATAATTGCCCAGTTCTGGAAAGTATCATTTTTAGTGCTTTCTGCAAGGTAATTAAGCGCCAGACCCGGTATAAACATTAATGCTTGTCCGAAGATGATTGGCATTACACCTGCAATATTCAATTTCAATGGTAAATACTGGCGTTGGCCTGTTACAACTTTATTACCAACTATTTGTTTTGCATATTGTACCGGTATTCTGCGTGTAGCTTGCGTAATGGCAACTGCAAACAAAACAACCATAAATAATGCTACAATTTCGATGATGAAAAACAGAATCTGACCACTTCCACCTCTTGAGTTAGCCTCACCAATGATAGCACCCGGAAATCTTGACACGATTCCAATCATAATCATCATTGAAATCCCGTTTCCGATACCTTTTTCGGTCATGCGCTCGCCCATCCACATACACATTACAGTTCCGGCTACAATTAATAGCACTGAGCTGATGTAAAATAGACCCTGGCCAACCATGATTGCATCTGTAGGAATCGTAGTCTGAACGTAGGTAAATCCTTGTGCTGCTGCAACTGCAATAGTTAACCAGCGAGTAATTTGATTTAATTTTCTACGACCCGACTCACCCTCTTTCTGCAATTTGCTAAAATACGGCAATGCAAGTGTCAATAGCTGAATTGCGATAGAAGCCGAAATGTATGGCATAATACCTAGAGCCATAATTGAGGCATTCTTAAACGCACCACCAACCAATGTATTTAAAAGGCCCAACAAACCATTATCGGCTGTTAAATCTTTTAACTTAGTCACATCAACACCCGGTAAAACTACGTGGGAACCGACACGAAAAATAACGATTATCAAAAGAGTTTGAAGGATACGTTTCCTTAATTCCTCTATTGACCAGATGTTCTTGAGTGTTGTTATAAATTTGTTCATTTTGTTAGGAAAAACAAGGCTTATGGTTGAAATTACTCAGCTCTACCTGCATTAAGTTTATCCTGCAATTCTTTTAACTCATCCCACTTACCATCACGAGCTAATTCCGCTTGTTCTGCCCAAGTAGTTGGGTCGTGCATTGCAAACTTTGAACCTGCTGCGTCAAGAATTTCTTTAACTTTCTCGGCAGGTGTCGCTGCTAAATCTGCAAAGCTAACGATTCCTTCGTTAATAAGCAAATCTGCAATCTTCGGACCAATACCTTCGATTAATTTTAGATCGTCTCCCTCAGCTTTTTTTTTTGCTTTTGCTGGTTTCGCTTCTGCTACTACTTCTTCAGCTGCTACTACTTCTACTTTAGCACCTGGGTTAAAAGTAGCATCTACAGTTGCCGAACCACCTGCTTTCTCGATAGCCTCAATCGCTGAAGCAGAGAATGCATTTGCTCTTAAGTTAACTGCAGCTTTCAATTCACCACGGCCTAAGATTTTCACAAGGTCAGATTTTGAAGTCAAACCGTTGTTATATAAGAAACCTAAATCGATTGCTGTTGCACCTGTTTTGTCAAACAAAGCCTGAATAGTATCAAGGTTGATAGCTTTGTATTCTACTCTGTTAATATTTTTGAAACCAAACTTAGGTACACGTCTTTGTAATGGCATCTGACCACCTTCAAAACCACGTTTTTGGCTGTAACCTGAACGAGATTTTGCACCTTTATGACCACGTTTAGCAGTACCACCACCGCCAGAACCATGTCCACGGCCAACTCTGTCGTTTACTTTAACTGAACCTTTAGCAGGTTGTAATGAACTCAATTTCATTGTAATGCGATTATTTTAATCGGTTAAACATACGCAATTCCGACTTTCGGAATCACTCGGCTTTGCCTACCCTAAACCCCTGTGGGGAGAATTTACTTATGCTTGTTCAATCACTAACAAGTGTTTCACCTTGTTAATCATGCCTTGCATAGCAGGGTTTAATTCTTTTTCTACAGTACGGTTAAGTTTGCCAAGACCTAAAGCGGCAATTGTGCGCTTTTGTACTTCTGGTCTGCCAATCGTACTTCTTACTTGAGTAATCTTTACCTTTGCCATCGTTTTATTAGCTGAGAGCCGTAAGCTTCAAGCTGCAAGCATAAGCATCGGAGCTTGTGGCTTACGGCGAAAAGCTGGAAGCTATTATCCGTTAAATACTTTTGTCATTTTAACACTACGTTGGAAAGCAACTGCATGAGGTGCACGCATTTGGCTTAAAGCATCAATCGTAGCTTTTACCACGTTATGTGGGTTTGATGAACCTTTAGATTTCGCCAATACATTGTGGATACCGGCTGCTTCTAACACAGCACGCATCGCACCACCGGCAATAATACCAGTACCAGGGGCTGCAGGTTTTACAAACACAAAACCACCTGAGAATTTACCGTGAATTTCGTGAGGTACAGTATCGTTGATTACAGGCACAGATACTAAGTTTTTCTTAGCGTCTTCAATAGCTTTAGCAATAGCATCTGTTACTTCATTTGCTTTACCTAAGCCTTGGCCTACAACACCTTTACCGTCGCCTAACACAACGATTGCCGAGAAACTAAAACGACGACCACCTTTCACCACTTTGGCTACACGGTTAATGGCTACAACTCTTTCTTTAAGTTCTGCCTCGTTTACTTTTGCTTTATTCATTGATTGAGAATTGCAAGATTAGAATTTCAAACCGCCTTCTCTGGCACCGTCTGCCAAGGCTTTAATGTTACCATGATACAAATAACCGTTACGGTCGAACACACAAGCATCGATACCTTTTTCAGTAGCGATTTCAGCAATTTTTTTACCAACTTCTTTAGAGTTGTCAACTTTTACACCTTTCAAACCTAAACCTGTAGTTGATGCTGATGCTAAAGTAACGCCTTTTGTGTCGTCGATTAACTGAGCGTATATGGCTGTATTTGAGCGGAATACTGACAAGCGTGGTCTTTCAGGCGTACCTGAAACCTTGCTACGAATGCTCCACTTTATTTTTTGTCTTCTATCAGTTTTAACACTTGACATTGTTATAAATATTTTGAGACTCTGAAACGAATTTCGTAGTCTGTATGTCTAATGATTATTTCTTCTTACCTGAGGTTTTACCAGCCTTGCGACGAACAACTTCACCTGCAAAACGAATACCTTTACCTTTGTAAGGCTCAACTTTACGTAACCCTTTGATTTTAGAAGCTACAAGACCAATCAATTGTTTGTCGGTACCTTCAAGTGTTACGGTTGGGTTTTTACCTTTTTCCATTGTAGTTGTTACTTTCAACTCTTCAGGAACTACAAAGTAAACATTGTGAGAGAAGCCTAAGCTTAAGTCTAATACGTTTCCGTTGTTAGCTGCTTTATAACCTACCCCTACAATTTCCATCGTTGTTTTGTAACCTGTGCTTACACCAATAACCATGTTATTGATTAAAGAACGATACAAACCGTGTAATGCTTTGTGACGTTTTTGTTCGGTTGGTCTTTCAACTTTCAATTCGTTGTCTTCAACACCTACTTTGATATCTGAATCAACTTTTTGAGTGAGTGTTCCTTTCGGGCCTTTTACAGTTACGATGTTTTGCTCATCAACTGTGATACTTACTCCGCTCGGAAGAGCAACTGGCTTTTTACCAATTCTTGACATTTTGTTCTTTTAAGTTTAAGGCTTCATGACACTTTCGCTGAGAAGCGAGTTATCAAGAGCGGTCAACAATTTATTTAATTGTGTTGCAGAGATACCGCAACGAGAGATTTTTATATATTAACAGGTCAAAAAACCTATTAATATATATAGCACAATACTTCACCACCTACTTTTAACGAGCGGGCTTCTTTGTCTGTCATTACACCTTTAGAGGTAGAAACGATAGCAATACCTAATCCGTTTAAAACACGTGGAATTTCAGTTGTACCTGCGTATTTACGTAGACCTGGTTTAGAAACACGTTTCAATTCTACGATTGCCGATTGTTTCGTAACTGGATTGTACTTTAACGCAATTTTGATAACACCCTGTGGAGCTGTTTCCTCAAATTTATAGCTTTGAATAAAACCTTTATCGTACAGTACTTGTGTAATCGCTTTTTTGATGTTCGAAGCAGGAATTTCTACCACTCTGTGACGCGCCTTGATGGCATTTCTTATTCTGGTAAGGAAGTCTGCTATTGGATCCGTTGTAATCATTTTGCTGTTTAATTTTGGATACCTAAGCCAACATTAAGCAGTATCGCGAGCGCGACTTTCTTAATTGGGCTGCAAAATTAGAAAATATTTTTAATAAAAAGTATAGTTATAAGCAAATATTATTTAGCAGAACTCAAAGATTCTTCAATAAAGACTATTTAATCAAAGAATCCTCCTAAATAATATCACCTATCTTACCAAGATGCTTTAGTAACACCCGGAATCAAACCTTTACCTGCCATTTCGCGGAAAGTAACACGGTTGATACCGAATTTACGCATATATCCTCTTGGGCGACCTGTCAATTTACAACGGTTATGTAATCTAACCGGAGAAGCATTGCGAGGTAATTTGTCCAATCCGATATAATCGTTGGCTTCTTTCAAAGCGGCACGTTTAGCTGCATATCTTGCTACTGTAGCCTCTTTTTTTCTATCTCTTGCTTTTATTGATTCTTTTGCCATTGTATGACTTTTTTAAACCTCTGTTAAGATTATTTTTTGCTGCTAGCAAATGGAAGACCCATTGCTTTTAATAATTCGTAAGCTTCTGCATCTGTTGGTGCCGATGTTACGAAAGTTATATCCATACCCTGAATTTTAGAGATTTTATCAATCGAAATCTCAGGGAAAATTATTTGCTCTTTAATACCAAAGGTATAGTTTCCGCGTCCGTCAAAACCTTTATCGCTGATACCTTTGAAGTCTCTCACACGTGGAAGTGCAATAGCAGTCAAACGATCAAGGAACTCGTACATTTTCTCACCACGAAGTGTTACTTTTACACCGATTGGCATATTTTCACGAAGTTTGAAGTTCGAAACGGCTTTCTTTGAAAGTGTTGCTACGGCCTTCTGACCAGTGATAGTTGTAATTTCTTCTAAACTGCTATCGATTAGCTTTTTGTCGCCTGTTGCAGCACCCACACCACGGTTTACCACAATTTTTTGTAACACAGGAACCTGCATTACTGATTTATAACCAAACTTCTCTTTCAAAGCCGGTACTACTTCTTCTGTATATTTTGCTCTTAAACGTGCCATTTTTTTGAATCGCTTTTTACGAGGATTTCCGACCCTCAGTATAAGTCAGGCTTTGCAGCCCGACAACAATTTGATACCTTATATAAACTTACCGGTTTCTTTAGAGAAACGCTGCAATTTGCCTTTATCGTTTTCTTTACGACCAGTACGTGTTGCAGCACCTGTTGCAGGGTCTACCAACATTACGTTACTGATGTGAATCGGACCTGCAAACTCACGGATTTCACCTTGAGGATTTTGTGCCGATGGTTTCACATGTTTTTTCTGAATGTTTACACCTTCAACAACTACACGTTGTTTCTCAGCGTTAATTTCAGTTATTTTACCACGTTTGCCTTTCGAATTACCTGCAATCACCTCAACTGTGTCGCCTGTGCGTACATGAAGTTTCTGTTGCTTATTGAATTTTCTTTCCATTACTTTTAAATTTGAAAATTTGAATAGTTAAGCATCGGACAAAGCTGCGATGCAACTTTATCTCAATGGCGGGCCAGACTTTAGCTAGCTTACCGCTTTCAAATTAAAGAACTTCAGGAGCCAAAGAAACGATTTTCATGAATTGTTTCTCACGTAATTCACGTGCAACAGGTCCGAAAATACGAGTACCACGTGGCTCGTCTTGGTTGTTTAATAATACTACTGCGTTGTCTTCAAAACGTATGTATGAACCATCTTTGCGACGAACCTCTTTCGTGGTTCTTACTACGACAGCCTTAGATACTGTTCCTTTCTTCATATTAGAAGAAGATAGGGCCGATTTTACGGATACGACAACTTTGTCACCAATAGAAGCATAACGTTTGCCTGTACCGCCCAATACACGGATTACAAGCACTTCTTTTGCTCCACTATTATCGGCAACACCTGCTCTTGATTCTTGCTGTAACATTGTCTTAATTTGTTGGCTATTAGCTATAGGCTAACAGCTATTAGCTTTAAATTACTTCGCTTTTTCTACGATTTCTACTAATCTCCAATTTTTATTCTTGCTCAATGGGCGAGTCTCCTGAATCTTAACGGTATCACCGATACCAGCTTCATTGTTCTCGTCATGGAACATGAATTTCTTGGTTTTGAGCATGAACTTTCCGTATTTCGGGTGTTTCAGTTTACGAACTACAGCTACAACTCCAGACTTATCCATCTTGTTGCTAACTACTGTTCCGATACGCTCTTTTCTAAGATTTCTTTCCATTGTTCTTGTCTTAATGTCCTGTTGAACAGGGTATTTAAATATTAACGGGCATTCAATTCTGTCAACATTTGAGCAATCAATCTACGAGATTGACGAATACGCATCGGATTTTCGATAGGCGTGATAGCATGAGCAAACTTCAATTTATTGATTCTGTCTTTTTCAACAGAGATGTTTTGCTGCAACTGCTCAACTGACAATGCTTGGATTTCTGACTTTTTCATTTTGTTATTGAATGAATGAATGAGTAAAAAATAAAGGTCTCATTCAGGTTACTTCATAAGGTGTTTGCCTTATGATTATTCTGCATCTTCCTGATAATCTCTACGTACAACAAATTTTGTTTGTACTGGCAATTTTTGTGCTGCCAAACGAAGAGCTTCAGTAGCAACTGCCAATGGCACACCTGTTGCTTCGAAAAGAATAGTACCTGGTTTTACGCTAGCTACCCAATACTCTGGGGCACCTTTACCTTTACCCATACGTACTTCGAGTGGCTTTTTAGTGATAGGTTTATCAGGGAAGATACGAATCCACACCTGACCTTCACGTTTCATTGCACGGGTAACCCCGATACGAGCTGCCTCAATCTGACGAGCAGTGATTCGACCCGGCTCTAAAGATTTGATAGCGAATGTTCCGAATGCAATCTCGTGTCCGCGTGTTGCGAGACCCTTGATTCTGCCTTTTTGCTGCTTACGGAATTTGGTTCTTCTTGGTTGTAACATGACGCTATTATATTTTCAGCACTGTTGTGCTTTGTTTCAGGTTTCAAAAATTCTTAGTTTCAGGTATGAACTCTTAGTTAAGAAACCTGAAACCCGGAAAATTATCTTCTATTATTATTACCTCTATTATTGTTATTACCACCGCCACGGTTATTGTTATTTCCGCCACGATTATTCGGACCACGATTATTACGGTTGTCTCCACCTCTGTTATCACCACGTCCACCGCCTCTGTTGTCGTCACGTCCGCCGCCTCTGCGATCATCACGTCCGCCACCTCTTCTTTCGTCGCGTCCACCACCTTCATTGCCTCTTTCGTTGCCTTGAGATTGTGCACCACCAGCAGGGGTCAAATCGCGCTTACCAAATACTTCGCCTTTGAATACCCATACTTTGATACCGATTTTACCGTATACTGTAAGGGCTTCTGATACTGCATAATCAATATCAGCACGAAGTGTATGAAGCGGGATACGCCCTTCTTTATACATTTCATTACGTGCCATCTCAGCTCCAGCCAGACGACCACCTAATTTCACTTTAATACCTTGTGCACCAACACGAACAGCTGCTTGAATAGCTTGTTTCATGGCACGACGGTAAGAGATACGCGCCTCTAATTGTTGCGCAATTGATTCACCGATCAATTTTGCATCTAACTCAGGGCGTTTGATTTCGTAGATGTTGATTTGAACGTCTTTGCCGGTCAATTTTTTCAACTCTTCTTTAATCTTATCTACTTCGTTACCACCTTTTCCGATTACAACACCTGGGCGGGCTGTATGGATAGTTAGGGTGATACGTTTTAAGGTACGCTCGATAACTACTTTCGATATCGCTCCTTTTGGAATACGTGCTGCAACGTATTTACGGATTTCTTGGTCTTCGACAAGTTTTTCAGCAAATGTTTTGCCTCCATACCAGTTAGATTCCCATCCTCTGATATATCCAAGTCTAAGACTGACAGGATTTACTTTTTGTCCCATTTTGTATTATTTCTTGATTGTACGACTTCGACGTCGTTGTAATTTTATGCGATACGAGTAGTATATCGTTCGCGCATTAATTATTTAAACTGCACTATCAACTACAACAGTAAGGTGATGCGAACGTTTACGAACTCTGTAAGCACGACCTTGTGGTGCCGGTCTTAAACGTTTGATCATACGACCACCATCAACGAAAATTGATTTCACAATTAATTCTGCGTCTTCAATTTTCTGGTCTTCGTTTTTTTGTTGCCAGTTGGCAACCGCTGATAACAAGACCTTCTTGATAACAGGTGATGCGTGTTGCGGTTGGAAACTTAAAATTCCCAAGGCATAACTTACCTTTTTACCTCTGATTAGGTCTGCAACCAGTCTTGCCTTACGTGGCGAGGTAGGATAATCACTTAATTTTGCTACTGCTTCCATTTTTTACAAATGTACAATTATTATCTTTTTCCTTTATCTTTCTTTGCAATGTGTCCACGGAAGTTACGCGTTGGAGAGAACTCACCCAATTTGTGACCTACCATGTTATCAGTTACATAAACCGGAATAAATTTATTACCGTTATGTACTGCGAAAGTATGTCCAATGAAATCCGGAGAGATCATTGAGCGACGCGACCATGTTTTGATGACTGATTTTTTGCCAGAGTTGTTCATGTCAACAACTTTCTTGTCAAGGCGGTAATCAATATATGGTCCTTTTTTTAATGAGCGTGCCATAAATACTTATCTATATTCTTTATTTTGATTATTTACTTCTTCTTGAAACGATTAGCTTAGTCGACGGCTTAGTTTTGTCACGCGTTTTCTTGCCTTTAGCTAATAAGCCATTGCGTGAACGTGGGTGACCTCCTGAAGCACGACCTTCACCACCACCCATCGGGTGATCTACTGGGTTCATAGCTACACCTCTTACACGTGGACGAACACCTAACCAACGTTTACGACCTGCTTTACCGTAAGTTACGTTCATGTGGTCTGCGTTTGATACTGTACCTACTGTAGCAACACAAGTAGCCAATACCATTCTCATCTCACCTGAAGGCATTTTCAAGGTTACATATTTACCGTCTTTCGCCAACACTTGAGCGTAAGTTCCTGCGCTACGTGCCATTTGAGCACCTTTACCAGGATGTAACTCAATAGCGTGAACAATTGTACCAAGCGGCATGCTTCCTAATGGAAGAGAGTTACCGATTTCAGGAGCAACTGTTTTACCTGCGATGATTACCTGACCTACTTTCAAGCCTTGTGGGGCAATGATATAAGCCTTTTCGCCGTCAGTATATTGCACCAAAGCAATACGTGCTGAGCGGTTTGGATCGTACTCGATAGTTTTTACTTCAGCCGAAACATCTACTTTGCTTCTTTTGAAATCGATGATACGATATCTACGTTTGTGGCCACCACCGATGTAACGTGCAGTACGGTGTCCTTCGTTATTACGACCACCGGTTTTCTTGATCGTAGTTGTCAGGCTTTTTTCTGGTTTACTTGCAGTAATCTCAGAAAAATCTGGAGCTACACGATGACGTTGACCCGGGGTGATTGGTTTTAATTTCTTGATACCCATTTTTACTTAATCTTTTGCAGCCATTAAAGGCTATACTTGAAATTTAATGATGGAACGACTTGTGATCTCTCACAGAATCTATTCTTATAAATTTTCGTAGAAATCAATCATTTCACCTTCTTTCAGGGTTACAACTGCTTTCTTGAAAGTAGAAGTAATACCAGAAGATGCTCTGCTACGAGTCATTCTTGATTTCTTTTTACCGATTTGACGAATGGTGTTTACGTCAGTAACTGAAACGCCATACATCTTTTCGACAGCTTTTGCGATCTCGATTTTGTTCGCATCTTTCGCTACCTCAAACACAAATTTACCTTTTGCGGTACCTTTTTGAGTTTTCTCGGTGATGATTGGTCTTTTAAGTACACTCATTTTCTTAATTTATTAGCAAAACTGCGTTGCAGCTTTTAGTTCAATATTGATTCTATTTTCGACAAAGCACCTTCGCTAATGATCAATTTATCAGCATTGATTAAGTCATAAGTACTTACTTCGTCTGCACTCAAAACTTTCGTTTTAGGAATGTTACGAGCTGATAAATACACATTGGTATTGTAGTCAGGCAAAATGAAAAGCGTTTTGCTTCCTGTCAATGACAATGCACCAAGAAATGCTAAGTAAGATTTTGTTTTTGGAGCGTCGAAAGTGAAATCTTCAATAACTGAGATGTTATTTTCTTTAGCTCTTGCAGAAAGAACAGATTTACGAGCTAATACTTTTACTTTCTTATTCAATTTGAAATCGTAATCACGTGGAACTGGCCCGAATACACGACCACCACCTACGAAAGTTGGAGCTTTGGTTGAACCGTGACGAGCACCGCCTGAACCTTTTTGACGAACAATTTTCTTTGTTGAACGTGCAATTTCAGCTCTTTGTTTTGCTTTGTGCGTACCTTGACGCTGATTTGCCAAGTAGTGTTTTACATCTAAGTAAACCACGTGTTCGTTTGGCTCGATTCCGAAAATAGCGTCAGACAAAGTTGCCTTACGACCTAATTCTTTTCCGTCTTTACTTAATACTGATAATTCCATTGTATCTACTGTATTTTTTCGATGTCGTTCAGTTTCGACCTAAACGCTCCCCGCCCTAAAGGGAGCTTTTTAAAACATGTACTCTAAACACTCCCCTTTAGGGGCTGGGGGTGTTTTTTTATTTATGTAAAGTAATGTATGAGTTTTTAGCTCCCGGAATTGAACCGCTGATAACGATTAAATTTTGATCCGATATTACTTTTAATACTTTAAGGTTTTGGATTGTTGTACGAGTGTTACCCATACGACCAGCCATACGAAGACCTTTGAATACTCTTGATGGGAACGAACACGCACCGATTGAACCAGGGTGACGTCCGCGGTTATGCTGACCGTGGGTTTGACCACCAACACCACCAAATCCGTGGCGTTTTACAACCCCTTGGAAACCACGACCTTTTGAGTTTCCGCTTGCATCTAAGAAATCACCTTCTGCAAAAACATCTTCAATACGAATAGTATCGCCAAGGCTGTATTCTTTTTCAAACTCTTTGAACTCAATCAATTTACGCTTAGGCGTTGTGCCTGCTTTTTTGAAATGACCTACCAACGGGCGGCTAGTGTTTTTTTCTTTTTTCTCGCCGTAACCTAATTGGATAGCTTTGTAGCCATCTTTATCTTCAGTACGAACCTGAGTAACAACACAAGGACCTGCTTCTATCAAAGTACATGGTACTGCTTGACCTTCTGCGTTGAAGATAGTTGTCATTCCAACTTTCTTTCCGATAATTCCAGACATGGTATTTTACGCTTTATTTTGCTATTATAACCTATTTTGATTCTTTTTCTGCCAAATCACAATTCGGCATCTAAACGGGGGTGCAAAATTCCGAAAAAAAGTGCACTAATACAAACGTCGGTCAATAAATTATTTACTATTCCCAGAGGTTGACAACCCGTCAACTTGTTCATTACACTGCAAACCGCTGTGGGATACCCCGTTTCGGTAAGGTCAAAACTAAATAAGGTGCAGGACGATTCCTTGTTACCTTGCAGTGATTCCTGTAAAATTCATAGCTTTCGGAGACTGTTCTGAATTGTTTTACGAAACTTGTTCGTAGATATGCTTACAGTCAAAGTTAAATTGGTTTCCCGAATGATTCGAGACTTCATTTAACCAAATGAGAAGTACTCCGTTTTCAATTGAGGTGCAAAGGTATGTTTTTTTTTGATTACTACAATAAATAATCAAAAAGATTTTTTAATTATTTTTCTCGTTATCAGTTGGTTAGCCAAATTTCTGTCTATATTTCGCTCCCCAACATTTTCAAGGCACTGCTTTGGGCAATATACCCATTAACAAACATTCACAAATCGTTAGGAAATTCTTAACAACTGCCTATACGTTAAGCTACTAATTTTGAGGCTCATTCAAGATTTTATACGCATTTATGAAAAAGCATTACACTTTGTTTATTGTATGCTTGAGTTTTGCCACTTTTGCGCAAAACTCAAGCCCTTTTATTAACCAAGAAGCCTTCGATTCACGTGGTAACACCATGCTGCTTGGCCCCTGTTCTAAGGTGGCTTTCATGCGTTTCCCTTATAATCAGTGGTATGATAAGTTCTATAACAATTATCAGGTAGATAGCACCATTACCCAATCTTTTAAAGAGAAGACAGCCGATATTGAGATACTCACCTTTGCCGCAACCTGGTGTGGAGATACCCAGCAGAACCTACCCCGTTTTATGAAAGTGGCAGAAAAGGCCGGCCTTTCTAACGCAAAACTAAAGTTCGTGATGGTCGATAACGCGCAGGAACGCTATAAACAAAGCCCTACACATGAAGAAACAGGCTGGAACATATTCAGGGTACCTACTTTTATTATTCTTAAAAACGGCCTTGAAATCGGCCGAATAATCGAGCGACCTGTTGAGTCTCTAGAAAAAGACCTGTCAAAAATCATCAGACAAGAGCCCTACGCCTCAGCCTATCAGGCACAAAACAAAGTAGCGCAAATTGTAGAAACCCATCAGGCCAAGCAATTACCCAACGAACTCCAGAAAATCAGTGCTGAAATAAAGCCTCTACTCCGCAACTCAAGCGAACTCAATGCCTATGGCTACGTACTACTAGCCCAAAAGCGTTACCAACAAGCCATTGCCGTATTGGCGCTTAACACAAACGTATATCCACAAGAGGCTAATACTTTCGACAGCCTGGCCGAAGCCTATCTGATAAGTGGCGATAAAAAGAAAGCCCTTTATTATTATGAAAAGGCTTTGCAGCTAGACGCAAATCTGACGAGTGCGAAGGAGAAAATTGGGGAGTTGAGGAAGTAAATTCATATAAGTGCACACAGGGTTTTACAAGAATTAAGATTTTTTAAGAAATAGAGCCATAATAAGCGTTTTCTGAATACGTTAGAAAAGAAAACCGTAGAATAAAACCTCTATTTCTTTTAAACTGTGCCTATTATGAAATCACTCTTTATCCTTTTGTTGTGTTCTATTTTATTTACTCAATCTTTTGCGCAAAAGACAAGTATTACAGGTAAACTTCCTGGCTTTAGCTATGGTCTTGTAACCCTAAGCAGACCAACAAAAAGTTTGATGTATGATACTCCGAATATTGCTGTTCTTAAAACAAACATTGATAAAACCGGAGCCTTCTCTTTCAATCTGGAATCTATCGACAATGAATTAGTTATTTTAAAAATCAGCGATAGCACCGGCAATAAAACCTTTCTTAAACAATTCTTCTATATCCGGAAAGGTTATAATCTGACTTTAACTGAGGGAAACCAAACGGAGATAATTATCACCGGCAATGGGGCTGACGATAATCATCTTAAAGGCATTGAAACCTTCTATAATGTAGGAGAAGCAAAGCAAGATTCAGTACCTGATAGAATATACAGCGCTATTAACAACTTTTATAGTCGTGATAAAGCAGTTTTAGATTCTATTTCAAAAATCTATCATCTTTCTGCTAACTGCAAAGAAGCCTTGCAATATCATCTGAAATATGCCCGATTATCGTCGTTTTATAATGAATACGGTAACCTCAGGATTAACATGAGAGACGAAGTGGCTAGAAATAAACAAAGCTGGGAAAACACGTTTAAGGCACTACAAAACGAAGTAGAACTGTCTGATGAAAAAGCCTTGGTAGCACCTTCTTATCATGAATACCTTAAAACATTTCTTGATAGAAGATATGAAGATGCGATAGACGACTTTTATGACAGACCTTCTGATTTTTATAGAGAATGGTTTGCAAATGATAGTATTGCAGCTGAATCTATTATGAAAAAAGATGCAATGAATCAGTTGAAACAAAAACTCATAGAAAAGCACTTTACGGCTAAAGTTAAAGAACAGATGTATGCATTATTACTTGATTTAATGGTTGAAAGGCAATTGTTTGCCAATGTAGAATCTATATTTAACGACTTTAAGCACCAATTTCCTAAAAGTGAATTTAGCATCTATTTCGAAAAGCCATTTGCCGATGCTATTGCACGATATAAAAACCAGTTGACAGATAAGATGGTGTTTGTAGATAGTCTTGAGAACTGGGATAATATCTTAACTCACTTTAAAGGCAAAACTATATTTCTTGATATGTGGGGCACCTGGTGCGCTCCTTGCCGACAGGATATAAATCAGCATTCTGCTGCATTAAAGAAGTACTTTGAAAACAAAGGTCTTACATTCCTGTACATAACCAATCATGATACAGACCAAGAAAAGTGGAAACAACTGATTGCCTTTTATAATCTGGAGGGAAGTCACATTTTTGCCTCTCGAAATTTATCACAAGAGATTATGAAAAACATAAAAGGTACGGGCTACCCTACTTATGCTATTATTGATAGATATGGTAAAGTTGAATTATCAAGAACCCAATCGCCTATGCAAAGAGAAGCGCTGATACAACAAATAGAAGAAGTGCTTAGGAGATAGCTTTTGTACCAAAGAATTTTTGGAAAAGACCCCAAACCAACTGTGAAGCTATTGTGTACCCACAAATGTGCGTCGAGTAAATTCTCGTCCTTTGATTCGGATTCAAGAAATGAGCGTTCTTTTGTAGAGACGACATGCTGGCGTCTCCAAGGGTCTATAAACCTCAAAAAATCATATTTGAGAGACCAACCTAATAGATAAATCTTTAATTTTTACAGGCCCTTGGAGACGCCAGCATGTCGTCTCTACGAATCGGTCTGATTTATTTAAAGAACGCTTATTTCTGGAACCTTAATAATTGGGTGTCTAATATAACAAAGGAAATTTATTCACCGAAGTGCGATGATTCAATATTAATAGCTAATACCTGTGTTCCCTTAATGATTAGTTCCACAAAATAAGCGTTCTTTTCTATATTGCTTGAACTCTAATTAGCTAGAGAATAAATAACAACCTCAAAGATGGCTTTAGTCAAAACCTTGTCTGCGCCTTTGTCTACAGGCTTAAAAAAATCATTAATACCTACTTCAACTTCACCGTCCAAACCTCAAATCTGGTTTTATTAGTATTATAGATAAATAGCTTATTGTATGCCTCTGAATACGAAACTGCCGGTAGAGCCGTAGCGGCCAAAGGCTTATCGCCTAGCATTCTGCCTTTTAAATCGAACAAGGTGTTATTCTTTCCATCAAAAATCCCGACGAAGCGCAAATCGTTACCTAAATCGAAATAACGCAATTGAGATTTCATAAAATTGGTGCTTCCTATTTCTAAAACCGCGTTCCCTTGTTTGTTCAGTATAATCAACGAAGTAGGCGTTCGGCGGGCAATGAGCCAGTCTTTATGATTCTGGTCGAAAATCACTTCAAAAACCGTTGCCTTGTCAGGTCGTTCCAACTGAATATTCGCTCTGTCAAGCGAATTACCATTCATGTCTACTTTCTTTATCTCTCCTGTTTCTGAAATGAGCGTAATAATTGAGTTTTTCCCCTGCCCCTCTTCTATCACCATCTCTACCGGACGAGCCGTCAGCGGCACTTTCGGGAAACCCTTCAAAAACGGTCCCTGCTCATAAATCACATTGAGTGTCCCATCTTTTTGCAGAATAGCCAGATAGGTATTGTTCTTGTATTTTACCGGCTGAATGCGCATAATATCAGTCAGCAACATTGGTATTTTCACCTTGCTGATGTTCTGCGTTTCTTCATTAATTACATAGACATTTCCGCCATCGTCGGCTACATATATCTTTGTTTCGCTGGCAGCTACTGCTCTTATTGAACCACTAAAATCAATATCGGCATAGTTGGCAACTAGTCCGGTCTGATTTTCGCGGGTAAAAAACAAAAGTTTATCGGCAGTTGTAGCCAGATAATGCAAAGTGCCATTCTGGAAATAATCGGTCGGTAGCAGATACGCACTCGTAAGCGGTTGGCTCAGTGGTATTGTATTTACTTCCTTAGCCGCATTGCTCAACAATACCGCTTGATGGTCGGCGCGTTGTAGCAAAATCTCTTCTGATGTATTATACGCATTTTTAATAATAAAAGGCTTGCCCACAAAAGCGGCATTAGCACTAAGGCTATCCTGTAAAAAGAATCGGTTAACCAATACTTCTTTTTGCGTTTGCGGAATCTTCTCAATGAGCAGTTTTGTGCCAAAAGTATTATTGATTACAAAGTTTTCAACGGCCACAAAACGTATGGCTTTAGCCCTTTGCTCGTGCTTGATAGTACTGCTGCGCCATTTTTGCGGCAAGGAATAATAGAGGTTATTCCAGATTCGTTGTGGACTGATAATAGCCGTAACCTGCGCCTGCGGACGAAGTTTTTTAACGAAATCGGTATAAATGTTAGATTTCGCCCAGGTTTGGCCAAAGTTCAGGTTATTGAGGTACTCACGCATGGCATCATCATCACTCGCCAGAATCATGTAGTCGCCTATTTGCGTATAATAGCAATCAGCAAAACCTCTGAAAATAGAGCCAAAAAGTAAAGCCGGCAACTGGCTTATCTGAATCTTACGTACGTAGTTGTTCAGATAACTAAAAGGCTGAGGCTTAAAATAAGAAGATAGTTTTTCGGCGTTATCGGCCAAATCATCAAACATATTCAAGGCATCGGCAGGATCTTCGGTTTTAATGAGCAGTATTTTCTTCGAAGGTTCATCTGACGAGGTTTCCATTTCGCACAACACAACCTCATTTTTTAAGATTGAATACAGGCTCGGGATATTGATATTCAGAAAACGATTAAGGCTATCTCGCTCAGCCAGAAGCGCCTGTTCGTTGCCTCTGAAATAATTATTAAAATCTTGTGCAAGCTTATTTTTGTTTTTAAAACTTATACGGAATGTAATGGCCGTGTTTTCGGGTATCAGGTCGGTACAGGTAAAAGGCTGTGGCATTTGCTGACTAAAAATACCTAAAAACGGAATGGTGTTTGTACCTTTTGAATAAATATAGGCCGACACCGTATTCGGGATTTTGGGCTTCTCAAAAACAATATCGGGGTTTCGAGGGGCTATATTCCCAAAAAACTCTATCAGGTTTGGAGAAAGCTGAGAGGGCAGAATATCGGCCACATCTTGCAGATTACGGCTCTTGAAATAGATATGCGCTATTCCCCGGCGACTTTCTTTAAACGGAAAACCCTCGGTCGCTCCGCCTGATTTAATACGATTAACCACTTCTTCAAGTAAAACCTTTGAGCCACTACAAATCAAGAAATCGTCATGAATCAGAAAGTTAAACATCAATAAGTTGTTGGCCGTATAAAGCTCATCTATTCGGGTGCCTTTGTAAGTGCGCCCATATACTTTACGCTTGCTAGGGTCAGGTTTTGTGAGCTGATTCAAGAACTCGGCAGCCCCAAAAGTACCCATCGGAATATAAATAATATACTCAAGATTCTTTTTGGTTTCACGATGCAGCGAATAAGTGATGCGCTTGCGACGCAAAAACTTTTCGGCAACCTCGTTTTCATCAACACTTTGTACTATTTTCTTTAAAGGTTGAAGTGCATCGTAGAAAAACGGAATATCGGCCAATTGTGTAGAGTCAAAGCCTTGCTTATTAAAGAGAGAACGTTGAATTTGCGAACTTTCGACCACTAAAAATGCGTTGTCAGGAATATAATTCCAGGCATCTCTTTTAGGTGCAAACCAAATGCGGTAGGCCATGTATATCGCAACCAATGTCAAAAAGGCATTGATATACCACAGGTACTTAGTTTTTATCATAAGAAAGCAACGTAATTCTGTTATAAGGGGTCAACAGCCTAAGCGTGTGTTTAAAAATTATTTATATCCCGGTCGGAATATCAAAATTTAAACATACTCTAAACTACTTTTAAGAGCAAAAGTTTAAAAGTAGATTTGCAAAAGTAAATAAATTTTAATCAAATTTCCTTGAGATAAGACCAATTTACACGATTTAAATGATTAAATGGACTGTTTCTCACCATAAAACATGATTCAACTAGACACCATCTGTGCGTTGGCAACTCCACAAGGCGTAGGAGCCATTGGGGTATTAAGAGTTTCGGGCGAGCGGACCTTCGAAATTGTCAATAAGATTTTTAAAGGTAAAGACCTGACCAAGGTTGAATCTCATACCATTCATTTCGGAACTATCAGAGATTATACGGACAATGCCGAAGGAAAAATCATTGACGAAGTGCTTCTATCGGTTTTTAAAACGCCCCGCAGCTTTACCAAAGAAGATGTGATAGAAATATCGTGTCATGGCAGCGACTACATTATTAAATATATACTTAAGCTACTCATACAAAACGGCTGCCGCATGGCAAAGCCCGGCGAGTTTACACAAAGAGCTTTTCTGAACGGACAGTTTGATTTAGTGCAGGCCGAAGCAGTAGCCGATTTAATTGCGGCCGACTCTGAGGCAGCCCACAAAACAGCATTGAACCAAATGCGAGGCGGGTTTTCGACCCAATTAAAAGCCTTACGAGAAGAATTAGTGCACTTTGCCTCATTAGTAGAACTAGAACTCGATTTCGGCGAAGAAGATGTAGAATTTGCCGGGCGAGACGATTTAAGACAATTAATATTGAAAATTCAGAATTTTCTGAAAAAATTAATAGACTCTTTTGATTCAGGGAATGCCATTAAAGAAGGGATTCCGGTAGCTATTATTGGCCCACCCAATGCCGGCAAGTCGACACTGCTAAACATACTGCTCAACGAAGACAAAGCCATTGTAACCGACATTGCAGGTACTACCCGTGATGTAATTGAAGATATTCTTTTTATTGGTGGCATCAAATTCCGTATCATCGACACGGCAGGTATCCGCGAAACCAAAGATGTAGTAGAAACCATAGGCATTGAGCGCTCAAAACAGGCAATGGAAAAAGCCGAAATCATTATTCTACTCTTCGAAAACGAAGTCGACCAGTTATTCCTTGCCAATACCTTTGCCGACATGGTGAAAGATAAGGAAGTGATTTGGGTGAGGAATAAGATTGATTTATTTTCCTCACCCCCAGCCCCTCTCCTTCAAGGAGAGGGGGGTAAATCTCCAACAGAGGCTTTTAAGCCCTCTCCTCCAAGGAGAGGGGCTGGGGGTGAGGAATCTCCAGCAAAATCTGCCTTTAATGTAGTTTCTACCAACCTCTTAAAAAAAGCAAGAGAATTGCGTAGGACTTCTACAGAGACTGAAGAAATCCTTTGGGAATTGTTGAGAAACAGGCAACTAGGCGACAGGAAATTCAGAAGACAACACCCTTTAGAAGACGGCTACATACTTGATTTTTATTGTGATGAATCTAGATTAGGCATTGAAATAGATGGCGCTCACCATCATGAGGGTACTCAAAAGAAATATGACGCAGCCAGAAGCCTTGAAATTGAGTTTATCTACGGCATAAAAATTCTAAGATTCTCTAACAGAGAAGTATTAGAAGATATTGAGAAAGTATTGCAAACGATAGCTGAGCATTTTATTTCCTCACCCCCTACCCCTCTCCTTGGAGGAGAGGGGAGTAAATCTCCAACAGAAACTTTTAAGCCCTCTCCTCTAAGGAGAGGGTTGGGTGAGGAATCCATCAACATCTCAGCCAAAAACAACATTGGTATCGAAGAATTAAAAGACACCATTGTAGCCAAAGCCAAGATAAAAAAACAGTCAGACACCATGCTGACCAATTTGCGCCATTACGAACATCTGGTAAAATCGCACGATGCCCTGGAAGAAGTATTAAAGGGACTAGCACTAGGTATCACCGGAGACTTCCTGGCCCAAGATATTAGATTGTCTTTGTATCACTTAGGAGAAATTACCGGACAAATTACTACTGACGATTTGCTGGCGAATATTTTCAGCAAGTTTTGCATAGGCAAGTAACCAAGCAAAATAAGTATAAAACAACACTATAGAAAATCACACCAAAGCCTTGATAATCAAGGCTTTTTTATTGTGTATTCTACGCTTTATCTTGTTTTATTAGCTGATTGCTTTGATTAAATGGCAATATACCGTTTAATAGTTTTTCTTGCGGTATTTGTAATTTTATTCAATATTTGGGGTTTATTGCTTATTAACATCTATTAAACCTAAACCCCATAAATGGATTTCATAACTATTGACTTTGAAACAGCATCAGCAGATAGAAACAGCCCCTGTGAAATTGGTCTGACATTCGTTAAAAACAGACAGATTCTTGAAACAAAGTCATGGCTTATCAAACCCATCTATAATAGATTCGATTATTTTAATATCCTTATTCATGGCATCAGACCAGAAGATGTAGCAGATAAACCCGAGTTTCCTGAGTTGTGGCGTGAAATTCTTCCTTTAATCGAAAACCAATTTTTAATAGCACATAATGCCAGCTTCGATATGAGTGTTTTGAGAAAAACACTTGAAACCTATCAAATACCCTTCCCATCATTAAACTACTCATGCAGTTACATATTTTCAAAGAAAGTCTGGCAAGGCTTACCGGGTTATGATTTAAAAACACTTTGCAGCATTAATAATATCAACTTAAATCACCATAGAGCAGGTGCCGACAGTAGAGCAACTGCCGAACTAGCCTTAAAAGCATTCGATGTTGCAGAAGTACTATGCACCGATGATTTCCCCGAAAAACTAAAAACGACTATCGGCCAATTGTATATAGGCGGCTACAGCCCATCAGTGTCAAAACGAGTGTATAAGCCTAAAAGATAGTACAAAGATTATCGGTAATCTTTCTAAGCGCGACATAGTATTTACTGGTGCTTTATCTTTATAATTATTACCTTCATATTTTTAAAGATGAGCACTACCTCATCTATTACGATCCAAAACAATCAAGAAGCTTTTCGGTGACAGAAGCATTATTTGTACAAACTTCTCCTGAGATTTTTTTCTAAAAGCATTAGAATAGCTACTTGAATAATAAATTTTAAAAAGACACAATGCTAAACTATTATTATTCAGATAAAATATCCGACTTTCTTCAAAAATCTGCTGCAACGATTATTGGAGAAATATCAGTTAATGGACGACTAGGGCACATAAATACAGAACTCTATGCCTGGGAATTTCAGATTAAACTCTTGAAACAAATTTTAGAAAACCACGACGGCCATTTGTTTTTTGAGTTTTCAATTCCAAGAATGGGTAAGAGAGTTGACTGCTTGTTAATCATCAAAAACATTGTTTTTGTACTTGAGTTCAAAGTTGGAGAGAAAGAATTTATCAATCAAAATATTGAGCAGGTTTGGGATTATGCTTTAGATTTAAAAAATTTTCATAAACCAAGTCACACGCTTTTACTGGTCCCAATTTTGGTAGCCACGCATGCAAAATCAAGTCCGTTTGAAATAATTACTTCCAGCCATAACGACAATCTGATAAATCCCTTAAAAACAAATGCAGAAAATCTAGGAAATACAATCACTCATGTCTTAAACTTCTTTCAGGATGCTAATACCATTGACAGTATTAATTATGTTACTGGCAGCTATTCACCAACACCAACTATTATTGAAGCAGCCATAAGTTTATATAATAATCACAACGTTGAAGAAATTACCAGAAGTGATGCTGATGCCATTAATTTAAAAACTACTACGAAATACATTTCTGAAACCATTGAGTATGCTAAAAGCAACAGTAAGAAAATTATTTGCTTTGTAACCGGAGTTCCGGGAGCAGGAAAAACCCTTGTTGGTTTGAAGGTTGCAACCGAGCACTTAGATAAAGAAAAAGGGAATACATGTGTTTTCTTATCAGGCAATAAGCCATTAGTAGATATTTTGCAGGAAGCACTTGCAAGAGATAAGGTTGTACAGGAAAATCTTAAAGGCAATAAACTAACAAAAAAACAAGCACGAGAAAGCGTAAAAGCGTTTATTCAAATTATACATCATTATCGCGATGAGTATCTGCGAGACCCTAAAGCTCCTTACGATCATGTTGCAGTTTTTGATGAAGCTCAAAGAGCCTGGACAAAAGAGCAGACAGTCAAATTTATGCAGCAAAAAAAAGGAATTCCTAACTTTCAACATTCAGAGCCTGAATTTCTTATTTCCTGTTTAAACAGACATCAAGATTGGGCTGTGGTAGTATGCTTAGTTGGTGGTGGACAAGAAATAAACACAGGCGAAGCTGGGATTTCAGAGTGGTTGTCGGCGGTTAAAAATAACTTTCCAAGCTGGGAGACAAGAATTTCCCCTAACTTATTTGATAGCGAATACGATGCTCAAACAACCATAAAAGAATTAGAAGCAAAGAGTTTGGTTGTCTTTAATCCTGATTTACACTTGGCGGTTTCAATGAGATCTTTCAGAGCAGAGTATTTATCCAAATTAGTAAAAGAAATTTTAGACATTGATGAAAATGCCAAAAACAGGCGACTTCAATTACAAGATAAATACCCAATTGTAATCACCAGAGATATTGAAAAGGCAAAAAAGTGGCTTAAAGAGAAAGCAAGAGGTAGCGAAAGATATGGCATTGTTGTTTCTTCTCAAGCGTATCGCTTAAAACCCTTGGCGATTGATGTAAAGACAGAAATTAATCACATTAATTGGTTTTTAGACGGTAAAGACGATATTCGTTCGTCTTATTTTCTTGAAGATGTAGCAACCGAATTTCAAGTACAAGGCTTAGAATTGGACTGGGCTTGCGTAACTTGGGATGGTGATCTGCGTTTTACAAAAGACGGTTGGAAAACATTTTCTTTTGTTGGAAACAAATGGCAGAATATTCATAAAGATGTTCGCAAAAAGTACCTAATTAATGCTTACAGAGTTTTACTTACAAGAGCGAGACAAGGAATGGTAATAGTTGTTCCAGAAGGAAACATAGAAGACCATACAAGGCAACCCGAATTCTATAATTCTACCTTCAATTATTTAAAAGATATTGGATTTGATGTTTTATAGTTAGAGCAAGTTTTATGATTTTTTCAGGAGTATAAACAAACTATTAATAGGATTGGTATTGGTAAGATTGACTCTTAAAACAATACTTTTATTAAAAAATCATCTACTACTACAACCTTATACAAGCAAATCATCTCTTTACCAGTTTATGTGCCTACATAAAATTGGAACACCTTAAGCAGCGACTAACCGTCATTCATGGACATACTCTACTCTTTTTATCAGATGCACTCATATGCTATGTTTTAAAACCTACTTTTTTTAACGGCACTCACAATCCCGACCCCATAATTCTTTTCAAAACTGTTTCAGTAAGTAAAAATGAATATTCAGTAGTCAAAAATAACACTTGATAAAGAAAGTTTGAGCTTCTTTTTCCTTATATCAAGAAATTTGTGTCAGAAAAAGAAATATTGTTTATACACCAATACCCCTAAAAAGGATGTATATTAAACACCTCTAAACAAACTTGATGAAGAAAGATACATTTCTGAATAACAAAGGAAAACGCATTCTGTTTATCGTTTCAGCCTTTCTATTGCTGTATCTGGTCTCTTATATCATAGACCCCTACTCGCCCTGCTGGAAAAACTACTTTACCCGCGATATTCCCGACATTATAATCGATTGGTCTATTTCATTGCTTTTCTGTTTTCTGGTTTCTGAAACAAGCATATTTATCGGTCTTAAACTCAACCGATATATACAATGGACCGAAAAACCCAGCCGACGACTTCTGATTGAAACAAGTTTAAACCTGTTGGCGGTAATATTGATTCATCTCCTAACAAACTCGGTTTTTACTTATTACTACGGCGACAGTGATGTGTCAATGGTAACTAACTCGATCGAAAAAAACCGTGGAGATCTGCAATGGTTAGTAGTGAGTACAATAATTGCACTCATGATAATGGCTATAAACATTGGCAATTACCTGATTCTGAACTGGAAAAACGAGGCCGTAAAAACAGCCGAGCTAAACCAATTGGTAATTGAAGCCGAATTGCAATCATTAAAACTACAAATAGACCCGCATTTTGTTTTCAATAACCTGAGTGTGCTCTCTGAGCTTATTCTTGAAAACCAACAATTGGGCTACGAATACGCCGAAAATTTCTCAAAAATCTATCGGTATATGCTCGTTAACTCAAAGAAAGATATTATTTCGTTGGAAGACGAGCTAAAATTTCTGAACTCTTATATGTTTCTTATCAAGCATAGGGTTGGTGAGGGCGTAAGTTTCTGTGTTGAGGTCGACAAAGAAAGTCGTCGCTTATCTATGCCGCCACTTACTTTGCAATTGTTGGTCGAAAATGCGCTGAAACATAACAAGACAAGTAAAAAAGACCCGCTTCAAATAAGGATTTATAATACCGACGATTGCCGCCTGATTGTTGAAAATGCGCTTTTACCTATCGAAAAGCCGCTCAATTCGTCAGGAATTGGCATAAAAAACATCATCAGACGCTATAAACTTTTGTCGGAAAAAGAACCGGAAATTATACGAGACGATACTTCATTTAAAGTAATAATACCTCTGATAAAATTATGATTAACCGCATACTAATTATAGAGGACGAAAAGCCTAATGCTGACCGATTACAGCGCTTAATTAAAACCATCCGGCCAAAGGCCAGCATTGTTGCGGTGCTTGATAGCATTGCAGATAGCGTTGATTGGTTTAACACCAATGATAACCCCGATGTTGTGATGATGGACGTAAGGCTGGCCGACGGCATAAGTTTTGATATTTTTGCCAGAGTAAACATTAACTGCCCTATTATATTTACTACTGCTTATGACGAATACGCTGTAAGAGCATTCAAATACAACAGCGTAGATTATCTGCTAAAACCAGTAGAACCCGAAGAATTAGAAGCCGCATTCGAAAAGCTAGAGACATTTGTATCAGGGCAGCAGGAAAAATCGATTGAAGGTTTGCTGAATTACTTGAAACCTAAAGAATTCAGAAGCAGGTTTTTGTTACCTTATCGTGATGGCTACAAATCTTTAATGGTAGAAGACATTATCTATTTTTATTCTGAACTCAAAATAACACGGGCAACCCTACACACAGGTACAGAAGAAATAGTACCACAAACACTAGAAGAGCTGGAACAACAGCTTGACCCTAAGTTATTCTTCAGAGCCAACAGGCAGTTTATTGTGCACATCAATGCCATACAGCAGATTCACAATTATTTCAACGGCAAACTCAAGATTGATATAAAAAATGACCCTGAGGTAGAAATAATTGTAAGCCGCGAAAAAGCCAATCTATTAAAAAACTGGCTGGATTTTTAAGTCGCTTCATCGCACGAGGCGTTGCCATAACAACTTGCTTTTTCAAGCATTAATAAACTATTTTATTTCTTATTATTTTGCTTCCCTCTACCCCATTATTGCAATTTAGTGGCGCAAAAACGTATTTTTATGTGTATTAGTTCATGAAACTACAATGATTTCTATCTTACATAGATCATGACTTTATCAGCTAATTTTCATCTTTCATTTAGGTAACTCTAAGTCAGATTTTCGGTTAAACTTATCTTCGTTTCAGCAATAAATATTCACGGTTCGGTCATTTCCAAGCCTTATTTGTGTAAATGCTTTATTTTTTTTGCATTGAAAATTAATCTCCCAAAAAATGCTAAAAATGTTTCCACAAAGAAAAGCTACTACTATAACAACATTATTTTTACTAGCCAATCTGTTTTTAATGTCATGTGCAAGCAATACAAGCCAAGCACCACAGGAAGCCCCTGTTGATGTTGACGTAATGCAAATACATACATCAGCAGCGGTTGTTGAGAAGAAGTATCCGGGTGCTATTGAAGGTACCGTAAATGTAGACGTAAAAGCACAGGTAATTGGTTACCTCGAAGAAATCTATGTAAAAGAAGGCGACTACGTAAAAAAAGGCCAATCTCTCTTTAAAATTAAGGGAGATGTGTACCAGGAACAAGTAAAAACCAGCCAGGCTGCTGTTAAAGTAGCAATGGCTGCCGAAGAAGCTGCCCGCCTTGAACTCGAAAAAATAAAACCGCTTGTAGAAGGCAAAGTAGTATCTGAAATACAACTTAAAACAGCCGAAGCCAACTATGCCTCTGCCAAAGCGCAGGTAGCACAAGCTACTGCGGGCTTGGGTTCGTCGCAAATCAATGCAGCGTTTAGCCTTATAAAAGCCCCTGTGAGTGGCTATATAGGCCGAATCCCGAACCGTATCGGTAATTTAGTTACGCCTAGTGATGTTACACCGCTTACAACACTGTCAGAAATCAATCAGGTATTTGTTTATTTCTCTTTGAGTGAGGGCGACTATATTTCGTTTATGAAAGACCAGAAAAACAAGGAAGGAAGCAATGCCATAGAGTTGATAATGGCCGATGGCACAGTATATGAACACAAAGGCCGCCTTGAAATGGCAAGTGGAAATATCGACCGCCTGACAGGGAGTATCCCTTTAAAAGCTGTTTTTCAGAACCCTGATAAAATTCTGCGTTCTGGTGGCTCTGCTAAAGTAGTTATTAAAAAAGAGTTCGATTCATCTATCGTTATCCCGATGTCGAGTGTGAAAGATATTCAGGATAGATTCTTTGTGTTTGTATTAGGCGATAGCAACAAGGTAGACATGAAACCTATTACAATCAGCGGAAGCTCTGCTAATAATTACATTGTAGAAACTGGTTTAACTACGGGCGACAAAGTTGTGCTTAACCGTATTGATGTACTAAATCAGGGCATGAAAGTAGTCCCTGTGGCGGCATCAGACACAGCTAAGCGTTAATCTCCCTCTCTCTAAATCCTTAAAGATATTCAGCATGTTAAAAAACATAATAGATAGGCCAGTATTGGCCACAGTAATATCTATCATATTTGTTATACTCGGAATCATAGGTCTTTTAAGACTTCCGATAACAAGATTTCCCGATATTTCGCCCCCAACTGTTAACGTAAGTGGTATGTACCCGGGGGGTAATAGTGAAGCCGTGCTACGTTCGGTAGTAACACCCCTCGAAGAGCAAATCAACGGGGTTGAAAATATGCAGTACATTAAGTCTACGGCAAGTAATGATGGATCTTTTTCTATCGACATCATTTTTAAGCAAGGCGTAAATCCCGACCAAGCTGCCGTAAACGTACAGAACAGGGTGCAACAGGCAACCCCAATATTACCGCAAGAGGTAGTTCGTGGAGGTCTTACCACATCTAAGCGCCAGAACAGTATGATTATGATTTTCAATATTTATACTGAAGACAACGAGAAATACGACGAGCTATTTTTACAAAACTATGCCAACATCAATATTATTCCGCAAATCAAGCGTGTACCCGGTGTAGGGCAAGCGCAGGTATTTGGTCTGAAAGATTATTCGATGCGTGTATGGTTGAATCCTCAGAAAATGGCTGTTTATGGGCTTGTACCCGAAGATGTTACTACAGCCATTGCCCGACAAAGTTTAGAATCGGCACCCGGTAAATTCGGTGAAGAATCAGATGCAGCCCTTGAGTACGTTATCCGTTATAAAGGGAAAAAGAACCTGCCAGAGCAATACGAAAACATAGTAGTAAAAAGAAACGGAGCCAATTTTGTGCGCCTGAAAGATGTATCCAGATTAGAGTTTGGCTCTATCAGCTACAGTGGCGATACCAAAAACAATGGCAAAAATGCCGTAACGGTTGCCATCTTGCAAACCTCTGGTTCAAATGCCAATGAGATTGAAATTGGCGTAGCTAACGAAGTAGCAAAAGCTGCCCGCTCGTTTCCGGCAGGTATCAAATACGATAAATTGATGAGTACTAAGGAAAGACTTGATGAGGCTACGGGCCAGGTAAAGTCTACCCTGATAGAAGCCTTTATTCTTGTATTTATTGTGGTATTCCTATTCCTGCAAGATTTCCGCTCAACCATTATTCCGGCCATTGCCGTTCCGGTTGCTATTGTAGGTACGTTTTTCTTCCTGTTGGTTTTCGGCTTTACTATCAATATCCTTACGCTATTTGCCTTGGTATTAGCTATTGGTATTGTGGTTGATGATGCCATAGTTGTGGTTGAGGCCGTGCACAGTAAGCTCGAAGGCACCAACATGACAGGGCGAGAAGCTACGCATAGCGCCATGAGCGAAATTACAGGTGCGGTAGTATCTATTACCCTCGTAATGTCGGCAGTGTTTATTCCGATTGGCTTCATGACTGGTTCATCAGGTATTTTCTATAAACAATTTGCTTATACACTTGCGGTATCTATCATTATTTCGGCCGTAAATGCCCTTACGCTTACGCCTGCGCTTTGTGCCATGCTGTTGAAAAACACACATGCCGATAATCATACCGATAAGCGTAAGAAAATGAGCTTTGGCAGACGCTTTACTGTTGCTTTCAATGCAGGCTTTGATAATCTGACGGGCCGATACATTAAAGGCTTAGGCTTTTTTGCCAAAAACAAATGGGTGGGTGCTTTATTCGTTATCAGCACCATTGTAGGCGCAGTGCTATTGGTTACCAACACAACCAGAAGTTTTGTACCGATGGAAGACGACAACTTTGTGGTGTATAGCCTTGCCATGCCTCCTGGCACTGCGCTTGACCGCACAACTAAAGCCGCAGGGAAAATTGATAAATTGTTGGAAGACATAGAAGCAGTTGATATAAATACCAGTATTACGGGTTTCAATATTCTTGGTGGTAATGCCAGCCCTGCCTATGTAACAGGCTTTGTGAAGCTGAAAGACAAAAAAGATAGAGGAGCAGTGAAAGATATTGAGACAGTGCACGAGATGATTACAAAGAAACTTAGCACAGTAAGAGAAGGTACAGTAATGGTTATCAGGATGCCTCCGGTTGATGGGTATGGTATCAGCAGTGGTGCCGAACTTGTATTGCAGGATAGAATGGGCCGAGGTGCGGTTTCATTGAAAGCAATGGCCGATAAGGTAATTGAGCAGATAATGAAACAACCGGGCGTACAAATGGCTTACACCGTTTTTCGGGTAGATTATCCGCAGTTAGAGCTTGAAGTAGACGAAGACAAAGCCAACCAGTTGGGTGTTGACGTTAGTTCGATGCTCGGTACTATTCAAATGTATTTTGCCGGAGACCAATCATTGAACTTTACCAGATTTGGTAAGTTTTATCGGGTAAACGTAAAAGCCGATGGCATATTCAGAACCGATGAGAATGCCTTTAATGAGATATTTGTTCGGAATGATCGGGGAGAAATGATTCCGGTTAAGACCTTGGTTACACTTAACAAAGTTTATGGGCCTGAGTCAGTAAACCGATACAATCTATACAATGCCGTATCTATCAACGTAGTTTCTCAACCTGGCACAAGTAATGGGGCTTTGATGGAAAATCTGGAACTAAATGTATTGAACAAACTCCCAAGCGATTATAGCTACGAATGGACAGGTTTGAGTTTGGAAGAGAAAGAATCGGGCAACCAGACTTTAGTTATCCTGATGTTGAGCCTTCTTTTTGTGTACTTTCTTCTGGCTGCACAATACGAAAGCTACCTGTTGCCATTGGCGGTATTGTTTTCTATTCCTACGGGGGTATTGGGTGCTTTTGTAGGCATTAAAGCTATCGGGCTCGATAACAACATTTATGTACAGGTAGGTTTGATTATGCTTGTGGGTCTATTAGCCAAAAATGCTATCCTGATTGTTGAGTTTGCCGTGCAACGCAGAAGCACAGGTATGTCGATATTCGATTCGGCTATTGAAGCGGCAAAAGCCCGAATAAGACCAATCGTAATGACATCACTGGCCTTTATTGTGGGTATGATACCATTGATGACAGCCACCGGTGGAACAGCCGCAGGTAATAAGTCTATCAGTACAAGCGCGGCTATCGGGATGTTGAGCGGGGTAATATTGGGTATTTTCGTGATACCGCTGTTATACATGCTCTTCCAGTACCTGCAAGAAAAAATATCGAGAAAAAATAAACTGACCTCGTCATCACATTAAGACATGAGACTATCGAATAAATATATAATCGTTGGGTTAGTGATGGTTACATTTCTTTCGGCTTGTAGTGTCGGGAAGAAATATAGCCGGGCAGACCTGAACGTACCACAAAATTACAGAGATACCATAGCTGTAACAGCCGATACAGTGATGCTGCCGTGGAGAACCTTTTTCAAAGACCCGATTCTGGTTGGTTTAATCGACAAAGCATTGAAGGGGAATAATGAGGTATCTGTTGCTTTAAAGACTATGCAACAACTAGACCTTACTTACCAACAAGCAAGACTGAATCTCTTACCAACTTTTGACTTTAGCCTTGGCGCAAACAGAACATGGCTTTCTAAAAACTCATTGAATGGGTCGATAAGCGACCAGTTTTTAGGTTCTAATTTTCTTGACGATTACAGCGCAACTTTACGCTTAGGTTGGGAGGCCGACATCTGGGGTAAAACCAAAATGATGAAAGAGGGGGCGTTGGCCAACTACTTTGCACAAAAAGAAAACATTGCGGCATTAAAAACACGTATAATAGTACAGGTTGCGCAGGCGTATTATAACCTTATTACGCTTGACGAGCAATTGAAAATAGCTGAGCGCAATATCCAGCTTGGTGATAGTACCTTGCGTATTCTTCATTTGCAATACAACTCAGGCCAGATTACCTCATTGGCTGTTGACCAGGCAGAAGCACAAAAGAAAACAGCCGAGTTATTAGTGCCTTTGGCCTTACAGAATATAGCCGTTACCGAAAATGCCTTGAGCATACTTTGTGGCGCTTATCCTGACCGCATTGAAAGAGCCGGAAACTTTGCTGCGGCATCGCCCGAAGAAGTTTTCCCGATGGGTGTGCCTGCCATGTTGCTCAGCAGAAGACCCGATGTAAAAGCGGCTGAATATGCCGTGGTTTCGGCCAACTCAAGAACCGGACTAGCAAAAGCAGCTATGTATCCGGCCATAAGTTTGAGTAGTTCGGTTGGTGCCAACTCATTCAAATTCAATACATGGTTCGATTTACCGGGTTCATTAGTTAAGAATCTGGGAGTAAACCTTGTGCAGCCGATTTTCCAGAAAAAAGCTTTACAAACGGCCTACGAAGTAGCCATAATAGAGCAAGAAAAAGCGGCTGTTCAATTCAGACAATCGGTCTTGACCGCTGTAGGCGAAGTTTCAAATGCTTTGGCAACTGCCAAGTATTCCGACAGCCGTATAGCTCTGGTAGAACAGAAAAACGCTTCACTCATGAAAGCAAAAAGTGACGCACTATTGCTTTATAAAAGCGGCGTAGCCAATTATCTGGAAGTTATCACGGCACAAAACAATGCTTTGCAAAACGAGCTGGAGGCCATTAATATTAAGAGAGAAAAACTAAACGCCATCGTAGATTTATACAGAGCACTAGGCGGCGGCGTTGAATAAAACAGCATTACAGGTTCTATTGAATGATACACAAACATTTTAAACAAACGCAAAGAGGCTGTCTCAAAAGTTTTTTATACCAAATAATATTTGGAAAAGACCCCACCCTAACCCTCCCCAACAATGGGGAGGGGACTAAAAAGCCCCTCTCCCCACAGTTGGGGAGAGGGGTTGGGGAGTGGGGTCAGTGTCTTGCCAAATAATATTTTGTGCCGTTTTCTTTTGAGACAGCCTCTTTTGTATCCAATTCCGCATAAGTTTTAAAATCGTTTCCATAGAACAGTAAAAAACTCCGTGAAACTCTGTGAGTTTTTACTCCGAGAACTCCGTGGTTAAAAACTTTATATACCTACTTCCTCCCCAAATTCTCAAACAAAAACACACCGTTTTTATTAGCTACTACGATGTCAATCTTTTTGTCTTTGTTGATGTCTTGGGCTACTATATTAAGGCCGGCGCCTGAGTCAGCATCTATTACGTGCTCTTTCCAGTAAGGTTTCTGGCCGGGGGTAAACTCAAAATACAATAAATAAGGTGCATCGGCATCGCCCGGGTCACGGCCATTATGTGCCAGAAACCGCTTGCCTGTTATATATTCTGCTTTGCCATCACCATTTAAATCGGCCATGATAGAGGAGTGCGTTTGTGAAGTAGTGTTGCTCATTAGGTGAGTAACAAAATCTATCTTTCCATCTTTTTCTACCTGCTCATGAAACCAGATACCAAGCGCATGGGCCGAGGCACTTACAACGTCGGCTTTGCCATCGCCGTTTACATCAAGTATCTGCATGTGCGAGCATGGCTCACCAATATTGGCCGGATGAAATACCCAATTGCCGCCTTTATTATCTTTTGTGCCCTTAAACCAACCTTCACGTATCACTACATCGTTGATACCATCTTTGTCAATATCTCCATAGCCAATGCCATGCGAAAATATCTCTGTACCGGGTACATTTTCTTTGCTGATGGCGTTGCGCTTCCATTCGGTTCCGCCTTTTTTGGTTGGCGCTTGAAGCCATACAATTTGCTTCTTGGCTTTATCGCCACAAAGAATATCCAGTCGACCATCACCATCAATATCAATAAAGCCCGGTGATTCATTTGCAATCCCTATCGAATCGGCAATGATGTGTTTTTTCCAATGACCCGGTTTATTCTTTGGATTCTCGAACCAGAAACCCGCTTTCCCCGGAAAATCGATAATTACCACATCGTCCCAGCCATCAAGATTTACATCCATACCTAGGTTCAGAAACGATTCGCTGTATTCTTCACGGGGTTTAAATGCTCTTGACGGAGCCATTTCATGGCGTGTCCAGTTTGGCGCTTCAAACCAATAATACCCTGCCACAATATCTAGTTTACCATCTTTGTTGAGGTCAGCTACTGCTACACCCTCTGAGATAAAATCTCCGGTAATTTTCGTTTTATTGAAATTGACAGCACTCTGGCCAAAAGCAACACCGGCACAAAAACAGCCAACCAGCATAAGCGCCAAAGCACCCCATATATTACGATTTATGTTTGTTTTCATATCTTTTTTTATTTGTGATATGTCTTGAACTTTGCCGGGGCGGCGTACCGCTTTACCTGATTGTTTTGATTTAAATGATTTTTTGATGTGAACAACAACTTAAACAGTGTCTTAGTAATCAGAGAAATCATATAAATCAGGTAAATCAAAGTTCAAGACATTAATGACTCTCCTCATGGTTTCCATGATTTGCTTTTGCATCATGTGACGGGTCAAGAATTTTGGCAATTAATGCCTGATTATCCTGATTCGTTTTTGAAGGCACTTTATCTAAACGTCCGTCTAAATCCTTTAACAGATTTTTAGCTTCGGTAGTATTCAAAGCACCTGTACGTTGAATGGCGTAGGCTAAAAACTTAGGTAATTTAGCTTTTTCCGACATAGTTATAAAACGTTTGGCATCTAAAGCAGCCAAAGGCTCGGCAGCATACCAAACCATTAAAGGCAGATTATGGTCGGCTTTATCTGCTACTTTTTGCGCCAATGCCTCTACAACATCCCAACGTTGGCTTGGGTGTATGCGTTGCATGGCCGACGCCAGATATAAACGAACCAATGGCGAAACATCTGTTTTTGCCATAGCAATCAAACGCTTCAATGTCTCTGGCGAAACACTTTTATCTTCTGCCAATAGCTGAATAGCCCAGCTTCTGATATACTCACTTGGGTTGGCTAATAAAGCCACCATATCTTTTTCGGTAAGACCTTTGGTTACGTGCAATGTCCATAAGGCTCTTAGTTTGCGTGTAACATCAGGATTTTTAGCCAGAATCTCTTTCAAGGCAGCATGCACTTCAGGGTTTGGCCCATGCTCTTGCAAAATAGCTCTCGACTGTCTCACATACCATTCGTTTTTATGCAATTGGTAATTTACCAGTTCTAAATCAGAGGCTTTTGATAAATCTGCTTGTACCCATTTATCGTTATCGTGCGTAATCTTGAAGATACGGCCCATTGTTTTGTTATGCACATCAGGGTTTGGGCTATGGCATTGGTTTTTATCGTACCAGTCAATCACAAACACAGAGCCACTTGGGTCGTATTTGAAGTTGAGCCATTGCGACCACGAATCGTTCATGATAACAAAATCTTTGTTATGCGATGCCACATAGCCAGAGCCTTTTCGTGTCAATTGGTCAACGTTCATGCGGGCACCGTTGATATTGTTCATAAAGATTTTATTACGGTATTCCTGCGGCCAACTTCCACCTAAATACAACATCGCTCCCGAATGGGCATGGCCACCACCGGCAGACCCAGACCTAAAATTACCCGCATGCGGCCCTCTTTCGCCCAACCAATGGCGATGGTCGGCAATGGTCGGAATATCGTCATAAATATATGGGTTGAAGTGCTTACCGGCCTGACGGAAATAGCGCGCGCCCTGTATAACATAATACATGTGAGGAATCACACAGGCAGTAATGAATGCATGTCCATAATCGTTGAAATCAAGCCCCCAAGGATTACTTGAGCCCTCAGCAAATACTTCAAACTCATGCTTGGTCGGATGGTATCGCCAGATACCGCCATTAATTTTCGCTCTTTGGTCGTCAGGTGTACCGGGTTTACCTACTTTTGAATGCGTAAATACGCCATGCGTACCATACAACCAGCCATCTGGCCCCCAACGGAAACTATTAAGTACTTCATGCGTATCTTGTGTTCCCCAACCGTCTAATAGTATTTGTGGCGGCCCAGCAGGTTTGTCGTTAGCAGCATCAAGCGGCACATACAGCAAATAAGGCGCAGCTCCTAACCATACACCACCCATACCTAGTTCGATACCACTCACCAGATTCAGCCCTTCCATAAATACCTTTCGGCTATCGAGCGTGCCGTCGCCGTTGGTATCTTCAAAAATCAGAATGCGGTCTCTGCCTTGTCCTTCGGGTGCAGGTACGGGGTAAGTGTGTCCTTCAACCACCCACAAACGACCTTTCCAGTCGATAGTAAAACAAATCGGACGGATAATGTCCGGCTCGGCGGCTGCCAGATTAATCTTAAATCCTTTAGGCAAAGTCATTGCTTTTGCCGCTTCTGTACCCGAAAGACCTGCGTTTAACACAGGGTCGAGCGGAGGCAGAATAATAATATCTTTTTGTTTTAATTCATTCGGAAAATCGGGGCGGCTCGGATAAAACAAGAAATTATCAAAGTTGATATGCGCCCATTTATCGTTCGGAATATAAGGTATCTGCGAAATACCCGTTTCGTTGTCTATAATGCGTATAAAAATATTCTTATTCAGGTAAGGGCGTAAATCAACCACAACAGGCTGTAGCGTTGCGCGCCCCTGCCCTGTTGAATGAAAAATCACCTTCTTGGTATCGGCTTGCACGAGCTCCACACGGGTATCTTGCAAAGCTCCACCTGATACGCTAAAAGCCGCATAAGGCTGTGTTACCTTAAAAGGCACCGACGTAAGCGTTCCTATCGATTGATAATTGGCTGTGCCGCCACTGCTTAAAAAATACTTTCCTTCAAAACCAATACTCATGTCTTTTTCATGCACAGGCGATGGGTCTTGGCTAAACAGCGGATTCGCAAAGGCATTGCCAGTGGCCGTCCAGTCTTTTAGTGTGCCTGTTTCAAAATTCAGGTTTAGAGGCTGTCCATCTTTCATTGGCAATTTTCCAACTACGGCTACTTCTGTAATCGGGCCATCGACTACTTCCAGTTTACCGACCATTCCGGCAGCACGGTGCCCCGGCACGGTACAATAATAAGTATCGCTTTTTTCGGCTTTAAAGATTATGCTTGCAGTTTGTCCTTTTTCAGAGACAACCTTACTCTTCAAGCCCATTTTCTCTAAGGCCACATCGTGGGTCATTAATTCTGTATTCACAATAGTGATGCGTACAGTGCTCCCTTTACTGGCCTTTAATGTGGGGTTGCGGGTACCGTTTTTAGCAAAGTAGCCTAGCATACTTGCCTCTAATCGGTACTCAAAATCAATTTTTACGGTGTCTTGTTGAGGTTTTGCTTTGTTGGGCAACAGTTTAGCTTCTGCCTTAGGTATTGCAAGCGTGAGCATCAGCAATGGTAAGAGCAAACGAAATTTGTTCATAGATATAGGTTGAAATTGATTAAAGAATTAGGTCGTATATTTTTATTTAGTGATTTAGTGATTAATTGTCTGAACTTTGATTTAACTGATTAACCTGATTATAATGATTAATCATTGAGGTAATCATTACTGTAGATTAAAATGATTTAGTATTAATCAGGGAAATCATACAAATCAGCTAAATCAAAGTTCAGACAATTAATCACTAAATCACACAATCACTCATTCACTAAATTCTTCACTCCGGCAACTCCTCCAGAAAAACATCTTTGAAGGATACCTGTGCGGCGCCTCCGCCGTGAATCTGTACACCTATAAGGCCAGATTGCGGGATGCTTGTATCTGGCTCGGTGTAATCGACGGTTTGTTTACCGTTTACGTACAAGCGGATACGGCGTTTTTCTGCACGAATCTCGTAATCGTTCCAATCATTGATTTTTATCCATTTTAGTACTCCGATAGAATCAGGTCTTATCAAAGTTTTATTCCTGCGTGACTCATCATAGAGCCCACCCCAGAAACCCTCTCCCCAATCGGCCTGATAACCTTCCATTTCATAAGGCGGATTCACTAAACGCTTACTGCGAAATTGGATACCTGAGTTGATAAAGCCCTTGTTGCCCGTAAGTTTAATCTTGAGCTTCATGATAAAATTGGCATAAGGGCGGGTTGTACACAAGAAGTCATTGTGCGGCACGTCTTTTTCGGTAGAGCCGCCTATGAGCATACCGTTTTCGATACGCCATGTGTTAATGGTGTCGCCCTCCCAGCCTTTAAAGGTTTTGCCATCAAAGAGCCTGACAGGCTTTGTTTTTGTAGATTGAGGTATAAAGCTCATCAGCACAAAGCTGATGATGGTTGAATAGAACAAAAAAGATTTCATATAAATCTAGGTTAAGCATTAGAGAATCTCTCCCCCCCATTTAAGCGATTCTCTTTTTTATAATATCCCGTAAAAATTATTTGAAAACTTGAATTTCAAATTCAGCAATTATTTAGGGCTTTAATTCCGGTTTAAAAATAGTGGTATTTTAAGCGAGCCAAGTCAAAAGATGAGCCCCCTAATGCAATTCCATAGAAACACTATGCTTGAAATTATTTATTGAAGGCATAGCCTCGACCTTAGAAGAAAAGTACACCTGATAACTTTATTTAATACGCTACTTGTCAAAGTTATTAATTCTCTGATTAATTTTATTAGAAAAGGCTGTTTTTATTTAAAAGGAGGAACCCTATTTTACTCATTTAAATATTCGAGCTGAAACCCAGAGCTAAAATCAAAGTGTAGCTTGTTTATATTCTTTTAAACCCTCTCAAAAATACTTCTACAAATCTGTGATTTTACAGGCACTTCTGCGAATAATTGAGAAAACGATTATTGATGCAGCTAAAATATAAAAAACTCAAACTCATAGCCTGGGCACTGCTATTTATTACAATCCTCTCAATGAAGTGCCACATTAGTATCACCAAAAATTACTATTATAGCAGTGTGTCGCAAAAACTGATGCGCACAGAAACTATCATTTATGTGCAAGATTATAAAACCGATAGTGAATTATGACACCTAAGCCTACATCGGAGCAATTTCTGAGCATCGTTAATACCCATAAAGGCATTATCTATAAAGTTGCCAATGCCTACTGCAAAGATGCAGAAGACCGAAACGACCTTGTGCAGGAAATCATGATTCAGCTATGGAAATCGTTCAATAATTATGATGAACAATTCAAGTATTCGACATGGATGTATCAGATTGCACTTAATGTGGCTATTTCGTTTTATCGAAAAGAAAGTCGAAGACAGAAAGTTAGCAATCCAATCAATGATAGCATTCTGAATCTTACTGATCCCAACACTAACGATACAACTGAAGAAAATATCAGTATTCTGCACAGGTTTATTGCCGAACTAAAAGAACTTGATAAAGCTTTGATGTTGCTTTATCTGGAAGAAAAAAGCTATAAGGAAATTGCTGAAATAATAGGTATTTCGGAAACCAACGTAGCCACCAAAATTGGTCGCATCAAGATTATTCTTAAACAAAAATTTGAAAAAGTTAACAACTAATACAATGGAAGATAAAGAACTGATTAATCTCTGGAAAACATACGATAAAAAACTGGAAGAGAACCTGACTCTAAACAGAAAGAACGCCGAAGAAATTACCAAAATAAAAATACAGTCGTCGCTGGCATCAATGAAACCGCTTAAAGTTTTTACTGTTATTGTGGGTATTCTTTGGGTAACCTTTGTTGATGTATTGATTTTGGGAGCATTCAAAGCAGGCGGCACATTTTTCCTTGTCTCGGCTATTATTCAAGTAATACTTACCAAGCTAGCTATCGGTATTTATATGTATCAGTTGATTCTGATTGATAAAGTAGACATTAACGATTCTATCCTAGTAACACAGGAAAGAATTGCCCGACTTAAATCGTCTACTATCTGGACAACACGATTACTTTTTTTGCAATTGCCAATCTGGACTACTTTCTATTGGACAGAAACCATGTGGACAAATGCAAATGTCTGGACATATATTATACAGATTTCAATAACGCTTATTTTCACTTATGCAGCCATCTGGTTATTTGTAAATATCAAATACGAAAACCGTGATAAAGTGTGGTTTCAATGGATTTTCAACGGCAAAGAGTGGACACCCGTTATGAAATCGATGGCAATGTTGGAGCAGATAGAGGGGTATAAAGTAGCGCATGAACTCTGAAACCAAAGAAGTGGTAATTATTAAGCAATAACTACCACTTCTTATACACAGAATAGCATAAGGTATAAAGAATTCCTAATGGTTCTATTAATACTATACTAGTTTCTCAAATCCTCATTAAAACATTCTGTTTTAGTTGTTTGAGCTTGCGTTTGGTTCTTGGGAAGCTAATGCGTTTAACTTTTGTTGTTTTAGCATTTCTCTCTTCAATCTGCGTTGTTCCTTTCTTTTTGGCCAACGTGCAGCTTCGTAAGCAGCTAATTTCTCTTTGTTTTCCTGACGGTAAACTTTAGATTTCTCTCTTAATTCTTCGCGATGGTTAATCGCATATTCTCTTGATCTTTGATTTAGGAGGTCACGATGTTTCTCACGGTACTTTTTATGGTATTCCTTTTGATACTCGCGACTTTTTTTGGCCTTTTCTTCTTCAGTACTCATAGGATTTGGAAGTTGGTTGACAAAAACTTTATGAACTAGGCTTTTTTAGTCGACCATATTCGGGAAGAACAACGGAATTAACAGCATCGGAAGTTTCAGGTAAAAAATGTTCATACACAAATGGCATGAGCATTTTGTTTGCCGTAGTGGAGAAGATGGGACTCGAACCCACGACCTCTTGACTGCCAGTCAAGCGCTCTAGCCAACTGAGCTACATCCCCATATTCAAGTATTAAAAGGCCTGATTTTTATACTTTGCACAAAAATGCAAATTTTATCCCAAAATTACAAACATTACCATCCCGGTACCATAAAATTAATTCCGGTAACAGGGCTTTGCAGTTTCTGATTGTATATCGGCAATGCAATATAGGGTTCTAGAATCAAATATCCAAACGCATTAATCCGTAAACTTAAACCTGTACTCATTACAGGTTTTAATTTCAACTGCTGGCCTTCTCCATCATTAAAAGTATAGTCATATGTTTTACCTGGCTTACGATTAGCATCCCAAGCCATACCTATATCAAAAAAGAAATTCAGGTCTGTTGGCATATACGGGAATTCTATCAATGCCAGTCTTTTAGGTCCTGTAAATGGTAATCTTACTTCAAAATTAGCCAAACCCATCTGTGAGCCTTTCAATTGTTGTTCGCTTAAAGCTAATGTTGAGGTTTGATTTGCTAAAGCCTTACCCCAAAAACCATGCATATACCACGGATAGCCAAGAAACATCGGGTATAATTTATTGTAAGCCTCACTATCCGGAGCACCTAAACGGCCATAATAATAGAGCCTCGTAGCCAGTGTTACAGGTTTCAGGTATTTGTACCTCCTGTAATCAACAGTGATACTATTATGCGCAATGCTTCCAAAATAGCGAGCGTATTCAATCCGATACCGATACCCGTTGAGTGGCGCAGTAGTGCCGAAAGTTGTATTATCACCTACATAAGCAATATACAAGCGTTGCAGGTTAAAAGGCTCGAATCCCGCCGCTTTTAAGCTATCTTTTATCATTCTTTGAGGAGTTTCGCTGCCACGATAATAGCTTCCTGTTGTACTGTTTGACCCATAATAATCAGTATAACTACGCCCACTATAACTATACCAATTAGCACTTCCACCTACTTCAATACGCTTAGCTTTGCTTAAAGGATAAATGGCAAATAAGCTAAACTCATTTATAAATAAACGATAGAGATTATAACTTGACTGAATAAGAGAATCAGTGGCAGGTATGCCCAAACTCTCTTTTAGTGCAGGATCTGTAATGGTTTTATTGTTAGCGAAATCAGTAAAACGGTAAGGAATACGAGAGATACTTGCGCCCCATTGCAAAGGTTTCTTCTGATTCAGATAGGCAAGCTGCCCACCAAAATCCTGAATTTCACCATTCAACGACAATACACCCGAAATTTGATTATTGTTGAGCATATCGCTGGCCAAACCTACTACCCCACCTCCAAGACCTGTTCCCCAGCGGCTGGTAGCCATGCCAACGCCTGAGCTACCCAAATAATCAAGCTTGAATTTTGGGTTATATTTTAGATTTTTCAGTTTATTTGTCTGTACACGTCCAAGTATATTCTGTTTGTCCAGATTATTCTGCACTATATTCCTTCCCTCCTTCCATTCGTGCGGTGCTAGTGTTGCGGGTGTTTTATCTACGTTATTTTCAACGGCTTTTCCTATCAACTCGCCTTCTTTTAGCAAATACAAATGATACTTTCCACCCTGAAAATACGAGTAAACCAACTGACCTGTTTTTGAGGCAATGCTCACCGCCGGCGAATACATAGTAATGCCACTAATACCTGTAAAATAATTGCTGAGTTTTTCGATACTGTTTTCAGCAATTGTGTAGCGGTAAAGATTTCTGAAACCATCAGCATCAGACAAGAAATAAAGAAAATTGCCTGTTGGGTCAATTACAGGATTCAGGTTATCGGCTCCCTGGAAAAAATTAAACGTTTCTACTTTAAGCGAGTTAGTTTCTAATCTTGAAATTGAAAAAGTGGCTTTTTCGAGACGAGCAGCAGGCGTGCGGTCTGACACGAAATAAATCCATTTCCCATCCGGCGACCAAGTAGGTTGCAGGTCTGAATTATCGTCGTTGGTTAGATTTCTGACACTCTGGTCTTTAATACTAAAGGCATATAAATCACTCACGCCATTCATTAGTCCCGAAACCACAATGGTATTGCCATCAGGCGACCACGTCGGGTTAGTAAACGAATCGACACCTTTCAGTTCAAAAGTTCGTTTATGGCCTGTGCTTACATCAACTACCGATAATTTATTACGGCCTTTACTCTGAATCACCAGGGCAAGATTTCTGCTATCGGGCGACCACGCTCCGGCAGTTTCAATAAAATTGTAGGCATCTACATGAGCACCAAACGAAGTACTCTCTATTTTTCTTAGAACTTTTCCAGTATGAGCTTCGGCAATATAAATGTCTAAAGAAATAACACTTTTAGAAGAAATGTAAGCTACAAAATTACCGTCAGGGCTAATGGCTGGCGAGAGGTTCATTTCACCAGCAGTCTTGCCAGAGGCAATTTCACGCCCCGCAGGTGTTGACGATGTTCCTTGCCGAAAGGGTGCGTAAGTTTCTATCATGGCTTTTTTCCATCGGCTAGAAAAACGCTCAATATCCATTTTCAGGTTTCGCTTAAAAGCTGCTTCTACACCATATTGGGCTGTTTCTCTGAAAAGCGGGCGTATCATATCGTCGCCATAAGTGGCTGTTATATAGGCCCAGAAAGCCTGTCCCCAACGATACGGAAAATACTTATATTCTTTCGTAACCAAATCTGTAATTGTCGGAATATCATCACTCAGCACAGCATCACGCATCCACATGGCCGTATGTGCATCTACTCTACCTATCGACATATACTCCGCAAGCCCTTCAACCATAAACAAGGGTAAATTCTGGATATTAGCCAAAGTAGTAGAGTCGCCCGAACTCATTAGCTGATACTGAAACGCATGCACCAATTCGTGCCCCAGCACATGGTCGGTCTGGCGTTTTGAATACATCATAGGCATCACAACCCTATTTCGTAGCCCTTCTGTTACACCGCCTGTTCCTTCGCCTATTTGTCCGCCGATAGCTGTAGTTTCCTGAAAGTCGGGATGGTTTTGATAAACAATAATCGGATTGGGTTTGATAAATGCTAGCTTGAAGACTTCCTGATGAATTTTATACCAATGTTCGCTATTAACAATAATGTCGTTGGGTATGGTATTATCCTTAAAATAATGGTATAATTCAAAGTGAGGGCTTTGTAAAACTTTAAATCCGAATGATTTATAACGAGGCTTGTTTTGTCCGAAATATTGTGATTGCGAAAAAGCTAAATTACTGATTATCAATCCTATAACTAACAACAAGTTGTTTCTCATACCCGCGACATAGTGTTATTTTCTCTTAATAACGAAATTTAAGGGAAAATAGCTTAAAAACCATACTGAAAATTTATTTCGAGAAGTTGGGGCGACAAGCGCTGGCAAATCTGGCTTTCCAGTAATTTGTCATCATATTGTCTTCAATCACACCCTTACTTGTAGACGCATGAATAAAAATAACTTCGTTTTCGCTTCTTACTTCGGTAACAATACCTGCATGATTCACCACTTTTCCGTTAACAGAAAAGAAAACCAAATCACCTGTACGGATATTCGGAATATCAATGGCAGGAAAAAACTCTGATTGTTGCCATGAAACACGTGGGAGTAAAATACCAAACTCTTTGAAGGTATTGCACAAAAGCCCCGAACAATCAATACCTCGCTCGTCGTTCCCTCCGCTACGATACGGTACACCTGTATAAGAGCGAGCAACCTTAATAAGGTTACGGGTATTGGCTGATACCGGTACTGTGGTTTTTCTGACAGAGCTCACAGAACGCCTCTCAGGAGTAGATTTTGGGGCTTTTTTAGCTGCTAGTTCTTCTGCCTTGCTTTTGGTTCGCAAAACCTCGCAAGAAGAAACGCTTGACACTATACTTATCAAGCATACGAATCTGATTAGTTTTTTTGAGTTAAGCACGTTTGGAAAGCATTTTTTAAATCTAACGAGAAAATTATGCCAAAGTTTGATATTTCAAAACTTTTTATTTTGATATTTCGTAACTATAACGAAAGATTATATAACAACGCACATTAATAACCATATTCAATATCGATAAAATGATGATAAAAATAATGAAAAACCAGGCATTTTTAAAGAACATCGGCGTTCAAGTAGCTATGTTTATTGGTGTATTATTGGCAAGCCAGGCGTATGCGCAAAATACTAAAGCAAAGGCAAATACAAAACCAGATTGCAAAGTTGAGTTGGTACAAAAATCGGATGCAGAGTGGAGAAAACAGCTAAGCGCCGTACAATATGCCGTGGCACGCAAAGCAGGCACCGAACGTGCCTTTACAGGCGAATATTGGGATAATCACGATAAAGGCATATATAAATGTGTTTGCTGCGATTTTGACCTTTTCAGCTCTGATACAAAGTTTGAATCGGGCACAGGCTGGCCAAGTTTCTACAAGCCCATTAACGAATGTAGCGTTGAAAACAAAGTAGATGCAAGCCACGGCATGGTTCGCACCGAGGTTGTATGCAACCGATGCAAAGCCCATTTAGGCCACGTTTTTGACGACGGCCCAAAACCAACAGGTTTACGTTATTGTATGAACTCTGTTTCTTTGAAGTTTGTGAAGAAGTAATAAGCCAGATTGATTGATTTATATAAGCCTGATAAAGAAGGTGTTAATGTTTTACAAAAAATTCATGTAAATCATTAACACCTTCCTTTTTTTACTCCTAAATTTGTCCTCACAAAAGAGTGAATTTTTTATAACAATTTGGCGTTGAATTTGTATAGAATAATATGTTCAGAGTTAATAATTTTGAACATATTTGTGTATATAAATACCTTTATCGAACGTTATTATAAGCTATTTTAAAAGCTTAATTATTTTGATAGCTTAATCACTCAAAAAAGCTCTGATTCATGCTTTCACATCTTCTGATTAAGAATTATGCCCTGATTGAGCAACTTGAACTTTCTCCTGATGCTCATCTTAATATTGTAACAGGCGAAACCGGTGCAGGAAAATCTATTATGCTAGGTGCATTAGGTTTGCTGCTCGGCAACCGTGCTGACGTAAAAACGCTATACAATGAAACCGAAAAGTGTATCATTGAAGGTACATTTGCTATGGAGGGCTTCTATGTAAAAAATATATTTGACGAAGAAGAACTCGACTTTGAGAACCCTTGCCTTATTCGTCGGGAAATTGCGCCAAGTGGCAAATCGCGTGCATTTATCAACGATACGCCCGTAACACTCGAAACACTTCGTAAGATTACCTCTCAGTTGATGGATATTCACTCTCAGCATGATTCTATTCAGTTAGGCTCAAACGAATATCAGTTAACCATAGTAGATACCTATGCCCAATGCCACGATAAACTGGTTGAGTATCAGGATAAGTATCGTACCTACAAAAAACTACAAGATGCCTACGAGCAATTACAGGCAGAATCAGACCAGAACAAAAAAGAGTTTGATTATAATAGTTTCCAGCTTGAAGAATTAGTAAAAGCCAAACTAGAGGCCAACGAGCAAGAGCTATTAGAGCAGGAATTGAATATTCTGGAACACGCCGAAGAGGTAAAACAACGCCTACGCACAGCACAGGCATACCTTAATGATACCGAGCAATCGGTGTTATCAATTCTGCAAAGCACTGTAAGCAACCTGAGCCCGATAGCAAGTTACTCGCCGGAGTACCAACAATTTAAAGACAGAATACAGTCTTGCTTGCTCGAATTAAAAGATGTTTCGCGCGATATTGAAACCGAAGAGGATAGCATCGAACTCGACAGCCAGAAGATAGAGAATATTCAGGAACGCTTAGATTTACTGTATAAATTACAGCAGAAGCATGCCGTAAAATCGAACGGTGAATTATTAGAGATACAGGCAATACTTGAAGAAAAAGTAAGCAAAGTGCTGAATCTGAGCGAGAACCTGGCAGCAGCCAAAGAGCGTGTTGATAAAGCCTTTGAAATTGCTACTAAGTCGGCCGAGGTATTATCTAAGGCCCGACAAAAAGTACTGCCAGAGTTCGAAAGACGAGTAGTAGGCTTATTGGTAGAACTGGGTATGCCTAATGCTACGCTGAAAATCAGCCATGATACAGGCAAACTTACAAACGATGGTATTGACCAGCTTAATTTCTTGTTCAGTGCCAATAAGGGCATTACGCCACGCCAACTGAAAGATGTAGCTTCGGGGGGTGAGTTTTCACGTTTGATGCTTTCTATTAAATATGTGTTGGGTGATAAACGTTCTTTACCTACCATCATATTCGACGAAATCGACACGGGTATTTCGGGAGAAGTAGCCATAAAAGTGGGCAAAATGATGCGTGAAATGGCACAAAGTTTACAAGTAATTGCCATCACTCATCTGCACCAGATAGCAGGCCGAGGCACCAGCCATTTCTTTGTGTATAAAGATAACAGTTCGTCGAGAACGGTAAGTAGAATGAGAGAGTTGAAAGCCGACGAGCGTATTGTAGAAATAGCCAAAATGATTGGCGGCGAAAATCCGTCAGAAAGTGCTATCCATAGTGCCATAGAAATTTTAGGAGTAAGTATATAATGACCGAGTATAGATTAAATTAATTAACCAAACACCAAAACAAATGAAAGCGCTACTTTATTTAATATTAATTGTTTTTACGGTTTCTTGCACCAATAAATTTGAAGAAGAATCGGCTAAATTAAAAACCGAGACGTTTAAACTTCATGACGAAATAATGCCCGTGAGTATGGAATTGGAGACTTATCGTGAAAAAGTAATGGCAAAAGCCGAAACACTTGACACAACGGCTAAACAACAAGCTCTGGAGATTTCGAAGCAATTGGATGAAGCCTACACAGATATGGAAACATGGATGCCTAAACTGGGTGATGCCGCCGATATGAAAGATAGTCAGGAGAAAGTAGACGCCCTGATTGAACTTAAAACCCAAGGAGACAAGATTAAACAAAAAACGCTCGACGCTAAGCAAAAAGCAGAAGCCTTTTTGAAATAATTTAAAGACTTTTTTTGATTCCTAAACCCTCTCGTTTCGGGAGGGATTTTTACTATTATGAAGTACCTATTCTTATGCCTTATAGGTTTGGCAGTTGCCATGAGTGCCTGCCAACCAAAAAAATTACCCATTCAGGGCGACCGTGAGTTTATAAACGGCGATACGGTTTATCATACCATTGCCAATTTTAAGTTTGTTGACCAAGATAGCAACGAGGTTACCAACAAAACCTACGAAAACAAGATTTACGTGGCCGATTTCTTTTTTACCACCTGCCCTACTATCTGCCCGATTATGAAAACCCAGATGCTACGCATCTATGAGAAATTTAAAGATAATCCACAGGTCGGTATTCTGTCCCATACCATCGACCCTAGGCACGATTCGGTAGCGGTATTGAAAGCTTATGCCAAACGCTTGGGAGTAAATGGTGATTTCTGGCATTTTGTAACCGGCAAAAGAGAAGAGATATATGACATAGGGCAAAAATCTTACTTAGTAACTGCCACTGAAGACGCTACCGCACCGGGCGGAATCATGCACAGCGGTGCTTTTGTACTTATTGATAAACAACGTAGAATAAGAGGCGTGTATGATGGTACTAAAGAAGAAAAAGTGAGCCTGTTAATGAAAGATATGGACGTTTTATTGAAAGAGGAAGAATAATTGAATAAAGAGAACTGATGATTAGGATTTTAAAGATAAAAGAAAAATACCCCACCCTAACCCTCCGTGCGACGGTCCTCCCCAACAGTGGAGAGGGGATTGAAAAAAAAGTCCCTAAACTACTTTTTACTCCCTCCCTACTGTTGGGGAGGGCTGGGGTGGGGTTATTATTTGTAATTCTCCTAAGCTCCTGCCAGTCGGCTGATAAGATAAAGCTGGAACAGTATTATATTGGAGGGAAAGAGATTTTTGAAGCAAATTGTGCCAATTGCCACCAGAAAGATGGAAAAGGCTTGCAGAATCTTTACCCACCCATTGCAGGTAGTGATTATCTGCAAAATAAATCACAGGTTATATTAGCCATAAAATATGGTCTTACAGGCGAAATAAAGGTAAACGGAAAGGTTTATAACCAGCCTATGCCAGCCAACAGCCACCTGCAAAACCTGGATATTGCCGAAGTAGTAACCTATATCTATAATGAATGGGGTAACGAGCAAAAACTCACTACGGTAGAAGAGGTGGAAGAAGTTTTAAAGAAAAAATAAGCCAATTTAGTTGCTCGTAGTATCTACCGCAGCTTCGTTATCAGTTGCTACTGAGTCTATCGCAAATACGCCTTTGGTTTTGCGCATGGTGTAGTTTGTAAAGTCCTGGTCGGCTTCCATACCTACGCCATGTATCTCATCAAATTTAGTTTTGATTATAAAAGGCAAATCGGTGTAGACTTTTCTCTTATTTGAGCTCCAGTTCAGCAGGTCGGTTGAAAGGCTCTGCTGTTTGAGGCGGTTAAAAAAGAAAACATTCCCCATTACTTTATACAAGCCTTCGTTTCTATAAAAACGCCCAGAATCTCCTCTTAAAGATGAGTATTCTACGCCATTCTTATCAAAAAAAGTTACATATACCGTTTTAGGATATATTTCGTCTTCATTCTGGAGTTTTATCTGTCTGGCAGTAGTAACCTTGATTGTGGTTTTGCCGGAGTCGCTCATCATAATAGCCAGATTATCAGTTTCCATCAGTGGCCCATTGTACTTTTGTGGCGGGCCTGCCTTCTTTTTCTCTTCGCAAGATAAAAGCAGCAGGCTTCCTGATACCAACAGGCCCAAAATCAGGTTTCTGAAACTAAAGCAAGATATTATACTTTTTGTAGCCAAGGCTATTAATCAATTTTTGATTTCATGAACCAACGTGTATCAACCAACGAGAAGCCTAATGAAACCTTAACGTAATTTTCTTTTACAAGCCCATTACCTGTTACGCCTCTTGTTCCTAGAGCCAGTCCGAAATCAATATAACTTAAGTTTCTGAAACCAAGTGGTGTAGATAAGCCCAAAGAGAAACTTCTATCCATTACTTGCGTATTGTTTATCAGATAAGGCGTTTTTGTCTGCTGAAAACCAACTCGGTAAAACACCTGATTGAAATAAGATGTTGAAGTAACTTTAGGTAAAAATTCTACCCCTACAGCAATTTTATCGCTGGCTGTAAGCGGGCTTTCGGCTGCACCCTTAAAATTACGGTAGGTGGTCCAGTCTTGTTTGCTATATTCTACTGCAAAAATCCATTTTAAAGGGCTTTCAATACTGATACCCAAAGCATATTGAGAAGGCAATTGCAAGCTACCTGAACCGATACTCAGCGTATCTGGTTTTTTAAGAACCTGTGGGCCGTTTTGTCCTTCAATTAATGTGGTTAAGCTACGTAACTGGTCTCCTTTTAGTTTGCTTCTGAACTCGTAAGTACCACCTACATTCAAAAACCATTTACTACTTAATTTCTGTTGCCATGTAAATCCGGTTTTTAACCCAACACCATTGGCATTAATACGGTCGGTATAGCGCAGGTAATAGTCTTCGCCATCGTTCAACAATAATCTTGAAGTTGTATCGCGGCTTACACTTCCAAAATAATAAGCGGCTTCGGCACCAATATACAACGATTTACCTATCATGTGGCCACTACCAACGGTAGCTTTAGACAAACCGCCTTGTCCTTTATAAATATATTGTACCTGATTGCTTGTACCCTGGATAGTAGAAGTAAAACGAGATTCGTATTCAACACTAGAGTGTGGTCTTAAACCTACCGACATCGTCCATTTTGGTTTCATACCAAAGGCCAACATCACGTGGCTAAGGTTTGCACCGAAATCGGTTTGTGAGTTTCTACCGTCAGATAATGTTTTGTATTGCCCACGTATACCCGTACTAAATGCCACAAAACGGGTTTTAACCAACATGGCAGGATTTAGAGTGTTAACATAGATACCATTACCGAAAGTTAAGCCTGTACCACCCATTGCCTCAGTAGCAATTGCTCCAGCAGGATTAATGTCGCCTAAACCCAAAGCCGAATACGGCGAATTACCGGTTAGTCTTGATTCTTTTTGAGCGTAGGTATCAGTAAGTACAAAAGTGCAAACAAGAAAAAAATTAAGGAGTAGTAAGTTTTTCAACATTGTATATTAAAATTCGGTTTAGCCCAATCAGGACTAAATTTGGTATCAATTCAATTTTTGTATTGTCAATCAGAATTTCTTGCTCTGCACCATGCGCAGTTGGGGTAATTTCTATTGAGCCCGCAAAGTTCGACTTTTTTATTTGACTTTCAAAGAAAGAGGCATCGCCACCGCATAAGATTACCTGACATTTGCCTAATTTTCTATAATTTTCTATCATTCCGTTCACCTCAGCAATAATTCCGTTCACTACACCGCTCTGTATGCAGGCTTTGGTATTTTTGCCGATTAGCTCGGGTATGCCTTCGGCACTTACCAGAGGTAGCCTTTTTGTAAACGTATGGAGAGACTCAAATCGTATTCTCATACCCGGAGAAATTATCCCGCCTCTGAACGCTCCACGCTGCCCCACCTCTTCTACCGATACGTAGTCGTACTTAATAGCCGTACCCATGTCAATAATCAGACAATTGGTATCAGGGAATAGAAAGTTAGCACCTACTGCCGCCGCAAGGCGATCAGAGCCTAAGGTTTGTGGCGTTTCGTAATCTTTTTCAATCGGCAAGGCAGTCGATGGGCTCAGAATAAGCTTATCAAAAGCTACCTGCTCAAATATAGCCTCTAATTCTTCCTGATTTTTGGTGACCGACGAAATAATGGCTTTTTTAACTTTTTTTAACGAAAGGAAATCGTCTAAAGCATCAATCTCTAGCCCGGTGCTTACCTCTATTAATTCGTCGCCTTCAAAAAGACCTACTTTGGCAAAAGTATTGCCGATGTCCACAACTCCAAACATGGCTATTGTTCTGTTTTTTTGATGGCTTCTTTTTTCGATTTCTTGCGGATACTTTTCGGACGTTTCACCATTTCGACCTGATAACCTAGCAATTCTCTTATCACCACAGACGCACAAACACCACCAAAGGCTGCAGGTATATATGAAATAGTGCCATAAGCCGAGCGTTTAAAATTACTTCCATCGGTCAGTATCAAGGAATCACGCTTCACTGCCTCGGTCGAAAATACAGCTTTAATACCTGCATAAACGTTTAATTTCTTAATGCGTTTACGTACATATTGCGCAAAAAGGCATTCGTAGGTATCATATAAATCGGCTACAACCAGCTTGGTTGGGTCTAACTTCCCTCCTGCACCCATTGAGCTCACAATTTTTTGTTTTTGTTCGTATGCTGTCGACAGTAAAGTAAGTTTAGGTGTAATGCTATCGATACAGTCCATTACGTAATCGTAGCTTATTGCCAGAATCTCACGGCATTTTTCAGGCGTCAGAAATTCTTTTACCATATGTAGTTTGAGTTCAGGATTAATAGCTAGCAGACGCTCAGCCATAATATCGGCTTTCGGCTCACCATGATTCGTTGCCAAGGCAGGTAACTGACGGTTACGGTTACTAGGGTCAACCACATCACCGTCAACAATCGTCATTTCGCCAACACCGGCACGGCAGATAAACTCGGCTGCAAACGAGCCAACCCCACCTAAACCAACAACCAACACGTGCGCATTTTGTAATTTTTCGATTCCTTCTTTTCCAACCAACAATTCGGAACGAGACAACCAGGCAGGCATAATTATTAAAAGAGTAGTATTATAAAAGGTTTAATAAACGGCAAAGGTACAGAGAAATGGGGTATTAATTAAATTATAAGTATGTAAGATAAACTCTGAATCTTTTAGCAATACTATTATCATTGTAAATAATTGCTGCAAATATGACCCAAGTTAACACATTACTTATTTTTGAAAAAGTATTTAGCTTTCACTAATATCTTGTAAATAGACAAACCAATGACAATTAAACTTAAAACTACTATTAGACTATCGGGGATAATATAGTTACTGATTGTGTGTTGTGTGATAGGTTCGTGTTCTGGACTTCGTCCTAAAATTGATATAATTAAATGAAAGGTTTTTATTCCTAAAAGGTATATAGAAATACATAATAGACCGATATAAAATAGAAGTTGCAAATATGCTTTTCTCATACCAATATGAAGTAAAAGGTTTATAAATCATCCTCACCTACTAGCCCTCATAGCCTTCACCACTTTCAACTTGCCATCATTCGCTAATTGTTCATACTCTGGCGAGTCGCTGGCGTATAGGGCTATTTTACCTTCGTGATTGCTATGTACGCCCCAACCGTATCTTTTGGTAAGTGGCGATGCCCTTAAACAGGCTTGTCCTTTCGAGAAAAACTGTTTTCTGGCTTCTTCATACTCTGCCTCTGTCAAGTCGTTCTTATCAGCATAAACCTGAAATAAGACATCGTCAGAAGTATATTTATACGGATTTTTGCTAATCATCTCAAACTGAATATTGGCCACAGTTTTATTATCGCCTTTCATGGGTGGTACTTCTCCGCTGGTCGCTGTGCTGTCGCTGGCAATTTCTATAAAAGTATCGTAGTAGTTTGTGGTATGGATTTTCATTAGCTGAGTTGTTTGCTTAGTAAATGCTGATTTTGAATACCAAATTTAATACAAAGTATGAAATAGCAGTAGCATTAATAAAAAGACTTTTGCGTTAAGAAAGTGTGCATTACCAGTATAGATTCAGAATTACCCATTAATCATGAATTTAATAAGATGAGCTAGCTAAAAACTCCAACACATAACAAACTCGCACTGGAATAAAAACGTATTAATAGTTATTACTTAACTTCTTCATAACATTCGCTTAAACCGTAGGGATATTTTCGTTATTTTTGAGAAAAAATCTAAATTTTATATGTCTGTTCTTTCCAGAAAACCTTGGCTTTTTATATCTGTTGCACTTTTTGTCAGCTCATGTTTAACTGTTAAAACACCTAATACAACCACCAATACCAACAATACAAAAGTAAGTTATGCCAAAGGCTTTCCTGAGGGGCTTGAAGACATTGCAAAGGGCAATTATTCGTCTAATAACGTAACAATGTCTAGCGGCGAATGGTATTTTGAAGATGCCATGATAGGTAGCGGTGTGAATGACACAAAAAACGGTGCAAAAGCTATCAGAATCAGAGAAAAAGGCTTTGTGAGAATGAATTATGACATAACAGGTGTAAAAGAAATCAAGATTGCATATGCAGCCTATCAGGGCGATGGCGACAGCGACTGGGAACTGTACATATCAAGAAACAGCGGTGCTAATTGGTCAAAAACAGGTAATCGATTCAAGACACAAGGCACAAGAATAAGCATCGCCGAAATTGCGGTTAATGAACCCAACAAAGCCAGATTCGAAATCAGAAAAGTATCAGGTGGCACAAGCAGGCTGAATATCGACGATATAGCCATTGTTACTTCTTCAGGCATTACTACGCCTGCGCCGCCCGTAAACACAGCAGTAGCCACCCGTGACGAGAACTTAACTTTGGGGAATCCGAGCAATGCTAGCAGAAAAGACGAAAACAATTATTTAATAACAAAATCGCAATACACCTTATCATATAGCCGTACCCGCAATTCGGCCAATTGGGTAAGTTGGCATTTGAGCACTGCCTGGAAAGGCGATGTAAAAAGAACCGATAATTTCAGACCTGATAACACTCTACCTAAAGATTGGTACAAAGTATCAGCCAGTGACTACACCAATTCGGGATTCGACAGAGGACATTTATGCCCGTCAGACGATAGAGATGGGAGTGTTGAGGACAATGAGGCAACCTTTTTGTTGACAAATATCATTCCGCAAGCACCCAACAATAACCGTGGTGCATGGGCCGATTTAGAGGCTTATTGCCGCAAAATAGCTGAGGCAGGCTATGAACTATATATAGTAGCCGGAGTATACGGCAAAGCAGGCATAGGCAGCAATGGAGGCAAAAGCTTCACGCTCGACAACGGCAAAATGGTAGTACCCGAATCTATCTGGAAAGTAATAGTAATTCTGCCGATTGGTGTTGACGATGTAAACAGAATTAATGAAGAAACACGGGTAATTGCCGTGAATATTCCGAATAAACAAACGATATTGGGCACTAAGTGGGGCGAATACCGCCTGAGCGTAAAAGATCTGGAAAAGATAACAGGCTACGATTTCTTATCGAACGTACCAGCGGCTATCCAGAAAAGTTTAGAATCAAGAATGGACGATGGCCCTACCCTAAAAGTATCGGCTACACGCCAATAACGCTAAAACTAACACCAGGAAAAATACTTTAACCTATGATAAAAACTTACTTTACTATCTTGCTGACCTGCTTATGCACGGCACTTGCAACAGCACAAACATTTCAGTCTTCAAACCTGCCCATTATTTATATAAATACTGATGGCCGACAAATTTTAGATGACCCGAAGATTAAGGCTGAAATGAAAATCATCTACAATGGACCGGGCAAAACGAATAGTATATCAGATAAACCTAATCATTACGATGGCTTTATAGGAATCGAAATACGTGGTTCGTCATCACAGATGTTTCCTAAAAAAAGCTATGGCATAGAACTATGGGACGAACAAGGAAAATCTAAAGATGCCAGTATTTTTGGTATGCCAGAAGAATCAGACTGGATTCTGTATGCATCGTACAACGAAAAAAGCCTGATGCACAATGTGCTCACCATGAAGCTGGCCCGTGAAATGGGTATTTATGCCAGCCGCACCCAATATGTTGAGGTTTTTCTGAACAATAATTACATAGGTGTCTATGTATTTATGGAGAAAATAAAACGTGCGCCGGGTAGAGTAGATATTTCGAAACTGAAAGAAACCGACCTGAAAGGCGATGATATTACGGGCGGATACATTTTTAAAGTAGATAAAACCACAGGTACAGATATAGGCGGGTGGACATCGCAATACCAGAATAATCCTCCGGCTACTAACAAGACTTTTTATGCCTACGAAGCCCCAAAGAGCATTACACCCGAGCAAAGAACTTATATCAGTTCTTATGTAGCTAATGCCGAAACGGTGTTAAAAAGTAATAAATTCATGGATAAAGACGAGGGCTATCGCAAATATTTTGATACCCATTCGTTTATCAAACTGTTTCTTGCCAACGAAATTTCGAAGAATGTAGACGGCTACCGTATCAGTACATTTTTCTATAAAGACAAAGACAGCAAAGGTGGAAAAATAAAAGCTGGCCCACCCTGGGACTACGACATTGCCTATGGCAACGGTGAATATTGTGAGGGCTATACTTATAGGGGTTTCTCTTACCAGTTTAATAATGTTTGCCCGAACGATGGTTATCAGGTACCTTTCTGGTGGGAGCGCATGATGGAAGATTCTACCTTTGTGCAGGAATTGGGAGAAGAGTATAGTTTCCAAAGAAGAAAAGGAGCTTTCCGTCTGGATAGAATCAATGAGCATATTGATAGCCTGGTGGCTCAATTACAAGTGCCAAGCCAACGAAATTTTCAGAAATGGCCTATTCTGGGTGTTTATGTTTGGCCACAGCCTACGCCTATAGCAAGCAGTTGGGCAGGAGAAGTACAAGAGCTAAGGTCTTTTATTATTAATCGCTTAGCTTGGCTCGATAAGAATATAAAACAACCGTTAGACTTAACGATTACTGCCACAGACCCCGAAAACGCAACAAATGTGCTATCGATGAATGCCTTTCCGAATCCGTTTCTTGATAGAATTTACATACGTATTTATTCTCCGAGGTCAGAGAAAGCCCTTTTGTCTTTATACGATACCAATGGTAAACTACTCACCCAGATTAACGAAACCCTACAAGTAGGCGAAAATCAGGTAATGATACAAATACCACCAAGTTTGCACCTAAGCAGCATAAATCTCTTACAATTGGAGTCTAATGGGCAAAAAATTGTCAAGAAAATGATGCAGCAATAAATCACGCAGGCTGATAAATCATATAGGTATGCGGTATGCCATCTTCTATATAATCATTGCCTGTGGGCTGAAAACCCAACGATTGATAGAATTTCTCGAGGTATTTTTGCGCTCCGATTTTAATAGGTGCTTGTCCGAAGAGGTCGAGCACTTTTTCTATAGACTTCTCCATAAGTACTCTACCTAATCCGCCACCTCTGGCTTTTGGGGAAGTAACCACTCTGCCTATAGAAGTATAGCCTTCATAATACACATCCTTATCAAATAGCCTTGTATAAGCTACTAGCTGCTGGTCTTTATCAAATATCATCAAATGCAAAGCTATCTGGTCTTTGCCGTCAGCATCAAGAAAAGGGCAATTTTGTTCTACAATAAAAACCTCTTGTCTTAATGCCAGCATCGCATAAAGTTCGTCATGGCTCAACTCGTAGAAAGGTACACATTTGATAGTAATTGATAAATCAGGCATATATATTTGTTCTAATAAAAAAACTCGGTTAAAAAATGCTGCTCAATTTACATACACATCTTTTGAAAAAACAAGCCGACGAACAGATTATTTTCAACGAGATAATCCCTGATTCAGAACAGGCATTTGAAGATTTCGGTCTGCAAAACGTAGATAATTGGTTATCAGCAGGCATTCATCCTTGGTATATCAACGAAAAACTCTATAATCTTCAATTAAAAAAGCTGGCCTCTGTAGCCAAAGATTCCAATATTAAATTTATAGGCGAATGCGGCCTCGACCGATTGAAAGGTGCTACACTCCCACTACAGGAAGAAATCTTTATCAAGCAGATACGCATAGCAGAAGATGTAAAGAAGCCTGTTATTATCCACTGTGTAAAGTGTTACAACGAATTGCTATCTATCAAAAAAATTGTGCATCCCCGCATACCCATGATCGTACATGGTTTCAACGCAAAAATTGAAATAGCCCGACAGTTACTCGATAAAGGTTTCTATTTATCCTTAGGCGGAGCTTTATTACACGCAGACTCTAATGCCATGAAAGTATTACAAGAGATTCCACTAGAAAAAATCTTCCTCGAAACTGATGATAAAGACATTTCCATTATAGACATTTACCAGAAAGCGGCAGAGGTACGAGAGTTGCCAATGGAGGAGTTAGAGAAAGTTGTTTTTGATAATTATTTGGGCTTGGTTGGGTGATTGTTGGGAATTCACCCAATGAATTCGCTGTTACAACAAACATGTTTTTACCCACCCTTTCCAAAACACATACTCCAAACAATCACATTTTTCACTACTTTTGCACCACAAATACTAAAGCCACTTACATAAAGAGAAATCAATTAAATACATGAACCAAGCGCAAGCTCAACTTAGAACCGTCAATATAACCCGCTATGTTACGCCATTGCGAGAAGGTGGCTCGTTGCCGGCTATTGTTGAAGCTGATGACGATTTCCTTTATGCGCTCAAATTCCGTGGTGCGGGGCAAGGCGTAAAAGCCTTAATTGCCGAACTGATAGGTGGCGAAATAGCCCGTGCTCTGGGTTTACGTATGCCAGAAATGGTATTTGCCAATCTCGACGCAGCCTTTGGCAGAACCGAACCCGACGAAGAGATTCAAGACCTGCTGCAAGCTAGCGTAGGACTTAATTTGGCAGTACATTTTTTGTCTGGTGCTATCACATTCGACCCTGTTCTAAACATCGTCAGCCCCAAACTTGCCTCGCAGATTGTGTGGCTCGATTGTTTATTGACGAATGTAGACCGCACAGCTCGCAATACCAATATGCTTATGTGGCACAAAGAACTCTGGCTGATTGACCACGGTGCATCTTTGTATTTCCATCACTCGTGGGATAATTGGAAAGAACAAGCTTTGAGACCTTTTGCACAGGTAAAAGACCACGTACTACTCCCTTTCGCTACCGAATTAGAGAGTGTAGATGCAGAATACAGACAGATACTAACGCCACAACGGATTCGTGCGATTGTTGGCTTAGTGCCTGATGAATGGCTGCAAGACCCATCATTGACGGAGTCGGAAGAAGAAAGGCGAGCCGTATATGCACAATTTTTAGAAACAAGAGTAGCTCACTCAGAAAACTTTGTTAAAGAAGCCGAGAATGCAAGAAAATCACTTATATGAGTATGCCGTTGTAAGAATTGTACCACGGGTTGAAAGAGAAGAGTTCCTGAATGTAGGCGTGATTCTCTATTGCCCTAGAAAAGGCTTTTTACAAGTCATGTACAAACTCGACGAAGCACGCCTGAAGGCTTTTTCGTGCAAACTGGAGCCTGAAGAACTTCAAGCATCTCTGGGCGCATTGGAACGTATTTGCAAAGGTGGCAAAAATAGTGGCCCTATTGGCACATTGCCCATTGCCTCACGTTTCCGTTGGCTTACGGCTACCCGTAGCACCATTATTCAGAGTTCAAAGATTCATCCGGGTTTTTGTGCTGAGCCACAAGAAGCCCTTAATCGCTTGTTTAATCAGTTGGTACTCTGACAAAATCTTTGTCGACCAATAGCCCTTTCTTGTTTATTTTCCGTTTAAAGAGTAAAAACAGTTTTTTAAAGATAGGCATCGCTTTATTTCCTTGCAAAGAAGCGTAGATACTACTAAATTTATACCCTCACGTATTTAACCCCAATAATTATCTACTATGACACCATCTCGTAGAAAGTTTATCAAAGGTATTGGTGCGGCATCGGTTCTGATGGCCACCGAATCTTTTGCCAAACCATTCAATATCATTAAAAGCCTGAAAGTAAGTCCTAACGACAAAATCCGTATTGCTACTATTGGCTTGGGTATTCAGGGTAATTCAGATACCAAAGCGGCGTTAAGAAATCCGGAAGCTGAGTTTGTTGCAGCAGCCGACTTATACGATGGCCGCCTGGTAAGAGGAAAAGAGGTATACAGCAAAGATTTGTTTACCACCCGAGACTACAGAGAGATTCTGAACCGCAAAGATATTGATGCCGTTATTATTGCTACACCTGACCATTGGCACGACCGTATTTCGATTGAAGCCATGAAAGCAGGTAAAGCTGTATATTGCGAAAAACCGATGGTGCAACATATTGATGAAGGCCGTGCAGTAATAGAAACATGGCAAAAAACAGGCAAAACCATGCAGGTTGGTAGCCAGCCTATCAGTGGTGCTGCTTATGCCGAAGCTCAAAGATTATTACAAGCAGGCGAAATTGGTGAGTTAAACTTTATTGAGGCTACTTACGACCGCTTTAGCGCCCTTGGTGCCTGGACATACTCAATACCACCAGATGCCTCGGCACAAACCATTGATTGGGATAAATTCTTAGGCGATGCGCCTAGACGCCCATTTGATGCTACACGCTTCTTCCGTTGGAGAAATTACAGAGATTATGGCACAGGCGTAGCCGGAGACTTATTTGTGCACCTTATTACAGGTATGCACTATGCAACCGGAGCCATCGGGCCAAACAGAATTTTCTCATCGGGTGAATTAAGCTACTGGAAAGATGGCCGTGATGTACCTGATGTAATGGTAACAGTATTAGACTACCCTCAAACCGAAAAACATACTAAGTTTCAGGCAGTATTGAGAGTAAACTTTGCCAATGCCGGAGCAATCAAAAATGTAACCCGTGTGGTAGGTACCGAAGGCGAGATTCAATGGAGCGCAAGCGGTTTAACCCTTACCAAACGTAAATTGCCTAAAGCACCAGGCTATGGCGCAGGCGAGAGCTTCCCGACTTTTGCAGAGGCAACTCAACAAGAGTTTTTGAAAGAATACAACGCTAAATACTCAGAAGACGACAGAAAAGCAGAACCTGTAAAAGAGATTAAGTTCGATACCCCGAAAGATGACGATGCGCACGCTAAACATTTCAAAAATTTCTTTGATAATATGCGTGCCAACAGCCAGAAAACCATCGAAGACCCAATCTTCGGTTTCCGTGCTGCCGCTCCTGCATTGGCTTGTAACCTTAGCTATTTTGATAACAAAATAGTTTACTGGGACCCTATTACAATGAAATTGAAAAAGAAATAATATTGATTTAAAAATTGCCCTCTCCATTCTTGAAGAGGGCAATTTTTAAATCAATATTAACTTCCAAAAATCTACCAACAAATGAACGAGGCGAATTCGGCGATAATAAAAGAACTGGTTACTTTCAAAATGCCATTTGGCAAATACAAAGACAGGCTCATCTGCGACCTACCCGAACATTACCTGATATGGTTTCAGAATCAGGGTTTTCCCGAAGGAAAACTTGGGGCCTTGCTAGCTACTATGTACGAAATCAAACTCAACGGACTCGAATATCTGCTTAAGCCATTAAGAGAACGAAAAAACTAGCATTTCTAAAACTATCTACCTGTGGGTGCTGTTATAGGCTAATAAAACTAATCATTACAGTATGTCAGACAACACAACAATTATCCGAACAGCCCTTGTTACCGGAGGTTCGAAAGGTATTGGCTATGGCGTGGCCGAGGTATTAATTAAAGAAGGAATCAGAGTTGCCATTACCAGCCGCACACAAGAAGCAGCCGACGAGGCAGCCAAAGAATTAAACAAAATAAAAGACGGCTATGCGCTAGGGCTTGTATCTGATGTAAGAGATTTCGGCTCACAACAAAAAGCCGTTGATACCATAGTAGAAAAATGGGGCCGACTTGATTACCTGATTGCCAACGCTGGTGTTGGGCATCTGGTACAGTTTCAGGACATAAGCCTTGAACAATGGCACGAAACTATCGACATCAACCTTACAGGAGTATTTTATAGCGCCAAAGCATCGCTTGAAGCCCTTAAAGCTTCTAAAGGTTATTTTATTACTATCGCCAGCTTGGCAGGTACTAATTTCTTTGATAAAGGAACAGCCTATAATGCGAGTAAATTTGGTTTAGTAGGTTTTACCCAAGCCTTAATGCTTGACCTACGTCAGGAGGGCATCAAGGTATCAACCATTATGCCAGGCTCTGTGGCTACTTATTTCAACAATCACACACCAAGCGAAAAAGACGCATGGAAAATTCAGCCGGAAGACATCGGGCAGATTGTTTCTGATTTAATCAAGATGCCTGCACGTACACTCCCAAGCAAAGTTGAGGTAAGACCCTCAATGCCTGGTGGCAAATAATATGAAACAAGCATTTATAGATTATGAGAGGCAGGGCGAATAGTCCTGCCTTCTTTTATGCACAATACCCAAAATATCACGGCAAACCGTGATTGCTTCATAGCTTGTTTCATAGGAAATTTACTCAAAAATTTCTCATGAAACACATCTTCCTTCTTTTAACTATACTTTTTCCTTCTTTGATTTCTGCGCAATCAAGCACGCTGTTACCTGGTAGAATCGAACTTCCAAAAGTAGCTACTTTAGTCACTTGCACAAGCAATGAAATGGGGAGAATGGTTTATAGAATCAGCGATAACAGAGTATACTACTGCAATGGCTCAAACTGGCAGGAAATGACAGGCGGCGGTTTTGCACTCCCCTACTCAGGCACTGGAGATTCTAATTCAAATTTGTTTAAAATAGTAAATGAAGGCAACGGGAGAGCTATTTATGCCGAATCGCAGGGCAATGGCTTAACAGTTGGTATTCAATCAATTGTATCTCACACTACTCCAATCATCGACAACATGGCTGTTTTAGGACATAATAAAAGCACAAATGCTTTAGGCGCAGGCGTATATGGCCGCCATGATGGTAAGGGTATTGGCGTTTGGGGGGCAACTGCCGATGCCGGAATTGGTGTAAAAGGTTTGGCTTTGCCCGTAAGTATGGGCGGCACTGGTACAGGTACTGGTGTATGGGCCGAAAGTATGGGCGGTTATGGTTTATTTGCCAAAAGCAATAGCTGGCCAGCCATTAGGGCAGAAAGTGTTACCAGCGATGGGGTATATGGCCTAAGTACAGAGCAAGAGGGTGTTCGTGGGCAATCAGTTAATGGGCTTGGCGTACATGGTTCTAGTTATACACGGCATGGGGTATATGGCTATACTTATGGAGCTGAAGGCTACGGCATATATGGTTCAGGGATGCATGGGAATGCAGGGTATTTTTCAGGAAATGTAAAAATAACACGTGATTTAAGCGTAAACGATGGCAACGGTATCATCCAGAACGGAAACAGCACCCAACTTAAGTATTATACAGGCAAAGTCACATTCAACTATGACCTTGCAGCCTTTGGCACAGCCATCTCTGACGATATACCCATTGCCAGTTTTTCAGCAAAACCTGTGGTTTATATTGGCGACATCGAAAGCCAGTCAGGGGCTTACTATAAAGTTGTTATATCTATTGTATCTGTCGACAACAACTCAATCCGACTAAGATTTTATAATGCAAGTGATACAGCAATCTCTTTTGGCGCAACATGGAATCTCATAGCTATAGGCGCTAAATAAGTTTATTACTTAGTACCATCTTATTGGTATCAAATGCCCGTTTTATAATACCATTCAACTAGGTCATGCGGCATTTCTGTATAATTGGTTTTACCTACTTTAAGTAAATCTATTGAAAAATAAGTTGCGTTTGCCTAAACGCTCATCTGCTACTTTAAATAATTATTAGTGTAAACATAGCATATCTTCAATGTTTTGTTGTGTAATAAAAGCCTGTTATGCCTCTATTTCCACTAAATATTATAAAAATAAAAATCTTTTTTTGCATAATTCCTTCAAGTCAATGCCACTCCACACTTTTTGTTTGTCAGTTTTCTGTTAATTTCTTAAGTTAGAGTCCTTATAAACCTCAACATACTTATGCGTTCTCTAACCGGAGCTCTTTTACTCATCACTTCAGCGGTTTTTGCACAGCAAAACACCACGCCTCAACGAACATCAATAGAAACTACCAAGCGGAGCATCAGACAAGATGTACCCATGACTAACTCAATCCGCAAGGCTTTTGCCGCCGGAACCCGTGATTTTTCGGGTAAACCCGGGCCTGCTTATTGGCAGTTAGAAACCGACTACACCATTCAGGCCAGTATCGACCCCGCTACGCAGGTGATTACTGGTACCGAAAAAATACTGGTGCATAACAACAGCAAAGACGACCTCAAAACCATTGTGCTGCGCCTCGACCATAACGTTTTCCGCCCTGAAGTACCACGTGGTTTTTCGACACCTGCCGAAACCACAGAAGGTATGGTGGTATCGAGCATAAAAGTAGCTGGCTCAGAGATTGGGCAAAAAGCAATGAAGGGTTTAAACAGAACCATAGCAACCATTACACTAAGCGAACCTATTAAAGCAGGCTCGACCGCAGAGGTAGAAATAGCCTGGCAAACCAAACTGCCGGGAGGTAAAAATGGTGTTGGTCACCGCATGACACAGCGTTTTGACGACAAACTTTTTCAGCCAACACAGTGGTTTCCGAGACTTGCCAAATATGATGACCTGAGAGGCTGGGAAACCAGTCCGTACCTGGGGCCATCAGAGTTTTATAATAATTTCGGCAAATTTGATGTGCGCATCACTGTGCCGGGTGGTTGGATAGTAAGTGGTACGGGTGTATTGCAAAATCCTGAGCAGGTACTAACCGAAACAGCCAGAAAACGCCTGGCAACAGTTTTGAATAGTAACGACGAGATTACAATTGTTGGCGAAGACGAAGCTGGCGCAGGCAAAGCAACAGCCGCAGGAGATAAACTGACATGGCATTTTGTAGCCGACAAAGTAAACGATTTTGCATGGGCTACAGCCGGAAATTTTGTCTGGAAAGCCACACGTGCTACAATTCCGGGGAAAGGGTCTATCCCTATCCACATGGTTTATCTGCCTGAAAGAGCCAAACTTTTTGAGAAAGCAGGTGCTATTACCCGCCATGCGCTAGAATTTTACTCTGCACTCTGGACACCCTACGCCTTCCCTCAGTTAACGCTACAAGACGGACCAAGTGCCGGAATGGAATACCCGATGGTGATAAACTCTAACCAAGGTGCTGCCGACCATGAAACCGCTCACCAATGGTGGCCAATGGTAGTTGGTAACAATGAGACCCGCTATGCATGGATGGACGAAGGTTTTAACCAATACATGAATATCCTTTCTGCTGCTGATAGCAAAGGAGTAGCTTATAATCTTAATGGCCTTGGCCAAAGATATGGTCAGCTAAGCGGCGATGAAGAAGAAGCACCATTGATGTGGAGTGCCAACGACGCTGCCAATGGTTACCGTTTCCAGACCTATGGTAAAACACCTTTAATGCTTTCGATGCTGGGTGGAATAGTGGGCGACGAAGCCGTTATAAAAGCCATGAAAGAATATGCACAGGTTTGGGCTTTCAAGCATCCTTCTCCGTGGGACTATATGTTTTTTATGAACAATGCCTTAGGCCAAAACCTTGATTGGTTCTGGTATTATTGGTTGTTTACTACCGATTCGGTTAATGGCTCTATCAAAGACGTAAAAGCCAGTAAAGGTAAAACCATTGTAACGGTGCATCAGGCAGGTGAAATGCCTTCGCCGGTAGTATTACAAGTAGAGTTTGAAGCAGAAGGCCCTGCTATTAAAGCACCAGCAAATGCCAAAATGACTGATGCCAATACAGCCGTAATTACCTGGCCTGTTTCTGTATGGTTTAACGGAAGCCGTACTTTTGATGCAGAATTGAATTTCGGCAAACGAAAAATCAAAAAGATTACGCTTGACCCTAACGGACGTTTCCCTGATGCTGATACAAAGGATAATGTCTGGCCTAGATAAAAAATTGAACTATTAAAGCACACCCATAACAAAAAGACCCGATTCAGCGCCGGGTCTTTTTGTTATATCTTTCTGAATTATTTTTCTTTATAGATTTTACCTTCTTTCATTACAAGCGCTACGTTCATCATCACTTTGGCATCTTTCAGCGGGTCGCCTTCTACGGCTACTATATCGGCTAGTTTTCCTTTTTCTACTGAGCCAAGCTCTGACTTCATTCCCAGAATTTCGGCGTTCACAATAGTAGCTGCTTTAATAACCTCCATCATTGGCATGCCGCCTTCTACCATGTACTGAAACTCTCTGGCATTATACCCGTGTGGAAAAACGCCAGCATCAGTTCCGAAAGCGATTTTCACCCCTGCTTTATATGATTTGGCAAAGGTTTCAGCAATTTGTTTAGAAGTTTCAATGGCTTTTGGCACAACCAATGGGTGGTAATACCCCGGTACTTTTGCTGAATCACCTACGGTTTTTCCGGCAATGATGGTTGGCACATGGTAAGCACCATGTTTTTTGAATAAAGCTATGGCTTCATCGTCCATAAACGAACCATGCTCAATGGTAGTTACGCCAGCCTTAATGGCACGCTTCATCCCCTCGGCACCGTGTGCGTGAGCAGCCACATGAAAACCATAATCTTTGGCTGTTGACACAATAGCCGAGATTTCGTCTTCGGTAAACTGTGGACCTTTACCATTTTTAGCAATACTCAATACACCACCTGTGGCCGTAATCTTGATACAGTCTGAACCGTCTTTGTAGCGTTGGCGCACAGCCTGACGGCCTTCTTCGGGGCTATCTACTACGCCATTGGTTACGTAATCGGGTACCGAATAAGTATTACTGAAACCATTGGTAGGGTCGCCGTGGCCTCCGGTTGTAGCAATTGTACGGCCCGCTGTAAAGATTCTTGGCCCAACAACCAAACCTTTGTTTATGGCATTGCGTAGAGAAATATTAACCCCGCTACCCCCTAAATCACGCACGCTTGTAAAGCCTGCCATTAGGGTTGTGTTGGCATGTTTTTGTGCTTCAAAGGCTATATCAGCCATATTGTTGCTAATGCGTTTCAGGTATTGGTCTTTGCTGGTTTCGCTTTCAATATGCACGTGCATGTCAATCCACCCCGGCATTACGGTACGGCTTTTCATGTCCACCACATTATCGTTTGCTTGGGCTGGCGTATAACCATTTTGTACATCGGCAATACGGTTTTTCTCTACAATAATCGTTACCTGCGACTTAGGCGTGTTGCTGATACCATCTATGAGTGTACCGCAATGAATAAGTGTTCGTTGTGAAAAAGCTGAAGAAGACACCCCTACCAAAAGGGCCAACAAGTAGTTTTTGTTCATAGATGAATGAGTTTAGGTTTTGTGTAAAGATAAATAAAAAAGAGCCTGTGTTAAAAGTTTTTTACACCAAATAATATTTGGAAACAACCCCTCCCTAACCCTCCCCAACAATAGGGAAGGAATAAAAAGCCCCTCTGCCCACAGTTGGGGAGAGGGGTTGGGGTGTGGGGTCAAAGCCTTGCCAAATAATATTTTGCGCAATTTTCTACTAAAACAGCCTTCAGACTTTTATCAGTTCTTTGGCACCAATACACCGTTGGCTACAAAAGTAAGTTCGGTTTTTGGCTCTGTAATTTTAGCTACTTCTTCTTTGGTTTTGCCTGCATCTTCGGCATAGTGGCGAAGCTCATCTACCGATGTAGTTTTGGTTTTAGCATTGCCTTCAAATACCACTGTTTGGCCTGCTATATCTTTTGGCACAAAGAAACCGTAATCTTTAAAAGTAACACGCATGGTTTCACCATTGTCTAATTTTACTTTCATCCAACAACCTTTTACCTGGCATACAGATTCTACAACGCCAGAAACTTTACCGTCGAAAGAAGGGGTCTTTTTAGCTTTTTTGTTTAATTCAGTGGCAGCAATTGCACCGTCAGCCTCAATTTTTTCGCCGAAGCTTTCAAATTTTTGTCCGAAAGAAACATTTACTGTAATCAAAATAACGATAATCGAAATTAGTTTTTTCATTGTTTGAAGTATTAATTGATGATAAAATTGACTAAACTTTTTTAAAAGTAAACAACTGTCAATCATAGGATTTTATCAACTTATTATTGTGGTATCATATTAAACCATAAAATTAACGCAAAAATTCATTATTCTATTACTGTTACCCAGCCTTTGCAGGTTGAACCTGAGCCTGTGGTAAAAACATAATAGTAAGTACCCAAGGGCACATCTTTACCCCAATCGTCTTTATAAGTTTTCGATTCATAAACCAATTTTCCGTAACGATTGTAAATATCCATCACCACTTCACCGAATCCGGTTACAAAGTTATCATTTTTTCCGTCATTATTAGGCGTAATAACGTTAGGAACTTTCCCATCATTTTCCGGAATATTAATACTTTTTGTTACTGATAACTCACAACCTATTTTATTATAGGCTTTCAGGGTAACCTGAAAAGTTCCACTCTGGCTATATCGGTAGCTTTGCGGAATGAGCCCGTTCACGGTATCGGCATTTCCCATACTCCAGGCAAAACTATTGGCATTCTGTGTTTTATTCGTAAAACTGAGTTCGTAGGGTTTTATACAATCCTGTGTCAAGCTATAATCAAAGTCAGGCTTAAAAGATTCATCAATACTTATTTTTACATTCTTTACAGGTTTGCAGCCATCAGGATACTCACAACTAATAGTATAAATACTTGTTTGTGTAGGTGAAACAGTAATAGTAGTACCTGTTACCTCGTTTACTCCAGGCCCCGACCAAGTAAATTTAGTTGCATAACCAGTAGCCTTAAGATCTACACTCTGGCCTTTACATATTTCTACATCAGGGCTTACCAGAAAGTCAGGCTTATTGTTTTCTACCTTAATATTTACTTCTTTGCTTATTGTACAACCTTCTTTTTCGATTGATACAGTGAATTTGGTCGTACTTTTAGGTTTAGCAAGCGGATTAGCAATAGTAGCATTGTCTAAATCAGCACTTGGCGACCAAGTGTATTTTTCACCACCCGATGCCATTAATTGTACCGGAGAACCCGGGCATACCAATGTATCGCCGCTAGCCTGCGCAACAAAACCTTTTACTAGCAAAGTTTTCACCGTTGAATCGGTGGTCTTACAAGTAATTTTATTAAAAATCCTTAATTTAATAGTGTATTGGCCGGGTGTTGTGAAATCGTACGCAATGTCTTTTGTTCGGGTAATTACCGAGCCGTTTATTTCCCATTCATAGGTTTTTGCCCCTACGCTCAGGTTATTAAAGTTTATTTTGCCCGGGGCACATATCTCTGTTACAGGTCTGTTGGCGGCATTTCTAAGTTCAAAATCGGCCTTTAAGGCACCTATCTCAATTTTAAACGAAGCCATATTACAGTTGTTACTCATGTGATTGGGTTGATGGGCATTTTTAATAGGAAAGGTAGCCACCACCTCACCTGAGCGAGGCAAACAAGCACAGGCGGTATGGTAAATATAACCATGTTTATCGAATCGACAGGTTCCGCCGTCTACATGGTCTCCTGCCTCACCTGTTGAGTCGGGAGGGAAAGATGAACCAAAAAAAGTAGCATAGAGCAAGGACTTAGCGTTTTTCTCTAATATCATAAAGTAAAAATTGCTTCCTGTTGTTGTGCGCTGATAAGCGTCTTCTGTAGTCGGTAAACCTGTAGTAGTACTAAATCGATTAAGGTTCTTGTTAATACTTGAGTTTACCTTTCCACCCCAACCTGCCAGATAAATATTACCACAATCATTTACCAGAAAAGCCGTAGGCACTATTTCTATGCGCCCCCTGCCCCTGCTAGCTCCAATAACCGTAGAAAAAACAGTTTTCGACAGATTTGCATCTACACAATGGATAAACTGCCCACTGTTGGCATTACGATACACATCTGTAGAAACGGGGTAAGCACCTTGTGTAAGGCCAAAGGTATATACCTTCCCTTCGTTGTCGAGTTCTAAAAAGAAATTGGCATCGGCTGCCGCAGTACCCATGTAAGTCAATTGTTCAAGCGCACCGGCTGCGCTGAACTTGGCAATAAAACCATCGCCACTCCCGCCATATTTTTCGGTATATGCCCCTGATTTAGTTGGCAAGTCGGCACTGAATGTCTGCCCACAAACATATACCTTTCCTTTGTCATCTACCTTTATGCCATAAGCTGCATCAAAATTTCCTCCGCCCAGATACGTACTCCACAATAATTGTGAGCCTGTAGGGCTCAGTTTACAAACTACGGCATCATATCCTTCACTTTTGCTCGCCTGAAAAGCATTTACGATAGGGAAATTGGTTGAAGCTGTAATAGAGGCGAAATAAATATTATCATCTTTATCAACCACCACTTCGCCGCGAAACTCATCTCCATAGTTTCTGATAATCAGGGCACGGGTATCGTTAAAACCATCGTTGGCACTGCCGCCTATATAAGTACTACCTACCAGACTTCGGCCATCGGCACTTAAGATAGCCACAAAAATATCACTCCCACGAGAAAAGCCCATGCCTGTAAAACTAGGGTCAGCACCATTTATACTGCTCGAACCAGTAATACCAAAAAGGCTTCCGCCTGCATGGTTACGCTGATACGAGTTTGCATTTGTCGGAAAATCACTCGACGCTGTTGTGCCAAATACAACTAATTCACCTTTAGAGTTTGCCACAAGGCTATGCGGCACATCGGTAGCATTTCCCCCTAAAAAAGTAGCATAAATTAATCGGGATCCATCAGCACTATATTTCATGATAACCGCATCGGTAATAGCATAGGGCTGATTTTGCGAACTAGTTTGATTATTCTCATCGCCAGTAATATCAAAAGCACCATTCGTAACCGGAAACTCACCGCCAAAGACCGAACCGCCTGCAAACAGATTGCCCTCGGCATCGTAAGTAGCTGTTTGTGCCCAGTTGTCAGACCGTGAGCCGGAATAAGTAGAAAAAACAAGTTCGGGGTCTATTGTGAGTGTTTGAGAAGCATCATATTTATCAGGAAATTCAAATTGCACTTCATTATTCCGAAGCCTGAATCCTGACTTTATGTCTACCGTTTTACCGCCTATTATCTGAAACGAATAAGGCTCAAATTCGGTGGCAGTATTAACAGAAGTTCTGAAACTGAGTTTTTTATTATCTAGCCTAAGTTCGTCTAAGCCTTCATATTTCATTCTTATTTTCGATACATCAGCCTTTGGTTTAGCTATGTATTCATATTTAAGCGACTGGTCGAAACTGTATAGTTTAAAATCAATGTCGGGGTAAATATCTTTCAGGTAAATCTCGTCGTAGGCGGCTACATCGCCTCGCCATTTGCTTGGGTCGTTACCAATAAAATAGTTGTAAGTGGCCGAACTTCTGGCACTGGTTTCGATTTTAGGAGATAAATTAGCCTCCTGAAAAGTCATCTCAAACGCATGGCCTTTGATTGGGCCTTGTGTTTTTCGTGCGCCATTTTCATCTGCCAGACCACCTCCATGCAATGCTTTCAGGGCTTTGGTGTCAAAAAAAACGTATTGTACACCTGTGCGCCTCACCAGAAGATAGCCACCGGGAATATCAGCCTTAAAAAGTATGGAAGCCTCCCACTGGCCTTCGTTGCGGATAAACTTAACTGAAGGGTTGGGTGCTGCTTTTGCAACAAGAACTGTGATACTGAAGAAACAAAAAAAGTAAATATATCTCATGCTAATCTGTTTTATAGAGTAGGTTCAAATATCCTTATTTTGAGCAGTTATTTTTAGTACAGCGATTTACTGATATAACGTAACAAGACAAAGTGCTGTTGTAAAACAAACTTTATCTTTATTTAAAAACAAGCTAATAATCAATTACTTATCATTACAACCTTCCTAATTCTACAAATGTGGCAATGTTACCTCAAACACACTGCCTTTGCCAACTTCGCTTTGCACTTCAATTTTGCCTTGATGAATATCTATTATTCGGCGGCAAACCGATAGACCAATGCCATGCCCACGATACGTTGAGGCATTTTGTGTACGATAAAACGGCTCAAAAATCTTGGTCAATTCACTTTCGGGAATCCCGATTCCATTGTCTTTTACGGCCACAATACACTGTGTTTCGTTAAAGCGTATTTTTACTTCTGCCTCATGGTCTATAGAGTACTTACAGGCGTTATCGAGCAAATTTGTAAATACAGTGAGCAATAAGGCTTCATTACCATTTACAGTTACCCATTCGTCGTCGTCAGGTATGTCGTCAAAATCTACTGCAATTTTGTAGTCGGCATTCAGCCCCAGAATTTCTTCTTGTGCCTTAAACAATATCTCGTCAATACGGGTAGGCTTTAGAGCCATGCTATTCTCTCGATTTTCTGATTTTGCCAATTGCAATAAACCATTCGTAAGCTGAATCAACCTTTGTGTATCTGCCAGTAAAGATTTAAGTACGCTTTTATATTCATCGGCCGTCCGTTCATTTTCCAACGCTATCTGAATCTCCGATTTAAGGGCGGCTAATGGTGTGCGTAGTTCGTGCGAAGCATTAGAAACAAAGCTTTTCTGGAGTTCAAACGAGGTTTCCAGTCGCTCAAGCATCAGGTTGAAATTATTTGCCAGTTTTGCTATTTCATCTTTATTATTACCTACATTCAGCTTTTGTTTCAGGTTATAGGCTGTTATGTGAGTAACTTCGTTGTTGATTTCGGTAATAGGTTTAAGCGACTGTCCGGCAAAAATTATTCCCAGAATAATCGTTAGTGTAATGCCAATCACAAAACTGATAATGAGGGTATCACGAATATTCTGTAGTTTTTCCCTACCATAAATATCGGTGGCTTCGGCTATTACTACATAAGATTTACCGTTTTCGTCTGTATACAAAGAACCCATTGCCTGATTATTCCAATCGCTGGTTTCTATATACCTTTTTTGTCGAACCAGTTTCAGAAAAGCGGGCCTGTAAAAGATAGAATCGGCCTCGTAGCTGGCATAAACAAGCTCGTCTTTATCGTTAAACATCAACACCTTTTCAACATTAAGTTTGCCGAGGATAGACTTGTTGGCATCACGGAGTTTTTTCTTGTCTTTTTCTGTAATTTTTAGCTCTTTCAGCAGTTGAGCCGTCAGGATTCCCCTGTCATAGAGGCGATTGTAAAACTCTTGTTTTCTGAAATTTTCTGAAGTATAGTACACAGCCAACGAGAAAATAGTAAGAATGCAAGCGATTATTATCGTAAATTGTATTGCTATCTTGGTACGTATTTGCATATTTGGGCTTTTATTTGGGTCTTTATCATAAGCCTGACCTTCTTACAATAGAGTTCTCTTTTCTAATTCAACCGAAATTTACTAAAGAATATGCAAATTCATGTAATTGACGCAGGAGATTTCAAATTAGACGGTGGTGCCATGTTTGGCGTAGTACCCAAAACACTCTGGAATAAACAAATACCTGCCGATGAAAATAATTTGTGTAGCTGGAAAATGCGCTGCCTGCTGGTAAACACAGGCCAACAACTCATACTGATTGATAGCGGCATGGGCGACAAGCAGGATGCCAAGTGGCAGGGGTATTATTTCAGGCATGGCGATGGCGACTTAATTGAATCAATAAAAAAAGCGGGCTACTCGCCTACCGAAATCACCGATGTGCTTTGTACGCACCTGCACTTTGACCACTGTGGCGGAAGTGTAAAATGGAACACAGCCAAAGACCGACTGGAGTTGACATTCCCTAATGCGAAGTATTGGACGCACTCGGCACATTGGGAGTCGGCCACGAAGCCAAACCCACGCGAGAAAGCCACATTTCTGAAAGAGAACATCTTGCCTATGCAAGAAACAGGTGCTTTGCACTTTACAGACAAAGAAACAAAAACTTTTGGCGACGATATAGCGTTATTATATGCTGATGGGCATACCGAAAAGATGATTATGCCTAAAATAAAACACGGAGAAAAAACGTATTTATTCATTGCTGACACTATTCCGTCTCATGCCCATGTGCATGTTCCTTATGTGATGGGTTACGATATACGCCCCTTGCAAACCATGAGCGAAAAAGAACAATTGTTGAAACAGATTACAGACAATAACTGGACTGTGATTTTCGACCATGACCCCTTGCATGATGCAGCCCATATTCAACTGACAGAAAAGGGTTATCGGGTAGCCGATTTGTTTAATTTGTAAATGGCGTAGGCGTAAGAGTGGGCATAATTGTTTTCAAATAAAATTTATGATTAATGAAAATAGGATTAGCACTTTCGGGAGGCGGTAGCCGGGGCTTTGCGCATTTGGGCGTTATTAAAGCACTTAATGAATTAGGCATAAAGCCAACCATGATTACAGGCACAAGCGCAGGCTCAATAGTAGGCGCTATGGTAGCCGCCGGCTATTCGCCCGAGTTTATTTTTGATGCCATTGCTTCCGCCGGAATTTTCAGTCATTTAAAATTTGCTTTCAATAGATTTGGCCTTTTCAAACTCGAAAAAGCAGAAGACTTGTTCTTGAAATACCTGCCACATAATTCTTTCGAACAACTCAAAATGCCTCTTACTATTTGCGCCACAGACCTCGAACAAGGCGAAGCCGTTTATTTTAATGAAGGTGAACTGATAAAGCCTATTCTGGCATCTTGCTGCTTGCCGGGTATATTTGAGCCAATCCGTTTTCAGGGCAGAACACTCATTGACGGTGGCGTGATTGATAACCTGCCGATTGGCCCCCTAGAGCAATGCTGTGATTTTATTATCGGAGTAAATGTAATGCCTGTCAATAACAGCATGGCTATTAACTCGGTAAAAGATGTGTTGATGAAGAGCTTATTTCTGGCAATCAGAAACAATTCTGGCGAAAAACTAAAACGCTGCGATTTAGCCATTGAGCCCGCAGAAATTTACCGATACGATGGACTAAACACATCAAAAGCCAAAGAAATGTTTCAGCTAGGGTATGAAAGTACCTTGAGAGAAGCCGAAGGGAAACTTTCGCAGGTGTTGTGATTTTGGTATTAATTTGAGTAATTTTAGAGACGTTAATTGGACAAATAAAAAGAGGTTTGTATCCGTATAAGATACAAACCTCTTTTATTTTCAAGCATACAAATCAATAATATTCTAATTTTAGCTCTGCTACGACTGCATCATCTACAAGGCTTTTTTGTAAAACCAGACGATTATCTCTATTGTATTCGTACTCATATTTCACACGTGTACCTTCAAATAGCTTTTGTTGAAAAGTAATCAAATTCTGGCTGATTTGCTCAGGTAAGTAGACTGGCATTTTAATTTGCTCTCTAAATACCTTACCCAAATTATTTGGATTACTACCGTAGATAAAATCCGTTTCTTCATAACCCATCACACCTCGCTCTTCTATTGCTGATACATTTCCGCCTTTCCATTTATAGGATATGCTTTGCAAAGGGCTTGGCCACTCGTTTTGGATTTGACTACGAGTATATTTGATAAGGTGCTTGTCTTTATCATACCCAAACTCTTCAACAATTTTCTGATCTGAATATTCCTCCACAGTGCGTATTAAAAGTTTATTAGAATCGTATTCGTATTGCCTTGAGCCTTGTGATTTAACACCTTTAATAGTACGCTCAATACTAACTTTAATTAAGGTACTATCTGCATCTCTAGTAAAAGTCTCCTTTATGACAGATTGAGCGAGAGAGTCAGATATGATTACTCCTACAAGCTCTTTGCCCTCTTCATTGTAACTTAGTTGAGTTACAATCTTATTACCTTGAGAGGTAAATTGACTGACTTTCTTTAGCTTACCCTTGAGTTCTGCTGGTGTTGCTATACTACCTTTACTCGCCAATTCGACATAGTCGTTACAGGAGCATAAAGTATTAAATGAAAAGAGAGTTAATAGTAATATTGATATTTTTTGCATGATACTTTTAAATTTATAACCCTACTATCGATTAGGTTATATAGATAATTTAATCCCAATTTTTTTTTGATTTCTCAATTGCTTCTAAAATTTTATCACCATTCATTAGTACTGGTTCCAGATGATTATCGATAAGGGTATCATTCTTATTTCCGTCTTCTCCATAATCAATTTTTCTACTTAAACGGCAATCACATTCAGGATAAAACTCCCATACATTAACAGGTTTTCCGTGTTTGTAGTAACCTTTTATATTAATACATGTGGTATCACAACGATAAAGGACATACTCACCATGGTAAGTGCTATCAAGATAGTTTGTTATATGAGTGAGTTTACCATTTAAGTTATAAAACATACTGGGGCCATTTAAAATATTATTTTTATAAGATTTAATGAATCCAATTGTTCCATTTTCGTAATATTCAAGCCACAAACCATTTTTTTCTCCATCTATTAAAACACCTCTTGGCTTTCTTTCTCCATTCTTAAGTATTTGCCATTGTATCTCTATTTTTCGAGGTTTTTCATTGCAAGATATATTTAACACTAAAAATAAGATACTAATATATTTAATTACATGGAGAGGTAGGGTTATCTTTGTCTTTTGAATGTGTATTTTTATCATCTGTATATGCTTGAGCATGTTTTTTACTATTTGTTAGTACATCTAACTGAGAGATAATATTATTTAATTTGGTAATTTCTCCTCTAGCGAGTTTTCTATGGTCAGGATCTGCACTGTCTTTAATACAGTTTAATAATGCTGTATAATTTGTACTATTTACAGCTAGAGGATAAGCTCTAGCTAATCGATCTAAATCTTCTTGAACATGAGCAAAAAATTCATGAGCCATAGTTGCAGTAACATATTCTAACGTTTTATATTTGGGGTTAGCGTCTAAAGTTTCATCCATTGGACGTAAATTCACCTCTGCAAGTACCGCTGTTTTTACATCATATCCTAAATTACTACCAATTTGAAATCGTTGTACCCCAGGAGGATATTCTAGCATATATGTTGCCCCAAGGCGAACACCACCTAATTTTGGAGAACCAAGAATTAGATAAACATTTTTATGAATCCCTGTTGGCTTAAATTGATTGATGAAATTTGCACCTTCTTGCGTTTTTAAAATATTAGCAAATGCTTTCATAGCAACAGTATTCTTTTTGAATTCTTCAAAAAGTGTTACCCGTGGCGTTGCTGCTAAGGTAGAGTAAATCTCTTTTAATCCGAAGTCTTTCTCTATTGAAATTGTAAAACCATTCCTGTTAAAAGTTAATTTAGCTTCATTATTTTCAGTTTCAGGTTTGAATATAATTTCCACCCCATCAGAATTAATTATTGTTTGTGGATTATTTATATTGCCACCTAAACCAGTCCATAAATTTTGTAAATCTACTTCACTCATATAAATATTGTTCTCATACAATAATAAAGTTTTAGATACATCTTTACCTTGTGTTTGTAAAATATTAACTATATTGTTTGCTAAGTTTTGACCTGAGGTACTTGCGAGCGTTTTTGATATAGTAGACAAAGCGTAAAAAGAGTTAACAATATTGTCAACATTATTTAAAATCGCATTTCTAATAACATTCGGATTTCCAGTTTGAAGAGGGCCAAAACTATTTATTAAACTATACGCAACACTTTGATAATCTGAGTTTCTGAATGCATTAACGACTAAAGGAGTAATATTATTAAAATTGATACTACTAGCATCATTAGGCAATGACTTTCTAAGTGCAGTCTGAATTAGATTTAATAGTAAACTAAATTCACTGTCAGAAAATTCATTAAGATTTGGATATCTATTGCCGACTTCACTTAGTATTTTTGTTATACCATTTACATATTGATTAAGAGCTGTATTATTAAAATCATAGTCATCTTTTAAAATAGTAGGAGTATATGGGGAGTAATTACTAAAGGAGCCACCTCCACCTCTAGGTTTATTCCATTCCCAAAGAGGGTCACCAGCTCCGGTTGGTGTATTATTCCATGGGCTTTCAGGAGGATTAGGGTTGGTATTTGTATTAGAATCATTATTTAAATGTCTTGTCGGATTATCAACACATGAAGTGGGTATAGCCAATACAAGTTTACTACCAGGCTCAACAAAATCCTCTACTCTAGTAGGATCACTACATCCGTAAGGATAATAAGCAAAGTCTTCCGAGGTGTAATCTCCTTCTTGAGTCCTAGCTATTTGTGTCCAACAAACCTTTCCCTTACAATTTCTACCCTCTGCAAACAAATTAAAATCCATTTTAACTCTGAAAATAGGGGAACCATTATGATAATACCAACCTCCTAGAAACTTTCGTTCTGTTTCTGTAAATGTTAACACAAAACCATCTAGATTATTACCATTAATCAGATTATTATTATGCGCTAGATAATATGGAGTTGGTATAATGTACAAAACTTCACTTTGTTTTGCGCCATTCGGCAATGTATACCTTAATAACTTAGACACAACAGCATTTTTTGATACAGGGTCATTTTTTATACCTAAATCATATAGAATAGCTGCTTTTTCTATTGATTTATGCAATATAGGTATAACTGTTACAGCAGTACCATCTTTAAAGTTTAGGTTTTGGGCTTTTTCCCATTGCTCTATATGAAAATTCTCTTTTATAATATAACTTATTGTCGTGCAACCTGTCGTACTTCCATTTGGTGTCACTTTCACTTTATAAATACCAGGAGTATTGACTATTAAATATTCACCAGTAGACGTAGTACCATCAGTCTTAGTCCATGTAAAGCTTGAATAAGGAATAGCCGTACCATCATTATATACAGGGCTTAATGCTAATGTTCCATATTGATTGACTTGATCTGCAACAATAGGCAAAGAATATGTTTCAGTGCCGGTTACAGGATCTGTAGCTTTTATTCTAATATCACTACACCCGCTCACCACCAAATTAGTAGTAGCAGTAACACTACACGCAACCGGCGCAGTTTTCCTCACCGTTACGGTATAAATGCCCGATTTCGCTTCTGTTAAACCTGTTATAGTAGGGTTACGGACATTGCTTGAAAAGCCTGACCCTGCAGGTCCTGTCCATGAATAAGTGATATTAGGGCCAGGTACTTCTGTCACTGCTACTTTAATTCCTGTAGCACCCATCAAAGCAGGGCCATTATTGCTGGCACGTAAGTATTCTGGGAATACAGGTTCTACAATAAAAGACTTATCTTTAAACTCTCCTATCCAGGTGCCATCTGGTTTCAAACAACGCACATAATATACCCTCGGACCACGTCTTGTTATTGAATTACCAGATACTATTTCAAATACATCACCATAGTTTTCACCAAAATTCTCAATGGCATTTCTATTATTGAGCCAATAATCAATTTTATCGTTTTTCACAAGTTGCCATTGGAATGGCCAACCTGTAGGGCAACTACCACTAAAGGCATCGACCTGAACATCCTCGTCAGAACATGCCGTATTTTTGTCAGCACTCAGACTCGGTACAATGCTACCATTTGGCAGGATAGTCGCCGCTGCATAATCTCCATTATTTGTAGGGTCACCCGTGCAACGTGCTTTGTAAGTTCCGGGGCCACTTGTGTTGAGTTGTACACCTACAACATTGCTGGTTCCTAGTTCCCAGGTTACGATACCATTCGGGCAACCAAAAGCTGTTAGTGAAACACTTTCAGTAGGCAATACTCTCGCTTTATTAGCCACAATAACCAATGCATCAGAAGAACTTGGAAATACTATTATATCCTGAAAGTCTGTGTGGTTTCCTTCATTACATCTCACTTTATAAGTGCCCGGGCCTCTGACAATCAGTGTAGTGAAAAAGTTGGCATAGTCGTAATAAATATTCCCATTCGCATCTAGTTTAGGTACTCCCCATTGTACATAATTGTTCGGGCAGTTTTCTGCCACTAACTGAAACATCTGATTTGCTGCGGCTACAGACTGTGTCGCATAAAAACGTGGCGCATCATTTGGCTTAGTTTGAATAACAATGCTTGCAATTTCACCATTAAGACCGAAACGCACACATTTTGCTTTGTAAGTACCAGGGCCAGTAGCGTATAATATATCACTGCCTCTTACCTCCGTATTGTTTGGTAGTGTCCATACTACTTCACCAGTACATCCATTGGCACGTAAAGTTACTAATTCAGTACTTGCTGCACTTGTTTTACTAGAGGTAATTGTAATACCTCCCGGGGCAGGGGCATTTATTCTGATTGAGGCCCAACTGCCATAAGATAAGTCATCAACAATACAGCGTGCTTCATATGTTCCGGGTCCATAAACAGTTTTAGATTCATTTCTGGTAGTCCAACTAGATACGCCTGCTATTTTCCATTGAATACCAGCATTACTTGGGCAATCACCATTAGCACTAAGCTGGACAGCTTCGTCATTGTTAGCCACAGTTTTATTACTTGAGATAGTAATATCTCCTGGATGTGATGGATAAACTGTAACGTTTGTCCAAGGCCCTTGATTGGTACAGCTTACACTATAATTTGCTGGGCCGGTAACTGTTCTTGAACCAGAAGTACTTGAAGGATACGGGGTAGGAGTAACGTAACTCCCATCAGGTAAACGAACTGGAATAGCCCAGTAATAAGTAGTACAACCAGTAGCGGTTAAGGTAATACTTTCATTATTATAAGCGCGTGTTTTATTAGCTGTTATAGTAGGAGTATTAGCCGGTAATTGATGGATGAAAACTGTAACCCAATCTGATGTATATGTAGCATCCCAACTATTACAACTAGCACTATAGAATCCACTCGAATTAAAAGTAAATGGATTATCAGATGTTGCTTGTAAATTATCATTTATTTTCCATTTTATATAACCATTTGTACAACCAATTGCTGTAAGTGTAACAGATTCTCCAGGAGTAATTTGTGTTTTATTAACATCAATGCGTAAAGGAGCTGTAGAAATACTAATAGCAGAAGATAAGCCACTATAGTAAGTAGAACCATTACAAGTAGTTTGGCATTTTGCATTGTAATTACCACTCTTATTTACACTTACTTGACTGCCTACAGCAGCATAATTATTGGGACCAGTCCAAAGGACTGTACCTGAACAATTATTTGCGGTAAGTGAGGCATATTCACCTGGTGTTAATGTAGATTTATCTGTTGCAACTGTTGGTGCAGCAGGAGAAGTAGATGTACTTATAATTATACTATTTGAAGTCGTTGAAGGGTTTGAACATGTCGCTTTATAAGTGCCAGCTTCACTCACAACTATACTACCCCCACCATTACCATAAGTTACATCATTTTTCTTCCAGGTAATAATACCTGCACAATTATTAGACGCTGTAATTGTGGTTGAATTACCTGGGCATAAATTAGTTGAATTAGTAGTAATGGTAAAACTTACAGGCTGGCTTACGCAATGAGCTGGAGTAGATACTCGGTCAATAGTATAAGTTATACTTTTGGTGTATATTGGCACTGCATTGCCTGGGGTAGGACAAACATTACTACCATAAATTTTAATAGTTGATGTTATTGAAGTAGTGGAGGCAAGAATAGAACTATAAAGACCAGCAAACCCTTGGCCACAGTCGGAATATTGGTTTAGAATAGTATTACCATTTTTTTGAATCATCTCCCAATTATCAGATCCCCCATTCCTGATTATTTCAGCTCTCCCTACACTATCTAACATAGTGGAAAAAGAATAATTATCCCACCTGTAGCAATTGTAATAGATGATTGATGGAGTTTCAGGAAGTTGTTCTGGATTTCGTCCAGTAGTGTGTACGGTATAGGTAAATTTAACTTTACTTAAATCAATGGCTGTAATTGCTCTGGTATTCTTTAAAGAATCTGCTGCAATAACTGTATTTATAGAAGCCATGTCTACTTCAGTAATAAGAGGACATTGTTTGGCTTTTAGAATGAAAACCTCGTTATTTAATTTTCTGAGTACTTCAAAGCAATCATCTATTGTAGGTTTAGCTAAATACCGACCCTTAATAGTATAGGTCTTGCGCGGGTTTGCAGGGTTCAGTTTATCAGATATAAAATCATAGTATGTGCCCCCGGTTTGAATAAAATCTTTAGGCAGTATTACTTTAAGCGTATATTCACGGAGTTCTTCAAACGTAAACATTAATAAAGGTGAAATATTGAGTAGTTCTGCGGTAAGCGTTAACTCAATTTCTTCTCCTACTTTTGCATATCTTTTATTTGGCATTAGTGTAAATCTTATCGGGTCATTACTGACCGTTTGCCACTCTTGCGCAGTTAAAACAGGCAAAGCACTTGTATTCTTTTTAAATACATAGGCTTTTTGATCAAATTCATACACATCGACCTTATTGAGGTACAATGGTTTGAAAGGCAGAGGCTTAAACCTCACGGGTAAAGCCTTAACAGGTGTAGGCTTTAAAATTAAAGGTGGATTATCAGTCGTCTTAGCAAAAATGTTGTAATGAAGACAAATAAACACAGCAAGATACACATAAGTGTACGAGTAGAGTTTTTTCATTTGTGGAATAAATGATTTGTGTTAGTAATACTTTTTAGTCGAATTAATTTAAATCAACCTTGTTGAAATGTAATGATTTGGAATTTTACGCGTTTCAATCACTTTGCGCTTTAAATGCAAGAGATACGTTTTTAGTCATTTTAGCATAAATGTTGTATTGAACATAAATAAACACAGCAAGATACACATAAGTGTACGAGTAGAGTTTTTTCATTTGTGGAATAAATGATTTGTGTTAGTAATACTTTTTAGTCGAATTAATTTAAATCAACCTTGTTGAAATGTAATGATTTGGAATTTTACGCGTTTCAATCACTTTGCGCTTTAAATGCAAGAGATACGTTTTTAGTCATTTTAGCATAAATGTTGTATTGAACATAAATAAACACAGCAAGATACACATAAGTGTACGAGTAGAGTTTTTTCATTCGTGGTATAAGTGCTTAGTGTTAATAATACTTTTTTAGCCAATGCTTTTGCAAAAAAAATAAAATTTTAAGTATCAGTAAAGTGTTTTGAGGAAAATATTTACCAGAACTTTAACAGTATAATTAACCCTTTGTTCTATATCAGGACCGATTCTCCGTAGTGAAAAAACATATCGAATCATATACTAAAATCTTTTCTAGTAATATATTTTACTAGGCTCAATACGCCCGTAGTAGTGACAAATTATCTATCTCATAAATCTTAGCTTTTTAGTCTGCAAAACAAAAATCAAAAATGTCCATTCCAATTATCGTACTTCTCGTCTTCTTTTATATTTCTGAGACATAAGTCTGTAATTACAAAAAAGGAGTGTATTGGATTTGGTGTAAGCATTAATTTGATATATTTTGCAGACAAAATTTGTTCATTGGTCTGAATATTGATGAGAGTAGCCTTATATTCAGCTTTTTTACTTTGGGATAAGATTATTGAAACGAACAGAATTATAATGAGATTTTTGAGCTTATCAGGTATATTATCCCAATCATGTTCATTAATATTGTAGTCTAAATAAGCATAAGTTGATATTTCATTTACTGTGACTCTGAAGCAAGTGGATATGTACAACAAATACTGGTTTCTCCTGATTTTATACGTATTCATAAAATCAAAATCTATTTGATAATAAGCATTTTAAAGCCAAATGGCTTCATTTTGAACCATTATCATCAAATTTAGATAATTTTTTAATCGTACAATCGTTTAAAGTAGGGATATTGACTCGTGTCGATTTAGATGTATTACCCAAAAAACCTTTTCAGAAGTGCAAAAACTATCCATATTTATACTATTTTTAATCTTCACGGCGGGGTGTTCTCAGTTTAGTAATTCGCCTACCAGCAAGGCATGGCACAACACTAATGCGCTTTTCAACTCTTTGATTATCTCTCGGGATAACATGAAAGAGGCTGAAAAGGAGTTGTTTAAAACCCGTGAAGAAAATTATAGTGCACTTATGCCAATTCTATTGCCGATTGACTCAACCAAAGCACAGGCAGTAGCTACCAATCTGAAAGAGGTAATCGAGAAAACTTCACTGATAGCCGAACGGCACTCAAACTCAAAATATCTGGCCGAAGCCTACATTCTCTTAGGCAAAGCCCGCCTAATGAAAGGCGATTTTGTGAACGCCATTGAGGTATTTAAGTACGTAAACAGTACCACTAAAGACCAAGTAGGTCGCCAGACTGCCTTGGTATGGCTCATGCGCTCTTATATTGAACAAAGAGATTACGAAACAGCCCTGAAAGTATCAGAAGTTATCAGAACACTTGACCTCACCAAGGCCAATACCCGTGATTTTTATCTGACTAAAGCTTATCTTCACCAAAGAACGGGCGAGTTTGCCACCTCGGCAGCCATTGCAGAAGAAGCGCTTAAACTGATGTCTAAAAGTGAACAGAAGGCAAGGGTTCATTATGCTGTTGGTCAACTATATGATATTATCGACCAATCGGGGAAGGCATTGCCGCATTATCTGGCAGTTGCTAAAAACAAGCCTAATTACGACATGGAGTTTTATGCTCGTATGAATGCCCTGCTCGACCAGGCAGTGGCACGTAGAGGTAGCTCTGGAGATGTACAGGAGAATTTCAGAAGAATGCTGACCGACCGAAAGAACTCAGACCTGAAAGATAAGATTTACTATACAATGGGGAATCTTGAGGCCAAGAAAGAAAACTTCCCCAAAGCTATTGAATACTACAACGCTTCGTTAAGAAACTCAACGGGTAACAATGCGCAGAATGCCTACACGTATCTTCAGTTGGCTGAGATTCATTACAACCAATTGCAGAAATACGATATGGCTAGTATGTACTACGATAGTACACTTACAACATTGCCCAAAAACTCGCCAGATTATGAGCGTATTTCTAAAAGAGCTTCGTCATTGAGTGATTTTGTAAAGTACCAAAGAGTATTGGTGCTCGAAGATAGTTTGCAACGACTGGCGGCTATGAATCCGGCGGCTTTAGAGAAAACACTTGAAAGGGCTATTCAACAAAAAGAAGAAGACGCTAAAAAAGCGCAGGAATTAGCCGAAGAACGAGCTAAGAAAATGAACAATGTGGCCGTAGACAGGCTGTCGGACAAAGATGAAACCTTTAAAAGATGGGAGCTTTACGACCCCGTTGTAATAGCCCGAAACAAGAGCGATTTCCAACAACGATGGGGCACTCGCCAATTAGAAGACAACTGGCGTAGAAAAGACAAAGAACTGGGTTCTATCTCGTTTAAAGTTGAACGTGGCGCAGAAGGAACCAACACCCCTGCCGGAGCCGATACGCCTGCCGCAACCAGACAGGAAGCTGCCGAACAAAAGGCTGAGGCAGCAGCAAAAGAGCTAGATAGTAAGAAAAAGGAATTATATGCCAGGATTCCGACAAGCCCCGAAAAACTGGTGGCATCGCAACGCAAGCAGGAAGAAGCCTACTATCAGTTAGGTAAAATATATAAATTTCAGTTTAATGAGCCCGAAAATGCCATTGAAACTTTCCAGACATTGTTAGCTAAGTTTCCGAAAACAGTACATGAGGCAGAGGTATTGTATTTGTTAGCGCTTACGTCGCCTAATCAGGAAACGAGCCCTTATCGTACCACTTTGCTTAACAAATACCCGGCATCAACCTACGCACGCCAATTATTAAGAGGCAATGTAAGCATTACAAGCGATACCGAATCAAAAGCACACGTTGTGTATTCGCAGGCATTTAATTTATATAGTAATGAAAGCTATTTATCAGCCTTGAAAATGGCAGAAGATGGCCTTATTACCTATACAGGTACCAGCATTGAAGATAAGTTCGCCATGTTACGCATTATATTGCTGGCTAAAACCGAACAGCGAGAGGTGTATCAGCAAGCACTTAATGAGTTTATTCAGGGTTACCCATCAAGTAACCTGATGGACCGAGCCAAAGAGTTGATGGCCGTGCTGGATAAAAAATAAAAAACATCTATTAAATACCCTATTTACGATTATGAATAAGCCCCTAAACGATGCCCCTATCGAGGAGGATAGTGAGCACGCTCCTATTCTTGGTACCTGGCGAAACGTATATATATTAGTAGCCGGAGCGCTTTTTGTTACTATTATCCTTTTCTACCTTTTCACCCTCTATTTTGCATGAGCAACCTCGACTGGATTCTACTTACACTGACACTTCTTTTTATAATACTATATGGTGTTTATAAAAACCACCGTGATAAAAACATTGACGGCTATCTACTAGGCAATCAATCGTTGCCTTGGTATCATGTAGGGTTTTCTGTAATGGCTACACAAGCCAGTGCCATCACGTTTTTATCGACCACCGGGCAGGGCTTCGACGACGGTATGCGCTTTGTACAGTTTTATTTTGGGCTACCACTAGCCATGATTGTACTCTGCATTACCTTTATCCCGATTTTCCACCGTCTTAAAGTTTATACCGCCTACGAGTACCTCGAACACCGTTTCGATGGAAAAGTGCGCATCTTTACAGCCTTTTTGTTTCTGGTGCAACGCAGCCTTTCTACGGGCATTTCTATTTATGCGCCTGCCATTATTCTTTCTACCATTTTTGGCTGGGATATTGTCTGGACAAACGTAATCATGGGCGGGTTGGTACTTACCTATACCGTAGTGGGCGGTACAAAAGCAATCTCGTACACTCATCTGCAACAAATGCTTGTAATTACGGTTGCTATGTTTTTGGCAGGGGTAATTGTTTTGCAGATGCTGCCGGCAGATATTGGTTTGCTAAAGGCTCTTAAAATTGCGGGTAAATCAGAGCGTATGAACCTGGTTTCGTTTGAATTCAATCCCAAAGACCGCTACAATGTGTGGTCGGGGCTTATCGGGGGTTTCTTTCTGCAACTTTCTTATTTTGGTACCGACCAGTCGCAAGTAGGGCGTTACCTTACCGGCGAATCAACCAACCAAAGCCGCTTGGGTTTAGTTATGAATGGCCTGCTGAAAGTGCCTATGCAGTTTTCTATCCTGCTTGTAGGTGTGTTGGTATTTGTGTTTTACCAATACAATACCTCTCCGGTTTTTTTCAACAAAGTAGAGGTTGATAAATTGCGTAGCAGCCAATATGCGCCGCAGTTACAGGTGCTTGAAAAAGAACATGAGGCTATTTCGAAGAAAAAACAACAGTTACTGGCTAATATCGGCGATGCCGAAGACGAACAACTGATGGCTTATAAAGCCTCATTGAAAGAGTCAGACTCACTGAGTAAAAATGTTAAATCGCAGGTAGTAGATTTAATCAAGAAAAATAACCCCAAAGCCACCACTAACGACCGTGACTTTGTATTCCTACGCTTTGTGCTCGACTATCTTCCGCAAGGGCTTGTTGGCCTCTTGATAGCCGTTATTTTTGCGGCTTCTATGGGTTCTATTGCATCGGCTTACAATTCTTTGGCGGCTACCACCGTTGTAGACGTGTATCGTAAATATTCCAAAACACCCCCGAGCGAAAAGTCAGAATTGAATGCTTCTAAAGTTTCAACTGTTTTGTGGGGTATTTTTTGTATATTTGTTGCACAATATGCCAGCGAACTAGGCAACATGATTGAGGTTGTTAATGTATTGGGTTCCTTGTTTTATGGCATTATATTAGGTGTATTTCTGGTAGCATTCTATTTCAAAAGCATTGGCGGCACAGCCACCTTCTGGGCGGCGGTTATCAGCCAAAGCATTATATTAGGAATCGGGATTCCGCAATTGATGCTGAAAAAAGAATGGATTGCCTACCTTTGGTTTAACCCCCTTGGCTGTATATTGGTCATTGGTATAGCGTGGATGATTCAAAACTTATGGAAAAAAAGCGAATACTCATCGTCGAAGACGACCAACGCCTAGCTGAAAACCTCAGCAAGGGTCTGGCCGAAAAAGATTTCGAAACCTCTGTTGCATTTGATGGACAGATTGGGCTTCGACTGGCTTTGAGTGGAAAATATGACCTCGTGATTTTAGATGTAAACTTACCTGTGATGAATGGGTATGAAGTATGCGCTAAAATAAGAGAAAAAGATAGCCAGATACCGATTATTATGCTAACGGCTCTAGGCGAAACCGACGACAAGATATTAGGATTTGAAAAAGGAGCAGATGACTATATTCTGAAACCTTTTGAGTATCGTGAGCTACTGGCACGTGTAAATGTGTTTCTGAAAAGAGCCTATGCCGAAAACGAGACAAATGCCTCTAATATACTCCGTATTGCTGATTTAGAAATAAATATGGAAAGCAAAACGGCGTCTCGTCAGCATACTAAAATAGAACTTACGCCAAAAGAGTTTTCTCTGCTCGAGTACCTTGTGAGAAACAAAGGAAAGGTTGTGTCGAAAGCAGAGATTGCCGAAAAAATATGGGAAGGCAACAACGCCGAAAACAGCCTTAATGTAATTGAAGTATATATCAATTTCTTGCGTAAAAAAATAGACAAAGACTTTGAACCAAAGCTGATTCATACCAAAACCGGTATGGGTTATGTTTTGAAAGACGACTAAACCAAAGGCGTAGTAAAATGATACCCTACGCCCTTGATAGTCATTAATTCAAGGGCTTCGTCTTCTTTCAGGTAATCTCGTAGTTTGGTAATATAAACATCAAGGTTTCTAGAATTAAAGAAAGAATCATCGCCCCATATCTTCATTAGTATTTCTTTACGGCTAACCGTAAAGTTTCTGTTTTCAGTAAAAATCTTTAATAGTTCGGTTTCTCTGTACGAGAGTTTACGGCAGTTTTCGTTCAATCTCAGTTCATATTTCTGTGGTAAAAACTCATACTTACCAAGCTGCACACTACCCGATGGCGCAATGCCTTTACTACTATTCGACATCTGTAAGAGGTTATTGATTCTCACAATCAGTTCTTCCATACTAAAGGGTTTTCTGATATAATCATTTCCTCCCGATTGAAAACCTTTCAGCACATCGTCGGTCTGGGTTTTAGCCGTTAGAAAAACAATAGGCAAGTTTGGCTTCAATTGTCTTATTTCATTGCCCAATGTATAGCCGTCTTTGTTTGGTAACATTACATCAAGCACACAAATATCAGGTTTAAACTGCTCAAATGCTTTCAGTACCAGATTGCCGTCTGCCACCATATTTACCTCAAAGTTTCGGCTTTCAAGGCTTTCTTTTACTATTTTACCCAAGAAGGGCTCGTCTTCTACATACAAAATCTTAGTTGCCATGTGTTAATCTTTCAGGTCAATAAAGGGAGTTTCATTATGAAGGTGCTGCCCTCTCCTACTTTGCTGTTTACTTCTATGGTGCCGTTGTGGCGTTCAATTACATTTTTTACATAGCTCAGCCCTAAGCCATAGCCTTTTATGTTATGCACGTTGCCGGTAGGCACTCTAAAGAACTTGTCAAAAATCTTTGTCAAAAATTCCTCTTCAATACCCATTCCATTATCTTCAATACTCAATTGCAGGCTTTGCTCATCTTCTTGCAACACTACATTTATATGTGGTTCTTTACTATATTTCAAGGCATTCTCAAGCAGATTATACACTACGTTAGTCAAATGAACAGAGTCGCCAATGATAGTAAAAGTTTTACCGAGCAAATCGAAATTTACATTCGCATGAAATTTCTCGAATTGTAGTTTCATGGTAGCCAATACACTTTCTACCAAACTTCTGAAATTAACGTTGTCGTTATTCAATACCAACTCTTTCTGTTCAAAAACACTCATTTTCAACACTTTGTCAACAAGTATCGAGAGTCTGTTCAATTCATTCTTCGATATTTCGAGGTACTCTTTTGTTTGTGTTGGGTTCTGCAAAACATTAAAATTGCTCAGTGCTTCAATAGCCACACTCACGGTTGAGATAGGTGTTTTTAATTCATGCGTTATATTGCTTACAAAATCATTCTTCAATGCTGTGAGGCGGTTCTGTTGTTGCAGGTTTCTATAAATAAGCCAGAACGAAAGCCCCGTGATGCTTATCAGGAAAACAGAGAAAAGTATCTGAGGAATGATTTTCTTAGTTAAAAACCATGTACTATCGGCAAAACTGGCTTGGTAAACCGAGTTACCAAAAATCACTTCGGCTCTTAAAGCTGTAACGGTATCTTTTTTTGCTCTGGCAACATAGCTCACATCGAACGGAATATTTACCTGCTGCTTAACTAAGCGTGCTTCAAACTTTTGTTTTACTTCTTTCAGGTTCAGCGTATCATTAACAAGCTTGATAATAATATCTTCTTTTAAGCCAGTAACATCTTTAACAGGTTTTGGCGCAAGTGTCCATGTTCGTTTAGGACTAATATAGCCACCAACATTTTTTACCAGCGTATCAAACTTTACGCCCGATACAAGCATTACTCTTCCTGCCATTTTTCTGGGTGGAGCATAGGGCTTAGTGGAATCTAACTTTAACTGTATCTGTATATTTCTTCTGTTAGAATCAAGCGATATTGACTGTATCATCTTTGCCAATAGTTCTTTTCCTACCGAATCGCTTTTCTGCCAGTTACTATTTGAATAGATTGTGATGCTCCTACTTTTGCTGGAGTCTCGATTGAGCGTCAGATGCGTTGGTGGCATGGGTTCTCTGAAAAAGAAGTTGTTTATCTTCACATCATCAATCTTTACCCTCTTAGGGCGCTTTGTCTTTTTAGGCGCAACTGTAGCTTGCCTTGCTTTAAAAGAAGAATCAACCTGACGCTTAATGATTGAATCCTGCATGGTAGCAACCGTTTTCTCAAAACTATTGCTAACATCTTTTTGCAGATTGTTTTTCTGCTCTGTATAGTTCTGCCGAAGCCAGAAAGCATTAAATAGCGTTAGAACCAATAGGCTCACGCATATTAATACAAAATGTGTCCGATTTTTTAATCCTGTCTTCAATGTTATTTCATTAAAATAAGTCTTTTTCTATGACTATTAACGCACAATTATACAATCAAAATTAAGCTACATTTTTGGTTTGGCTACTATTTATTAACCTTAATTAACATTATTTCAATAATGATTAACCTCTATGCTGCTGGCTGAAATATACTTTTGCGGTACATATCTCAAAACAACAACAAATGAAAAAGTTATTTTTATTTATTCCGTTTATTATCAGCCATTTGGCCATTGCACAGCTACAAGAAGGTGTAATTGACTACGAATTTAAAGTAAACATGCATAAGGGCCTTGGTAAAGACCAGGAGTCTATGAAAAGCATGATTCCTGAGTTCAGAACCAGTAAAAACCGCTTGTACTTTAGCCCTACCGAATCATTTTACACCAATGTCGATGACGACTCCGAAGATGTAAATACATCTGTAGGAGGCAACAATGTACAAATGCGTTTCAACCGCCCACAAATGGACTTATACCGTAATTTTGAAGCTTCTAAATTTATTACCGTTACCGATTTTGCAGGTAAAAAATTCCGTATCGAAGATTCATTAAAAACCAGCCCGTGGAAATTTGTAGACGAAAGCAAAAAAATAATAGGCTACGATTGTAAAAAAGCAACATTTACTAATGAAACAACCAAGCAGGAAATAGTAGCCTGGTATGCCGAAGCCCTGATAAGCCCTGCTGGACCACAAAATTATTGGGGGTTACCCGGAACAATACTTGAAGTAAATGTGAACGATGGTACTACGGTTTTTGAAGCCAAGAAAATTGAACTAAAGAAAATTAAAGGCGAAATAAAGAACCCAACGGGTGGCAAGAAAGTAACAGCCAAAGAGTTTAAGAAAATACAAGACGACTATATGAAAGAAATGGGGATTCAGGGCAACGGCTCAGGCCCTAGAATATTTATCAGACAAAACTGATTTTATTGGGGAGGCAAATGCCTCCTCTTTTTGTATTAATCAATCAAATTTATTACTTCAATAAATTTAGTTATTCTTCTATCGGCACTAAAAACTCTGATAAAATAGTTTTTAGTCAGCTTACATTAGCCTATCTCTCTCTTCTCTGCAAAAGCAAAGCATTAATTGCAGCATTCTAACAATCTGGTTATTTGAATTTATTCTAAATAATAGTTTGTTCTTTAAAGCTTCATCCTTACTTTTGTGCCGTTATTTAAAATCAGTCTAAATAAATACTTTTGTATATAAAAGCCCTTGTTGAGATTTTAATGCAAAAAATACCTAAAAAAGGCTGAGTAATAGCTTGTAATTGGCGAACAGTAAGTGTTTGAATGAAGGCAAAATTCTTTATTCAATCTTACAAGCCTGATGAATAAAGTATCTGGTTCTGGTTTATACTAGTGAATCCAACGATAATAACACTTTTATGAAAATCCAAAAATCACACAGCCTGTACTAAAAACAGGCTGGTTGTGATTGCGTTCTCTTATTCATTGGGTATTGCTTGCCTTTTCAGATTTATTAACCTGAAACCAGACCATCAACACACAAACCCTGAAACTTCATGTTAAATCGTGTTGTATTTATATTCTTTTTACTGATAAGCTTGCATTCGTGCAAAAGCAATGAATATCAGAAAATTGAAGGCACTGCCCAAGGAACTACCTATACCATTACCTTTAGTGGTGGCGAAAAACCATACCTCAAAAACGCTGCAGATAGTATTTTTAAAGTAATAGACCACAGTATGTCTTTGTGGGATAGCACATCTATTATCTCGAGCTTCAACAAAAACGCTACTTCACAACAAATTGACGCACATTTTAAGAATGTACTTCTGAAATCTCATGAGATTTATAAGCTATCAAACGGTGCATTCGACCCATCGGTTGGCCCACTAATTAAAGCATGGAGTTTTATCCGCAAAAATGATTTACCCCTACCCAACGCCAAAACTATTGATTCACTCAAACAATTTATTGGTTTCGAGAAAGTTTCACTTGTTGGTAGTAAACTTGTAAAAGAAAACCCTGCAATCCAGCTAGATTTCAATGCTATTGCGCAAGGCTACACGGTTGATGTGGTGGCTGAGCATCTTGATAAATTAGGCATAGAAAATTATCTAATAGAATTAGGTGGCGAACTACGTTCAAAAGGGCGTAACCCGGAAGGTAAAAGCTGGAAAGTGGGTATCGAAAAACCAACCAACAACGAAACAGAAGAACAAAACGAGCTACAACTGGTAGTTACGCTAGACAACAAAGGTTTGGCAACTTCTGGCAATTACCGAAATTTTATTCAAACAGAAGGAAATCACCTGAGCCATATTCTCGACCCTAAAACAGGTCGTCCTGTTGCACATAATGTTGTTTCGGTATCGGTTATAGCCCCTACCGGAATGGAAGCTGATGCCTGGGGAACTGCTTTTCTGGTTTTGGGTAAAGAAAAAAGCATCGGAATAGCCCAGAAACTAGGGCTTGAGTTTCAGATGGTATCAGGAAGCAAAAACGGTTTTGAAGTGTTCCAGACTGAAGGCTTCAAGAAACTAGTTCAATAAATTACGCATTTAACAACGTTTAATCAATATTCGAAATGAAAAATAAATTAGCCTTAACTCTGCTGCTTGTTTTTACAGGTGCATCGCTTTTTGCACAGAATATCTTTCATAACAGAGACTTCTGGGCTACTAAACCTTCGATTGATGTAGTAAAGCAAAAAATGGCCGAGGGCAACAATATTCTTGAAATGGGTCCTGGTGGCTGGGATGGTCCTTTGTTGGCTATCATGGCCGATGCGCCTTACGAAACCATCAAATTTATTCTTGACCAACCGGGTATCAACGTAAACGTGGTTACTCACCACTCAAACAATTATTTGATGTGGACAACCCAAAAGGGAAACCTTGAAGTAATGAAATTATTGTTTGATAAAGGCTCTAAAACCGACATCATCAACAGCCACGGACAATCTTTATTGATGCACGCTGCATTGAATGGCAAAGCTGACCCTGCATTTTATGAAATAATTCTTAAAAACGGTGGTGATATTAAAAACGATAAAGACGAAGAAGGCCGCAACGTAATGTTGGTTGCTATCAGCAATCTGAAAGATGTGTCTTTCCTTAAATATTTTGAAAGCAAAGGCCTTAGCCTGAAAGATACCGATAAAAAAGGTAATGGTTTGTTCCACTATGCAGTAGCGGGTGGCAACATCAATACCCTTAAAGAACTTGTAGCAATGGGCGTAAGCTACGCACCAAACAAAGCCGGCGAAAATGCATTTTCGTTCATTGGCCGTGGGCGTGGTGGAAGATTAAATGTTGAATTGCTTCAATACCTTAAAAGCCTTGGCTTAGACCCCAAAGCCCCGTTTGCTAACGGCCAGACTTTAGCGCATACTGCTGCAAGATTAGGAGCAGACAACTCAATACTTAGTTTTCTTAGCGAAAATGGATTAAACCTTGCGCAAACCGATAAAGAAGGTAACACACCATTAATTTTAGCAGCAGCAAGAAGCAATGCAGCCTCATTGAACTTCTGGTTAGAGAAAAACAAAATAAACGCAGTTAACAAAGACGGTCAGTCGGCACTTTCGCAAGCAGTAGCTAATAACACAGCCGATGTTGTAAAATTATTGATTAACAAAGGTGCTAAAACCGATGTAAAAGATAAAGATGGTAACGATTTGTACTATACGCTTATCAGCTCATACCGCAAGGGCAAAGGAAGTATTCAACGTGCAGGCGAAATAATGGACTTATTAAAAGCTTCTGGCTTGAATATACATAAAGACGGTAAACTACTACACGCTGCCCTTAACAAAGAAGACAAAGAGCTATTGGTTAAACTGATTGAGGCAGGCGAAGACATCAACGCTAAAGACAAAGATGGTTATACTGTATTGCACTACGCAGGCATGAAATCTAAAGACCTTGACTTATTGAAGTTTTTGGTATCAAAAGGTGCAAATCCTAAAGTAAAGACAGAATTAGACGAGTCGGTACTTGACCTTATCGCTGAAAACGAAGTGCTTGGTAAACAAAACTTGAATCTTGATTTTCTTAAATAATAGTAATGAATAAACCGAATAAATTAATAATTGGTATGCTATCGTTAGCGATAGTTACCCTTGTATCTTTTGGCTTTAAAAAAGCCTCTGCGCCTGCGCAAGTATCTTTCAAATGTTTAGTACAGCTTACCAATTATTCGGGCGAAGGTGCTTATGTAGCAGTATCGTTGCTAGATAATAAAGGCAAATACAAAAAAACCTTGCAGGTTTTTGGTAAAGAAAAACGCTGGTACGACGACCTCCCATCTTGGTTTAAGTTCATCACATCTACCAAAGAAAATGTTGATGGCGTTTCAGGTGCATCAATTACAGCAGGTAGCCGTAAAGTATTCTCTATCACAACCGACGATACGGTATTTGACAAAGGTTATAAGCTGCGCTTCGAAACCGCCGTTGAAAACCAGGAATACAAAGAAAAAGATGTTGAAATGGACTTTTCGGAAGCTAATGTAGGCAAAACCATCAATGGTACAGGCTACATCAGATACGTAAAATTGATTAAAAATCCTTAATTGAATGAATAAATTCTGGCGAAGGCTGCACTTTCTTTCTACAGTAGTAGCCGGGCTTTTTATTTTTTTCGCTTCTGTTACAGGTTGTATTTTGGCTGTGGAACCTTGGTTGCTCAGCCAAAATGCAGTATCGGGGCAACATAAATCAGACTTAACCCTCACGGCTTTTCAAGAAAAACTCAGTGTAGAGTTTCTTGAGGTTTTCAGTTTCGAAAAAGATGCCTACGGCAACATAAAGGTAGAAGGCATTGGCAACGAGAAAGAAGGTACTTTGTTTGTGAATGCTGAAACTGGCAAAGTTTTAGATGCTCCCAAAAAACTCTCAACCATTTTCGATTTAAGCCGTGACTTACACCGCTCGTTGTTTCTGAAAACACCCGGGCGAATCATAGTAGGTTTAGCTTCTCTTGCACTGGTTTTTCTGGTTATAAGTGGTATTGGGCTGCATATTAAACGAGCAGGTGGTTTAAAGGCCATCTATAAATCAATAAAAATACTGGAACTCAAACGTGACGGCCATGCACAACTGAGCCGCTTGTTTGTAATTCCGATTGTTATTATTGCCGTTTCAGGGACTTATCTGTCGGTGATACGATTTGCTCCGAAACCGGCCAATGAAACAATTACAGCCAAGGGCAATGAGTTTCCACTCAATAAGCTTTTGATGAGCGAGGTCAAGAAAGTAACGCTACCCGTTGTTGAAGAAGACCCGCTCACTATAGAAATGGCCGACAAATTATTGCATTATGATAAAGCATCTGAAAAGCTTATTAAAATAGAAGTAGTACCTATAAGCGAACAAATGCGGGCTTTGAATTTTTCGCTACATACGGGCGAAGGGCTTAAAAGTTGGGCAGTTGTTTTATTTCTCACTTCGTTGGTAATGGTGTTTTTAAGTTTCACGGGCTTCCAGATGGTTGGCCAGAAATGGAAGCAAAAAAAACACAAAGCTATTATTGCAGACGATGTAGATACGATTATTCTGGTTGGTTCTGAAACAGGGCATACCTGGCGCTTTGCCGATGCACTGGAAGAAGCCTACCAAAAACTGAATATTAAAGTGAGTGCCGTTGGCCTCGAAAATTTCCCGAGAATAATCGGCAAGAAAACATTGCTGGTTCTTACTTCTACTTATGGCGATGGCGATGCGCCCGAAAACGCACAAGATGTGCTGGCACAGTTGGACGCTAAAATCTCTGGAGCTGAACTTGTACAGTACAGTGTTTTAGGCTTTGGCTCAAAAGAATACCCTGCTTTTTGTGCCTTTGCTGAGGAATTGCGCAATGAGCTGGCTAGATTCAGGCATACGCAGGAGATTACACCATACATGACCGTCGATAATCAGTCAGTTGTACAATTCATTGATTGGGTTAGGGCTTTAAATAAGAGTCAGAAAACTAATCTAACCGTCAACCCAACGAAACTACATCCGGTTCGTAAAAAAGGCTTGGATTCATTTAAAATTCTTGAGAAAAAAGAGCAAGGTGATACATTTTTATTACGAATAGGCCATTCGGATAAACTAAAAATCCAATCAGGTGATTTGTTAGGCGTTTATCCGCCTGATGAAAACATTGAGCGTTATTATTCTATTGCATCAATCAGCCCTACTGAACTGATTTTGCTTATCAAGCGCACAGGTCTTTGCTCAAATTTCTTGGGGAATCTGCCACTAGGATACTCTTTTGAGGCTTATCTGAAACGCAACCCTACGTTTTATTTCCCTACCGACAACTCACCGGTACTTATGATTGCCAACGGTACAGGCGTTGCGCCTTTTCTTGGTATGCAATCGACAAGAAGTACGCTTTATTGGGGTGGTAAAAACCGCATTGATTCTGAATTGTTCAGATGTTATATAAGTGATAATAACTGCCATCTGGTATTTTCGAGAGAAGAAACCTCAGCCTATGTGCAGGATTTATTGGAAAAAAATGAAACCGCCGTAGCTCATTTGCTTGGTAACCAGGGCACAATCATGATTTGTGGCTCGCTTACGATGTTAAAGGGCGTATTGGCTCGTTTAGAAGACGTAACAACCAAACATCAACTTCCATCGGTAGATGTTCTTAAGAAACAAGGCAGGATTCTGATAGATTGTTATTAAGAAACTGTTTGAGTTAATCTTGTTAAGCTAAAAAAGGCTTTTTTTGCTCAATACTGCGCTTTAAAAATCCCGCAGCGGCGGGCCGCTCATTTAGCTCTGCTAAACTCCGGTTTTTAAATCTTGTCTTGAGTCAAAAAAACTCCTTTTTTATCATTAAATAGGGCTTTCGCTTTGGAATGGTCATGCCGCAGAGATTTGAGGTTTTCTTAATTGTGACTTCA